>JAISGQ010000029.1 GCA_031262985.1 Oscillospiraceae bacterium
CAAAGGCTTGCATGGTTCACATTCAAAATTAACTAACAAAACAATGCAAGAAAAGCCCAAAAAACCCATATGCGAAAGCTTTTTCGCGCTTTTCTTTGTTGTTTTCTAAGTTAATTTAGAATCGGGCAGAGTCTTAAGTCGCCCTCCGCAGAGGGCGAAACACCCCCATCGTCAGAAAACGCAGGAGGGGGTAGGAAAAAATGTCCCTAAGGACATTTTTTCCGCAGGGGAACCCTCGTCGGGGGTTCCCCTGTATAGGTCGCCGTGCGACCTATAGGGCATCTCCGTTAGGCAAACCGAGGGTTAACACACGTTGCGAAGGCTGCTGATACTACTTGCCTCCACCCGCAGACTTCAGCCTCCACCCGCAAGCCTCAACCTACGCCCGCAAGCGGAACAATTCATCATTTTTCATTTTATTCCCCCGCCCGCAGGCGGACAACTGTCAACTGTCACTTGTCACCTGTCAACTGAACTTGACCTCCCGCCCAATATTGCCCCTATATTACAAACAAATGGCGAGCAAATACTTGCTCGCCATCCTGTATTTTTCCATTTATAAAGAGTATCAGCTTACTTAAACTTACGTTTGCGAGCGGCCTCAGACTTCTTCTTGCGACGAACAGAGGGTTTCTCATAAGCTTCTCTTTTACGGACTTCCTGTATCACGCCTGAGCGTGCACATGATCTCTTAAAGCGTCTCAACGCGCTTTCCAGAGATTCGTTGTCTCTTATTTTAATTTCCGATGACATTTGGTTTCCCTCCCCTCCGCCTTTAGAACACGAGGTCTCTATGCTGATTCAAGAAATACTCAGCGATATTATAAGACAAAAGCATTATACCTCATTTGTCACGCGTATGTCAAGAGCGAAACGCGCTTATTGTTAAATTTTTCTGTAAAGCACCTCTCTAACCCTACACGCCGAACGAAATCCCCATATCAAATGCAGTAAGCACTCCCTCATTTGAAAAATGCAGGTTTAAATACTCCACAGTAGTATTCTGCTGCTCCGGCACAGTTGTCGCCTTGCCGTCGCACACCGCCAGCTTTATCGTGTAGGCGTGATTCTCCGTCGCGAACTCGATGGTAGTAGCCTCGATATACGCATAGGGAGCAAGCCTAAACGACAGCGCGGGGGTGTTCTCGTCCTCGTACTGAACCGTTTCGCCGTAGATGGGGAGCGGGTCGCCCTCTCTCAGCGAAATCCCCTCCGTGCTTCCCTTCCATATGAGCGGGAGAACCTCGTCAAAGCTCATGCCGCACCGAACGCCAAGAGGACCTTCAAACCTATCGCCCTCCACATATGCGTAGAACAGCCCCTCGTCATCAAAATGAAACTGGGAGCTGCCGTAGTGAAGCTCCTCGTAGTCGGAGCTGTCCCTGCTGTCGGGAGAACCGAATCGGAGGATGAAATCGTCGTCCGACGTGCTTCCGAAGCCGTACTGCCCGCCTGTGAGAGTGCCGTAGGCGAAGGTGTACTGCACCGCTTCGCCGCCGTCCTGCGGCTTTTGCTCCTTCTTGCCGTCACCGTCGGGCATGATTACGTCGGAGTAGCCGCCGGTGGAGGTGACGGGCTTCTCCTCCTCCTTGCATGAGGAGAGGGAGAGGGAGCATATTAATATAAAAATCAGAATAACCGATAGCTTTCTCATTGTGATACATCCTTTCGTGAATTGTTGCTTCGGCAAAGGTTTTAATCTGTGTCGGAGCAATACAAATCCTGTTCTTCTGTCGGAGTAATATACTAAATTAACAAGAAAACAATCAAGCCTCCGCGGGCGAAAACCGCACAAATCCGAGCTTTTCGCCCGTGTTTTCTTGTTGTTTTCTAAGTTAATTAACTATACAAACCTTACTCTTCCTCACTCAGCTCCTCTGTCTCCTTAACCCACTCGAGCATTACCGCGTCGCTCGGCATACGCCAGTCGCCTCTTGGAGAGAGTGCCACAGTTCCCACCTTCACGCCGTCGGGAATAGCGTTTCGCTTGAACTGCTGGGAGAAAAACCGCCTGTAGAACATGGTAAGCCACTTCATTATCTCGCTCCCGCTGTAGGAGCTACCGAACGCCTCCCTCGCCATCCTGTACACCTTAGAGGGCGAAAAACCGAACCTCATGATGTAGTAGAGGAAGAAGTCGTGCAGTTCATACGGACCTATAATCTCCTCGGTTTTCTGTATAATCTCCCCGTCCTTCGGCGCAATCAGCTCGGGACTTATGGGAGTGTCGAGAATGTCGAAGAGGGTTTTGGCTATCTCCCCCTCAGAGTTAACCGCGACATACTCAACTAAATACTTCACCAGCGTCTTTGGCACTCCGCAGTTGACGCCGTACATAGACATATGGTCGCCGTTGTAGGTACACCAGCCGAGTGCAAGCTCGCTCAAATCGCCCGTACCTATCACTATGCCGCCCGTCTTGTTGGCGACATCCATGAGTATCTGAGTGCGTTCACGCGCCTGACTGTTCTCGAAAACCACGTCCTGCAAGCCCTCCGGCTGACCTATGTCGTCAAGGTGGAGGAGAACCGACCGCTCTATACTAATCTCCGAAAAGCCCACCTTGAGGGAGTTTGCCAGAATCTCCGCGTTGCTCTTGGTCTTCTGAGTAGTTCCCATTCCGGGCATTGTTATTGCCGATATGTTCTTCCTGTCAAGCCCCAGCGCGTCAAACGCGCGGACAGTCACAAGCAGTGCGAGAGTAGAATCCAGCCCTCCCGAAAGCCCGATTGTGGCGTACTTGCAGTTGATTGAGCTTAGACGAGATTGCAGTGCCTTCGACTGAATTGTGAGAATCTCCTCACACACATCGCGCAGAGCATCATTCGAGAGCGGAATAAACGGGAATCGCGGAAACTTCCGCCCGAGGGCGGTTTCGCTCACTCCCATATCGAAATAAACAGCGGTTACGCCCGAATCCTCATGGGCGTAGGTACTGCACCTCCTTCTCTCGGAGGCTATTCTTTCGACATCAATGTCGGAGTACATGATTTCGGAGGGCTTCCACTTCTGCTCAGAGAGGATATAGCCGTTCTCCGCCGCGACACACTGCCCCGCGAAAACTAAGTCAGAGGTGGACTCCCCCTGCCCCGCGCCCGCGTAGACATAGCCGCAGTAGAGCCGCGCGGAGAGTGCCTTTATGACGGAGATTCTGAATATGTCCTTTCCTACAAGCTCGTTGCTCGCGGAAAGGTTGAATATTATCGACGCTCCCGCAGGCGCAAGGATGCTGCTTCGGGGGATGGGTACATATAAATCCTCACATATTTCCACTCCTATGGCGAAGTCGGGCATGGAGCGGCACTTGAATATCAGCTTGTTTCCGAGCAGTACGCGCTGATTGGCGTAGGAAACCTCGATATTCTCCTTTGGGGAGGAGGCGAAGTACCGTGCCTCGTAGAACTCGCCGTAGTTGGGCAGGTGGGTCTTTGCGACAAGCCCTAACAGCACTCCCTTGTATATCACTGCCGCGCAGTTATATATGGAACAGCCCACGGCGACAGGCACTCCTACTGTGAAAATAATTTCGCAATCGGCGGTCTCCCTCGCTATTTTTACTACTGCCGCCTCGGCGTTTGAGAGGAGGGTTTTCTGAAAGACAAGTTCGCCGAGGGAGTAGCCGGTGACGCTCAGCTCGGGGAACACTGCTGCTTTCGCGCCGCCTTCTGTCATCTCTCGGACGAGGCGGATTATCTCCTCGGCGTTTTCCATACAGCTCGCCAGACGGAGAGCGGGAGATACAGCCGCAGTTTTTATGAAGCCGTGATTCATGGAAATTCCCTTCCTTCTGTGATAATTCTTGCACTATTTTTGATTTGTTGTTATAATATTTACACTAACTGCAATCTGTTGCCAAAGAGTTAGAATTTAGGTCAAGCCTTTGTAAAGGCTTGCGGGTTGTTAGGGCAGAGCCCTGACTCGCCATCCGCAGATGGCGAAATCCTTTATCGTTCAATAACGCAGGAGGGGGTAGGAAAAAATGTCCCTAAGGACATTTTTTCCGCAGGGGAACCCTCGTCGGGGGTTCCCCTGTATAGGTCGCCGTGCGACCTATAGTGCATCCCCGT
>JAISGQ010000033.1 GCA_031262985.1 Oscillospiraceae bacterium
GAGGGTTTTCACGGAATATTTTTAGGAAGAAGTGATACAAATCAATGTCCCGATTGTTAAACCTAAATTCAGTCTCAAGAAGATGTATTTGAAAAGTCGTTTTAGGAATACCTTTAAATTTCACGAGCCTGTGCTTGGCATAACCCCAAAAGCTTTCAATTTTTTAAGATATGATAGATTGCTGAAATTATGATGTGAGCAATCGAAACTATAGCTCTTTTTTGTAAGTATATCAATTCTCTACCGGCTTCGGCTTCTTTACTGCTCCGCCTCGTAGTCGATGCAGGCTCTGTCCTTCGTGACCGCGCGGACGAACACTCCCGCCGCCTTGTGTCCTTCGCTGACCTGATAACGCTCGAGTGCCTCCGCGCTTTCAAACTCGCTGAAAAGCAGGATGTCCCGATTGCTCGACCCCATCTCATTGAGATGCACGGAGAAGGAGATAACTCCCTCTATCTTCGCGGCTGCCGCTTCGAGAAGCGACTTGATTTTAAGCCCGTTTTCCCTGTTTTGCGTATCGGTATTCCCGTCGGCAAAATTCCACATAACGATATGTCTTACCAACTGCCACTCGCCGTCCTCTCTCATATTGTACTAAGCAACACCGCCGTCTTTTGTGCGGCGTTAAACCTAAACTATCCCTGCACACCTTGTCCGCCCTGACCGTTCGGAGTGCCTTGTTGTCCTGCGTTGCGGGGATGTCCTCCCTGACCGCCTTTGCTGTAGGGCTTATGCGGCGGCTTTCTTACCTGACCGCCCTGCCCGTTCTGCGTACCGTGCCCTCCTTGCTTCTGGTAGTTCCCCCTGTTGGGCTTGGTTCTCCTCGCATCGACGGGCTGCTCACGCTCCTCGGGGGAGGAGTTGTAGGTACTGTTTGCGGGAGCTTCCTCGCGGGGTTTCCGTCCGTGCTGATTATTGTGATTGCCGTTGCTTCTCCCACCGCCGTTGTAGCGATTATTGCTCCTTCCTTTGTTCCTCTGGAGTTTCGGTTTCTCGCTCTCATCTAAAATATCGGCTAAGTTCGTATCATCCTCGGCGACTATGTCGAGCAGTATGTCGTCCTCTTCCTCCTCGTAGTCGGAGTCCCGCTTAGTTGACCACTTGAGGTCACGGTTCATGTAGGTGGAGACGGTGTTGTCGCCGTCAAGCTGAACCTTACAGCTCTTTTTAAGCAGAAGCCGCTCCGTAACCGTACCCTCTCCGTTAGGAGTAGTAACCCTCATTCCGTTTTTCGGAGAACGGCGAATGAGGTCCTCATACGCGTCCTGCTCGTATTTAAGGCAACACATTAACCTGCCGCACGTGCCGGAAATTTTCACGGGGTTGAGGGAAAGTCCCTGCTCCTTCGCCATTTTGATTGAAACAGGCTGAAAATCGGTGAGGAAGGTGGCGCAGCAGAATGGACGCCCGCAGACGCCAAGTCCGCCGAACATCTTCGCCTCGTCGCGTACACCTATCTGCCGAAGCTCAATGCGGGTGCGGAAAACCTGCGCTAAGTCCTTGACCAAGTCGCGGAAATCGACACGCCCGTCTGAGGTAAAGCAGAAGAGCAGCTTGCTCGAATCAAACGTGTACTCCACGCTGATTAGGTTCATCTCCAGCTTGTGCTTCTTGATTTTCTCCTCGCAAATTTTAAACGCCGACTGCTCAAGCTGCCTGTTGTCCTCCACCTTCTTGTAGTCGGCGGGAGTAGCCTTTCTGACTACCGGCTTGAGTGCGTGGGCGAGCTTGTCGTCGGGGATAGAGGTGCGCGGCAAGGCGACCTCGCCGAACTCAACTCCACGCGCAGTTTCTACAATTACGCCGTCTGAGATGCTGTAGTCCTCGTTGTTAGGCGAAAAATAATAAATTTTGCCGCCATTTTTAAACTTTACGCCAATAATGTCTGCCATATGATTCTCCTTATTACTATCCAATTAAAATCCGTTGCCAAGGAGGCAAAGTTTGGGTCAAGCCTTTCCAAAGGCTTGCAGATTCTTAAGACAGCGTCTTAAGTCGCTCTCCGCAGAGAGCGAAACTCTTTTAGCGTTCAAAAACGCAGGAAGGTAGGCAAAAATGTCCCTAAGGACATTTTTCCGTAGGAAACCCTCGTCGGGGGTTTCCTGTATAGGTCGCCTTGCGACCTATAGGGTATCTATACGGCGTTGTATAATTATGTCAATACCGCCTAAAGAATGTTTACGGTTAAATAGCTGACAACCTTGCAAATTCCACAAGAATTACAATCCATACCAAAATCATTTCCCCGCCGCCTGCCTCAGCTTACTGCACAGCACAGTCGGAATTAAATTTTTAATATCAATGTTGAGTGACACCGCCCGCTCTATCTGCGGCAGAGCGTCTATCACCGCGAGCAGTCTCTCCGCCGTCAGGCAAGAGGACAGCTTTCGCGCCGCCTGTGTGGGATAGAGTATATCCTCCCTCGCCCCCGCGCTGAGAAGCACGGCTGTACGCAGTGTCATGCGGAGTTTAGTAAGCACATCGGCAAACTGAAGCCTGTCCGTCGGGAGGTTTGCCGCCGCTTTGAGGAAGTCATGCTCAAAATCACTGCACAAAGCCATTGCCAGCGCGTCGGCAAGCCGCATACACATGAGCTGAGTATTCCCCTCGGTGTCGCCGCTGAGGATGGACAACGCCGCGCCTATATTGCCCGAGGAGGTCAAAAGAGCGTCGCGCATCTGCTCCTCATTCGGAGGGTTCGACGCGCCTTCGCTCGCCTTCCTGATAGCGGACATCCCCTCCTCCGGTGTGACGGGCAGGAGGGTAAAAACTGCCGCTCTCGAGCGGATGGTCTCCAAAAGATTCATCGAACTCCTCGCTGTGAGGATGAAGGCGGTGCTTCCGGGAGGCTCTTCAAACAGCTTGAGCAGTGCGTTTTGCGCCTCCTGCTGCATATTGTCGCAGTCCTCCAAGAGATAAACCCTGCACTCCCCCTCGTTCGGCTGTATGTATGCCTCGGAATGAAGCCTTCGTATCTCGGAGATGGGGATGGCGTTCGACTTTCCCACTCCCGTGATTATCTCAAAATCGGGGTGTATGTTTCTCCTCACCTTATCGCAGCCGACGCACTGTCCGCACAGAAGCTGTATGCCGTCTGTGCATAAAAGCGCGGAGGCGATAAGCCGCGAAAGTGTAGTCTTACCTAAGCCGTCGTCGCCCTCTATAATCATCGCGTGGGGAAGCCTGCCGTTTACGAGAAGAGAGGAGAGATTCTGTAGAAGCGGCGCATTGCCGAACATCTCCTCACCAAACAAATTCACACTCAGCACTTTTTAAACTCATCGACATTCATGACGAATATGGTAGCTCCGCCGATTGACACCTCCACGGGAACGGAGGTGAACATCATGGAGTCGTATGAGGTGACGGCGGGAACTACCTGTGTGCGTTTCTTTGAATACTGCTCTATAAGCGAAATGACCTCGGGGACTTTCTCGTCCTCTGTACCCACGAGGAAGGTAGTGTTGCCCGCCTTGAGGAAGCCGCCTGTTGTGGCGAGCCTTGTGACGGAGAATCCGCCGGATGTCAGGTGGTTAGCAACAGCGGAGCTGTCGTCATTATTTACAATAGCAAGAATCAGTTTCATATTATTATCCTCCTATATCAAATTGTCAAATTCGGATATGAGCGACTATAACCCACAATCATTCTACCATATGTTTACCGAAAATACCACAACTATATGCAAAAAGATTTTATGTTGCTGTACACACTGACAGACGGCAAAATTCTGCCGTCTGTCAGTGTTCTGATTGATATTTATCCGCTTATGAACTCCCCTAACGCCTTTGCGTTGGTCTGGCGGTTAAAGTCAACATACCAAATTTTATTTATAACCAAATCGCTCCATGTTCCGTCAATCGGCACGCGCATTTCGTTTATGTCGTAGTTTCTGACAGAGGGGAGCAGGAACATGAGGTCCTTAATCTCATCTTCTGTGAGATTCGTCCTGACCTGCGGCATGGATTTTGTCACCATATCCGTGAGTTCTGTGAGGGAGGCGGATTTCACCTTCGCGAAAATCCCCTTCATAACCATTCTCTGCCGCTCGGTTCTCTGAACGTCGGAGTCAATCTTCCTGATTCGGCAGAAGGCGAGTACCTGCCTGCCGTCTAAGTGCTGTAAGCCCGCCTTTTCGACCTGATGATTCTTCCCCGCGTACTTATTAATCTGCTGTAGGTAGTTCGGCTTCACATCGAGATACAGTCCTCCCAAATCGTCTATAAGGGAGGCGAACAGGGAGAAGTCAATACAGGCATACTTCTCTATATTAACCTTGAGGTTTTTGTTGATGGTTTGGAGCAGTAACTCTCCTCCTCCGTAGGCGAACGCGGAGTTGAGCTTGTCGTAGCCGTAGCCCGGGATGCTGATATACATATCGCGCATGAAGGAGGTCAGCTTGATT
This sequence comes from Oscillospiraceae bacterium, assembly GCA_031262985.1. Lineage (GTDB taxonomy): Bacteria > Bacillota > Clostridia > Oscillospirales > Acutalibacteraceae > JAISGQ01. Next base: position 4,406 of record JAISGQ010000033.1, read on the forward strand.
TTACCCGCCTTCTTGTCTATCGTGAGGAGCATCATGCTGTCGGAGCGGCTGATTTCATCCTCATCCTTCTTATCCGTTCCGATTAGAAGGACGTTGATAATATCGTCGTATGCAACGGTGTGCGGTATCTCCGCGGCGAGAAATTCGTCCATCTCGCTCTCGGCGGTAGTCACGTCGGCTGTGTCGGAGTTTGAGAGAGTTTCGTCCACATCAAGCTGTTTGACCTGCTCTATTTCCTCCTCCGTCAGCGTTACTGTCTGAGGGTTATAATCTATCGTTCCGATTGCGTTGTATGCACGCATAGCGTTATTGACTATAAACAAAAGAAGGACAAGGAGGATAATCAAAGCGGAAAATCCGACAACTGCGACAGTTGTTTTGATTTTCAGCTTCTTTATTTCCATCAGTGCTTTTTCGCTCGGAATCTTAGCCTTTCCCATTTGTGACACTGCACATACCTCCGTAAAATTATAATTTGCGTTGTTTGCAGTATGGTTGCATCTATTTTTTCGGCGCGTACATAACCGTCAAAATTCTTTCCTTCAAGCGGCTGGGCAAAATCCCCGCTAAAAACACAAGCAGCTTGTAGTCAAGCCCGACTATCGTCCTCACAGGCGGGTTGCGCCTACGAGACAGGCGAAACGCCGCCTTGGCTACAGTAATCGGAGACTTGCCGTTCTGCTCGTCCTTCGCCATTTTTTCGATAGAACGCCCGCAGGTCTCGCTGTAGGGAGATCCCTTCGGAACGCACATTTTCCGCGCGGAGGTAAAATCCGTCTTTGTATCGCCCGGCTCAATCAGTGCTACTCTTACTCCAAACGGGCGGCTCTCAATGCGGAGACACTCGCAGTACGGCTCAAGCGCGGCTTTAGACGAGCTGTAGTGAGACTGATATGGCACGGGAATAAGCCCCGCTACAGAGCCGATTATCAGCACAAGCCCTCTCCCCTGCTCCCGCATATGCGGCATGAAGGCGCGGTTTACGTTAAGTACTCCGAAATAGTTGGTGTCAAGCTGGAAGAACACCGCTTCGGCGGCAGTGTCCTCCGCCGCGCCGCCTATGCCTATTCCGGCGCAGTGTATGATTATGTCGGGCATTGCAGATAACAAGCGGAGTTTCTCTGCGGCGGCGGCAATACTGCTCTCGTCTGTCACATCCATCGAGAGAGGAGTGACAGTGCCGCTCTTAACCGCACGGGTTTCTCCTGCCGCCCTTCGTGAGGCGGCAAAGACGGTGTAGCCCCTGCCGGCGAAAAGCTCGGCACAGGAAAGCCCTATGCCGCTCCCCGCTCCTGTTACCAGCACATTTTTTCCGTATCTGAATTTCATTTATACTCCCTCTTCGATGTATATAGGAGGACAGACACCGCTCAGTCACCGAAGTAGCCCTCTCGCCCGTGTCCGTCCTCCACACTGTAATTTTCGTAAGGAGGAGAGGAAGCTACTGCTCCTCTGAGTTATTCTCCGAATCGACCAGCTTTTGTATGTCGTCCTGCATTATCTCTTCCTCGATAATCTTCATAAGCTCCTCGTCCGAAAGCTCGGCGTTTTCGTCCGGACTGCTCTGAATAGGCTCGATGTCGTCCGCCTCGGGGGCGGCTTCGGAGACGTTGACAGTGACAGCGAAATCCTCCGTTACGGTGTCTACAGTCGCTTTAACCTTAAACGGCGCGTCCGTTGCGGGAGGAGTATATTCGGCGGAGCTGCCGCCGAAATCGTCGTCCTCATACAAAAATTGGTAGGAGGTGTCCTCGTCCTCATTGAGGGAGAAGCCGCCGTCCTCCTTCGCGCCGCCGAAATCGGCGCTGAAATAATCCTTCTCGTTTGTGTAGTCGTCCTCGCTCTGACCGCACCAACGCGCCTTCATATGGCGGTAGGCAGTCTGGATATCCTCCTCAATCTTGCCGTCTTTGTTGAGCTTCTTGATTATCTTTGATGCCGCGAATACGGCAACTCCCGCTCCTGCCGCGAGGAGAATAAGCTTTCCCAGTGTATCCATAGTAAAATCACCTTTCTTACAGTAATTATTTTTCGCAGATTAGCTTGTATATATCCGATTTTTTCACTCCCGTGTCAGCCGCCGCCGCTTTTGCCGCCTCGCTGACCGACATACCGTCCTCCAAGTAGCCTGACGCGATAGATACCGCCTGCTCCACCGTCATTTCGGGGGGAGGAGCGGGTGTAGCTCCCTCGATTACCAGCACAAACTCACCCTTGGCGTTGCCGCTACTGTAGAGCTTTGCCGCCTCGGACAAGGTAGTGCGAATGACCTCCTCGTGGATTTTCGTAATCTCGCGGACGACCGATATTCTGCGCTCACCCAGCGTATTGTATAAGTCGCGGAGTGTGGCGCGAAGCTTGTGCGGAGCTTCGTAGAACACCATGGTACGCGTCTCCGACACAATGCTTTGGAGATGTTCAAAGCGGCTCTTTTTGCTCATGCTCAGGAAGCCCTCGAAGGTGAATCTCCCCGAAGGAAGCCCCGAAAGTGCGACTGCGGCAACTACCGCAGAAGGTCCGGGAACGCACTCGACGGGTATTCCGAGCTGGGCGCAGCGAGCGACTAAATCCTCGCCGGGGTCGCTTATGGCGGGCATTCCGGCATCGCTGACAAGGCAGCAAACTTCTCCTCCAAGCATTCTGTTACAAATATATTCGCCCTTGTCTCTCTTATTATGCTCAAAATAACTGAGCATAGGCTTTTTTATTTGAAATTTATTTAAAAGCTTGAGTGCTACGCGTGTATCCTCCGCCGCGATAAAGTCGCAGTCGCGGAGATTCTGCTCCCCGCGCGGGCTGAAATCGCCCATATTTCCTATAGGAGTACACACTAAAATCAGCTTCCCGACTTTATTTGTGCCTGTGTTTTGGGGGTTGTTATCCTGTTCGCAGTTTTCCAAAAGCCGCTCCGCCTTTCACATATTACTTCTATTACTTCAAACTACAGTCTGTTGCCAAGGATGATAGCTGTTCCACTTGACATTTGCGGCTTTCTTGACGGTCTTTTTGCCGCCAAACAGCGTTGTCCTTCTTGACTTGCGCGGGCAAGCCTGCGTCGTCCGCCTTGTTTGACAACAAAAATCCTCGCCAATAAAACCACATATGCCAAGCGGAACAGCTATAGAGTTTGGGTCAAGCCTTTGCAAAGGCTTGCATGGTTCACATTCAAAATTAACTAACAAAACAATGCAAGAAAAGCCCAAAAAACCATATGCGAAAGCTTTTCGCGCTTTTCTTTGTTGTTTTCTAAGTTAATTTAGAATCGGACGGCGTCCTAACTCGCCATCCGCAGATGGCGAAACTCCCTCCTCGTCAGAAAAACGCAGGAGGGGTAGGAGAAAATGTCCCTAAGGACATTTTCTCCGTAGGGAACCCTCGTCGGGGGTTCCCTGTGTAGGTCGCCTTGCGACCTACGAGTACTATATTGAGCTGCAAATAAAGTGATTGTACACTTATTTAAGATAGTAGTAGAGGAGGGTCAAGTCACCGATACAGAATGGTCAAGTCACCGATACAGGAGGCGCAAATCACCGATATATCGGTATTCTCAGCACTCCCCGTACCGTCCGTATATCCTCCTAAGCTCATCTGTGCGGCTGCCGTCCTCATTTCGCATGATAAGAGCAGGCATAGTCACGGCGGAGGGCTTAGCTCCCTTTTTCCCTTCCGCTAAAATCAGCCACGGAGCTTTCCTCGCGGTGTCCTGAACTAATCTGAGCCGCTTAGGCTCGAGCTTGTACTTACGCATGGCGCAAACTACATCGGCAATCCGCTCCGCTCTGTGGCACAGGCAGAACCTCCCGCCGTATTTTAGGCTGAACGCCGCCGCACGGCACACGTCGTCTATAGTACACATACTCTCACTTCGCGCGGCAAGCCGGCGTTCGGATGGGTTCGGCGCCCCGCTCCCCTCGACAAAGTAGGGAGGATTGCAGGAAACCAAGTCAAAGCTCTCGCAGGGAACAGCCTTCGCAATTTCGCGCAAATCGGCGCATATCGGTGTGATTATCTCCCCGTAGCCGTTCTCCTTCGCGCTTTGCTCGAATAGGACACAGCCCTCGGGGTCAATCTCCAACCCGTGTGCGGAGAATACGCCCGAAACGCCCTCGTTCTCCCTGACGATTGCCCACAGCAGAGGGATAATGCCGCAGCCTGTACACAAATCGAGTGCCGCCTCATTCGTCTTTGGTGAGGAGAAATCGGCGAGAAGTACCGCATCCGTGCCGAAGGTGTGTCCCTCGCTCGACCATATGACGCGGTTGCCGCCGATAGGGTTGCGCTTGGCATCTCCTATTTCCGAAAAATTTATGCTGTGCATTTATAATTACTCCCGCAATATAACCATAATATATATATCCAAGTTTATTATATCCTTAATGAATCGGCAGGTCAAGAAATTTAAGATGAATTTACACGGCTGACGCATGAAAAACAATCCGTAAAAAACAAATAAGTTGTCATAAATGAGAATTTATTGTATTATGGTCAAGAGGTGATTTTGTCATGATACAAAAATATATAGAAAACATCACAGATCCGAGGCAAAGCCGGAAAGTCAGA
>JAISGQ010000034.1 GCA_031262985.1 Oscillospiraceae bacterium
GTGTTTAAGGCTTTGGGTGTCGAATAGAAATTAATGCAGAAATAAAAGACGCCCGTGAACAGCCGATTTTCTCGGTGTTCACGGGCGTCTTTGTTTAATCCCTATCTAACCCCGCCTTTTGGGCGCGGCTTTTGTAATTTTAGTCTTAGCTTTGTTTAGCTTATAAACTCTCTTAATAATATCCGATTTCCTCGAGTGCTTTCTCAATAACCTTCGCCCGTTTGTCAAATTTCTCCTCGTACTCGTCCGACAGCTTTTCGTACTCCTCATAGGTGCTGTACAGCTCCACATTGAAATTATACTCAGGAGGTTTTGTTTCGTAGATTAGCCGAAGTTCGGCGTCCTCCAAGTAAGGGTAGTCTATATACGGCAATTTTTCGGTGGAGAAATCATCTGTAGTGTTTACCAATCTGCCGTCCTTCAAGCGATAGATATCCTGCCCCGCACTCTCAATTCTAAAATGTGTTCTGACCATAATATCTGCTTTTTCTTCTAACGCACACAAAGCATCCGCGTTTTCATTCAAAGCTGCGGAGTTGTCACAATGAAACACTACATTTAGGTTTTTGTGGTTGTCATATGCGGCTAATTCCTCAAAGCTGATGGGGAATTTCTTGGGGTGAGCGGTAGTAGCAGAACCCCAGTTTGCAGAGAAGGTTGTCCCGTCAGGAAGCTCGCCGTATAAGGCGGAGACATATTCCCCCAAATCGCCTTCGCCTTTAACTATCGCAAGGTAGTCGTCATACATCTTTATGCCGCTCCCCAAGCCGCCGAAGGTATTGCCGTTGGTTACGTGGAAGACTACGCCTCCGACTTCTACCGCCACATAGCCGTGGTCGGCATAATGACCGCCGGACAAGTCGAATTGCGGAGTAGTTCCGCTTTCTGTAATCTGAAATTCGGTTATATTATAAGTTTCTTTAAGGTATTCGGCAATGTCGCCTCTTTTCGGGGCAGGAGTATCTCCTCCACACGCGCCGAAAAACAAACAGCAGAGTAGCAGTGAAACCACAACAACATATCTTTTCACAAGAATATATCCTCCCTTTATTTAAAACACAATATAGTTTTGCTTGACGCAAAACCATATTGTGTTCTCTTTCATTATAATTACTGATTTAATTAAATTCCCTGTACTACTATATAAACCTTGGTCGTGTCGCCCGAAAGACCGCTTGCCGCGCCTACTCCGATTTTAGTGCATTTGCCGGAGAGCAGCTTGGGGCTTGCCTTGCACACATCAACCGCGATTTGCTTTGCGTATGAACTACCGACTGTCTGGTTGTAGCCGATTACCGTTTCCCACTCCCAGTTGATTTTAATCGAGTGGAGGAATTGTCTCGACTCCGCGAGATACAACGCCTGTTGCTGAGATTGATACGCCATCACGCCGTCCCACGAGGAGAGTGCAACTCCGTACTGCTGTCTTATTGCGTTTATCTCATTGTATACGGCATAGAGTAGGTCAAGTTCTCTTGCGACCGCAACTCCGGAGGGCTTATACTGAGCGGGCAGATAATTCTGAGGAGCCGGTATCTCCGGCGGCTGTGTAGCTGCTGTAGTCGGTTCTGTAGGAGGAGCAGCAGTAGCAGCTGTTGTTGCCTCCGTAGTGGTAGTAGTTGTTGTTGCGGCAGTCGTAGTAGTCGTAGCCTCAGTTGTGGGTTCTGCAACATCATTGCTTATTGACTGAGGATTCTCCACTTCTTCTGTATTTTCGTATGAGACCGCAGGGGAGATAACTCCGTTGCCCGAATCGGGGTTGAGAGCGGTTTTGTCGTTAGCACTGTCGGGTGTATCAAACAGTGTCACTGTGCATCCGCTCAGAAGAACAGGTATAACAACGATTAAAAATATGAAAAGAAGTCTTACCAAAACAGCTTGCTTAGTATTGCGTTTAAACTTAAAAAGATCATTTTTAGTTTGTTGCATTACCCTTTCCTCCTCCACAAAAATTCATACAAAATCTTAAATTCACTTGTTGTATAAATTTTAACATTATTTGGAAGAAAAAGCAACTGATTTTTATACTAATATGACAAAATCTATTAAATGCACAATAAATCCACTGTGAATTTAGGGTATTTTACTTAAATTATTCCGTTTGTTACGTAAATCAACGAAGAAATTAGTTAATATTGACGAACATTCACCGCCCAGTACTCCCGACTGAACGACGGTTTTGAAGGTGAATCCCGCCTCATTTAAATCAATAACAGAACCGCACGCTCCGTTTTTCGGGTCGCTCGCTCCGAAAACTACCCGCAGGAGACGCGCGTTAATCGCCGCCCCCATGCACATGGGACACGGTTCAAGCGTCACAAAAATCTCGCACTCGTGTAGTCTCCACCCGCCGAGCTTGAGGCAGGCGGCGTGTATCGCGTGCAGCTCCGCGTGGGAGAGGGCGGTTTTCTGCGTCTCTCTCATGTTTCGCCCAAGGGAGATAACTTCATTGCCGCGAACGATTACAGCTCCTACGGGGACTTCTCCCTCCTGTGCGGATTTTTCTGCCTCAGCGAGGGCGATACTCATGAAATATGAATCTCTGTCGGTGTTTATATCGAACATCATCGCCTCTCCCTATGAGAACATTTCCATAATATCGGCGATTGGAATGGATTCGAGCAGACTGAAGGTAAGCGCGTAGACAAATAGAATGATAACACTCGGGCGTGTAAGCGCGGCTTTCAGTTTATCTCCCAGCGTCATTGTCATGTTGCTCCGCTTGAGTTTGAAGAAGTCGGGGAACTTGTCAAAGAGCGACGGCATTATAATGAGCGAGAGCGTCATTAGAGCGATAGTGAGAACCGCGTCGGCGTATGTTATGATATTCGGCGAGACAACGCTCGATAGGAGAACCATAATAAGCGACATTAAGGAGCGGATTATATTGATTGCTATCGCGGGGAGAATCGAGCCGGAGAACACGGTTATGTAGCCTATGGCGAGGGAGATGACAAACACTCCGAAGCCTCTTGTGTTAGCGTAGACAAGACCGCACAGAATGGAGCTTAGAACGATGGCGAAATTGTCTCCTCCGCGTCTGCGGAAGACCTGCAGGATGACGCCTCTGAACACGAACTCCTCAATAACGGCGGGAATGAACACAAGGCAGATAAGCGCGTAGAGAATACCCAATCCCTTCGTGTCAACCGAAATGAGCTGATAGTCGTAAATTCCGCCTACGAGGAAAGACCCTTGGCTTATGACGTTCATGATGTACTGAACGCACATATAGATACCAAGCCCGAAGAATACCATATTGAAAAACTCGCCCTGACGCAACTTATGTACAGGGATTATATCCGACATGGGGAGCTGATGGAAATAGATGTATAGGAGGAAGGGGATTCCCAGTCCCAGCACCAGCATAACTCCCTGAATGAGGAGCATATAGTCGGGGTTTTGCAGGAAGGAGTTTATATCGGCTATTCTGTAGCCCAAAACCATGGTTTGGTAGGCGGCAAGCCCAAGTCCTATGAGAATTTCCACTACTACAAATATCAGCAGTGTAAATCCCGCAATCGTCGCCTCTGTCTTTATGTTTTTGGAGAGTATACTGCGCGAACGCTCTCTGATAGCCGCCGTCTCCTCGTCCTCGGGAATACTGCTGTAGTCCTGATTTTCGGAAGACGCGTCGTCTGAATCCATAATCTCGTTGTACGCGCCGTATTTGCCCTCCGTATCGCGGTAAATGGGGGAGTAGTTGGTCAAGTCCCAATTCGCGAAATCATCCGCAGGCTTTTCGGGAGTTTCCACTACAGTGGAATAACCCTCGTCGTAGAGGATGGAGTCGAGCTCGTACTCCTCGAGCCACGGCATGAGTGTGCTTAATTCTTCCTTCCTCTTTTCTCTGTCTGATACGGTTTTCGCCACCTCACTGCGCGGAGCGAGATTTGAAGGAGGTTTAGCATCATAAAAATTAGCCATAGAAAAACATATCCTTTCGGCAAGAATTTCAATTAGGGTTATACTGCAGAGCGGTATTATTAATTCTATCACACTTCTTCAAAAGGCACAATAGGAGCAACAAGAGAATTCACGGCTGACGCATGAAAAACAATCCGTGAAAAACAAATAAGTTGTCATAAATGAGAATTTATTGTATTATGGTCAAGAGGTGATTTTGTCATGATACAAAAATATATAGAAAACATCACAGATCCGAGGCAAAGCCGGAAAGTCAGA
>JAISGQ010000024.1 GCA_031262985.1 Oscillospiraceae bacterium
AGGTCGCACGGCGACCTATACAGGGGAACCCCCGACGAGGGTTCCCCTGCGGAAAAAATGTCCTTAGGGACATTTTTTCCTACCCCCTCCTGCGTTTTTCTGACGATAAGGGATTTCGCCATCTGCGGATGGCGACTTAGGGTGCTACCCTAAGAACCCGCAAGCCTTTGAAAAGGCTTGACCTAAACTTTTGCTCTTTGGCAACAGATTGAAGTCTCTGGCTTTGCCGCCTTGACAACAGATTGAAGTCGGATTGTAGCCTCACTTGCGTGAACCTCCGCCACCGTACTTCCGTCTGTCCGGCACTTTCTTGTCGCTCAGCTCGTTTATCCTGTCGCGGAAATACGCCGCCTGCTCGAAATCAAGTATCTTCGCCGCATCCTTCATCTGCTTGGTAAGCTCCCGTATGGCAAGCTCTCGCTCCGCCTTCGTCAGCTTGCGCTTCTTCTCCTGCTTCTTGCCGCCCTCGCCCTTGACCGATATTTCAATAATGTCCGCAACCTTCTTCACAATGGTCTTAGGCACTATCCCATGCTCCTCATTGTACTTCATCTGTATGCTTCGCCGCCGTGCCGTCTCCTTTATCGCATACTCCATAGAAGGAGTTACGCTGTCGGCGTACATAATAACCTGCCCCTCCGCGTTTCGCGCCGCACGCCCTATAGTCTGCACAAGGGAGGTCTCACTCCTGAGAAAACCCTGCTTGTCCGCGTCGAGAATTACCACAAGCGCAACCTCCGGAATATCCAGCCCCTCGCGCAGGAGGTTTATGCCTACCAGCACATCAATCTCCCCTAAACGCAGGTCGCGGATAATCTCCATTCGCTCCATAGTATCTATATCGTGGTGCATATATGTCACTCGGATGCCCATAGTTTCCATATACGCCGACAAGTCCTCCGCCATCTTCTTCGTGAGAGTAGTAACCAATGTGCGGTATCCCTTCTCCGCGCGGAGATTAATCTCGGAGATGAGGTCGTCAATCTGCCCCTCCGTCGGCTTTACGATAATTTCAGGGTCGATAAGCCCCGTAGGACGTATGACCTGCTCGACAATCTGCGCGCTTTTCTCCCGCTCAAACTCCCCCGGTGTCGCGCTGACGAACACCACCTGATTGAGCAGAGAGTAGAACTCGTCGAACTTCAGCGGTCGGTTGTCCAGCGCGGAGGGCAAGCGAAAGCCGAAATCAATGAGATTCTGCTTCCTCGCCGCGTCGCCTGCCTGCATAGCCCGTACCTGAGGCACGGACACGTGAGATTCATCCACAAACAGCAGGAAATCGTCGGGGAAGTAGTCGATAAGCGTGAACGGTCTGCTCCCCGGCTCACGCCGCGAGAGGACGCGGGAGTAGTTCTCTATGCCCGAACAGAAGCCTATCTCATTGAGCATTTCCATGTCGTAATTGGTGCGTTCCTCAATCCTCTGCGCCTCAATCAGCTTGTTGTTCGCCTTGAAGTAGGCGACACGCTCGTGCATCTCCTGCTCGATGTCGGCGATTGCCTCCACCATCTTATCCCGCGGCACTATGTAGTGGGAGGCGGGGTATATAGCGACATGACCGAGTACGCTCTTGACCTCCCCCGTAACTACGTTAATTTCGCTTATGCGGTCTATTTCGTCGCCGAAAAACTCAATCCGCACGGCGGTCTCCATGGAGTAGGAGGGATACACCTCCACCACGTCGCCCCGTACTCTGAACTTATTTCGAGTAAAGTCTATATCTCCGCGCTCGTACTGAATTTCTGTGAGCTTTCTCAGCACGTCGTTCCTGCTCCTAACCATGCCCGTTCGGAGCGACAGCACCATCTCGCGGTAGTCAATCGGGTCGCCCAAAGTGTAGATGCACGAGACGCTCGCCACTATTATTACGTCGCTCCTCTCCGACAGCGCGGAGGTGGCGGAGTGGCGAAGCTTGTCTATCTCGTCGTTTACGGAGCTGTCCTTCTCTATATATGTGTCTGTGGAGGGGACATACGACTCCGGCTGGTAGTAGTCGTAGTAGGAGACAAAGAACTCCACCGCGTTTTCGGGGAAGAACTCGCGGAACTCGTTGCACAGCTGTGCGGCAAGTACCTTATTGTGTGCCAGCACAAGTGTAGGCTTGTTGACTGCGGCGATGACATTCGCCATGGTGAATGTTTTTCCCGAGCCTGTAACTCCGAGAAGCGATTGCTCCTTGTAGCCTTTTTTTATGCCGGCGACAAGCTTGGATATCGCCTCCGGCTGGTCTCCTGTGGGAGTATAGTCTGAGTGCAGCTTAAACATATTTTCTCCTCTTTCTTTGCGCGATGGAATAGAGTTAAGTTAGAAGCAATAATAGCTCTGTCATACTGTTTTAACCCAAAACTCTCCGTAGGTGATTCCCCACCCGTGACCGTCCTGCAATTGTTCATCCGATAACACAAATCCGTTTTTCAGAAGGGCTTTTATTCGCTCAGCCGCAACAGGTGTTGCGCGTGTAACAATTCCGTCTGCGCCGAATGACGCTATGCCGTTCTTTATAATCAGAGAAAGCAGATTGTCAATCGCTTTCTCATTCTCGTAGTCGCTGTGCAAATCAAGCCGCAAGCATATTTTACCTCCGCAGAAGCTGCCCTCCTCGCGGCGGTAGGCTTCAATCGTGCCGACGACTGTTTCGCTCTGCTTATCAAAAATCGTCATACGCACAAAATATCGGTTCTTGTACGATTCAATCCACTTGCCGATATGCTCCCGCATTTCAGCTAAGGTTTTTGCTCCATAGCCGAAATCGCAGTTCCACGCACTGCATTCGGTGAGTGTATCCTGCGCCGCAGGGTCGGTGTAGACCGAGAGCAACCCCTCCGCGTCTCCCGATTCTGCAAGGCGGAGCAGAAACCGCTCGTTTTCAAAGCGCGGGCAATGCTCATATGGGTCGGCGAAGTAATCCTCAGCGAGATCCGTTTCGAGCGGGAGTGTGTCTCTGTGCGTCATGGCTTTCTCCTCTCCTTACCTACATAAACAAATAGTCGAACTGCTCCGCCTCAGCCAGAGCTGAGTAGTCGGAGGGCGAGCATATCACATGGTCTATCAGCCGAACGCCGATTGAGTGCATAACCATATTCACCTTTTCGGTGGTTTTGAGGTCCTCCCTCGACGGGAGCGATACTCCGCGCGGGTGATTGTGGGCTATGATAACCGCTACGGCGTTGTGTCGTATTGCCAAGTCCACCAAGGTACGCATATTCACATTAGCGGAGTTGACCGAGCCGCTCGCCACCGTATCGGAGCTTATCATTCTCATTGCGTTGTCTATGCAGACGAAAATCACGCGCTCCTCCGTAAGTCCGACAAACTGGTTGAAGATAAACTCCCTTATGTCGTCGATTCCGGAGATTTTCTTCCCGCCTGTTTTGTCGTTGAGGTAGAGGCGGAACACCGACGGCAGCATGGAGAGCATAACAGCCGCGTTGTGCGGAAGTCCGTCTATTTTCTCAAGCTCGTGTACAGGCGCGTCCAGCACCTCGGAGAATGAGCCGAAATGCTTTATCAAATTATGTGCGAGTTCGTTTGTGTCCTTTCGCGGCACTCCGTAAAAGAGAAGCAGCTCAAGAACGTTGTGCAGTTCAAAATTATCGAAGCCTTCCTTCAAATAGCGGTTTCTTAGCCGCTCCCTGTGTCCTTCGTGCATATGAAATACGCTCCTTTTGTAAATTATGGAGGAGAATAATCCTATCGCCTTATATTGTACCACATTATATTTAAATTGGAAATAGGTAAAAGAACATATTTTTGCTGTCTTGAAAGAATGTGCGGATTATGATAGAATAACTGCATAATTTTACTCCGCACTGAAAGAGGTGTGCCTACCTTATGAATATTGTCTTTGTCTCGGAGATACAAGACCCCTACCTCAGAGGCTCGTCAACTCAGATACTGACCGAGTGCCTCCTGCAGGGGCTGAGTGATTTAGGCGCGAAGGTCACGTTTATCGCCACATACGATATAAACAACAACCCCGAAAACATAGAGCGGTACTACTCAAAATATGTCCACCGCCTTTGCCTTATCAGGAGTAAGGTAAGTCTCACCGCCATACCGAACACAAAGTTTGCGAAATATCATCAGCTTATGAGGATGACAAAATATCTTCTTATGTACAGGCAGTACAACACGGACATTCCTGAGATTGAGACAGACGAGGACACTATACTCCTCTCGCACACTCCCTCGATGGAGGCGGCGTATATCTGCAAGGCACTCATGGAAAAGCACAAATTCAAGGAGTATGTACAGTACTGGAGCGACCCCTACGCGCTTGTTGGAATATATCTCGAGGATTTCGGCGTAAAGAGGTATCCGAACTACATCATTGAGAGCAGTATCTTAAAGCTCGCCGACCGCGTGGTGTACTCCGGCAAGCCGCTCTTTGAGGCGCAGAAAAAGCTGTATAAGAAACACGCCCGCAAAATGGACTGCACGGCGTTCAGCTACTCTAAAATGAGTATGTCAAGCGGCAGAAAAGGGAATCTACCGGTGAAATTTTCCTACATGGGAGACTATATGTCGTTCACGCGGAATATCGCTCCGCTTTTTGAGGCGTTCGCGAGGTCGGAGCGGGGAGAACTGCTCGTTTGCGGTCACGGGAACGTACTCCCGCGCGAAAACGCGGGCAACATCACCGTAAGCGGACGCGTGTCGCAGAGCGAGGTGAGGGAGCGAGAGAACAGCTCCGACGTTCTGATAAGCATAATCAACCACAGCTGTCTCCAGATTCCGGGGAAGATATTCTATCCTGCAAACACCGATAAAATCCTCCTTGTCATCCTCGACGGGAAATACAAAAGAGAGATGGAGGAGTATTTGGGGCAGTATAACCGTTTTGTGTTCTGCGAAAATAACGCGGAGAGTATCTACCGCACCATAAGCGAGATTATGGACGGGAAATATGCGGTTGATATGTCGAAAACTCACCTGCTCTCACCGAAAAGCATTGTCGCGGATATTTTGGGTGTACAGGCGTGATAATAGATTGGATATGCAGTATTAATAAATTTTACAATTTTGTGAAACAGTTAATTTACTTTCAATTCATACGGGTGTAACATATTTTTTCTCCTGCGGGTTATAATAATATTGCACCAAGGGAAACAGTAAAAAGGAGCCGCACCTAATTATTGTTGGTGCAAGTTTTTACCCTCTCCTCAATTATACCCCTCAAGCTAAAAAAATGAGCATCCCGAAGCTTTGCGCTTCGGGATGTTCTGTTTATACTGATTTTTAATTAAAAGATAGGGTTTAATTTCCCGCCCCTTGGGGCGAATCCTTATAAAACCGTTATCCCGCAAATACCCCGCTGCTTGCGGCGGGGAAATTTATTTAAAAACGCGCCAAAATCTGTTGTAGGTTTTTGGCGGATTTTCACCTGCAGTTTTATGAGAAATTATTATAATGTGCGATATATAGTTTGCTAACACGTTAGTAATGTGAAAACACTCAAACCCTTGAAAATACTAATATTTTCAAGGGTTTGTCTATCTTATTATCTGTATTTTAACTTAATTTACTATATCACACTCTCCTCTTGTCACAGCGGAGAACTGTCGCTTGTGGTTCTGTCATATTTATCCCACTGCCTCAGCTTTGGACGCATAGAACACAAACATACTCTTTCCGTAATAGAGCATCCTCTGATTGTCGAGGAAGTAGACAATAGCCCCGGGGTACTCAGAACCCACTGCATACACGCTCAGAGCCATCACTCCCGCGTCCGTGCCGAACTCCTCCTCAATTCCGTCAATCTCCACACCCTGAGATTGCAGTGCCGCAAGGTCGACGAGTGTGAATTTGTAGACGGGATTGTCTATAGTCGCCGCGGAGGTGGAAAACTTGTTATAGCCGATATAAACTCCCTGCTCAATTTCGTCTGCCATAGCCTCGTCAGTTGTATAGCCGCCGGCTCTCGCCTCCTGATAAATCTCATACGCAGTCCAGTAGCCGATAATGTACTCGGGGATAATGTCGCTGTCCTTGTCCTTAAAATCCATTATCTCCTCTTTTTCCTCAGGCTCGTAGGTAATCATTTCCTCGATGTCCGAGGTTATCTCAACATCATTCAAGTCCGCCTCGCTCAGCGCAGGCTGGTAGGCGTTTTCGCTTATAGCGTCCTCATCGTCCTCCGCTTTGTCGCATCCGGCAAGAAAGCAAAGCATCATAACTAAAGCCATGAAGGCGGCGGTAATTTTTCTCATTGTAATAATTCCTTTCTTTTCTGACAATTACTTCACTGCCGTAAAGCACGCCCAGTCGTTCTGAGTAGCTTTATCCTCTATCGCAAAGCCTGCGCCGAGGAGTGCTTCCTCCACCTCACCGGCTCTTTGAGCTATTATGCCGGAGGTTATGAATACTCCGCCCTGCTTTACGCATGAATAGGCAAATTCGCTTATTGCTATTATAACATCTGCAACGATATTAGCAACCACAATATCAAAATTATTTCCTATTTTTTCTTTGAGAGCGGTGTCGGACACTACATTTCCTACAAGCACGCTGTATTTGGAGCTGTCAATGTCGTTGAGCTTGATGTTTTCGCCCACTGTGTCAGGCGCGGCGGGGTCAATATCCACCGCGACCGCCTCCTCCGCCGAGAGCAGCATGGAGAGTATGGACAAAATTCCGCTTCCGCAGCCGAGGTCGAGAACCCTATCCCCCGCCTTGACATATTTTTCCAATTGGAGCATACATAGCTGCGTGGAGTGGTGAGTGCCTGTTCCGAAGAGATGTCCGGGATTCATGTTTACAACAACTCTGCCGCCGCTGTCTGATATGTCCTCCCACTCGGGCTTTATAAGTATCCGCTCGCCGAGAGAGAAGGGTTTATAATACTGTTTCCAATTATTCTCCCAATCCTCGTCGCACCTGCCGTTGACTGAAATTTCCAGTCTCCCGAAAGAGTTGCCGTAGTCGAGCAGCTTCATAGCCGAAACGCTCTCTCTTATCAGGAGGAGGAGTTCCTGCCCGTTGCCGTCGTCGGTGAGATACACCGTGACTGCGCTCTCCGCTGTTTTGAGCGGCTCAAGGCTCTCGTCTATGTAGTCCCAGTAGTCGCTCTGATTTTCGATAAAATCGGCGAAATCGGCGGCATCCTCTATCTGCAAGCCGTTGATGCCGAGATTGTAGAGCCTGCCGCACAGCGGATCTATACCTTCTGCCGATGTGAATATTTTTACTTCCAGCCAATTCATTCTGTAAATCTATCTCCTTGTATTGATGTTTATAATTTGAGCTTTTACGTTTTTAGGCAACCTGATTAAATGTTTCAGTTAGAAGTAGGTCGCAAGGCGACCTACACAGGGGAACCCCCGACGAGGGTTCCCTACCCCTCCTGCGTTTTTCTGACGATAAAAGAGTTTCGCTCTCTGCGGAGAGCGACTTAAGACGCTGTCTGATTCTAAATTAACTTAGAAAACAACAAAGAAAAGCGTGAACAAGCTTTCGCATATGGGTTTTTTGGGCTTTTCTTGCATTGTTTTGTTAGTTAATTTTGAATGAAGAATACTGCAAGCCTTTGCAAAGGCTTGATCCAAACTCTAACTCTTTGGCAACAGATTTTAACTTTGCGCGAATTTGCGTTTGCAATATCAGTATGACAGCAGTGCCTTCGCGTTGAGCGACATGACCGCCTCCTCGTCCTCCGCCGACAAGTGGAGTGCCTTTACATCGCGTATGCAGTCGCTCTGAGCCGACCACGGAGAATCGGAGGCGAACATAATGCGCTTTATGTCAATCGCATCGAACAGCCGCTTTAACTCCTCGTTCTCCCCCTTCTCCTCCTCCCGCTTGAACATCCCCGTCATAGCGGAGGTGTCGAAGTAGACACCCGTACTCCTCAGATACCGAATGGTGTCGCGGGAGTAGTTCACTCCTCCCATATGGGCGCACACTACCTTCCCCTCCCCGAGCAGAGGGAGTATGTGCGACAGCCTTTCGGGAGTACAGCGGACGCGTTCGCAAAAGGACAAATCCACCCCCATGTGGAGCGTGACAATCAAGTCCTCCTTCGCGCAAAGCTTCATTATCTCGAGCATTTCGCCGTCGTCGATGTATCGCTTCATGTAGTCGGCGTGGAGCTTTACTCCCTTAATGCCCGCCGCCTTGATTCTTTGCAGCTCCTCACGTTTCTTGCCGCTGTCGCCGTATGCGGGGTGCATCGCGCCGAAGCTGACAAACCTGTCGGAGGAGTTGTTTTCTATCGCCGCGTTGTTTAAGCTCTCCACCATCTTCCCCGAAGTCGCCACAGGGAGGAGCAGACTGAACGCTATGCCGCATTTGTCCATGCTCTCTATAAGCTGTGTCCTCCTGCCGTTGGTTGACGGAGTAAGTCCGCTTGTCGAGGAGAGAGAAGATACCGCTCTGTCGGCGATTTTTTTCGGGAATGTGTGTGTGTGCATATCTATTATCATGTTTATCATATCCTTTTTATGTTGTGTTTGCTCCTGTGTTTATTCCTGCTGTGTCTGCTCCTCCTGCTGTTGCTCCTCGCCGTAGAAGGGAGAGATTCGCGGGTTGTCCGTTCTCTGCTCTAACAGGGCGATGAGGTCCTGCCTGCTCATTGCCGCCATCACAGAGCCGCCCTCCGCTATTATGCTGTCCGACAGCTTCCGCTTGCTCTCCTGCAGCTCGGCGATACGCTCCTCAATCGAGTAGTCGCAAATCAGCTTGTACACCGCAACTACGTTGCTCTGCCCTATGCGGTGCGCTCTGTCGGTAGCCTGATTCTGAGCAGCGAAGTTCCACCACGGGTCGTAGTGTATCACTATATCCGCTCCTGTGAGGTTAAGCCCCGTTCCTCCGGCTTTGAGCGAAATGAGGAACACAGAGGTGTCGTCGTGGTTAAAGGCGTTGACAAGGCTCATTCTCTTCTCCTTGCCGGTTGCTCCTATAACCGTGCAGTACTTGACCGAGGCTTTAATCAGCCGCTCCTCTATGATTTTGAGCATGGAGGTAAACTGCGAAAAGAGAAGCACCTTGTGTCCTCCCGAAATGGCGTTGGAGATAAGCTCCATGCAGGTTTCCAGCTTTGCCGAGCCGCCTGTATAGTCCTCAAACAGAAGCGACGGGTCACAGCAGAGCTGGCGAAGCCTCGTTATTTCGGACAGCACAGCGATTTTATTCTGCACCTCGTCGCCATCCTCGCTGCGTAGATTTTGGAGCGTTTTTTGCACATGAGCGTCGTACAGCCGCCTTTGCTGACCTGTCATGCGGGATTTAACGATATAATCAAGCTTGTCCGGCAGACCTCTCAACACCTCGTTTTTCATTCTCCTCAAAATAAACGGAGCAATCATCTTGTGCAGGCGGCGGCGTACATTCTGATTGCCGCCCTTGACTATCGGCACTTCAACCTCCGAACGGAAGAAGGTGTAGTTAAAGAGGAAGCCGGGCATGAGAAAATCGAATATACTCCACAGCTCGGAGAGGCGGTTTTCTATCGGAGTACCCGTCAGCGCGAAACGATATTTTGAGGAGATTTCCTTGACGCTCCTCGCGCTTTGGGTGACGTGATTTTTGATGTACTGCGCCTCGTCTATGATGTGGCAGCCGAATTCCACTCCCTTGTACATCTCTATATCGCGGCGCAGGAGGTCGTATGAGGTAATAAGCAGGTCATACTCCCCTGCGTTTTCGATTATCTTCCTTCGCGCGGCGGCATCGTCTGCCACAACGGCGTAGTTAAGCTCCTTTGCGAATCGGTCAATCTCACTCGCCCAGTTGTAGACAAGCGAGGCGGGACACACTATGAGCGACGGCTCGCTGATATGCCCCTCCTGCTTATTTGACAGGAGGAGAGTTATCACCTGCACCGTTTTGCCGAGCCCCATCTCGTCGGCAAGTATGCCGCCGAAGCCGTACTGCTGCATTGTACGAAGCCATCTGTAGCCCGTCTTTTGGTAGAAGCGAAGCACCTTGTCAAGCTGCTTCGGGATTTCAAACTCCGCGTCGGCTGAGTTGTTCATATCCTTTATAAGCTCCCTGAAACGGTTGTTTCTGAAAAGCTTTATCTCCTCCGCGCCCTTTAGTACGGAGTTTATATACATCGCCCTGCTTTTCGGGAGCGAGATTTCGTTTCCGCTTTCGTTTATCTGCGTACCCGTCAGCTTCAGTCCGTCCACCAGCTCGGAGACGGTGACTATGCCCTCTCCCGAAAGCTCGACAAACTCCCCGCTCTGAAGGCGGTGATAGTGCTTCTTCTGCTTGTAGCTTTTGAGCAGTGCGTTAAGCTCCGCCACGGGAATCTCGTCGCACTTGAGCGTTAATTTGAGTAAGTTGCTCTCTGCCCGCACTCCGACGGAGATGGAAGGAGCTTTGTATATTTTCAGCCTTCCCACCGCCTCGGTGGCGAAAACCTCGCCGATTCTGACAAGCTCGTCTATGCCGCTGTTCATAAATCGGTAGAGCATATCCTCGTCGCTCTGTATGCTGAGAACTCCGTCCTCATTTGCTCCGCTCAAATCAAAGTATTCTAAGAGCAGTGCGACTGCGCGTCTCTCCGCCCCGTGATTGCGGCGGACAACGCCTACAGCTTCGCTCACCCTTTCGCCCGTGAGCAGGTTAAACTTCTCCTCCTCGTAGGAGACAAAAGCCGTGCAGGTGATGTAGTCCTTCTCCTCTAAATCGATATAGAAGGAGAAGGCTTCCTGATTAGGCTCGTATTTTTCGAGGGATATGTCCTTCTCCTTTAGGAAAACCCATTTGGAGATAACGGGGAGCAGCTCGGCGCAGAAGGTGACAAGGTCGTTCTTGCTTATTGTCGTCTCGCGTTCGGCACTCCTGCACATAGCCTTTAGAAAAGCGAACATATCTTTGGAAAACGCCCTGTCGCAGCGGTACAGCACGTCGCTCTTTATGATGTAGCAGCAGTCACGCTCTCCTATAAGGCGGCATTTATCCACTGCCACTACCGCGCCGTTAGGCTCTCTGCCCTCTATGACGACAGACAAGAGAGGATTGCCCCGCCGAAGCACTACAGACTGTGTGTC
The DNA here is from genome assembly GCA_031262985.1 of Oscillospiraceae bacterium. Taxonomy (GTDB): domain Bacteria; phylum Bacillota; class Clostridia; order Oscillospirales; family Acutalibacteraceae; genus JAISGQ01. Next base: position 10,998 of record JAISGQ010000024.1, read on the forward strand.
ATGCCCTAAAATCCCGATGCGGGTATCGCCCATTATGTAGAAGAGCCAGTCTAAATCGCGCAGTGTCATTGCCGTGGCTCTCATGTCCTTTATGGTATGAGCTTTACCCATTATTTCGTCCTCGGAGTATATTTTTCTGCACACAAAGCCGTAAAGCTCGAGTGATTTCGGCTCGAGACACTCCGGCAGGTGGCACACCTCGAAATCCTTGCCGTATTTTATGTATTCGCCCTTCTCCATCGCCGAAACCAACTCGCGCAGGTTTTTGACAATGTACATCCGCGGAGGGAACGAAGCTCCCTCCGACGTGCCTATTTTCAGCTCGAGGAAAAGTTTGTCGCCGACAAGCCGCAAATAAGGCGCGAGGTATATCTTCTTCTTTATCCCCGAAAGCGGGCTTTTTGAATTCCTGCTCGAATACAAGTCAATAGCGTCGCGTAGATTCTGAGTGGTTTTCCCGAAATCCCGCGAGGAGAAGTCCGCCGTAACGGGGCTGAAATACTGCATTGCGGCAGCCACCACGTGGGAGCAGACCTTCGCGTCCTGCGCCTCGTAGGAGCAACTGCATATCCAGCTTTCCACGCTTTCGCCTCTGATATGCATATCCACAAAATTCTTGCCGCCGTATTTACCCATTACGCAAACTCTTACTAATTTATCGTCGTTCTCTCCCGCACTCTCCGTAATCTCCGCCATTGCGTTCTTGTAAGCCGAACGCCCTTGAGCGAAAGCCGCAGGATTTTTACACCAATTGTGAATTTCAAATTCAGTCATATTGTCCTCTATCCCCAACATTGTAATTAATACTATACTTAATTAACTTAGAAAACAACAAGAAAACACAGGTGAAAAGCTTTGATTTGTGAGGTTTTCGCCCATGGAGGCTTGATTGTTTGTGGGTTAATTAAGTATATGCTCCGCACAAAAGACGGCGGTCGTATTGTTCCGCAAGACGCGCCGCCGCTCTTTGTGTGGTATTGCCTCTAAGAAAATAATTATACTGCCAACGCACATAATAAGTTATTTTATCACAGTTATTTTCACTTTTCAACTTTAACAAACACATTTTACATATTACATTTGTATTACAACTACCAGATGGTGTCAACACAAGTGAAGAACGCCCGTATTTTAACTTGTATCGACACCATCTAAAAAAGCGGAGGAAGCGGCGTAAGCTCGGCGGGAATAAGGAATTTTTTTCCTCTCTCAAGCCGCAGCTCAGCCTGCCGCACGGCGTAATGTCCCGCGGCGGATATACTCACCTGCACACTGCTTTGGCTGTCCATGGAGATGGGCATATTGTGGCTTATTCCCTCGCTGTCGGAAACGGAGTGTACCGTGAGCTTACCGCACACTACCTTTATCTCCGCGCCCTTTATGGGCATATTGTCGCGTCCGGACCTGACAATAATCTGCAAAAACGCCACCGCGGAGTTTTGCTCGCCGTCCGCCGCGCTGACCTGCTGCTCCTCGCCCGCAGATTCAATCTCATCCACCGAAAAATCCGCCGTAGCATCGACATATTCGGGAGCTTTGCACCTGCTGCAACGCCTGCGTTTACCGCAGCGACAGCAGCGTCCGCAACGAGGACAGCTCTCCTCACCGTAGTCAACCTCGTAGGAGGGGGTATCGTCCTCATCTTGCGGCGCGGCAGGTTCAGACACGTCTACCGTAATCTCAGGCTCGGCAGCTACTGCTCCTCCTGCTCCCTCTGCAACTTCCTCTGCAACTTGTTCTGCTACTTCTTCCTCTTTTGTCTGCTCCGCGTACTCTGCTCCCTCGGCGTAGGCGGATTCCTTCGTAAGCTCAATTTCCGCCGTTCCCTCAAGCTCGAGCTGAATTTCAATTTGCTTCTCCCTCTCGCCGCTGTCGGCTATGTACTCCCCTTTTCCCGCTCCCCCGACTTCTCCTGTAGTTCCACCCGTTCCTGTGCTTTCGATTACAGGCAGGGGTTCGGATGAAGGCTCAAGTTTGTCGGCAATCCCGTTGGTAATAAGCTCGGAAAGCACCTCCGAAACAGCCTTCGCGTTGGAGAAGGCGTCCGACTGCACGGGCTGCTCCTCCTGCCCGATTGCCGCAGTACCCGCTACGTTCTCCGATGTAGGGAGAGTGACGTTGTTGTTTTTCTCGTATAGCCGCACCATTTCCTTCATTTTTTCCTCTATCATTTTCTTCATATCTTCCACAAAGCATACCTCCAGTATTTATAGTTATACTACTATCCGATTAATACTATTCGGAGATAAGCCAATATATGACAAATTCTTGTGCGGAGGTGGAGAATGGCAGAGGGGGTGCAGTAACATCAAATTTACTGCACCCCGTTGGCAACTGTATTTATAATTCATCATTTTTCATTTCCGCCGCATCAGCACTTTTCGCCGCCTGCGGACGAGTTTTTTCATGAGCAATTACAGTGACTGTCGACTTGCCTGATATTTTATATCGTTGACAATCGTACCCTAACTGTCAACTGTCACTTGTCACCTGTCAACTGTGCTTATATCAGCGGGTCTTCCTTGACCTCAGCTGGACGCTCCATTAACAGCTCCGGATGCTTCATCAAGTGAACCATATATCTCAGTGCCTTGCCGTAGTAGTAGCCGTCGAGAATCCTCTCATCGACGGTGAAGCGGAAATTAATTGTCTGCTTCTCCTTGACCTCGCCGTTTTCTCCCAGTGCCAGAACCTTCTCTTTCCTGCCCATGGAGGCGAAAATCGAGCAGGTGCCGAACTCATACAGATGGTGATAGACAGAACCGATTCCCACAGAGCCGATGTCCGTTATGAACATGGAGGCGTGGAAGGGGCTTGCCTCGTGGATAAACTTCGGCACTCCCTTCTTCTTATCCTTTCGCCTAAAGGAGTTGACAACCGCCTTTATAAGCCACTGCGGGAGGGAGGAAACAAGATTTACTACAGCTCCCGTGTCGTTGTCCTCGGCATTTGCTCCCTTTACCTTGTCGAGCTCGTCCTGAACAATACGCCATATTTCGGGCAGTGTCGCATCGGGGCTGAATGAAGGAGTTATAGTAGACTCCTCCGAATCGAGCTTCATCTCCTTCTTCACGGTGAGTGAAATGGAGATGCTGTTTCGCGCGTATATCTTTCCTCCCGCGACAAATCGGTTGATTTTCGGGTACTGAGACATGGCGCGGACTACTACTGCCATGAATACCACCAGACGGGCGAGATTTTTCATCTCGCTCTCACGCCTGAGCTTTCTGACGAAGTTGTCGAGTATCTCGGTGTCCACTCTCTCCTCAAAGAAAACCATGGAGTCGAGCCGCGTGTTCATAATATGAGGTATGAGGTAGAATACGGGGTCGTTGCTGTGAACACGCCAGCCGTCCCTCCTGTCGCCTCTCCTGCGCTTGTAGTTGAAGTATTTTTTATTCTTTACTCTTTTGAGTTCCTTCTTTTTTGCCAAGTAAAACACCTTCCGTTTCTGTCCTCCGACTAATTGTATCTCCTTTGACGGATTATGATGCGCCTTAATAATTTCTTAAAACTTTCACTATAAAATATATTAAAACACGCCTGATGGTATTATATTTTACTTAGACGATAAAGGCAAGAGAAAATTTAAATATTTAAAAATATTTTGTGAAATAGTATGGTTTTCGCTCGAATTTCAGTGAAAACCGAACGGTGCGTACACGGAATTTTCGTGTACGCACCCTATTTTCTACAGATTAGAGCCGTTCCAGCCCCAGATAGCGCAGCCCTCGTATTTTACATATATTCTCGAGGCTTCAACCTTTAGCTTCTCGGCGAGTATGGAGGTGATTTTCGCCGTCACCTGCTCCGCCTTCTGCTTATCGGGAGTTCCGAAGAGCATAACCTCGGCAACGGCGGCGGGAGCGTCGCTCCCCGCGAAGTAGAGCTTTATGTCGGAGAGTACCGACACCATGAGCCACTGCTCGCTTTTTCCGGGGAAAATTGCTATGGCGGAGGCAATCTCGCTCTTTATTTCGTCGGCACACTCCTCACGCACGAATCGATTTGTCTTTATCTCAACATACGGCATTTTACGCCCTCCTATTTGTTTATTTTTGATGTGTTTGATTTTGAATTTTCTCTGAATTGAGATTAGTAAGCGCATTTTTTGCAGGGATCATAAAATTGTTTTGCGTTTTTCATTGTGGTTAACATAGCATTTTTTCCGGCGCAGCTTTTGCTGAAATGATATTTTTTCCCTGTGGGAGTGACATATACCTTTCCCGTGTAATTGCTGTCATTTGAGGTGGTTTTCTTGGTGGTTTTCTTAGCAGTCTTTTTGGTGGTCTTCTTGGTGGTTTTCTTAGCAGTCTTCTTAGTAGTTTTCTTTGCTGTCTTAGCCGTTGTCTTCTTCGCAGTCTTACTTGTCGGTTTCTTCGTAGTTTTGCTTGCCGATGTTTTAGCCGTACTATCCTCACTGCTTGTTTTTTCTGCTGAAATTGCAGTAGTTTCCGCAGTGGTCGCCATGTCAGAATACGAAATGAAGTCGGAAGGAGATGTATAGTTAATTACAAAATTTGCCGAATCAAAATAACGCCCTCCAACCGAATTTGTTTTTATACCGCTTTTCGCGTTGAAAATTGTTCCTATGCCGCCGAAGTCTACAGTTACAGCATCCCATAGCTCATCATAATCCGCATGAGCTAAAACAACATCGGTAATTCCGGACGTTGTAATGATAATCCAAGTATTTACGTCTATAAGAGATGTGCCTGCGCCTTCAATGTCAACAGCTATTGTTAATTCTCTATTGGAAAGGGTAACGGAAGATATATTTACGCCTTCGCTCAGATAGTCTGGCAATTCAGAATTTAAAGTTGATATAAAATTCTCTTCGGTAATTTCGTTGATACTGCTTACTTCATCAGGCAAACTGCTCACTAAAGCGTTTACAGGAATACTGCTGTCGGGACTGTCCGCGTTTTGTGTATTTTCATGACCTACGCCGAATGAGATAATCAAGATAACAAGACAGATTGGGACAATTGCTTTCCAGTGCTGTTTGAAAATCTCGGGCAAAGACTTGAAATAAGCATATAATTTCGTCTGCAAATCAGCCTTTTCTTCCTGCCGAGGCTGTGGAGCTTGTTCAGTGCTATACTCCGCGGCGTGCGGAGGCTCGTCTTTTGCTATGGGCTTGGAGCGTTGGTCTATGTGCTTCATAAACGAATCAGGCAAATACTTAGAATAACCGCCTGATTTCGTCTGCAAATCAACCGTTTCTTCCTGCCGAGGCTGTGGAGCTTGTGCAGTGCTATGCTCCGCGGTGTGCGGCGGCTCGTCTTTAGTTATCAGCTTCGGCAGTTGTTTTACGCGTTTCACAAACGAATCGGGCAAAGACTTAAAATAAGCATATAATTTCGTCTGCAAATCAGCCTTTTCTTCCTGCCGAGGCTGTGGAGCTTGTGTAGTGCTATACTCTGCGGCTTGCGGCGGCTTGTCTTTAGCTATCGGCTTCGGCAGTTGTTTTACACGCTTCATAAACGAATCTGGCAAAGACTTAAAATAAGCAACTAATTTCGTCTGCAAATCAGCCGGATTTATTGTCTGTAACGGTTGTGTTGTCCCATGACTTTTGCAGTTGTCGTTTGCCATTTTGCAATTCGCGCAAAGAGTAGTATTGTCATTAATTTCCACACCGCAGTTTGTGCAAAACATGGTTTATACTCACCTCTTGTTTTTTGGCATTCCATGGTTTACGAATATTATATGACAGTTGTACACAAATTTCAACATAAAAATTCAGAAAACAATGGAAATGGCGACAAAACAAATACAAGAGATTTATCTTACTGCCACTACCCCGCACACCAACAGAACATCGGGATTTTGCCGTCTATCAGCGTGCGGGGCAATACTGCTGCATTATGGTTATTCTTATGCTTAAACAAATACTTCTATTCCTAATTTTCGACCTCTGTGCCGAAAATTCTGTCTCCCGCGTCTCCGAGTCCGGGGACTATGTAGCCTATCTCATTGAGCTTCTCATCAAGCCCCGCGCAGTAGAGCATGACGTCGGGATGTGCTGTCAGCAGTGTGTTTACACCCTCCTTGGAGGCTATGATAGACAGGAAGGAGATTGATTTGCAGCCTCTGTCCTTAATCATTTGAACCGCAGCAACTGCCGAACCTCCCGTTGCGAGCATGGGGTCGAGTATCAGTACACGGCTGTCCGCTATGCAGGCGGGAAGCTTGCAGTAGTACTCCATCGGGCGGAGTGTTGACTCGTCGCGATAGAGACCGATATGTCCGATATGAGCGAACGGCACTAAGTCGCGAACTCCCTCAACCATGCCCAAACCGGCACGCAGAATCGGCACGAACACTATCTCATCGGATATCTCCTCAGCCTTTGTAGCGCATATAGGAGTGACAATGTCTATCTCCTTCGTCTGTAAATCCCCCAGAGCTTCGTAGCTCATGACTGTGGCTATCTCCCCTATGATAGCCTTGAAGGTTTTCGGCGTGGTTTCCTTGTTTCTAAGCACCGCGAGCTTATGTCTGATGAGAGGATGCGAGATAACTTTAAAATTCTCCATTAATAAATACACCGCTTTCGACATTTTTTTACTTAGTCAAGTATAGTATATATATCCTCTTTTTACAATAACTTACAGAAAAATTTTTATGAGTTTTCTGCGGCAGGTCGATTTGATACTGATTCCGATTATAATACTACTCCGCATTTAAAACCATTGTATCTTTGCGGTCTTTTTTCCGCCTGACTTCACTATAGCTGTTTCGATTGGCATTGGCGGCTTTCTTGACGGTCTTTTTGTCGTCAAACAGCGTTGTCTGCCTTGACTTGCGCCGGCAAGCCTGCGTTGTCCGCCTTGTTTGGCAACAAAAATCCTCGCCAATAAAACCACCCAAGTCAATCGAAACAGCTATGTCCTTCTTGACTTACGCCAGTAAGCCTGCGTCGTCCGCCATGACATCCTAATCTCTCATAAAACGGTAGGCAAAAATCTACGAAAAAACCCATATGTCAGAGCTTTTTTCTTGATTTTTGCACCGTTTTTAATCGAGAGTTAGTATCAGACGAAAAAATCCTCGCAAATCTAACAATGCTTTTAAACGCGAAATATACTAAATTAATTTGAAAACAATCAAGCCTCCACGGGCGAAAACCGCACAAATCAAAGCTTTTCGCCCGTGTTTTCTTGGTGTTTTCTAAATTAATTAACTATAGTATAAATGTCAAATATGAAGGAAAGACAAAAAGCCGTCCTCTGCGGTAAGGACGGCTTTTTGCCTTGTGGATGGGGAACGATATTGAAAGACACAAGCAAAACCAACATTAAGAAGTAAGACTTAGCGTAACCGAAAAACGGCTTATTAAATACGCTTAGCACACCCTCTCAACTGAGATCATTCTACCATATAATGCGCTATTTGTCAATAAAAACTCGAAAAAATTTAAATTCACCATTTTACTGCAAATATTGTAGAGTTATGATTATTTAGGGGCAATACGTTGCCCCGCACGCCATTCGGAGTACGGGGAAATAAATACTGTGCGAACTATTCGGTGTCAAAAAAGTTAAAATACTCAGCCGCTAAAAATCTCTTGTAGTGGTTATATACCGCCAATACTCGATACAAGCCACAATCACCGACATCATTACATCCTCGGAGTTCGGAATGTCACAGACAAAGTCTGTTCCGGCACGCTTTATTTTCATGACCACACCGCCGTCGTTATCAACAAGCACATACTCCTTGAAAGTCAGACGCTCAGACTCCTCAATAAAGCTGAACTCAGGACCTATCACGTGGGCAAACTCCACTCGCTCGGTGCTGTTCATCGGCAAGGTGTCGTCGTAGAAGGCAACCTTCTTCTCGTTTATGTAAATAGGAAAACCATTCATTATATCGTCAATGTCTACAGGCGAAAAATCAACCATAGCCACTCTTATCTGCGCTTTATTATACACCAACCGCTTAGGTCTGGCATAATCAACCTCCATACTGTAGTACACCAGTTTATTTTTCTCGTCATATACATTTATATACTCGTCAAACCCGCTGTTTTCTCTCCTCAAACGAAGTCTCACTATATCATCTCCAAAAAAACATATAAGGTAAAGGCACACCGCACAAATCAATCTATCAAAGCGAGATACTGACCACACTATATTCTCGCTTTCTTGCGGATATATCAAAATTATAACACATAATAAATTAAAATAGAAGAGGTTTTATTAGTTTTTTATATATTTTCATGAATTTAATAACTAATAAATCATTTAACAGAATGTAAATTTGTTTTGCTGAGTTCTTTACTCCGCTCCATTGTTGTGATACAATATGACGCATACAGATTGTTTGCAGTTGAAAGGCAGTGAATTTACTTGAGTATCACTAAATCTCTCGATGAGCAATTGAATAATGAAAAGAGCAATCCTGCGCAGTCCTCCATCTCTGTTGTGAGGAGAAAAAAATCCGATGCGGCGTTTGCAATGCCGCCTGAGAAACCTACACTCATTAAAAGAAGCAGAACAAAGATAAAGGACAAAGCCGCTTCCTCCAACACAAAAATCAAAGCTGAAAGCATTAATGCCGAGGAGAAGAAAATTGCTCCTCCAGCCGAAACCGAAGCCGTAACCAATTCTGATGTGTTCGATTCGGATTTCTACGAGTATGAGGATGAGTACGAGCAGGCGGGACTGCCGCACTACGAGGCGAAGCCCGCACCTCTGTTTGTGCTGGTTTGGCGTTACATCTGCTCGCTTTTCCTGTTCACAAAAAACGCCGTATACACATGGGCAGATAAGTATGAAAGCAGGTTTGCCTCGCCCGACAGTCATTCAGGCGAGCTGTCTGATGCTCCTCTCAGAGAGCGCGCGGCTCATGCCTCAGGAGTTGGCGGTTCAGCGCATCACGCAGTTAAGGAGACCCGCAAAACCGACAATATCGGCTTGATTGTTTCGGGAATCAAGAAAATGCTCTCCACTAAAACAAAATGAATATTTAAAGTGATAGGCGGATAAAACATTCCTGCGTAAATGGGGATTTTTGTCCGCTTTTCTGTTTGATTTGTCACGCGGAGTATGATAGAATGTAGCAGAACTACTATAACAAACTATCGGAGGATTTATATTTGGAAAACACAAAATCAGTATTTGCGGCAATTGTGGGCAGACCCAATGTCGGCAAGTCATCCATACTAAACTCCATTCTCGGGCAGAAGGTAGCCATAGTCTCCGCGAAGCCGCAGACTACCAGAACCAAGATAATGGGAGTTCTCACAAGAGGAGAAACGCAGATTGTCTTTACCGACACTCCCGGACTGCACAGCCCGAAAAACAAGCTGGGAGATTTCATGGTGCGTTCTATTGCCGACAGCATAGGCAATGTGGACATCTGCGTGCTTGTGGCGGACGCGGGCGGCAAGGGGGTACACAAAACCGAGCTTGATTTGATTGAAAAATTCAAGACGCAGGACATCCCCGCCATATTGGTACTCAACAAAATCGACACGCTCAAAAGTAAGCAGGCCCTGGCGGACAAAATCGCGGAGTACAGCGAACTGCTTCGCTTTGAGGCTGTTGTTCCCACAAGTGCAGTAAAGGGTGAGGGAGTGGAATCTTTGACTGAGGAAATATGCAAGTTGGCGGGAGAAGGTCCTCACTTCTTCCCCGACGACACACTGACCGACCAGCCGGAGAGGGTTATAGCGGCGGAGATTATCAGAGAGAAGCTATTAAAACTCCTCTCTGATGAAGTCCCACACGGCATCGCGGTTGACATTGAAAAAATGCGGGAGAGGGAAAATAATCAATCCCTCATGGATATTGAGGCTACAATTTACTGCGAACGCGACAGCCACAAGGGGATAATCATAGGCAAGAGCGGCGCGCTTCTCAAGCGTGTGGGAACATACGCAAGGGAGGATATTGAGGCGTTCCTCGAGTGCAAGGTCAATCTCAAGCTCTGGGTGAAGGTGAGAGACGACTGGCGAAACAGCGAGAGAAGTCTCAAGAATTTCGGCTTTAACGAAGAACACTAAAAATTATGTCACATATTAAAACGGAAGCACTCGTGCTGAAGGTGTCGCCCGTAGGCGACAAAGACCGCCTGCTCACACTCCTTTCTGACGAGTGCGGAGTGATACGCGCGTTTGCCAAGGGTGCAAGAAGCCTTAAAAACAAAAACTTTGCCGTATGCACACAGTTTGTCTACGGAAGCTTTGAGATTTACAAGAGCAGGGATTACTACTCGGTCAGCGAATCCTCTCCCCTACAGCTTTTTGAGGCTCTGTCGGGCGATTTATCTAAGCTCTCTCTGGCGCAGTATTTTTGCGAGCTTGCCTCCCTCCTTGCGCCTTCGGAGACCTATGCCCACGATTTTCTACGCGTCATGAGGGTTGCACTCTACTACCTTTCAGCGGGAGAAAAGGATGCAAGACAACTCAAAGCCGCGCTGGAGATGCGCCTGCTGTCGATGGCAGGGTATATGCCCGATTTGCGGATGTGCCGCGAGTGCGGAGCGTACACAGCTCCGGAGATGCGGTTCTTCCACTCCGAGGGGATTATTCTGTGCGGCGACTGCGCGGCGGCAGGCGGAGTAGGCGGAGCGACTGGGGTAAACGGAACAAGCGGAACAGGTGGAGCAAGCGTGGCAGGCGGAACAGGTGGAGCAAGCGGGAGATATGGACAAAGCGGCGGCTACTCATCCCTTGGTGAGGACGCGCTTTCCGCACTCCGATACAGCGTGTACGCGGAGCAGAAGGTGTTGTTTTCGTTCTCCTCCTCGGGTGTTGCGCTGGGGCAGTTCTGCGACGCTGCGGAAAGGTATCTGATTTCAAAAATCGAACGAGTGCCTAAGACACTGGAGTTTTACAGAAATCTGCCGGAAGGATAACATAAAACTAAAATCTGTTGCCAAGGAGGCAAAGTTTAGGTCAAGCCTTTTCAAAGGCTTGCAGGTTGTTAGGACAGCGTCCTAACTCGCTCTCCGCAGAGAGCGAAATCCTTTATCGTCAGAAAAACGCAGGAGGGGTAGG
>JAISGQ010000044.1 GCA_031262985.1 Oscillospiraceae bacterium
GGACACCTTAATTGGAGCAATAACCGACGTATGAGAACCATGGGCTGGATTAGTCCAACAAAAAAGCGAGAACAGATTATGGCGGCATAGGGCAAGCGCGACCGCGAATTTGGGAAGCCGCGGGGTGGGTCATATCATTTGACATTGTAGAGATTGTACACAGCCTCTCAAAAATTTTCGGTTGACATATATCCCCAAATGAGTTATAATACCTAAGCCGCTTGTGTAAGGTCAAAAAGCAGTGGACGCCGTGTGTGTTTTCACTCGCCCCACTCACCTTAATTCACAGCGAGTCTAAAGAACAGGGCAGGTGCCGAAAATCAATATGTATGCAATTATTGAAACAGGCGGAAAGCAGTACAAGGTAGAAAACGGCGACGTTATCTACGCTGAGCTTCTCAAAGCCGAAGCGGAGCAGGAAGTTTCCTTCGATGTCATAGCAATTGGCGGAGACGATGGATTAACAGTGGGCGACCCCTACGTCAAGGGTGCGGTCGTCACAGGCAAGGTAGTAAAGAACGGTAAGGGCAAGAAAATCAACATCCTTACATATAAGCCTAAGAAGGGCTATATGAAGAGAAAGGGACACAGACAGCCCTACACGAAGATTGAGATTACCGCAATTAACGCATAATGGTTTCGATTGCATTTATCTACCGCTCAGATGTCCTTTCGGGGTTTGAGATGAGCGGACACGCTTCCGACAGTTGCACTGAGGGGGAGGATATCCTCTGCGCGGCACTTTCTTCCGCCGCCTACCTCACGGCAAACACCATTACCGATGTACTCGGCGTGGAGGCGGAAATAAGCGTAGATGATGGATTTATGCGCGTGGTTGTTCCGAAGGGGTGCGGGGAGAAGTGCGTGATTGTCCTCATGGGACTGCGGCTTCACTTTTTCGCTCTCGCGGAGGATTATAGCGATAAAATAAACCTGATTAATATGGAGGTTAAATAAAATGCTGAGAATTAACATACAGTTATTCGCCCACAAAAAGGGAATGGGTTCTACCAAAAACGGAAGAGACTCCGAGTCTAAGCGTCTTGGCGCGAAGAGAGCGGACGGTCAGTTTGTTCTCGCCGGAAGCGTACTCGTAAGGCAAAGAGGTACGCACATTCATCCGGGTGAGAATGTGGGTATTGGCTCTGACGACACACTTTTCGCAAAGGTTGACGGCACTCTCCGTTTCGAGAGACTGGGCAGAGACCGCAAAAAGGCGAGTGTTTATCCTGTTGAGCAGTAACTAATCAACTTTGACCCGAGGCTTTACTGCCTCGGGTCATTTTAATACTGCCAACTAACTAAAATTGGTTGCCAAAGAATAATAGCTGTTCCACTTGACATTTGCGGCTTTCTTGACGGTCTTTTTGCCGCCAAACCGCGTTGTCCTTCTTGACTTGCGCCGGCAAGCCCGCGTCGTCTGCCTTGTTTGGAGGCAAAAACACTCGCCAATAAACCCACATATGCCAAGCGGAACAGCTATAAAGTTTAGGTCAAGTCTTTTTAAAGGCTTGCGGGTTGTTAGGGCAGAGCCCTGACTCGCTCTCCGCAGAGAGCGAAACTCTTTAATCGTCAGAAAAAAGCAGGAGGGTAGCAAAATGTCCCGCTGGACATTTTGCGTAGGGAACCCTCGTCGGGGGTTCCCTGTGTAGGTCGCCTTGCGACCTACGAAGTAACTTGAGAATTTCCTGTAGTTAATACTTATACTGATAGTATAAGTATAACACCTCACAAAGAGAGAAAGGTATTATATGGCATACATCACATTTTTTGACACAGCAAAAATAAAAGTAAGCGCGGGGAACGGCGGAGACGGTGCGGTCTCCTTCCACAGGGAGAAGTATATCGCGGCGGGCGGTCCTGACGGCGGAGATGGCGGAGTAGGCGGAAACGTCATATTCAAAGCAGACACAAACCTCTCCACACTCTCCGACTTTAGGTACAAGAGGAAGTACACAGCCGAACACGGCGAGAACGGACGCGCCCGCAGGCAGTTCGGAAAGAGCGGAAAGGATCTTGTGATTTCTGTACCTAAGGGAACTGTTATAAAGGAGGCGGAGACAGGCAGAGTGATTGCCGACATCTCCGACGAACAGCCCAAAACAATCGCCAAGGGCGGCAGAGGCGGCTGGGGAAACAGCCATTTTGCCACTCCCACAAGGCAAGCTCCGCGATTCGCAAAGCCGGGCACTCCCGGTGAGAGCTTCGAGCTTCAGCTTGAGCTTAAACTCCTCGCCGATGTGGGGCTTGTGGGATTCCCGAATGTGGGGAAATCCTCCTTGATTGCCGCAGTCAGCGAGGCAAAGCCGGAGATAAGAGACTACCACTTTACCACCATCTCCCCCGTTCTGGGCGTGATACGGCGCGGAGAGGGAAACTCCTTCGTCATGGCGGATATTCCGGGGCTAATTGAGGGCGCGAGTGAAGGCGCGGGACTGGGGCATGAATTCCTACGCCATGTAGACAGGTGCAGGATGCTTGTCCACGTCGTCGATGTTTCGGGCAGTGAAGGCAGAAACCCGATTGAGGACTTTAACGCCGTCAACAGGGAGCTGAAAAACTACAACCCCGAGCTTGCCGACAGACCGATGATTGTGGCGGGGAACAAGACCGACCTTGCCTCCGAGGAGCAGCTCGCGGAGTTTGAGGAGTTCATAAAAGGGCTTGGCTACGCCTATTTCCCCATGATGGCGGCTATAGCCGTAGGCGTTGACCCAATGCTCGACAAGATAAGCGAAATGCTGCAAAATCTCCCTCCCATATCGAAATATGAGGAGGAGGCAGCTCCTGCTCCGGATGAGAGCAGCTTTAACTCGCAGAAATTCACCGTTTCGGAAAATGACGGCGTGTATTTTGTGGAGGGCGAATGGCTGCTCCGACTGATGAGGACTATAGATTTCAGCGACTACGAATCACTTCAGTATTTCGAGAGAGTGCTTACCTCCAGCGGCGTGATAGACGCGCTTGTGCAGGCGGGGATAAAGGAAAAAGACACGGTAAGCATATACGATTTCGAGTTTGACTTTGTGTTTTAGGGAGGCGGTCATTTGGACAGACTTCTGGAGCAATCGGGCATGGAAGCGGCGCAGTACAGCCCCGCCGCTCTCGCGTTTATCGGAGACGCGGTGTTTACTCTCTTGGTGCGTGAGCGGCTCATGGCGCAGGGGAACTGCCCTGCCAACAAGCTGCACAGCCGCGCCGTAGAGGAGGTCAGGTGCGAGGCTCAGTCGGCTGCAATCAACATAATCATGCCCTTTTTGACAGAGGAGGAGGAAGCTGTGTTCCGGCGCGGCAGGAACGCGCAGACCAAGCACGCTCCGAAAAACGCCGCTCTTGCCGACTACCACGCCGCAACGGGGCTGGAGGCTCTGTTTGGGTATTTGTACCTTGACGGACAGATAGACCGTATTCGTCAGCTGTACGGATTAATTACCGCGAAATAAGGCATACTATTTGTATTAATCCTACTCAAAGGCGGAACAGCGGTTATGAAAAACAAAAACAACAGCGGCAAAAAAAGCGGCAGCAGAATCCGCAAATTATTGCTCGACATCGTAATCTACACAGTAGGGATGTTTGCTTACGCTGGGGCTGTCTCGGTGTTTACAGCTCCGAACAACATAGCTCCCGGAGGAGTTACAGGACTTGCAACGCTTATACAATACCTCTTCGGCATAAACATAGGCATATCCATACTGGTACTCAATATCCCCATTGTCATAGCGGGTATCGCACTGCTCGGTTGGAGGTTTGCTCCGCGAACAGCTTTTTGTATAGTGGTTTCATCTACATTTATCTTTCTGTTTGAAACCTATCTCCCCAACATGACGTACACCGAGAATCCCCTCCTCGCCGCAATGTTCGGCGGAGTGTTCTCGGGGCTTGGTCTTGCGCTGTGCTTCATGCGCGGAGCTACAACGGGAGGCACTGACATCATCGCCCGCATGGTCGGGAAGTACAAGCCGCACATCACGCAGGGAAAGCTCATACTGCTCGCCGACTGCGTGGTCATTCTCATTGCCGCCGCAGTATACCGAAGCGCAGAGCCTGCGATGTACGCTCTTGTGACGATATTCATCAGCTCAGTTGTGATAGACGCCTTCCTCTACGGGCTGGACAAAGGCAGAATGATGATGATAGTGACCGATAAGCCGGACGAGATGTGTACGGCTATAACTAAAAATTTCCCCAGAGGTGCTACTATGATTAACGCGGAGGGCGCGTACTCGCGGCAGTACAGGGGAATTGTAATATGTGTTGCGCGAAAGAGCGAATACTACAAAATCAGAAGGACGGTGAGCAGCACCGACCGCGACGCATTTATTATGGTGAGCGAGGTGACGGAGGTGCTGGGCAAGGGATTTAAGTCGATATAGGGATGTTGATAAGCATTAAATTAAAATCTGTTGTCAAATAGTTGCAAATAAGAAATTAAAGCGCAGGAGAAAAGTTTTGATTTGTGCGGCTTTAGCCTGTGGAGATTTGATCGTTTTTCATTATTGACACACCAATTAAACCTTGCCAAAACCGTGTAGATATGGTAAAATAATCATATGGAAAAAGAATTAAAAACAAACGCTGTTCATTTGAGCCCCGAAGGGCAATACGAAATTCGCAAAAACATCATCCGACTTGTCAAAAGCGGCAAGAGCAATAAGGAAATCGCGGAAATTCTCGACGTTAGCGAAAGGCACGTACGAGCAACCAAAAAGGCGTATGCGGAGAACGGAATTGCGGGAATCAAGCCGAAAAAGCGAGGTCGCCGTGTGGGTGAATGTCGAACCCTTACACTTGATCAGGAGAAAGAAATTTCTAATATCATCATCGACAAAACACCTGAACAATTGAAATTCAAGGAATGTATGTGGAGTCGTGCCAACATTCGCGAACTCATATTGTATAAATACAAGATTGATATGCCGCTTTCAACACT
>JAISGQ010000048.1 GCA_031262985.1 Oscillospiraceae bacterium
CAGCGTGGTCTTGCCGTTTCGGGAAGTCGCACCATAGAGAATGAAAAACACCTCGTACTCAGTTAGCCCGGTCAGCGAGTAGCCCATCGCCTTTTGCAGATACACCGCCGTGCTTTCGTCACCCAACATAACCTAAATGATGAAGCGCAACGAGAAAAACGCAATGCAACGTCTTCTGCTGAAAAGCGAAAACAGGCCTAAACAATTCGCTATTCAACACAAGGCGATGCCAATAACGTGCGATATATGCGGCAAGCCGATAAACACGGACGATCTGAGCAGTTTTCAAGTCCACGCCGACCTGCACAGCACCGATGAAACCGAGTATTTCGTTGCCGAAAATCTACACATAATCTGCTCTGCAGCTTGCCACGGAAAATATCGCAATGAGCGTTATCGGCTAAGCGACGGCAAGATTTACGAGTACGATAAGTTCGAGCGGTATAAGGACTGATTTGTCGCTTTCCAAGCGACCACGCCACCCTCAAAAAGCTGTATACTTTATTCATAAGAAATCGAATGGAGGATACGGCTATGACAAGCGTTCAAAGAAATATTACTGTGAAGGGCATCGGAAAGGTCTCCGCAAGCCCCGATCAGATTGCCCTTACAATGTCCCGCGAAATACAGGAGCGGGACTATGCGAATACGATGAACCGCTCGGCGGTTACGCTTGATGCGCTCCGCACGGCGATTACAACTGTCGGTCCGACGGCAAATCGCTCAAGACCACGAGCTTCAATATCGACACGAGGTATGAAAGCTACAAGGACAAGAGAGATACTTGGCAAAGGCGTTTTGAGGGTTATGTCTGCAAGCACGGACTGATATTGGAGTTTGACCTTGATATGAAGCTCCTCGCGGCTACGCTTGCCGCAATTGCCGAGTGCGAAGCAAACCCGGAGTTCAGCATCAGGTTTTCCGTAAAGGACGGCAACGCCGTATCATAGCAGCGTCTCGCCATAACACGCGCAACAGAAATAGCCGCCCGTCTCTCAAGTCGGCGGCTATTTTTAACACTTCGTCAGTAGTATAAGTTTCAATCAGCAGGACGAACCCGTCCTATCGACAGTAGTATCGTTTGTCGACGGTATCGCCCTTCTATCCATCCATATCACGCTCTATCCGCATTCTCTACGGACGCACGATATTTCTCCAGTCCAAATCGCCTCTCTCAAGTCCGTGTATGAGAACCTCGCCTGTAGCTATGTTTGTGGCTACAGGGATATTGTGCATATCGCACAGGCGCAGCATATCCATATCCTTCGGCTCATGCGGCTTTGCTGTGAGCGGGTCGCGGAAGAAGAGGAGCAGGTCTATCTCGTCACAGCCGATACGGGCGGAAATCTGCTGTCCTCCGCCTGCCGAGCCTATGAGGAACTTCTGTATCTCGAGACCTGTAGCCTCCTGCACCAGCTTGCCTGTAGTACCTGTGGCACACAGGCGGTGTCTGCTCAGTATGCCGCAGTAGGCTATACAAAACTGCACCATAAGCTCTTTTTTCGCGTCGTGGGCTATCAAAGCAATGTTCATATTTATTTTGTGGAGCTGTCATCCGCAGTGTCAATCCGCGACTTTTCGGAATCAGTATTAACCCCGAGGCTTATCGTTCGCAGGATTGTCTGAAAGCGGAAACAGAACCAATCTCCTCTCTCTGATTTATTGTTGTAGTAATATATATTCAAACGGCGTAGTCACACACCGCACTTAGGGATTTATGGGAGTAGCAGTATCTACCCGATTTTGTCTCCTACAGGAGGAGGGGTTTACCCTATCTCACCCTACAGGAGGAGATATCTACCCGATTTCATCTCCTATAGGCACTGCCTGACCCAGTATCCGCTGTGCTATCCGCGTGTACGCGCCTTTTTGGTTTATGGAGAAGGCGTCCTTGCTCCCTATCTCGGGAACTACGCCCAGAAGCCGCACGCCGACACTGTCGGTAACGGCGTCCAAATCGTCAAATTCATCTCTCCGCCGCGCATCTGACGCGGAGAATCTGTTAATCACAAACCGAACGTCCAACCGCTCATTTCGGCGCAGTATCCTCCCGCGCTTTGCCGCGCGTTCGACTGAGTGCCGCTCGGCGAGCATTGAGATTACAGTCAAGCCGGACTGATCCGACATGGCAAGCTCGTGTTCCGACAAAAACGAAGGAGTATCGTAGACGACATAATCAAACCCGTATTCCCCCGCCGCGAGAAGCTGTGAGAGCTGTGCCATGGAGGACGGCTCCGCCTGCTCCATTCGCTCAGCCGCCGATAGAATCGACAGCGTGGGAGATACCTCGATTATCGCGTCTCGCACATCGCACCGCCCGCAAAGGACGTCGCCGACGTTGTAGACGGGCAACTCCTCCCTGCACAAGAGGGGAGCTATAGACCCGCCGCCGCCGCACAAATCGACGCACAAAACGGAAAAACTCATCAAAGACAGCGCGGACGCGACACCTGCGGCAAGAGATGAAGCTCCGCTCCCTCCGCTTGCCGAAGCTATGCGAACAGCAAAACTCAATTTTGTCACCCCTTCGCCACTCCGGGCAGGAATTATCTTTGCACATGACGTGCGTGGTAATATTTTGATTATAGCATACAAATCGTTACTTGTCAAAATCTATTTTTACATAAATAATGCACAAATATGAGCAGTCAATTTTACCCACCTGACTTTTTCGCCGTTTTACACAATCTAAGGAGGCATAATAAGTGCAAATAGACTAATTTACTTCCTCGCGGCGCAGGTAGATGTATTACTTATAGTAATCACACAATCGAAAACTACAGTTTGTTGATTGTCGCCTTCGTCGGCTGTAGGAGTAAGCTCGCTGTAGTATTTTATGATTTTCGTCGATTCAAACAACATCCGATTGTCGAGATTTATCCACAGCGTGCCGCTGAGTTTATCTCCCGACGTGTAGTGGATTGTCCCCGCCTCGTCGCTCTCGTCTGCGGGGAGGACAGGCTGTGCCTCTGTCGAAACATCAAGGCGGAGAAGCCGCCCGCTCTGTTTTACGGGGGTGTAGGTGAGGTCTACATCCTGACTGTCCGACACCATGTGAGTTTTGTCAAACGGCTTTTTGTACTCCATATCCGGAAGGGCAAATATCGCCTCCGCCGCGATGGCTTTGAGCGAATCGGCACTTGTTATCTCCGCCGTGTCGGGGTATTTTTGAAGGATTTTATCCACTCCCGAAATGGATTTTACCTGAAGCTTCTCATCATACTTCACCGTGAATTTCTGCCCCACGAGGTTGTACCACGGCGCGGTGCTGTCGTCCTTGTAGCTCTCGTCCTGCGTGTCAAACAGCACGGAGGAGTTGCCCGCGCTTACGGAGGTGTAGTATATCCTCGCGAAGGAGAACTCCGCCTTCCAGCCGTTTTTCTCCTTGCTCATGTCGATGTTGTAGATATAGCGAATATCCTCGGAGAGCGACTGGTAGGTCTGCCCGCCGTAGAGATAGTCGAACTTCTGCAAGCTCGAGGTCTCCATTTGGTATTTCCCCGCCTTGACGGGGGGAGGAGAAAACACAGTGCCTGCGGGGATGTTCTCCTCCTGCCGCTCCTGTTCTCCCTGCTCCTGCCCCGCCTCACTGCCGCTGTCGGAGGAGGTAGCGGCGTTCGGCTTGTCGGGTCTGATGGGGTAGTCGTCCTCCCCGCAGCCGGCGAGAACGCACAGGCAAAGGAGCAGTGCGGCGAACAGTGCCGTTACTCTATTTCTTTTCATCCGCAATCGGCTCTCCCTTCATTGTAAGGCTGATTCTCTTCTTCGCCGCGTCCACAGACATAACCCATACCTTCACTATGTCGCCCACCTTGAGCTTCTCGGACGGGTGCTTTATATAATGATTGCATATCTGCGAGATGTGTACAAGCCCGTCCTGATGTACGCCTATGTCAATAAACGCGCCGAAATCAATTACGTTTCGCACTGTTCCGTCAAGCTCCATGCCCGCCTTTAAATCCTTTATGTCGAGAATGTCGGTTCTGAGCATGGGAGCAGGCAGGCTGTCGCGCGGGTCGCGTCCGGGAGCTGCCAGCTCCTTTGCTATATCGCGTAGAGTAGGAACGCCCACGGAAAGCTTTTGCGCTAAAGCCTCCTCGCCTAACTGAGCTATTCTCTCAGGCAGCTCGTCAATTTCGTTCCTGCTCACGTCCTTTAGGTCGTAGCCGCACAGGGTAAGGAGCGTCTTTGCCGCGTCATAGCTTTCGGGGTGAACGCCCGTGTTGTCGAGTACGTCCTTCCCCTCGGCTATGCGGCAGAAGCCCGCACACTGGGTATACGCCTTAGGTCCGAGCTTTGCCACCTTCAGTAGCTGTTTTCGGGAGGTGAACGCGCCGTTCTCCTCTCTGAAATCGACTATGTTCTTCGATACTGCGGCGGACAGCCCCGCCACTCTCGACAGAAGGGAGGGGGAGGCGGTGTTGAGGTCTACTCCCACGCTGTTTACGCAGTCCTCCACCACGCCGCCCAGAGCCTCGTCCAGCATCTTAGGCGGCATATCGTGCTGATACTGCCCTACTCCTATCGCCTTGGGGTCGATTTTCACAAGCTCCGCGAGCGGGTCTTGCAGCCGTCTGGCAATCGACACCGCACTCCTAAGGCTTACATCAAATTCGGGGAACTCCTTTGCGGCAAGAGGGCTTGCGGAGTACACAGACGCTCCCGCCTCGCTCACGACCATGTAGCTTATGCCCATGCCAAGCTCGGCAATGAGGGAGGAGGCGAACATCTCCGTCTCCTTAGATGCCGTGCCGTTGCCTATCGCCATGACCTCCACGCCGTATTTTCTGCACATACCGCCCACTATCCGCTTTGCCTCCTCCGTCTTCTTGTGGGGAGGAGCGGGATATATCACGCCCGTTTCCAGCACTCTGCCCGTGCCGTCTACTACAGCTACCTTGCAGCCTGTTCTGTAGCCGGGGTCAAGCCCTAACGTCACCTTGTTCCTCACAGGCGGCTGCATGAGGAGCTGCCGGAGGTTGGTGGAAAACACGCCTATCGCGGAAATATCCGCGCGGAGGGTAAGTTCGTTTCTGACCTCCCGCTCGATTGAGGGGAATATCAGCCTGTCATACGCGTCGTTTGCCGCCGCCGTCACTGTCTCGCATGACGGACTGCCGTTATCCTTTAGAACTACCGAGTATATTATGGAGTGCGCCTTTGCGGTGTCAAAGCTTACTGACACCTTGAGGAAGCCCTCCTTCTCGCCTCTGTCAACGGCGAGTATGCGGTGTCCTGCTACGGTCTTGACCGATTCGGCAAAATCGTAGTAGGAGGTGTATACCGACTCCGCCTCCTTGTCGGCGGCGAGGGAGACAAGCCGTCCTCCCAAGAAGATGACGTTTTTCAGCCTTCGCCTGATGTCGGCGTTGTCGGAGATGTCCTCGGCTATGATGTCCATTGCTCCGGAGAGTGCCGCCTCCGCTGTTTCTACGTCCGTTTCCTCAGATATGTACTCCTTCGCCATATCTATGGGGTACGCGCCGTTTGCCTCTTGCGCCATTATAGCCGCCGCGAGAGGCTCAAGCCCCTTCTCCCGCGCGACTGAGGCACGCGTCTTGCGCTTTGGCTTGTAGGGACGGTATATATCCTCGAGCTCGGAGAGTGTAGCCGCTCTCTCTATGGCGGCGGCAAGCTCCTCTGTCATTTTGTCCTGCCCTTCGATTGAGGCGGAGATTTCGCCCTTCCTCTTTTCGAGATTCTGCAAATATTCGTATCGCTCGGAGAACAGTCTGATTTGCTGGTCGTCCATAGTTCCGTGCTGTTCTTTTCGGTAACGGGCGATAAAGGGGATGGTGTTGCCCTCCTCGAAGAGCTTGATGAGGTTGGCGGAGTATTCGGGTTTTATTTTAAACTCCGATGAGAGTACATTTGCAAAATCCATGTGTTTTTGTCCTTTCGTGTTGTGGTTAATTTTACTCATACTAAAATCTATTGCCAAGGAGTTAGAGTTTGGATCAAGCCTTTGCAAAGGCTTGCATGGTTCACATTCAAAATTAACTAACAAAACAATGCAAGAAAAGCCCAAAAAACCCATATGCGAAAGCTTTTTCGCACTTTTCTTTGTTGTTTTCTAAGTTAATTTAGAATCGGGCAGAGCCCTAACTCGCCATCCGCAGATGTGCGAATCATCTAAAATTAACTAAGAAAACCTAAGTCAATCAAAGCTCAAAAAACCATAGACAAAAGCTTTCTCAAGCTTTGATTGAAGGCTTTCTAAGTTAATTTTAGATGCCCTTATCGTCAGAAAAACGCAGGAGGGTAGTAAAATGTCCCGCTGGACATTTTACGTAGGGAACCCTCGTCGGGGGTTCCCTGTGTAGGTCGCCTTGCGACCTACTTATACTGTCACTTTGAAAGTTTAAAATAGGAAAGCCATTTTGGTTTTACCTTTATAAAATTTACTGTAAAGTAAACCCAAAAAGTTAAATTCCCATATTAAAACTCAAAAGTGCGGACAACGGAGGAACAATATGACAGCTAAATTAAAGGACAATCTGAAAAACACCGCAAAGGAGATACTCAGCAGGCGCGTACTGCTCAACCTCCTTCTGTTCGCCGTCGGGCTGGCAGGAGTTATGTCTGTGGAGGTGTTCTGGGACTACCCTCCCTTCGGCAGGGTATGCTACCTCGCGCTTGCCGTCTGCTGCTCCTGCTTTCTTTGGAGAAACAGGACGGCTGTTTTCGCGTGCAGGCGGGATACGGTAATCTCCGCTGTGCTTGTGTTAATCCTGTTTCTCTTTAACCTAAACGGAAAAACCATACAGGAGAGCGGCTTTCTGTTTCAGAGGATAAACCCCTCCCTTATCTATATCGACCTCCCTCTCCTGATGCTCGCGACATTCGCACTCGTTCGCACTCTGTTCGCGGTCACAAAGAACCCCCCCGCCTCCCTCCTTACAGGAGAGACTGAGCGGGAGGAAGGAAAGAGCGGCTTCGGGAGCGGATTTAGGAGTGTGCTTATCTACTCCGCCGCGCCGTTTATCGTCAATGTGGTTTACTGGATTTCGTTTTTTCCCTCGAAGGTATCTCCCGACACCGTCGCTCAGTGGGCGCAGATTCACGGCGACATACCGCTCACAAGCGTCCACGCACTCGGACACACTATGTTTCTCAAGGCTCTGCTGTCGATAGTCGATTCCTACGCAATTGTAATTTTCGTACAGATTCTCCTGCTGTCGCTGACGGTGGGCTTCATCTGCGCCTATTTGAGGAAAAAGGGAGTAAGCGGCGTTGTTTTGATGATAATTTCGTTTGCCATCACCTTCAACCAGACGCTTAACTACACCATTTTGTATCCGTGGAAGGACCTCCCCTACACCATTTGCGTCATGCTCCTGACCTTTGTTTTCATGCGTATTGTCCTCGATAAGGGGGAGGTTAGCCTGTTTTGGCGGGTTGTAGGCGGTCTGTCCACTGCCGGAGTTTATCTGTGCAGACATAACGGCGTGCTGATTTTTGCCTTCTCCGTGCTTTTGTTTCTCTATCTCTCCTTTAATTTTTCAAAGAGGAGATATCTGCCGGTAGTTGCCATCGCCTTCGCACTCCTACTCGGTGTCAACGCTGTCGCCACCTACGGCTTTGGTGCGCTTTCTCGGAGCGACGGCACGGCATACGCCATATTCGCCGACGGAGTATCCGCCGTTGTGGTAAATGACGGCGACATCACAGCCGATCAGATGGAGAGGATAGAGGAAATCTTCGACGTTGATTTCCTCAAAACCCACTACAGCTGGAGCAACGGAAATTCCCTCCTGTGGGCTGATTCAAAGGCAGGACCTGAGGGCTACGAAATAGGCCCGTACAAGTCCGCACTTCGGCTTCACGGAGGAGAAATAATAAAGCTCTACCTCGAGCTGCTCCCCCGAAACATTCCGATTATGCTCAATGAGATTTTGGGCAGCACGAAAATAATATGGGCTGTCAGCGGCGACTGGCTTGCGGACAATTCCTTGCAGATGCTGTTTATCTCCGTGGGTATTTTTTGCGTTGCGAGGCGGAGAAAGCTGCTTTACCTACTCCCCTTCGCGCCCGTTTTTATCAATATGCTGTCGATAGCCATATCGGCGACTACAAATGAGCTGAGATATCTCCTGCCTACGGACGCTGTGTTTTTACTGCTTGTTGCGTACTCCGCGGTGGCGTATCGGGAGATGAACAAGCGGCAGGTGTTAATTTGATATGTTTGAGCGTGTTCTTAACGGACACAAAGAGAAATAACCGCCCACCCTCCGAAAGTTGACGGTTATTTCTTTTAACTTTATATCTTCGGGAGCGAACCGCCTAATGACAGTGCCACCTTTCGCTCTTATTTTAACATAATACAAAACAATATGTCAAGCATCAATGTAACAGCTCCGCAGAAAATTGAGACAAACAGCACACAAAACTATTGCATTTTTCAGGAACATATGTTAGAATTTAGTCGAAAGGTGACACTGTCACGCGGACAAAAATTAAAAATTAATTTTTGTATAGGCGGTTCAATCTCGCTCCCGGTAGGGAGGTGTGGCTTATGGAGTACATAATTTTGATTGTTATTTTAATCTTAATTGAGCGTATTCTTAACGGACACAAAGAGAAATAGCCGCCCACCGCTCTAAAGTTGGCGACTATTTCTTTAGTTAACATCTTCGGGAGCGAACCGCCTAATGACAGTGCCACCTTTCATCACTATTTTAACATAACACAAAACAATATGTCAAGCATCAATGCAACAAATCCGCAGAAAGTTGAGACAAACAGCACACAAAACTATTGCAATTTTTAGGAACATATGTTAGAATTTAGTCGAAAGGTGACACTGTCACGCGGACAAAAATTAAAAATTAATTTTTGTATAGGCGGTTCAATCTCTGCTCCCGGTAGGGGGTGTGGCTTATGGAGTACATAATAGCGTTAATCGTTATTTTGGTTTTAATCGACCGTATTCTTAATGGACACAAAGAGAAATAGCCGCCCAGCTCCTACAAAAGTTGGCGACTATTTTCTAGTTTCGAACATTCGGGAGCGAACCGCCTAACGACAGTGCCACCCTTCGCTTTTATTTTAACATAACACAAAACAATATGTCAAGCATCAATGTAACAGATCCGCAGAAAAAGTAAGTGATTTTGCTGTGACTTCTACTACAGGTGTGGACTTCTCCCATAACATATGCTACAATATGTCGATTCTACTTGAAAGGAAGTCTTTTGCCGTATGATAAAAAAGCTTCGGCTCAGCGCGTATGAAGGCGCGTTGAGGGTAGGCGGATTTTCGGGCTGGTATTTTACCGTCCTATATGTTTGCAGGCTGAGTTTGGCTAATTTCAACAAGGACTTGGCTACTCTTTTAGATTCAATAAATCTGACATTTCTAAGCGCGTCCGTTGTGACGCTCGCCGCGCTTGCGGTGCTTCTTGTGTTCTACGATTTCGAGGGGATTCTCTCCCACAAGTGGCTCAGGTGGCTGCCCGGAGTATTCATGGCGGAGAGCGGAATTGCCCTCTCTTTGACAGAGGCAAAAACCATGACCGTCTACGCCGCAGTTGCAGGTATCGCCGCCGCCGTGGGAGGGCTTGCCATGCTCACCTGCATACTCAAGGTGAAGGTGGGACAGCGGATTTTCTCCGTCTGCGCGGGTCTTGCAATGGGAGGCGTAATACGTGCCTTGAGCGGAGTTATCATCGAGTTTCTCCCCGACAGGACGGGGCGTATTCTCGTATCTGTGCTGATAGGAGTAGTAGCCGTACTGCTCGTTCACACCACCTCGTTTTCAAAGGAAGCAATGCCGCTCCTGAGCTACGCGGAGGCGAAGCCTCTGGCACTGCTCAAGAAAGTCCCCGGTGTATACGCGCTTATTTTCATCTTAGGCGGCGCGTTCCTCTTCGCCCACAACGCCATTGAGGCAGACGGGCAGATTATGCTCCCCGCCTCGTTCGCGAACTACGACATACTCACCTACGCCGCCTTCGCGATTGCGGCGGGAGTGCTGGTTTTCATCGTAAAGCCCCACGCGCTCGCCTCCCTGTTCGCGTTTTCGGCGGCACTCTCAGCTGCCTCGTGCGTGCTTTTGTCGCTCCCTAACTTCAACTCAACGGAGGCGGTTTTCTTCTCCATCTTGAATTTCACCGCCCTTGCGGGGTTCAAGGCGTGTATGTATCTCGTGGTGGTCACATTCTCACTCGACCGCCCGCATCCGCTTTTCTACGCAGTATTCGGCTACGGCACGCTAATCTGCTCGGAGCTGCTCGGCGCGATTTTGGAGGTGCAGTTCCCGAACGCAGACACTCACACCTACCTGTGGACATTGCTCCTGCTCATTCCTGTGGGCGGCTTGTTCATCTCCATGTCAATGCAGAGGAGCGGTTTTTCTCAAGAGCAGCTCGAGCGGCGTTCTAAAATCAAGAGGATTATATCCTCTGTCTGCTACGAAAACGAGCTTTCGGAGAGGGAGCGGAAAATGCTCATACTCCTTGTGCTTGAGGAGTACTCAGTCGATATGATGCCCGACAAGCTGGGGCTTTCGAGAAACACCGTCAAGGCACAGCTCCGCCAGCTCATGGAGAAGTTGGGCGCAGACGATGTTGACGCGCTTACTGAGTTGATTAACGAGCGAATCAGGAAAGAGGACGAGAAATCGGAGAAAAAGCGGGAGGAGCAATCCGCGCTTAATGCCGAGGTTATCCGCGTTCCGATACTCGGCAGTATTTCGGCTGACGAGCTTACGAAGGAGATTGAGCTTCCTGCAAGCACAGAGCAGTCCTCCGACAGCGATGACGAGGAGGAGGACGGCGAGGTCGAAAGCTCAGAGGACGAGGAGGTCGGCGAGGAGAACGGAGGCGAGGATACGTCTGACAGCTCCGACAGCTCCGACAACTCCGATACCCCCGATACCTCCGATACTCCCGCAGACAGCGGCGAGGAGGAGGAGGGTGAACCTACTGACGAACCTGCCGAGGAGACAGAAGGCGAACCTGCGGATGAACCTGCAAACGAACCTACCGACGAAGCAGAAGGTGTCTCCTCCACGGACACGGTGAGCGAGGAGGACGGCGGCAAGGGGAAGGGGAACAAGATATTCTCCCTTACCGTAAAGAGAAGGAAGAAGAAAAAGTAGCATAACATAAAGGAGAATAACTATGAGCAAACGAATCATTTCCCTTGTCTTAGCGGCAGTACTCATGCTTTCATGCGCCTCCTGCGGCTTATTCGGGGAGGACGGCATCAGCCCGCTCAGTGTTGACGGAACTCACATCAAAGACCAAAGCGGGAACATTGTCCAGCTCCGCGGAATAAGTACGCACGGCTTGTCGTGGTTTCCCGAGTTCGTCAATGAGGAGGCGATAGCCACGGTGAAGTCGGAATTTTCCGCGAACACCCTCAGGCTTGCCATGTACACGGCCGACGGCGGCTACTGCACAGGCGGCAGCGCGAATCAGGAGACACTCCGCCAGCTCATATACAAGGGAGTTGACATTGCGGTAGCAAACGATATGTATGTGATAATCGACTGGCACATCCTAAACGACAACGACCCCAACAAATACAAGGCGGAGGCGGTCGAGTTCTTCTCCGGCATGGCGGAGAAATACAAGGACACCCCCAACGTGATTTTCGAGATATGCAACGAGCCGAACGGGAACGTGACGTGGGCAGATATAAAGTCCTACGCGGAGGAGGTAATCGCCGCCATACGCGAAAACGGAAGCAATGCGGTAGTCATCGTGGGAACTCCCTCTTGGTCGCAGGAGGTAGACGCGGCGGCGGCGAATCCAATCGAGAGCGACGACAATGTTGTGTACGCGCTTCACTTCTACGCCTCCACACACAAGCAGTGGCTACGCGACAGGGCGAAGGCGGCTATCGACAGCGGACTGCCACTCTTTGTCAGTGAGTTCGCCATATGCGAGGCGTCGGGAGACGGCGTACTCGACAAGTCGGAGGGCAGGCAGTGGCTCGAATTTCTCGACGAAAACAACGTGGGATACATCGCGTGGAATCTCTCAAACAAGGCGGAAGCCTCGGCACTCATTAAGCCTACAGCCGGCGAGGAGGGGAAGTTTGGCGCGGCGGACCTCTCCGAATGGGGCGAGTGGCTCAGCTCCAAAATGACAGCGAGAGCGGCGGCGGAGACGGCAAAATAATCTGAGAAACAGCTCGTATATAATTTGTTCACATCTGTTCATATTTAAAATCTTTTAATTTATATTCACATATGGTACAATAAGTGCGGAGTAAGATTTACAACTCCGCACTTATTGTTTTTGAGCAGTATTATACATAACATATTTTATAATTTTGAGAAAGGAAGTATTTTTATGATAAAAATAACATCCGATTCAGCGTGTGATTTATCTCCTGAAATGCTTGACAGGTACTCAGTCAAAACAGTGCCGCTCTACATCAACTTCTATACGGGCGAGAGCCTCAGAGACGGCGTGGAGTGTACTCCCGACGATATTTTCAAATCGTTCGAGACTACAAAGAAAACACCGAAAACAGCTGCTCCGCCGCCAAGCGACTACGAGGAGATGTTTAAGAAGGTGATGGAGGACGGCTGTGACGGCATTGTGCATATCTCCATAAACTCCGAGTTTTCAAGCTCCTATCAGAACGCTATTCTTGCCGCCCGACAGGTAAGCCCGAACATCAGAGTGGTCGATGCGCGGACGCTCTCCTCAATGCAGGGGCTGATGGTAATCCGCGCCTGCGAGATGGCGCAGAGCGGCGCGGGTCTCGACGAGATTGCCAACGCGATGACCGAGCAGAGGAGGAAGAATAACTCCGACTTCATTTTGGGCGGGCTGGACTACGCCGCGAGAGGCGGCAGGTGTCCTATGCTTGTGGCTTTGGGAGCGAACCTCCTCAAAATCCGCCCTATGATGAGAATCGACGAGAAGGGGAAAATTTCCACTCCCAAGAAGTTCAGAGGGGCATATATCGAGGCGGCGAAGAAGTACCTCGACTCCCTTTTTGAGAATATCGAAAATATTGATTTCTCCAAGGTTTTCATCTCCTACACAAGCTTCAACGCAGAGGTTATGAAGCTGGTGCGTGAGCGGCTCGCCTCCCTCCCGCAGAAGTTTGAGGCGGTGTTTGAAGCCCGCACGAACTGCACTGTCGCCACTCACGGAGGACCCGAGACGCTGGCTGTATTCTACTACAAGAAGAACCTGCCTGAGCAGAAGGCGAAGCTGGGACTCCCGTTTATCGGCAGAGGGTAAGCAGGGGGCAGTTGACAGGTGACAGTTGTATGCCGAGGGCAATGAAATTTGTTGCGCGGAAACTATAATTTATAAATTATTAGTTTTCCCTCTCCTTTTGTGCATTTTACGCATTGTCGGCGCGAAGCAGTATAACTGTCAACTGTCACTTGTCAACTGTCAACTAAAAAGTCACTTGTCAACTGCGTCAGCTCCCAGCTCGAACGCCTCGAGGTTCATTTGCAGGAACTTCTCCTTTATCTTCATCTCCATCGCCGACTTAAACTGTTCGGCGGAGAAGCCGAGTGTGCCGCTTTTCGCCGCCGCTCCGAGCAGCGCAGTGTTGAGAACCTTCGCAGAGCCGCACTTCCTGCATATCTCCTCTCCGTCAATCACAATCACATTTTGCTCCTCCGACAAAAGGTAGGCGAGCATATCCTCCCCGCTGTAGCTTGTTTCGGAGAGCGAGTCGGTAGTCGGCTTTATCGCCTTGCCGCACACTATGACAGTGCCTCCCTTTTTGAGGTAGGGCAGGGAGCGTACCGCCTCCCCCGGCTCAAAGCCTATGATTATATCCGCCGCACCGAGCGGTATGAGGGGAGAATGAATATCCTCTCCTATTCTCACATGACTGACAACACTGCCGCCCCGCTGAGCCATACCTATGGTTTCGGCGGTTTTCGCGTTCAGCCCCTCGTTGATGGCGCATTGCGCTATCAGCTTCGAGGCGAGGACAGTGCCTTGCCCTCCTACGCCCGTTAAAAGACAGTTAATCATTATTTTTCTCCTCCAATCGCGCCGAATGGGCAGATTCCCTCACATATTCCGCAGCCGTAGCACAGCGACCTGTCAATCTCCGCTTTGCCCTCTCCCTTTACGATAGCAGGGCAGCCGAGTTGCTTTATGCACACCTTGCAGTTGGTGCATTTCTCCGCGTCCACCGTGTAGGACGGCTTAGGTTTAGTCACGGCGATACACGGGGATTTGCAGATAACCGCCGAGACCGCTTCGCACTCCGCCGCGCGGCGCACAGCCGCCTCCGTCTCCTTTAAGTCGAGCGGGTCTACCACCTCCACCGAGGTCACTCCCATAGCTCTTAGCATATCGGGGATGCTGATTTTCTGCGCTATTTCGCCCATCATGGTCATGCCCGTGCCGGGGTGAGGCTGGTGTCCGGTCATTGCAGTCGTGGAGTTGTCCAGCACCATGACGACTATTTTCGTCTGATTGTAGACGGCGTTTAGGATTCCGGGGATACCGGTGTGGAAGAAGGTGGAGTCGCCGACAAACGCGAAGTTGACGGTGTCGGGTTCTGCGCGGTGTATACCTTGGGCAACGGTTATTCCCGCACCCATGCACAGGCAGGTGTCAACCATGTCGAGCGGCATGGCGTTTCCGAGGGTGTAGCAGCCTATATCTCCCGAAAATACCGCCTTCCTGCCCTTCATAGCACGCTTTACGGTGTAGAAGGACGCTCTGTGCGGACATCCCGCACACAAGACGGGAGGACGCACGGGAAGCGGCGGAGGAGCAGTCCTTGCGGCGAGAGCGGGAGCAGTTTTTCCTAAGAATTTCGACAGCATGGAGAGGCACAGCTCCACCGAGCTTTCTCCCGCAGTAGGCGCAAAGCGGTCGAGCTTGCCGTGGATTGTCAGCTTTATTCCGTGCTTTCCGCAGAGGAAAATAAGCTGCTTTTCAATCACGGGGTCAAGCTCCTCCACTACGAGAACCTCCTCAAGCCCATCGAAGAAGGAGAGGGCGAGAGTTTCGGGAAACGGGTGTACGGTGGCGAGCTTGAGCAGCTTGCAGTCGCCGTCAGCGGACAGCATGGAGAGTGCCTCCTTCACATACTGATAGCACACGCCGCCTGTTGCTATGCCTTTTTTGCCGTCTCCTGTAAGGGAGTTTCCCTTGTAGGAGGAGAAGTCCTCCCCTATTTTCGGGTTTCTCTCTTCTATCTTGATGTGGTTGCGGTATGTAGTTTTCGGGAAAATTACCCATTTGGATGTATCTTTAATAAACCCTTCTACAGGCTTGTCGGCTACTGTACTATCGGTTTCGATAGCCGCACAGCCGTGGCACAGGCGTGTAGTAGGTCTGAACAGCACGGGAGTTTGGTATTTCTCCGAGTAGTCGAAAGCGTCTCCTATCATGGTGTACGCCTCCTCGGGGGTAGAGGGGTCGAACACAGGCAGCTTGCTGTAGAAGGCGAAGTGGCGTGTGTCCTGCTCCGTCTGGGAGGAGATAGGTCCGGGGTCGTCGGCGACGAGTATGACCATACCGGCTTTCACTCCGATATAGGCGAGGCTCATGAGCGGGTCGGAGGCGACATTCAGCCCCACCTGCTTCATTGTGACCATGGAGCGAGCTCCTGAGTATGCTGCACCTGCGGCTACCTCGAGTGCGGACTTTTCGTTTACTGACCACTCGACATACACGTTGCCGTTATTCTCCTCGGCAACGGTTTCCAAGACTTCGGTAGAGGGAGTACCGGGGTAGCCTGTGACCACTTTTACTCCTGCTCGTATTGCGCCGAGGGCAATCGCCTGATTACCCATAAGTAGTTGTTTCGCCATTATATCTCCTCCAAATTGAAATAAATTTACTGAAATTAAAGGCTGTTGCCAAAAAGGCAAAGCACAAGACGGCAATCTGTTGCCAAAGAGGCAAAGTTTAGGTCAAGCCTTTTCAAAGGCTTGCGGGTCGTTAGGGCAGAGCCCTGACTCGCCCTCCGCAGAGGGCAAAATTCTTTATCGTCAGAAAAACGCAGGAAGGTAGGGAGAAATGTCCCTAAGGACATTTCTCGCGTAGGAAACCCTCGTCGGGGGTTTCCTGTATAGGTCGCCGTGCGACCTATAGGGCATCCCCATTAGGTGAGCTTGCGGTTTACATAGATTGCAAAGGCTGCTTCCGTCTGATTTTGCTGTCTGATTCTGCTGTCTGTTATCGTGCGGGGCGTGATTCTGCTGTCTGTTGTCGTGTGGGTCGTGATTCTGTCGTGTGTTATCTTGAGGGTCATGATGTTCATCCGAAATGGCAACGCAGTTGAAGCAACTTCAATCCGCCGCCAGTTTCGCCACAAGCTCCTCGTCCGGCTTTACATAAATCGTAGTCTGGTGTGTATATATCACCATGCCCGGCTTTGCCCCCGACGGCTTTGACACATACCGAACCTTCGTAAAGTCCACCGCCACGTTCCCCGACTGCCGCGCCTTGCTGTGGTACGCCGCAAGTACCGCCGCCTGCTCTATCGTACTCTCGGGAATCTCCCTGCCGCCATGCTTTATGATAGTGTGAGAACCCGCCAGCTTCAGCACGTGAAGCCATAAGTCGTCCTTCTCGCTCTCCTTGAGTGTCAGCCGGTCGTTCTGCTTGTTGTTCCTACCGACTAAAATCGTAAATCCGTCGCTCGACATGAACTTTATCGGCGGGAGGGCGGCAGGCGCTTTCTGCTTCCCCTTTGATTTCGAGCGTATGTAGCCCTGCTCCGTAATCTCCGCGCGAATCTCGCCCAGCTCACGCTCCGTCCTCGCCCTGTAGAGGGAGTCGGCGACCGCCTCGAGATACTCTATCTCCCGTTCGCCCTCACGGAGCATTTCATTAAGGTGACGCTCCGCCGACTGGAGTTTTCGGTAGTCCTTATAGTATTTCTGCGCGTTCTGCGCCGGAGTGAGAAGTGGGTCTAGCCGCACCTCCACCTCCTCACACTCCGAGGAGTAATAGTTAGTGAGAGCCGCTTTGCTGCTCCCTTTCTCTATGGCGTACATATTAGCCGTGATTAAGTCGCCGTACAGCTTTAGTGTTCCGCGCTTCTCCGACTGCGACAGCTCCTTTTGCCAGTTGGCGTACTTCCGCCTTGCGCGGGAAAGGGCGTTTGTCACCGTCTTATTTAAATCCGCGCCTTTGCTCCTCATTCGCTCAATCAAGTCGCGTTCGCTGTAGTATATATCGAGCATTTCGAAGTAGGTGTCGGCAGTGCGAACAGTCATAGCCTCGCCGTACTGCTTAATCTCAAAGAAGGAGAAGTCGCGCGGCTTTCCGCTCTTGTCGTACACGAGGCAGGGAGTTCCGCCTCCTCCGAGAATCAGCTTCAGCCTGTCGAACCAAGCCTCAAGCGCGGAGTTCTGCGCCGCGGTCATTGCCGACACTATCGTATCCATGCCGTCTGTCACGCTGTCTGCAATCTCCCTCGCCACAATGGGGGAGATGCCCATAACTGCGGACATAACGGCGTTCGAGAGGGGTAGTTCGGGGTGGGCGGCAATCGCTTTTACTGCCTCGGCTGAATCAGCACTCAGGAAATTAAGCTTGTCCTGCGGGGGGACTTCCTGATAGAAAAGCCCGGGGAGTACCATGCGAAGGGAGCTCATCTCGTCGTCTACCCGCTTTATCGAGTCGATTACCTTGCCGTTTTCGGTCAGTATGATGTTCGAGTGCTTTCCCATTATCTCCGCAACGATTGTTATGAGCGAGCGGTCGCCCAGCTCGTTGTAGGTGTCAAAATCAAGCATTACAACTCGTTCAAGCCCCTGCTGACGCACTGCCGACAGCCGCGCACCGCTCAGCTTCTTCCTCAGGAGCATACAGAACATAGGCGGCGCGGCGGGGTTCTCCACCGAAAACCGCGTGAGGTGTATGCGCGGCGAATTGGCGCGGCAGGAGAGGAGCAGTCGCTCGTTTATCCCTCTCTCTTTGAGGGAGAGGATTATCTCCTCCCTCGACGGCTGATATATCTTTTCAACCTTCGCGCCTACGCATTTTTGGGATATTTCGTTTTTTATCAGACTGAGCATTGCTCCGTCAAGTGCCATTGTATATCACTTCTTTGGGTTGTTATTTTTGGGGAGGGTAGGGGATAGGGGGAGGGAGCGTTGGGGTGTGTTAGAGCTTGCAGGACACAACCTAAAATGTGGTTGTAGGAGTAGTAAGTATGTCGTAAGTTCTGCTATCTGTAGCCTACGCAATGTTGTGGTAACTCCTCGTTCATCTAACGGGGATGCACTATAGGTCGCACGGCGACCTATACAGGAAACCCCCGACGAGGGTTTCCTACGCCGAAAATGTCCTTAGGGACATTTTCGCCTACCTTCCTGCGTTATTGAACGATTAGGGGCATCTCTGCGGAGGGCGACTTAAGATGACTGTAACCTACGCAATGTGTGGTAACTCCCAGTTTATCTAACGGGGACGCACTATAGGTCGCACGGCGACCTATACAGGGGAACCCCCGACGAGGGTTCCCCTGCGAAAAAATGTCCTTAGGGACATTTTCGCCTACCTTCCTGCGTTATTGAACGATTAGGGAGTTTCGCCCTCTGCGGAGGGCGACTTAGGACTCTGTCCGATTCAAAATTAACTTAGAAAACAACAAAGAAAAGCGCGAAAAAGCTTTCGCATATGGTTTTTTTGGGCTTTTCTTGCATTGTTTTGTTAGTTAATTTTGAATGTGAACCATGCAAGCCTTTGAA
>JAISGQ010000026.1 GCA_031262985.1 Oscillospiraceae bacterium
GATGATTTGGCAAAAACTCTCAGCCCGGTTTTTGAAGGTTATGTTGCGGTTAGCCACGTTAACACGTCAATTTTTAGGTTAACAGAATATAACAGAATTTTTTATGTCTCTGAAGCTAACGGAGTTACTCTAATCGAATATGGTCGGGGGAGGGCTGAAGCAAACAAATACCGTCTTACATGGTATTCCGATTTAGCTGCCTTTAATGCAGATTTTATCACGGCGTTCGGACTTAGTTCGGTTGCTCCCTACAGCAAAAAGCCATTCAAAATATGCGATGAAGCACAAATTATAGACGATCTTATGAAAGCAAAAATAAGCAAAAATAAAGAAATTGAGGATTTCGCAAGGCGGCATGAAGCCGATCCGGAACAGATTAAATTCATTCTCAAGGCTGTAAAGAGTAAGAGGAATATGTTTTTGATAAATGTTATAAGACACGAATCAATCAAGTCCGGCGCAATAATGGTCAAGCTTATGTTGGCGGAGCAATTTATGATGAAGATAATTTTTTCCCCCGATGGCGATTTAATTTCTTTTGAAAGTTTTTCTCAGGAGGGGCTTATCAATCAGATTATTAATTTTGAAGGGAGATGATTTATATGAACACACATTCTACAGGTGATAAGAAGTATTTGCCGATTGGTTCGGTAGTTTTGCTCAAAGGCGGGCAAAAGCGCGTCATGATTTATGGCCGTTTGCAGCGCCAAGTATCAAATGAAGCGGTGTGGGACTACATAGGCTGTCTATATCCCGAGGGAAATATAAGTGAAGAATACACCTTTTTATTTAATCACGGGCAAATTGATACAGTTTATTTTATCGGATTCCAAGATGGCGAGGAACTGGAGTTTAAAAAGCGACTGGAAGAGAAAAATATTTAAGTGAAAGTAATACCAATCACAGCAACAAAAGATACGTCATGTCATAAAACGACATGACGTATCTTTCAAGCCTTCCTACACCAGCTTCACCTGATACTTCTTCATCCACTCATTCATCTGAATAAAGTAGGCGATAGTCTGCGGAACTGTCATGAGCTGACCGTACCACGGAGTTTCGTTGCTTTGCCCTGTCAGCAGATTTTCGAGAGCCTCCCTGCTCACCACATCGAGGACGGGGGAGTTCGGGTTGCACAAAATCTCGCTGAGTATTCCCGACACGCTCTTGAGGTAGTCGGGGTGGTGCGTTTTCGGGTAAGGGCTTTTCTTCCTCCACAGCACCTCCTGCGGCAGAACGCCGGTGAGTGCCTTCCGAAGCAGTCCCTTCTCCCTTCCCTTGTAGTTTTTCATCTCCCACGGCACGTTGTAGAGGTACTCCGTGAGCCGATGGTCGCAGAACGGCACACGCACCTCAAGCCCGCTGTACATACTCATGCGGTCCTTGCGGTCGAGCAGCGTCTGCATAAACCAGCCGGTGTTGAGGGCGAACATCTCCCTCATGCGCCGCTCCTTGCCCGACTCCCCCTCCAAGCGGTCGATTCCGTTGCACGTTCCGAGGTACTTCTCCCGCACATAGCTTTCGGGAGATAAGCCCTCCCATACCTCAGGCCGCGCGAAGGAGGCGCGGTAGCCTATAGACTGCGACCACGGGAAGCCGTCGTGGTTGAGGAGAGTATCGTCCCTGTACCACGGGTAGCCGCCGAACAGCTCATCCGCACACTCTCCCGAGAGTGCGACAGTGGCGTACTCCTTGACCGAGCGGCAAAAGAGCAGGAGGGAGCTGTCAACATCAGCCATGCCGGGCAGGTCTCTCGCCTCCACCGCCTCGAATAGGGCGTCGGTAAGCTCCTCTGTGCCTATTACTATATGCTTGTGCTGTATCCCCAAAAAGCTGACCATCTGGTCGATGTACTTGTTGTCGCTGTCGGGCTGAAAGAGGCTTTTCTTGAAGTACTTGTCGTTTTCGCTGTACTCGACCGAGAAGGTTCGCTTTACCCCCGACAACGCCGATATCGCGCTGGAGTCAAGCCCTCCCGACAGAAAGGCGCACAGCGGAACATCCGACACCGTCTGCCGCTTTATCGCGTCGCCGAGGAGATAGCGGACTACCTCCATCGTCTCCTCGAAGCTCTGCTTGTGTTCCCGCGCCTTGAGAGACCAGTAGGGCTTCTGTGTCAGCTTTCCCTCCTTGCTGAATTTGAGGTAGTGACCGGGCTTGAGTTCATCTACGTGCCTAAACACCCCGTAGCCGGGAGTGCGCCCCGGACCGATGAGCAACAGCTCCGCAATTCCGCCGCGGTCAACCTCGGGAGTGACAAGCGGGTGGCACAGCAGTGCCTTTATCTCAGACGCGAACACCAGTCCGCTCTCTGTCAGGGAGTAGAAAAACGGCTTTACTCCCATTCTGTCGCGTGCGGCGAACAGCTCGCCCTTGTTGCCGTCCCATATGGCGAAGGCGTAGATGCCGTTGAACTTTTGCAGGCAATCCTCCCCCCACTCGATGTAGGAGCGGAGCAGTACCTCGGTGTCCGAACGCTCCTTGAAGTGATGCCCGAGGAGCTGCAGCTCCCGCCGTAGTTCGTCCGTGTTGTAAAGCTCGCCGTTGTAGACGAGTACTACGTCGTTGTCTCCTACCCGCTCAGTCATAGGCTGTTTGCCGTTCTCCAAATCGACGACCGCAAGCCGCGCGTGTACCAGACAGGCACGCTCTGAGAGGTAGTCGCCGTTTTCGTCCGGACCTCTCCTCCCAAGCCGCCGTTTCATCTCCCTGTAGGTCTCCTCGTACTGCCTTGCGTCTTCTTTAAAATCAACAAAACCCGCTATTCCGCACATTATATCTATCTCCTCTGCTGTATATTCGAGAGTATTTTGTCTCCTTTTAGTATATGCGGCAGAAGGTTGTCTTAATTCGTGTGAATTAATTAACAATAATTGCAGAATTTACAATTTTGAGGGTTTTATATTTGCGGAAATTGTGATATATTAGTAAATGGAAAGTAATATCTGCGGTTTTTGGGGAGGTTTACATTATGGCAGTTACAGAAAACGAGCGTATACATCAGCTCGAGGAGCGGTTGCGGGAGCTTGAGGCGGAGAACGAAAGCTACAAGTCGATTCTTAAAAAACTGAATATTCATATACTTATCACGGACTCCGCCAATGATGAGGTTGTTTTCGCCAACGACAAAATCATCAACGACTACAAGGTGGAGGTTGACCCAGTAGGGCAAAAGTGCTACAAGGTGTTCGCGCGGCAGGACGAGAGGTGCGATTTCTGCTCCCTGCACCGACTGCTTGAGCATCCCGACGAAACCTATATGTGGGAGGAGAAGCTGCCCGACCTTACCGACGGACGGTTCATTAACTACGACTCCCTGCACACGTGGCATGACGGACGCATCGTCCACCTCGAGCAGGGAGTGGACATAACCTCCCTCTCTGTCGCAAAGGAGGTAGCGGAGGAGACGGCGAAGGCGCGTTCTGCGTTCCTCGCTAACATGAGCCACGAGATTCGCACTCCCATGAACGCTATAATAGGTATGAGCGAGCTTGCGCTTGCCGCTAATGATTTGGAGCGTGCGAAGTATTGCGTTGACAAGGTGAGCGTGTCGGCTGTACACCTCCTCGGCGTAATCAACGACATACTGGATATGTCGAAGATTGACGCGGGCAAGTTAGAACTGTCGGAGAGCGACTTCCGCCTCGACGAGATGATTGACAACGCTATCTACCTCATTCAGGCGAAGTCGGACGAGAAGAACATAGACCTCACGGTATCTGTTGACCGCAACACGCCGAGGGCGATAATAGCGGACAGGCAGAGGCTTTTGCAGGTAGTTCTCAATCTCCTCTCAAACGCCGTAAAGTTCACCCCCGCCAAGGGTGCGGTCAGCCTGAAGGTGCATTGCCTCTCGGTGAGCGACAGTCACTGCACGCTGGAGTTTAATGTGACGGATAACGGCATAGGTATGCCCGAGGAGGCGATAGCCAAGCTTTTCAACGCATTTCAGCAGGCGGAGAAAAGCACCTACGACCGATTCGGCGGCACGGGGCTGGGCTTGTCAATCTCGCAGAATATCGTCAGGTATATGGGCGACAGTATAAACGTGGAGTCGATCGAGGGCAAAGGCTCGCGCTTCTACTTCACTATCACTGTGCCTGTGGGAAAGGCTGAGCTTAGGAAGCGGCTCGACTCCTCCATCGACTGGCGCAGGGTGAAAATACTGGTTGTGGACGACGACAGCACAGTGCTTGAGTATTTTAACGATATAGCAGATAGCAACGGCATTATGTGCGACACTGTCGATACTCCCGCGAAGGCTCTCGAGATGTTCCGAGAGAAGGGCGGCTACAGTGTGATGTTTGTGGACAAGCGTATGCCCGACATCGACGGGCTGGAGCTTATAGAGCGTATCCGCGCGGAGTTCGGCGAGAGCGTTATAGTCATTATGATTTCCTCCGCCGACTGGCATGACTTCAAGCCCCGCGCCGAGGCACTGGGAGTAAGGCACTTCATAAGCAAGCCGCTTCTCCCGTCTCGCATAGTCGACTGCCTCAATGAGAGCCTGTCGGGACATACCTATTTAAGCGTGGAGTCAAAGCACGAGGAGCGGCAGGGCATATTCGAGGGCAAGCGTATTCTCCTCACCGAGGATATGGAGATAAACCGCGAGATACTCATTGCCATGCTCGGCGGCACAAAGGCGGAGATAGTGACAGCGTGCAACGGAGCGGAGGCGGTGGCGCGGTTCAGGGAAGCTCCCGACAAAGTTGATTTGATACTCATGGACATACATATGCCGGAGATGGACGGCTACGAGGCTACGCGCAGGATTCGGAACTCCGGATTTACTCAGTCGGAGCAAGTGCCGATTTTAGCCCTCACCGCGAACGCCTTCAAGGAGGATATACTGCGCTGCCTCAAGGCGGGGATGAACGGGCATATCGCAAAGCCTGTGCAGACTGACGCGCTGTTTGAAACACTGCGGGAGTTTTTGGGGTGAATAACTAAGGGGACTGAGGCGATTCATTATATTTGCCTCAGCCCCCTCGTTATTCAAAGTGAAGTGCCGCCTGCGGGCGGCGTTATGGCCGTTATATCAATTCTTTTCGATTGCAGTTGAAAAAAGCGAATTACAGGGTTATAATACTAGATGGTGTTGATACAAGTGTAGAACGCCCGTCTTTTGGCAAATTTTTGGCTATACTTCGTTAAATTTTCTTACCATAAACCAATTATGCTTTCAAAAATTCGCCTTGTCTACCCAAAAATTTGCTCAAAACCCTAGCGTTTTAACTTGTATCAACACCATCCGCCAAAATACAGTCAAAGGAAGATGAAAATTATGATTACAGAAATCACAAAGGATACAATTATAGGCGAAGTTCTCGACATTGCGCCCGAAGCCGCACCTATTTTTCTCGCAATGGGAATGCACTGCCTCGGCTGTCCCTCCTCACGCGGGGAGACGATAGAGGAGGCGTGTCAGGTTCACGGCGTTGACTGCGCGGAGCTTTTGGAGAAGGTCAAGGAAGTCGCGGGGTTTTAGGTCCTGTTGACAGGGAGTGCGAATTTCGTCCTTGTGGTGTTGTTCTACGGGCAATTCATGAGGGAGTTGCAGTAGGTCGTGAACATCTTTTGGCAAGTGCAAGTTTGGCAAGTGCAAACACAATTCGCCGATTAACACAAGCGGCAACAACTGCCGCTTGTAGGGCCTGTTGACACAAGTGTACAACAGACCCTAATCGGCGAATTATCAATGTTTCGGAGTGAGTGGAGTGATTGAAGCAGATGGGAGTGAACGAGTTGAGTGAGTTGAGCGAGTTGAGTGAGTTGAACGGAGTGCATCACGGCAGACAATCTCAGCTAATGCCGCGCCTTCGGGAGTGCGGCGGCTTGGTGCGAAAAGGCAGCGTAACCGCCGATATAGGCACGGACCACGCCCTTCTCCCCATTTGGCTGTTGGAGAACGGAGTGTGTCCGTTTGTCTACGCCTCCGACATAAACGAAAAGCCGCTGGAAACTGCGCGGCGCAATATCGAGAGGCACGGTCTTTCGGATAAAATTACTGTCCTGTGCGGCAGCGGGCTTGAGAGGATAGAGACGAACGCAGTGTCCGACATAGTGATTGCAGGAATGGGCGGCGGGCTTATCGCCGAGATTCTCTCACAGGCGGCTTGGACTAAGCACAGCCGCTACAGGCTGATACTCCAGCCCATGAGCAAGCAGGCGGAGCTGAGACTTTGGCTTGGAGAAAACGGGTTCGATATAGTTAGGGAGATTGCCGTAACCGACCACGGCAAGGACTACACAGTCATATGCGCGGAGTTTTCGGGAAATACCGAGAGCAGAGGGCGGCTCTACCCCTACATAGGTGAGCTTGCGGAGTGCCGAACACTGCCGTCTGCGCGGCTGACGGAGCATCAGATTTCCTACCTAAGAGGACAGCTCCTCGGCGCGGCGGCAAGCGGCGACACTGAGAAAGAGAGGGAGCTTTACTCCCTCATAGAGCAGTTGACAGAGATAAAGGAGGGCATTTTGCATGACATCGGTAAAGGAAATATATGACTATATTGACAGCTTCGCGCCGTTCTCCTCCCAGCTTGATTTTGATAACGCGGGCATTAATGTGGGAGATGAGAAGGCACAGGTCACGAAGGCTGTCGTCTCCCTCGACATAACTGCTAAGGTGGCGGACTATGCGGAGAGTATCGGGGCGAACCTCGTTATCTCGCATCATCCTGTATTGTTTACTCCGATAAAATACATCTCCTCCGACAGTGTCGCCTACCGTCTGGCGCAGAGAGGACTGACCGCGCTTTGCGCTCACACCAACCTCGACGCGGCGGCGGGAGGAGTAAACGACGCTTTAGCGAAGGTTTTGGGACTTTCGGATATTGAGATGTTCGAGCAGGACGCCCCCGACGTGTGGTTCGGGAGAATCGGAAACCTCCCGTATGAGATGTCTCCCGCTGAGTTTTCGCGGTACACGGCGAAATGTCTTTCCCTCCCCTATGTCTTCTGCTCGAAGCACGAGGGGACTATTCGGCGAGTGGGAGTTATAGGCGGCGGCGCGGGAGAATACTACCTGTCGGCTAAGGCGGCGGGTGCTGACGCTTACATAACAGGGGAAGCTCACCATCACGAGTTTATCGCCGCCGCTCACGAGAATATCATGCTGGTGGCGGCGGGACACTACGCGACGGAGGCAGTTGTACTGCGTCCGCTTGCGGATATGCTGGCGGCGCGATTCCCTGAGGTGGAGTTTGTGGTGACGGAAATTGACAATCCGATGTTGACTTTAGGCTAACGCAAAACTGCAATCTGTTGTCAAGAAGTTATCCACAAAACTTCAATCTGTTGCCAAAGAGGCAAAAGTTTAGGTCAAGCCTTTTCAAAGGCTTGCATGGTTCACATTCAAAATTAACTAACAAAACAATGCAAGAAAAGCCCAAAAAAACCATATGCGAAAGCTTTTTCGCGCTTTTC
>JAISGQ010000023.1 GCA_031262985.1 Oscillospiraceae bacterium
CACCAATGAAGACTGTTTTCAATTCCCCAATGCTCTCTTGCTGACTTTGCAAAAGCTTTAACATCGGTCAATGAAGTAATGAAATAACGGCTTTCCTCTCTCAAAACACCTTTTTCAAGCACCTTGGATTTTACCATTGCTATGCCATTTAGATTAGTCCATTCAGTTTTTTGCCGCAACCAGTCAATATCCGTTTCAAGATAACACTCTCTAGTCTCGATTCGACCGTGTCCTTTTTCTTTTGTGACAATTTTGTTTTCCGGCTTCACACTGTCAAAATACAGTTTCATATCACTAAATAAAGTGGGTTGATTTCCCTTTAACCCTAAAATGTAGTCTGCTTGTTTCTTTGTAATTTTCTCTGCAATGTCTT
The DNA here is from genome assembly GCA_031262985.1 of Oscillospiraceae bacterium. GTDB lineage: Bacteria > Bacillota > Clostridia > Oscillospirales > Acutalibacteraceae > JAISGQ01. The sequence continues at coordinate 374 of JAISGQ010000023.1, forward strand.
TCTGACAACTCATCGCATCGGCTGTGACCACACATTTTTCGACTTCAATCATATCCAAAAGCTGCGGCACGGCTGTGATTTCATTTGACTTTTCTTCTGTTTTTATTTGTCCAAGCACTAACCATATGGACTGCCTTTTGTTCATCATCTCTGCTTGCACATATTGTTTTTTCGTCGATACTGAGTATCATGACAAAATCACCTCTTGACCATAATACAATAAATTCTTGTTTATGACAACTTATTTGTTTTTTACGGATTGTTTTTCATGCGTCAGCCGTGGATTAGCTGATTGTGAATTTGTATAGCGAAAAAAGCAAATTGCTGTTGATGTTTACTTTGCCGTGTGGTATAGTGGTGTCAGCTACCGTAAAAAGCAAAAAGAGGAGATGTAATAATGGGAACAGAACAGTTCACGCCTAACACTTCTAATGCCGCCGGATTGAGAAAGCCGAGAATGATAACAAGCACATGGCGTCCGATTAGAAATATTATATCAGGCATATTTGTCTTGATTACCTCCGTCGCAGTGATGGGCTTTTTTCTGTATTTGGAAAACAGCGATATTGTGGAAAACGCAGTCTGGGTAGGTCCTGGACCGCAGCCCGACAATATGTTCTCGAATTTCGCTTGGGGATTTATTCCAGCGGTGCTTTTGGGGATATGGCTTATAGTCCTCGGCGCAGTCAGGCTTCACAGAGTGAAGGCATTCAAGAAATATCTCAATGAATCGCTGAATGAAACTTCCGAGGAAAATTCCGAGAAGTAAGCTACGGGACTTGATACTCCCCTGCCGTAACTTCAATCTCGGGGCGGAGTATTGACACTAACAGACATTTTATGCTATAATAGCCACAACAAAATAAAGCTTATCGAGAGTGACGGAGGGAACAGGCCCTTTGATGTCCGGCAACCTGCATTACTGCAAGGTGCTAAATCCTGCGGAAGGAGAATCCCGTACAGTAGGTGCGGGGGAGCTTTTTTCGAAAGATGAGATAGCGTTTGCGCGGTTTCGAGCCGACTGCTGTCTTAGCAGTCGGCTTTTTGTTGCGCGTAATATACTAAACAATATGAACTAACGAAAGGATTTGATATGATATGGGAAAGAGATTATTTACATCGGAATCAGTGACGGAGGGACACCCCGACAAGGTGTGCGACCAAATATCCGACGCGGTGCTTGACGCGATTCTCGCGCTCGACCCCGAGGCTCACGTAGCCTGCGAGACTATTGCCACTACCGACACGGTGCTTGTCATGGGGGAGATTGCCGCCTCCTGCTCGGTTGACGCGGAGGCTGTAGCACGAAAGGTAGTAAACGAAATCGGCTACACAGAGGAGGGTATCGGCTTCTCCGGCGACACCTTCAAGTTCACGAACCTCCTCCACGAGCAGTCGCCCGACATTGCTCTGGGAGTGAACACCTCCAACGAGGTGCAAAACGGCAAGGGGGAGGACGAGTACGACCGGACAGGCGCGGGAGATCAGGGGCTGATGTTCGGCTACGCCTGCAACGAAACTCCCGAGCTTATGCCGCTCCCCATCTCGCTTGCACACAGACTTGCCCGCAGGCTGAGTAAGGTGAGGAAGGACGGCACTCTCCCCTACCTCCGACCCGACGGAAAGACGCAGGTCACGGTGGAGTACGACGACGACAACCGCCCGATACGCATTGACACCATAGTAATTTCCACTCAGCACGAGGAGGACGTCTCCCTCGACAAAATAAGGATGGATTTGGCGAAGAATGTGATACTGCCCGTCATCCCCCACGAGCTTACCGACAAGGACATAAAAATCCACATAAACCCCACAGGCAGGTTCGTTATAGGCGGACCTGAGGGCGACAGCGGACTTACGGGGAGAAAGATAATTGTCGATACTTACGGCGGCTACGCACGTCACGGCGGCGGCGCGTTCTCCGGCAAAGACCCGACAAAGGTGGACAGAAGCGCGGCATACGCACTGCGCTACATAGCTAAAAATATCGTAGCCGCCGAGCTTGCTTCACGGTGCGAGGTGCAGGCGGCATACGCAATAGGAGTGGCGCATCCCGTCTCGATTATGATAGACACCTTCGACACGGGGCTTGTTTCGGATGAGGAGCTGTCACAGGCGGTGGAGGCTGTGTTCGACCTGCGTCCTGCGGCTATAATCGAAAAACTTGGGCTGAAAGCTCCTATCTACAGGCAGATTGCCGCCTACGGACACATGGGCAGGGAGGATTTATCCCTCCCGTGGGAGCAGACCGATAAGGTGGACGAGCTTCGGGAGATGTTCAAGGATCTGCTGGACTAATGAAATGCCGTCCTTACGGACGACGTGAAGTGCCATGAAATGAAATTTCATGACGTAAAGGCGGCTTTCGCCGACTACGTCAAGCGAAAATAGTATCAGGGAGGCGCAAACCATGGGGCATTTTGGCTTTTCTTATATAGGACTTATCTACCTTCTTATGCTTTTTATCCCCAATTTATTTTGGGCAAAGCACCAGCCCGACGGGTACGATTCGTCGGGAGAAAGCAAGCTCCTTCTCCTCTTTGAGCGGGTAGGGCAGGTCGCGACGGTAGCGGCGGCACTGTGCTTCTCCGACACGAATCCGCGGGAGTTTGAGCCGTGGACGGCGTGGCTTATCGCCTCCGCACTGCTTATGGTGCTGTATGAGCTGTACTGGCTGAGATATTTTCGGGGAGGTCACACCCTGCGCGACTTCTACGGCTCGTTTGCGTTCGTGCCGCTCCCCGGCGCGGTTCTGCCTGTCGCGGCGTTTCTCCTCCTCGGAATCTACGGGAGGCTGATATGGCTGATTGCCGCAGTCGCAGTCCTCGGCATAGGACATATCGGAATACACTTCGGACACCTGCAAAAACTGAAAGCAAACTGAAAACGCAGTGAAAATTAAGGCAGATACAGCACGGAGGGATTACTCCGCGATGTATCTGCCTTAATTATTGCTATTAGTATATATTTTTTATCCCTTAACTGCCTTTGCCGCCGCCTCAAGAGCTGAGACTACGCGGTCGCACCATGAGTCGAACTCCGCGTCCTCCACCTGAAGCTCGGGATTGGCGAGGACGTTCTCTATCGCCACGCGAACTCCTTGGTCGAAGCGGACGTCGGCGCAGAAATTCGGAACAAGCCGCTTGAGCTTAGTGTTGTCGAAGGAGACGGAATTTGCCTTGTCTCCTATAAGACTGCCGAGGAAGTCGTAATCACTGCTTTGGCACAAGAACTCGGAGGAGACGTGTACTGCGTTGAGCGGCTTATTAAGCGCGTTCGCGATAGAGGCGTATATCTGATTCCATGTCAATGTCTCGTCGGAGGTGATGTTGACCGCCTCGCCTATAGCGTGGAGGTTGCCCATAAGTCCTACAAATCCCTTGGCGAAATCGCTGTTGTGCGTCATAGTCCAGAGCGATGTTCCGTCGCCGTGGATAATAACCGGCTTGCCCTCGATAATACGCTTTGCCACCTGCCAGCTTCCCATGTCTCCGTGTACGCCGAGGGGGATGGAACGCTCGTCATATGTGTGGCTGGGGCGAACGATAGTAACGGGGAATCCGTTCTCCCTGTACATCTTGAGGAGGTAGTCCTCGCAGGCTATCTTGTCCCTTGAGTACTGCCAGCAGGGGTTTGCGAGAGGAGTACCCTCATTCACTCTGTAGTCGGACAGCGGCTTCTGGTACGCCGATGCGGAGCTGATAAAAATGAACTGGTCGGTCTTTCCGTTAAAGAGGCGGTAGTCACGCTCTAACTGCGCGGGGACGAACGCTATAAAATCGGCAACAACGTCAAAATGCTCATTTTCGAGGAGCTTTTTGATCTGCGCCTCGTCGTTGATGTCCGCCACTACAGACTTTACTCCCGCGGGAAGCTCCGCGTTTCGCCTGCCTCTGTTGAGAAGCCACAGCTCGTGACCCTCCGCGAGTAATTTCTTGGATATAGCCATGCTGATTGTGCCTGTTCCGCCGATAAATAATGCCTTCATATAAATTTCTCCTCCAAACCGTATTTTATATATATTATCAAGTATTTCCATATTTTGCAAGCTGTATTTAGGTATTATTTACAGGTGTTTGCTAACAATATGGGTGAGATTCGGCGGATGTACTGCTTTTTCGACTACATGATAAGCTGTCGGAGCAGGAGAAATCGGCAACCGAATTTTTGGGAGTTGTTTATATGGATTTATCTATACTCAAAACCATACTTTATGTAAGGAGGATTTTTCTTATGTCACGTTCAACTATGTATGCCGCAAGAGGTATCAGCGCAGGCTTGCTGATAGGAGCTGTACTCGGTGCTGCAGGAGGTTTTGCTGCGGGCTGCGGTAACAAAAAGACAATGAAGAAGCGTGTCGGCAAGGTGTCCGACACAGTCGGCGATTTGATTGACAACGTAACCTATATGTTTAAATAGTGTCGCCTAATTGATACTATTTATCCCGAGCATCCCCCGAAACGATGGCAGAGTAAAACCTCCCTGCTATCCTTTCGGGGGATTTTTTGCGCGTCAGAATTGGTTGAGAAATAAATTATCAAAACAGTAAATTAACTTGAGGGAATTTTGCAGTTAATTCGTAGGTCGCAAGGCGACCTACACAGGGAAACCCCCGACGAGGGTTTCCCTACGGAGCAAATGTCCTTAGGGACATTTGCTCCTACCCCTCCTGCGTTTTTCTGACGATAAGGGATTTCGCTCTCTGCGGAGAGCGACTTAAGACTCTGTCTTAAGAATCTGCAAGCCTTTGCAAAGGCTTGACCTAAACTCTAACTCTTTGGCAACAGATTTTAGTTGGCTGTTGCCATAGTCACATTTTCAAAAAAATTGAGTATACTGGGGAAAAGAGCAGAAAAGAGGGGATAATATGCGATACGAACGACACCGGCGGCAATACTCCCGCCCCAATCGCCGAAGGAGGAGGAACATCAAGCGCAGGCTGATAATCACGCTTTTGTTTGTAGCTGTGATGGTCACTCTAATTGACGTTCAGCTTCGTCCTCTTGTCAAGGGGATGTCCACCGTGCAGGCGAAGTCCATGGCTACACGCGCGATAAGCGACGCGGTAAACGAGGTTATGAGCAACGAGAATTTCGACTACAACGCCCTTACCAACCTAAAAAGCGACGCGAGCGGCAATGTGATAGCACTCCAAGCCGATATGGTCAACACCAATCAGCTCAAGAACAAAATCGAAAAAGCAGTGCAGCAGAAGCTCCTCGATTACAGCGACAGGACGATAAGCATACCTATCGGAACTTTTTTAGGCTCCGATTTGCTCATGGGCAGAGGGCCGAAAATCAAGATGAAAATCACCCTCTACGGCAACGTAATAACCAATATCAACAGTACATTTGAGTCGGCGGGAATCAACCAGACTAAGCACCAGATTATGTGTACGGTAAAGGCGGGAATTTCCGTGATAATCCCCGGCTACAACTCCTACACCGAGGTGGAGACGAATTTCATAGTCGCAGAATCGGTAATAGTCGGCGACATCCCCAACTCCTACAGCAATATAAATGTGGATGAGGTGGAGGAAAGCTTGCTTAAATAGTTTATCCGATAGCTTTTGCCCTTGTATTTTCCAGAAAAAACGGCTATACTGTATCTACAGCAGTTCCCCAATATCTGAAACAGAGGTCGTTTTATGAATAAATACATTGGCTCAAAATGCCCCGTATGCGATGAGGAATTCACAGAGAAGGACGATATTGTAGTGTGTCCGCACTGCGGCACGCCCCACCACAGGAGCTGTTACAGCAGTAACGGGCAGTGCGCGAACGACGACCTCCACGCGGAGGACTTCATCTGGGTGTCGGAGGTTGCAGTTCCCGCGTCGGATGGGATATACCAGCCCAAGTGCGAGCATTGCGGCGCGGCTCTGGAGTTCGGCGCACAGGTCTGCTCACATTGCGGCTGCCCTGCCGGAAGCGGTGAGCGGCAGTCGGTTCACGAGAGTGAGGGAGTTCCCATGCCGCCCGCGTACCAAGTGAAGCTCCCCTTCGGTGACACAGAAGCTATAGGCGACGCCACTGTAGACGAGGTGCGGAGGTTCACAGGCTCTGCGGCGTGGTACTATGTAGTTATGTTCACGCGGCTCGTAAAATCGAAATTCCCCATCTCCTTCAACCTCTCGGCGTTTATCGGAAACTGGGCGTGGTTTCTCCTTCGGAAGATGTATGTGCTCGGAGCAGCACTCGCGGCAGTATCGATTTTCGCTACATTATATCCGATAATTTTCTACCAAGTTGCCACTGTTAAGCTCGGAGTGACGGAGATTACCGACGTGTCACAGATTTTGCAGTCGGGCAGTGTCACGCTGTTTCTCGGCTCTGCTCTCACGGGACTGTGCAGTTTCCTCCAGCTCGGAGTAATGATACTGTGCGGATTTTTTGGAAACAAGCTCTATATGTGCTTCACGCTTCGGAAAATCAGAAAAATCAGGAAGGCTTCCAAAAGCGAGGAGGAGAAAAACTCCCTGCTCGCAAGGAAGGGAAACATTTCACGCCCTGTATTTTACGGACTGACGGTTGCGTTCTTCTCCTTCATGTTCTTTCTCCAGAGCGAGTATTTTACGGTGGCACTCGATTTTGCAGCGAAATATATTGCGAATATGTTCTGATTTGCGATTATACCAAAGAACTCCCCTTGTGAAGCTGAAAGCTTCACAAGGGGAGTTCTTTGTATTGTTTTGTTCCATTTAGCATTAAATATAATATAGTTAATTAACTTAGAAAGCAACAAGAAAACACGGGCAAAAAGCTTTGACTTGTGCGGTTTTTGCCCGTGGAGGCTTGATTGTTTGGGGGTTAATTTAGTATGCTACTCCATGAAACTTTAAGTTCTACGAATCAACTTTTGCCTTGCTTCATTACGCATTACGATTATCAAATCATATCCCGCTGTTCCTTGCGCTTCTTCTTTCTGCGAACCTTCTGTATCCTCAGAATCAGACGCCCTACGAGTACATAGACGAAAATCAGCACCACAAGCAGTACAGAGAGCCAAATCAGCGCATCTAAGCTGTCGCCCGCCTGCGCCTTGTAGATAATGTCGCGCAGCCCCGTGGAAATATCACTACCCGAGTTCAATTGCGCCTGCACCATGGTTTTCATTGTGTCGAAAATCCCCATGATTGTGGCGATAATCGCAAAGCAGAGTACGACAAACGAGACGTACAGCCCTAACTTTATCCACGGAGTATTGTCCGCTCTGACTATCTGATATGCCGTTCGCGTGAGAGGTCTCAGCCCCTTTAAATCCTTCTCTATCGCCGCCTGTGAGCCTACTGCGATATTTTTCGCCGTGCCCTTTCGGCTTCCGGCGAGACTTTCCCCCTCGTCGAATATCGGATATCCGTTGGGGTCTGTCCGCACATCGGCAGAGGGCAGAGCCGCTCCGCAGTTCTCACAAACTGCGCGTCCGGCGGGGTTTACTGCTCCGCACACGTTACAATTCATAGCATCAAATCCTATCGGTAGTTTAATTGTGACTTACCTTCTAAATCTTCGCGTTGTATGCCGCCTTCTTGAGCCACGAAATCAATCCCCAAATGCCGAGGATTCCCGCCACGATAAGCATAACGCTCATAATTAAGATGGGCATTTCTATCCCTGTTATCTTTTCTATGATGGACTTGTCCGCCATGGTTTCGCTTGTGAAGGCGAACTTAAGCTCCTGAAATATAGTGTTTACAGTATCGGAAAGGAATCCGTAAACCCATGCCACTACGCCTATAATCAGGGAGATAAACGACGTAGTAAGGCTCTTCTTCTTCTTTCTCCTCTTCTTCGTCGGCGCGGCGGCGGCAGCAGTACCCGTAGTCTCAGCGGAGGCTACAGTATGCTCCACATTGCGGATTCGGGCAAGAGCCTCCTCCTCGGTTATAACTCTCTTGCCGCAGATGGGACATTCGAGAGTGCCTTCGGGAATGACATTCTGACAAAAATTACAATTCATTTGATACAACCTCTTTTCACTCGTATTTATATTAATTAATGTGCATTTCAGTTTCAATATCCCAACCCATTCGGGGACATCACCATTCGGGAGCTATCTCCCGCTCCTCACAGTACATGGTTATGTTTTGGAGCTGAATATCCGACTCCGCAGTTTTCAAAATGTTGTACACATGGTCGGCATAGCCTCTGTACTTGTCCGCCTTGCCTTGGTAGAACATCCTGAAAAGCGCGTTTTTTCCGGCTAAGTACTCATACCTGCGCGCGAGATACTCGGCGTAGAACACATAGTAGGACGCCTTCGCGAAGTTCTCCTCCTCCTCGGAGGACTGCTCGGTGAGCATACCCTTGAATTTATCCTTGTACTCGGTCAGAAATTCGTAGTTCTCAGCCTCGCCGCTTTGATACATCACCTCGTCAATAACGGAGGAGAAGGCGGGGTTTCGCACATCCTCCACCAGAGAGAGTGCCTCTCGGTAGACCGTCTTGTCCACCTCCACAAACGGGTTTTGCGCGGGGGATGCACTGATGAGAACGGATATGGCTATTCCTCCCAAGCACAGCGCGGCTACAAGAATCACAGACAGGAAAAGACGCATGAAACGCCCGATTCTCCTGCCTATGCTAAGCCGCTCTATGGGAGCAAGCGCGACGAGGGGGATATCCGACACGGGGACATTCCCTCCCGCAGAGCCGCCCTCGGGTGCGGCCTCAAACTTACAGCCGCATTTTGTGCAAAACTGCGCCTGCGGTCTGACCGCATTGCCGCAATTACTGCAAGTATTCATACGCAAACAAATCCTTTCCTCAGGAAAGATATAGTAATATTACAACAAAACAACATATTGCTTCGGCAATAACACAAACACAACTCTCAACTATAGCTACATTATCTCATAAATCGTCAAAAAGGTCAAGGCAATCAAAGGACAAATGACGTCAGACAAATCGAGGAACAGTTTTTCGGCATAGTTCACAAAAATCCCCGAAAACACACCGCATATCAATAGGGATTTTTGTGTACTATGCCGAAATTCTATCCTATCCGCACAGTGCCGGTCTGCTTGTGCAGTAACCGTTCCTACTGCATGGAGATTATTTCAACTGTCATCACATCATAGAGCTTCTCAAGCTGTTTGATTATCTGGTTTCTCGTGTTCTCGTCTCCCGAGGAGGTGAGCAATATCTCCGACTCGTCAGTGCCGTCAATGGGTATTGCCGAAAGGCGGTCAATATTGTAACCTCTTTTGGAGAACAGCCCCGCAACTCTCGCCAAAACGCCGAAGCGGTTTTTGACAATTACGGATATTGTGAATTTTACGCACTCCATTATATTCAACTCCTTACTCATGGCATATTCCGAGCGGCATTTCCATATATCACGTCGTCAGCATATCGTCAACCGAGCCGTTCGGGGGAATCATGGGAAGCACCATCTCATCCATGTCGATAACGCAGTCGATTACGGCAGGTGCGTTTTCCGAGAACGCCGCGCTGAGTGCCGCCTCCAGCGACTGCATATCGGCAGCTCTGTAGCCTTTCGCGCCGAAGCTCTCGGCTAATTTGACAAAATCGGTGACGTGGTTGAGTGTAGTTTCGGAGAACCGCTTTTCAAAAAACAGGCTCTGCCACTGCCGAACCATGCCCAACACTCCGTTATTCATGACGACAATGACAATCGGGATGTTGTGCATGACCGCAGTCGCCACCTCGTTTAAATTCATGTGGAAGCTGCCGTCGCCGGTGAAGAGGACGGTTCGCTTCATCCCTCTGCCGACTGCCGCTCCTATCGCCGCGCCTACGCCGAAGCCCATAGTGCCAAGCCCGCCCGATGTGATAAACGTGCGAGGGGAGGAAAATTGGTAGTACTGCGCCGTCCACATCTGGTGTTGTCCTACATCTGTCGCTATGACCGTGTCGCTGTCGGTGTGCCGCCTCACGGCGGAGATGATTGCTTTAGGCGAAAAGTCGCGGTTGTCGCGGCGTACTACCTCCCCCTCCCGCCTGTATCGCTCTATTTGATTCATCCAGTCGGAGTGTTCCTGAGGAGGCATAAGCCCGCACAGCCTTTGCAGAACTGCCTTGACATCTCCTACGACGGAGGCTTCAAACGCCACGTTCTTGCCGATTTCGGCGGGGTCTATATCTATATGCACAATGCTTTTGTTCTCCCTGTATTTGGCTTTGTTGCCCGTAGCTCTGTCGCTGAAGCGGACTCCCGCTCCTATAATCAAGTCGCACTCAGCCAATGCCTTCGAGGCGGCGAACGAGCCGTGCATTCCCGTCATTCCGAGACAGCGGGGGTTGACGCTGTCGATAGCCGTAAGCCCCATTATACTAAGCCCCACGGGAGCGTCAATCAGCTCTGCGAACTTGAGAAGCTCCTCATATGCGCCGCCGATTACCACTCCGCCGCCCGCGTAGATGTAGGGTCTTTTCGCCTTCTTGATAATCTCGGCTGCGGCGGCGAGCTTGTCAAATTCGGGAGGAGGAACGGGCTTTACCTTTCGGGGAGTGCCTCCCTTAAATTCGAACCGCGCGGTCTGTATGTCCTTCGGCACATCTACGAGGACCGGTCCGGGTCTTCCCGAACGGGCTATGAGGAACGCCTCGCAGATTATCTCCTCTAAGTGAGCGATGTCCTTGACAATGAAATTGTGCTTCGTTATCGGCATGGTGATACCCGCTATGTCAACCTCCTGAAAGCTGTCCTTCCCGATAAGCGGGAGGGGTACATTTCCCGTTATGGCGACTACAGGAGTAGAGTCCATGTAGGCGGTGGCAAGCCCTGTGACGAGGTTTGTGGCACCCGGACCGGAGGTGGCGATTACCACTCCCGTCTTGCCTGTAGAACGCGCGTAGCCGTCCGCCGCGTGAGCCGCTCCCTGCTCATGGCAGGTGATGTAGTGCCTGATATGCTCCCTGTTTTGATAGAGTGCGTCATACAGATGGAGGACACTGCCGCCCGGATAGCCGAAAACCTCGTCTACTCCGTGGCTGATAAGCGTATTTACAATAATTTCCGCTCCGCTCATTTTCATTGTAAGCTCTCCCTTTCAGATGTGGTCGATTATACTGCTGTCCGCGCACTTTTAGGGCTTTGTTCGTCAGCAGTATTACTCCTGCGTCGCACACAAAAAGTCCGACAGCGTGCTGTCGGACGAAACAAGTTAGTTTATGGAATGCAAGCCTAACTCTTACCGTTTTGCAGCAACGCCGAAGAAACACTATTGTCGACGAGTAGGACAACAATGCTGATAACGACGACACTGACAAGCAGGTTAATCATAATTAAGCTCACCTTTCGTAAAATTACTGCCGATTAATGGACTTGCCAAATACTATATCACATATTCGGGGGTTTGTAAAGATGAATTTTCGAGAGGGTGTGGAGGTGTACAAATTGCAAGTTTAACTGCCCAATCATTGCCAAATCCTTCGAATGTTTTGGCTTGCAAATCAAAGAAACGTATAGTATAATTCTCAAGTAAACGTGACGATTGCACACTTGATGAGGATGGTGATAAAGGATGATTCTGTTTAATGTCTTAACATACGACGACGATCCTGTATACTTAGATTTGCTAAAAGAAGAAATTCTCACCTTACATCGTTACGCACCATATGAAATAAGTCTTTTTCAAACCACTTCATCTCGGTTTGCAATGCAAATCTCAAGAGATAATTACATTGATGTGTTTTTATTGGATATTTGTGCAAGAGTAGACACAAAATCCAGATTGGACACTTTTGACTATCAGGGATCAGAATTTTACAGCCACCTAATTGCTACTCATCCTCGAAATGCCAACAAGAAAATCATGATTGTTTCTAACCTTCGAGAAGATTTGGCTCGTAAAGTGTTTGATTATGCTCCAATTGATTATTTCCATAAACCTGAAACATCACCCAAAATGTTGGCACAGCATTTAAAAGTGTATTTTGATTTACAATATAAGCATACTATAGATTTAAACAAGAAACCCATAGATGATAATAATGATGATACACGTTCAATGAACATTAACTTTGGCTCAAATAATAATGTGATTGTCGCAACAGGGTATTCAACAGTTAACCAAACCACTTCAGACACAGCTCAACTAAATCGTCTTGTTGAAACAATTCATGCCCACTCGTCAACAGAACTCACTAATGACGAAAGAACTATGTTAAACGATTATTTGACGTGTTTACAAGAAGAAATGTCTGCAAAGAAACCAAAGAAAAACATTCTGAGAATCCTCCTTTCATCTCTGAATGCCTTGAAAGGCAGTGCGGAATTTGCAGCAGCAATAGCTGCACTTGTTCAATTTATACAACCTATGTTGGAATAACATAATCAATACCGACCTCCCTCTTTGCCTTCTCCAACCCCAAAAACTGCTTATGACACGCCCAAATGTCGAGGGAGAAGCCTACGGGCGTGAGTTCAAACTCATCAGACCCCATGTGCATTTGCACCGTACCATACCGTACCACAATAATAGAGCCGGGTGAAGATTTCTGTGTCTTCTACCCGGCTTGTTTTTCGTCGATTTTTGCCGCCGATAAAATGTCTCTGCCAAACGCAGTATAGGCAATTAACAAGAAAACAACAAGCCTCCACGGGCAAACAGCTTTGATTTTTGCCCGTGGAGGCTTGATTGTTTTCTTGTTAATTTAGTATGTGCAACATGAAATTCTACGACTCTTCAGGAGCTAAGCAGACAGCAAAAGCACTGATATCTCGGCTTGCTCCTCCTTTGTTAGTTGCGGATATTACCCAAGAATTTGTATCGGAGTTCATTTGTGAACTGTCTACAACCATATCACCTGCGTTGTTTTCTATAACATATCCGCCTGCAATAACCTGAGAACCATAGGGACATTCCGCAGATAGTTCATTTATCGAGCTCGACGGTTGCACAGTCATAGACGGACTGGTTTGGGTGATTATTCTTCCGACACTTCCCGCCGCTCCTGTAGCACCCGTGACACCTTGGATTCCCTGAGTTCCCGTAGCTCCTGTGACACCTGTAGCTCCCGTAGCACCTGTAGCTCCCGTGACACCTGTTGCTCCTGTAGCTCCCCGCACGCCTTGAATGCCTTGTTCTCCTGTTGCTCCTGTTGCGCCGGTTGCTCCTGTATGTCCCTGCACACCTTGGATTCCCGTAGCCCCCGTAGCTCCTGTCGCTCCTGTTGCTCCTGTATGTCCCTGCACACCCTGAACGCCTTGAACACCCTGAATTCCCGTAGCTCCCGTAGCACCTGCAGCTCCTGTATGTCCTTGTGCCCCTTGAACTCCCTGAATCCCTTGAATCCCTTGGATTCCGGTAGCTCCCGTAGCACCTGTAGCTCCCGTATGTCCCTGTACACCTTGAACTCCCTGAATTCCTTGAATTCCCGTAGCTCCCGTAACTCCCGTAGCGCCTGTAGGTCCTATCGGTCCGGTGGGTCCTGTTATTCCTGTATTCGGACCTGTCGGTCCCGTAGCCCCGGTCGCACCCGTCGCACCTGTAACTCCTGCTCCCGTAGCTCCTGTTGCTCCTTTAGCCCCTGTAGCACCCGCAGCTCCTCTTTCGCCTGTAGCACCTGTAGCTCCGCGCAGACCACGCAGACCCTGCGCCCCTCTTGCGCCTGCCGCACCCGTTGCACCTGTAGCTCCCGTAGCACCTGTTGCACCTGTAGCTCCTTGGCAGGTGCTGCAATCGCTGTTTATATTGCAAGGATTTGATTTGTTGTACTTATAAATAATAATCACCTCTCGTTTCATCTACATTATATTCGCAAAACAACGAGGAGGTGCAATTTATACTGCTGATACTGCTTCCATCACTGCCATACCAAAATTTCAGTATAAAAATTTTCACGAGCCGCGTTATCTGTGAATAAAATTCCATTTATCCGCAAACACTTACTACAGGTAATAACAGGAAGTACTGCACTATAGCAGTACTGCACAATCGGACACAAGGGAAGTGAATCACAAATGCAAAGAGGGGACAGCTTGCCCGATTTCTACGGCGGATTATATCTGCCGGAATATGAGGAGAGCAAAGAGCTGACAGACAACAAGATAGAGGAGATAACTCCCCGCTCGGTTTTCATAGAGGAGAGCCGCGTGTCGCTTGCAGTCGGCGAGGAGGCGAAAATATCCGTCCAAATCGGCGATGAGGTAAAAATCGGTCAGCCGCTCTCGGTGGGGAGCAACCTCCTGCCGCTTTCCTTCGCCTCCGTGTCGGGTACGGTGAGGAGTATAGGCACTGTAGGCGATTCGGAGCAGCGTTTTATCGAAATAGAAAACAACCGAAAGAACGAAAAGGCGGAGCTGAGGGAGGACGGCTTCTCCTCCTCCCCCTCCTCGGGCAAGCGGGATATATGGAGCTACACGAGGGAGCAGCTGCTTCTCCTCATGGAGCGAACTCTGCTGACAGGTCACGGAGGCGCGGGCTTTCCCGCCTACAAAAAGTATCAGACGAAGAAAAACATAGACTGCGTTCTCATTAATATATGCGAGTGCGAGCCGTATCTCACCTGCGACCGCGCGTTGACGGTAGGCGCGGCACAGGACGTAATCGAGGGTGCTGTACTGCTCTCGAGGGCGGCAAATTCGGAGCGGATTGTCGTTTGCATAGAGGACGCGGACTTGATTACTCCTCTCTCGAAGACGGTCAAAGCAGCTTTCCGCGATGTGAAAATACAAAAGGCTGATGAACACTCGATTATATACAGAAGCGGCAGTGAGGATTTCTCCTCCTCCCGCTCCCGCTCTGCCTCCTCTCCTTCGCAGTCGTGGGAGATTGAGCTTCTGCGAGTTGGCGGGAAATACCCCTCGGGCAGTGAACGCCAGCTCATAAAGGCGGCTGTAGGACGGGAAGTTCCGTTTGGAGGACTGCCCGCCGATGCAGGAGTGCTTGTCTCGAACGCGGCTACTGCGGCGGCTTTCAGGCGTTCGGTGAACGGCGGCTACCCTGCTGTCAGGCGCATAGTCACGGTATCGGGAGCTATCACGAAGCCGAAGAACCTCCTTGTGCCGGAGGGTACAAAGATAGCGGAGCTTGCGGCTGTATGCGGTGAGTTTACCGAACCTCTGCGGTCGGGGAGAAAGCAGGCGGCAATCATTTTAGGCGGACCTATGACAGGTGAGTGGGCGACGCTTGATACTCCTGTGCCGCTTTCCGTGGGGGGAGTAACCGTCCTGCCGGCGATTTTCGGTGAGGAGGGTGCGTGTATCCGCTGCGGCAGGTGCGAGCGGAGCTGTCCTGCGGGGATAGTGCCGTATCAGATTGACCGCGCAGACAGGGCGGTGCTGCCTCATGAGCTGCTGTCGCTGTCGGCTGGTGCGTGTATCGCGTGCGGACTGTGCAGTTATGTGTGTCCTGCACACAGGCGGCTTACGGCGCATACGCTCCACGCGGCGAAGCTGGCGAGAAGATTTGCGGATTAGCGCAACACAAACTCAAATCTGTTGCCAAGGATGCAACCTCCAACTGCAACCTGTTGCCAAGGAGTTAGAATTTGGGTCAAGCCTTTGTAAAGGCTTGCGGGTTCTTAGGGTAGCACCCTAAGTCGCCCTCCGCAGAGGGCGAAATCCTTTATCGTCAGAAAAACGCAGGAGGGGGTAGAAAAAAATGTCCCTAAGGACATTTTTTTCG
>JAISGQ010000039.1 GCA_031262985.1 Oscillospiraceae bacterium
AGAAAAACGCAGGAGGGGGTAGGAAAAAATGTCCCTAAGGACATTTTTTCCGCAGGGGAACCCTCGTCGGGGGTTCCCCTGTATAGGTCGCCGTGCGACCTATAGGGCATCCCCGTTAGTAAAACTTGCGTTTACCTCACATTGCGAAGGCTTCCGAGAGCAGAGCGAGTAGGCGGCACTTACGACATATATCTTATAAACGTGCGTTGACCGCACGTTATTGAGAACACTTTATTGAACTCACTTTTTACCGCACGTTATTGAGAACACGCTATTCAGGCTTCCGAAATTAGCGGCGAATTGAAATTGCTTTAAATGCGTTGCCGTTTCGGTTAAATATCGTTACTTGCACGATGACAGTCGGCAAAATAAGACGGAAGTAACCTTCGCAAGTGTTGCAATGCCCTAATTCCCCTAACGGGGATGCCCTATAGGTCGCACGGCGACCTATACAGGGGAACCCCCGACGAGGGTTCCCCTGCGGAAAAAATGTCCTTAGGGACATTTTTTCCTACCCCCTCCTGCGTTTTTTGAACGCTAAGAGAGTTTCGCTCTCTGCGGAGAGCGACTTAGGGCTCTGCCCGATTCAAAATTAACTTAGAAAACCTCCAAGGAAAGCTCGAAAAAGCTTTCGCCTATGGTTTTTTTGAGCTTTGATTGGTTATAGGTTTTCTTAGTTAATTTTGAATGTGAACCATGCAAGCCTTTGAAAAGGCTTGACCTAAACTTTTGCCTCCTTGGCAACAGATTGCAGTTAGTGTTTATTTGTGGTCAACAGATTTAAGTTAGTGTTTGTAGAATAAACCGAAAAGGATATAAATCTATGGTAAAAAAACAAAAACCACTCCGGCGGGCAGCAGGTATCCTCATGCCCGTCTCCTCCCTCCCCTCCAACTACGGAATAGGTACGCTGGGTAAGGACGCGTTCAAATTTGTCGATTTTCTCAAGGCGGCAGGGCAGACCTACTGGCAGGTTCTCCCCGTATGCCCCACAAGCTACGGTGACTCCCCCTACCAGTCATTCTCCACATTCGCGGGAAACCCATACTTCATAGACATAGACCTTCTGATAGACGAGGGGCTGCTCACCAAATCGGAGGCGGACAGCTACGATTTCGGAAGCGACAAGGAGGCTGTCGACTACGGCAAACTATTTGAATCGCGCTTCGAACTCCTGAAAAGAGCCTTTTCGCGGAGCAGTCACAAGGAGGAGCAGGAGTATATCTTCTTCCACAAAGAATATGCGGAAAATTTAGACGACTACTGCTTCTTTATGTCGCTGAAATTCTATTTCGACAACCTCCCGTGGACACAGTGGGACGACGATATTCGCCTGAGAAAGCCCAAGGCACTCCTCAAATACAGAGAGGCACTCGCCGAGGATATAGACTTCTGGTGGTTTTTGCAGTACAAATTCTTCTCCCAATGGAACAAGCTCAAGGAGTACGCAAACTCGCTTGGCATCGAGATTGTAGGCGACCTGCCCATATATGTAGCCATGGACAGCGCGGACACGTGGACAGACTACACGCAGTTCCTCCTCGACTACGACAGAAAGCCGATAGATGTAGCAGGAGTACCGCCCGACTATTTCTCCGCGACAGGGCAGCTCTGGGGCAATCCCCTCTACGACTGGGATAAGATGGAGCAGAACAATTTTGCTTGGTGGAAAAGGAGAATGAGCTTCTGCGCCAACCTCTACGACATAATAAGGATAGACCACTTTATCGGGTTTGTCCGCTACTACGCCATTCCCGCAGAGGACGACACCGCCATGGGCGGCGAGTACCGCGAGGGTCCGGGCATAAAGCTCCTCGACGCGATAGGCGAGGTGATAGGGAGCAAGAAAATTATCGCGGAGGATTTGGGCGTAGTGCCTCCCGCTGTGGTTCGCCTCCTCGCAAAGACTGGGTATCCCGGCATGAAGGTGCTGATGTTCGGGCTTGACGAAAACCCCGAAAACTCTTTCCTCCCGCACAACTACGAGCGAAACTGCGTGGTGTACGGCGGCACTCACGACAACGATACGCTAAGGGGCTACTACGACGCACGGCCGCCCCGAAAACTGCGCCACACCATGGAGTACCTCAATGTCAAGCGCAAGAAGGACTTGGTGTGGGCGACGATAAAGGCAGGCTTCATGAGCGTAGCCGACACCGTAATCTTCCAGATGCAGGACTATCTTGAGTTGCCCTCAAAGGCGCGGATGAACTACCCCTCTACCCTCGGCGGCAATTGGGAGTGGCGTTCGCTGAGAGAAGATTTCTCAGACGAGCTGGCGCAAAGGATACTGACAACCACCAAAACTTACGCAAGAACAACGGAGGCAAAGAAATGAACGAACAGCTTAGGAGCGGTATAGAGCAGGTTCTCCTGTTTGATTTCGGCAGGACAATCAAATCGGCGGACACGCGAATGTTATACTCCGCCATATCGAAGGCGGCTGCCGCACTCTCATACAAAAACGCGGAGGAGAAACCCGCAGGAAAGAAGGCTTGCTACCTCTCCGCCGAATTTCTCGTGGGGAGGCTGATATACAGCAATCTCTTCAATTTAGGGTTTCTCTCCGACACCGAGGAGATACTCGCGGCGAACGGACACTCCCTCTCCGACTTCGAGGAGATAGAGGACGATGCTCTCGGCAACGGAGGACTTGGGCGGCTCGCCGCCTGCTTCCTCGACTCCGCCGCCACACACGGAATCGCCCTCGGCGGCTACGGAATCAGATATAAGTACGGCTTATTCAAGCAGAAGTTTGAAAACGGCTTCCAGAAGGAGTACGCCGACGACTGGCAAGCGTTCGGCGACCCGTGGTCGGTAAGGCGGGAGGAACTTTCGGTGAAGGTTCGCTTCGGCGACCAAACCGTCCTCGCCGTTCCCTACGATATGCCGATAATCGGCTACGGAGGAAAGACGGTCAACACTCTGCGCCTGTGGCAGTCGGAGGCGGAGAACAGCTTCGATTTCGACTCCTTCAACAAAAATAAGCGGAGCGACGCGGTGTCGGAGAGGATACGCGCAGAGGAGATTTCCGCCACTCTCTACCCCAACGACGAAACCGATTACGGCAAGGCACTTCGCATAAAGCAGGAGTACTTTTTCTCCTCCGCCTCGATTCAGGATATAGTCAGGGAGTATACGGCGACACATGGAAGCGACTTCTCGCGCTTTTCCGACCTCTACGCCGTTCAGCTCAACGACACGCACCCCGTAGTCGCCATCCCCGAGCTTATAAGAATACTCGCCGAGGACTACGACCTTGGCTTTGACGAGGCGTTTGAGATAGCGAGGAAAACCTTCGCCTACACCAACCACACCGTCATGGCGGAGGCTCTCGAGAAGTGGTACGCGGGGCTTTTTGTGACAGTACTCCCACAGATTTACAAGTATATAATACTCATCGACTACAAGCTCTCTACCTACCTTCGCGGCAGAGGAATAAGGGGCAAGGAGGCGAAGCAGTACGCGCTGATTTCGGAAAATATGATACATATGGCGCGTCTCGCTGTGTTTGTCTCCCACTCGGTCAACGGAGTGGCTGAAATTCACACAGAAATACTCAAAAATGACGCCCTCAAGGAGTGGTACGCCCTCTATCCCGACAAGTTCAACAACAAGACCAACGGCATTACTCCCAGACGCTGGCTCGCGCTCGCCAACCCCGCACTCTCAAGCTACATAACGGAAAAGATAGGCGACGGCTGGATTACCGATTTGGAGAAGCTCAAGCAGTTGGAGGGGATTATCTCTGCTCCTTCTGAAATTAACAGATTTATCGAGATTAAAAATCACAACAAGCAGCGGCTTTGCGACTACATTGAAAAGATGGAGGGGATAAAGCTTGGTTCGAATTTTATATTCGACATACAGATAAAACGTCTCCACGAGTACAAGCGGCAGCTGATGAACGCCTTCTCCATCCTATATATCTACTTCGGGATAAAGGACGGCACAATCAAAAACTTTAATCCCACCGCGTTTATTTTCGGAGCTAAGGCAGCTCCGGGATACTACAGGGCGAAGGGGATAATTAAGTTTATAAACGAAATAGGAAACCTCATCAACAGCGACAAGGACACCAAGGAGCTGATGAAGGTCGTTTTCGTTTCAAATTACAACGTAACATATGCGGAGTACCTCACTCCCGCCGCCGACATCTCCGAACAGATTTCCACTGCGGGAACGGAGGCATCAGGCACGGGAAACATGAAGTTTATGGTAAACGGAGCGGTCACGCTGGGTACTCTTGACGGCGCGAATGTGGAGATTGCCGAGCAGGCGGGAGAGGAGAACAACTACATCTTCGGCGCGAGGGTGGAGGACATAGGACGCATTGCCGACTCCTACAACCCCGTGGAGATATACGAAAATAACCCGCTCATAAAGCGGGTTGTGGATACGCTGACCGACGGCACGTTCTCCGACGAGGGTACGGGTATGTTCGAGGAGCTGAAAGCCTCCCTCCTCAAGGGGGCGTCGTGGCACAAGCCGGATAACTACTACATCCTGCTCGACTTGATTCCCTACTGCGAGGCGCGGCTTCGCGCCAACCGCGACTACTCCGACCGAACCGCATTTGCGAGAAAGTGCTGCGCGAACTTCATAAACTCCGGCAAATTCTCCTCCGACAGGACTATCAGGCAGTACGCAGAGGAGATATGGGGGCTGACAAGCGGAACAGACGAAGGAAACTAATACTACTCCGTAGATATTAAAACAGCGTCAAAGCCTTTGCAGAATTAGGCTTTGACGCTGTTTTGGCGTTCGGATTTATGCTAAGGAGAAGTTTTGCTACTCTTCCTCATACAGTTCCGCGTACTCCGCGAGACGCTCGTCGAAGTCGTACCGCTTCGCCCGCAGTGTGCAGGCATCGCTCCCAATAGGCTGTAGGAGCAGTTTTTTCAGCGCGTCGTACACGCCCTCAGCGGAACGTTCGCACACAATTCCGCAGGTTTCGTCGATAATCTCAGGGCTTCCCCCCGTATCAAAAGTAACCACAGGAGTGCCGCAGGCGAGTGCCTCCATGTTGACCGTGGGGAAGGTGTCCTCCTTTGTGGGATTGACGAAAACATCGGCGGCGGTGTATATCTCGGCAAGCTCTGCGCGGTTCTGTGTGCGGTGTATGGAGATGACATCAGGCGGCAATGTGCTGTCGATTTCCGCGTTAGTGCCGACCAGTACTACAGCGAAATTGTCGGGGAGTATGGCGGCAAGCCGTGAAAACACGTCAAGCCCCTTTCGCTCGCCCCATGAGAAGGAAACTCCCAGCACGACAAATTTATCCTGCAAATTGTGCCTTTCACGAAAATCACTGTGGGAGGGCTTAAATACGGACAAATCAATGCCGTTATTTATCACTCTGCGCCGATAGCCTGAGAGGTACGACATACCGACTAAATCAGACAGCCACTGCGACGGAGTGACCACAGTCAAGTCGCGAACTCCCGAAAACCACTTCTTTTTAAGGCGGTACATCGTTTTTGTTTTATCAACCAAGCTCGCGGGGTACTCCTTGTACTGCGGGCAATCGAAACATCCGCTTTTCCACCTATCGCAGCCGATATAGGCAAAATGCGGGCATTGCCCCGTGAACGACCAGCAGTCGTGGAGTGTCCACACAGTGCGTATACTCCTCCTCTTTATGTAGCCAAAAAGTATCGGAAGATTGATGTAGCAGTTGTGGAGATTGTGCATATGAATTATGTCCGGCTTGATTTTGTCGAGCCAGCTTATAAATTTCAGCGTGGGAATAATCGAAAAACAGCCGTTAAAACCCGTTATCTCCGCAAGCTTAATGTGGAGGTTTCGGGCGATTCTCCCCTTGATGAAATGCTGGTTCTCGGCTTTGCAGCTCCTCATGCTCAAGCCGTCGGGACAGCAGGTGAACGCAGTATGCCCGCGTTCACGCGCCTTAGCCGCGATAGTGAGCATGATGTTCCCCGTACTGCCGTAGTTACCGCTGTTTATCTGAACGATTACCATCGTGTCGCCTCCCTGTTTGCGTGGGAGGAGCAGTATCAGCCATCCGCTTGCTCCTACTCCCCTACTGCCTACTACTACTTCCCTACTGCGCCTTCTGCTCCTGCTCGTATGCCTTTCGCACAGCCCGCGAGAGCTGGTCGGGGCAGGAGGACGATTTCCTGCCGCAGAGTATGCCGGAGCATTTCTGCTCTATCTCCTCGACGGTGCAGCCCTCCGCGAATTTGACGATTGCCTGCAGATTGCCGTGGCAGCCTCCGCAAAACTCCACATTCCGAACGATATTTCCCTCCAAATCAAATTTTATCTCGGAAGAGCAGATTCCGCTTGTCCTATATGAATGGTGCATGATTTTTCATTTCTCCTTTGGTATTGGTATAGCAGTATAATAACACAAAACTTGCCGAATGTTAAGTGAATTTTGGTGAGGAGGAGTTATTGCTCCGACAATATATATAAATTGCACCCCGCGAATTTGCACTTGATTTAACTGCAAATTTATGGTACAATACCCTGCGTTGAAAAATCAAATTTTCGGGCATTCGGAGAATGTATGCCAAATTAATTTGCTTAGTACAATTAATACAAAAAATACTTAAATTGGGGTGGTGGCTCTGTGGTAAAGGCTATAGTAGGCGCAAACTGGGGCGATGAGGGCAAGGGCAAACTCACGGATGTTTTTGCCGCTGAGTCGGATATTGTAATCCGCTTTCAGGGCGGCGCGAACGCGGGACATACAATAATTAACAATTACGGAAAATTCGCTCTCCATCAGCTCCCGTCGGGAGTGTTTCACTCGCACATAACCAACATCATCGGAAACGGAGTAGCACTCAACATAAACAGCCTTATGACTGAGCTTCAATCGGTCATTGACAGGGGAGTTCCCACTCCTAAGCTCATGATTTCGGAGCGTACACAGATTGTCATGCCATACCACGTTCTCTTTGACGAGTACGAGGAGGAGCGGCTGGGTAAGGCGGCTTTCGGCTCTACTAAATCGGGAATCGCGCCTTTCTACTCAGATAAGTACTCCAAAATCGGCTTTCAGGTGTGCGAGCTTTTCGACGAGCAGTCGCTGAGAGAAAAGCTCATACGCGTGCTGGAGGTCAAAAACAAGATAATAAAGACAATATACGGCAAAGAGGAGATAAGCGTCGACGACATGATGTCGGTCATGCTTAAATACCGCGATATGGTCGCTCCCTACACCGCGAACACATTCGACTTCCTCCAAAAGGCGATTAAGGAGAACAAAACTATCCTCCTCGAGGGACAGCTCGGTTCTCTGCGCGACCCCGACTTCGGGATATATCCGATGGTTACATCGTCCTCCACACTCGCGAGCTACGGAGCTATCGGCGCGGGTATTCCCGCAAGGGAGATTACGGAGGTTGTCGCCGTGACTAAGGCTTACTCAAGCTGTGTCGGCGCGGGAGCTTTCACAAGTGAGATTTTCGGAGACGAGGCCGAGCAGCTCCGCAAGCGCGGAGGCGACGGCGGCGAGTACGGTGCTACTACAGGACGTCCGCGCCGCATGGGGTACTTCGACTGCGTGGCGACACGGTACGGCTGTGCCGCTCAGGGAGCTACGGACGTGGCACTCACCTGCCTCGATGTGCTTGGATATATGGACGAAATCAACGTCTGCGTTGCGTATGAGACAGAGGACGGAGTTACAACCTCCTTCCCCGTCACTCCGCTCCTCGAAAAGGCAAAGCCGGTTATCGAAACGCTCCCCGGCTGGAAATGTGACATAAGAGGAATCACTGATTTTGAACTACTCCCCGAAAACGCGAAGAATTACGTTCGTTTTATTGAGGAGAAAATCGGCTTCCCCATAACCATAGTGTCTAACGGTCCGGGCAGAGACGAGATAATCTACAGGAACTACGGAAAATAATGTATAGTTACGGGACGTGTTGACATTATATAAATCGTCAACACGCCCTGATTATTTGAAAGGATGTGCAGTTGTTTTATGAAACATCAAAAGGTGCTGGTGCTCGACTTCGGAGGTCAGTATAATCAGCTCATCGCAAGACGTGTCAGAGATTTGGGAGTGTACGCGGAGGTTCGCCCCTACACCGCCTCCCTCGAAGAAATAAAGAGAGAGCAATATATCGGAATTATATTTACGGGAGGACCTAACAGCGTTTACGAGGACACCTCGCCGCGCTACTCCGCCGACATACTCGATATAGGAGTTCCCGTACTCGGCATCTGCTACGGAGCACAGCTTATGACCTATATGCTTTCGGGAAAGGTGGAGGCGGCAGACGCGAGGGAGTACGGAAAAACCGATATTTCGCTCGACAAGAACAGCGTACTCTTTAAAAACCTCCCCGAAAGCACTGTCTGCTGGATGAGCCACACCGACTACATCTCCAAAATTCCCGACGGCTTTTCGGTCACTGCGCGTAGTGAGACCTGCCCCGCGGCGGCTATGGAGAACGCCGATAGAAAGCTCTACGCGGTGCAGTTCCACCCCGAGGTTCAGCACACTATCGGAGGCTTTGAAATGCTGAAGGCATTCCTCTACGACGTGTGCGGCGCGGCGGGCGACTGGACTATGGACAGCTTTACCGATGAGTCGATTGCCGCCCTCAAGGCTCAGATAGGAGACAAAAAGGTGCTGTGTGCCCTCTCAGGCGGCGTGGACTCCTCCGTTGCGGCGGTGATGATTCATAAGGCAGTGGGCAAGCAACTCACCTGCATTTTCGTGGACAACGGACTTCTCAGAAAAAATGAGGGGGATCAGGTTGAGGAGATTTTCCGAAATCAGTTCGATATTACGCTTATAAGAGTGAACGCGCAGGAGCGTTTCCTCTCGAAGCTGGCGGGAGTTACCGAGCCTGAGAAAAAGAGAAAGATAATCGGCGAGGAGTTCATCCGCGTGTTTGAGGATGAGGCGAAGAAAATCGGCGCAGTAGATTTCCTCGTGCAGGGAACTATCTACCCCGATGTTATCGAGAGCGGAGCAGGCGACGCGGCAGTGATAAAAAGTCACCACAATGTGGGCGGACTGCCCGAACACGTCGATTTCAAAGAGCTTGTAGAGCCTCTGCGTATGCTGTTTAAGGACGAGGTGCGCCGCGCGGGAATTAAACTCGGCATACCCGAACACCTTGTGTGGCGTCAGCCGTTCCCGGGTCCGGGGCTTGCTGTCCGCTGTCTCGGCGAGGTGCGGGAGGACAAACTGGCTATCCTCCGCGAAGCGAGCGCAATCTTCGAGGAGGAGGTCGCAAACGCGGGGCTGGGCAGGGAGATAAACCAGTACTTTGCCGCGCTGACTAATCTACGCAGTGTGGGAGTAATGGGCGATGCGCGCACCTACGACTACGCCGTTGCACTCCGCGCTGTCAAGACGGTGGACTTCATGACCGCCGACTGGGCGAGAATCCCGTTTGATGTGCTGGAGCGGGCTTCTAACAGGATTGTCAATGAAGTGCCTCATGTGAATAGGGTGCTGTTTGATATTACCAGCAAACCGCCTGCAACTATTGAGTACGAGTAAGTTATGAGAAGCTGAACCCCCTTGAAAACACTGAGTTTTTCGCCTTCCTTTTTGCCTTTTGATAACAATTTGATAACAGGAACTATAACTGCATTTATCGCAAACATCAGACGGATTGCAGGTGTGTAAGCTCTAAAACCATAAAAACGGTTTTGCTGAACTAAAAATCAGCAAGACCGTTTTTTGTTTTACTCTTTTATTTGTTCCACCAAATAGTCGCTTAATTCTTGCGAAGGAACCTTTGTCCACTTTTGCGTGGTATCAAACTCCGGGTATCTGTAACGCCATTTGTTATATTCATCTTCCGTTATTTCACCCGATTCAAGTTTTGCGGCTTCCTGCCGCCAAGCAGTAAAGAATTTAAGCATTTCCTCCGCATTGCGACCTTTGGATTTATCCAAACGCAAACATACTTCTCCATTTGTTTCGCTTGTTTTCAGACCGTATAAATCCTCAAGGGCGAATAGGGTGTGTGCCAAACCTAAGTAACTGTCTATATCGGGAATAGTCAATGCCAGAGGACTTACTTCTAAAACAGTAGCAAAATCCTTTATCATCTTTTCCTTTGGTGTTCTCGCACCTGATTCATATTGTGTCATACGAACATCGGCTGTGTTTTCAGTAAAACCGATTTTCATGCCTAAGTATTTTTGTGTCATACCCCGAAGACTTCTTAAAAATCTTAATCTTTCGCCTATAGCCATGTGTTTTCACTCCTAAAAAATAGCTTGTACAATTAGTATAGCATAAAGAGTTAAGATAGCCAAGAGAAACTTAAATAAAAAAAGTTAATATTGTTGCAAAAAGGGTTTGGCTTAACGGATTATAGTTAGTATAATATAAATTGCTTAACTAAATACAGTTAAGCAAAAACGAAACAATCGTCGCGTGTCACGGTAATGGCACGTCCGCCTGGACAAATCGGAAGGCGGCAAGAAAGTATTCCGACACTAAACCTGTGGCGTGGGCAGCCGCAGGACGCAGGGGGCTGCGGTATGTCCGATTTATAAAAATCATGAGGAGGAGAAATGATGGCAGAAAAAATGTTTATGCGTGTGAGCGAGGTTGCAAGTGTTCTTGATGTATCTGAGCCTTACTCATACAAACTCATTCGCAAAATGAATGGGGAATTAAAAAAGTCGGGGTGCATTACTATTTCCGGGAGAGTTGACCGCAGATTCTTTTACGAGAAGTTTTACACACCAAAAAAACCAACCGAAAGGACGGAATAATTTATGTCAATTTTCAGAAACGAAAGCAACGGAACATGGTACTCTATGATTCGGTATACAGATTGGAAGGGAGAACGCAAGCAAAAGTGCAAACGCGGATTTGCCACAAAGCGTGATGCACTTGATTGGGAATTGGAATTTCAAAGGCAATCACGAGCGGATTTGGATATGACTTTTGATTCCTTCGTAAAAATCTATATGGAAGATATGAAAAATCTCATCCGTGAACACACATGGCAGACCAAGATTAGCATTATCGAATCGAAGCTCTTGCCTTATTTTAAGGATAAGAAAATGTGTGAAATCGCTCCCAAAGACATCATTAAGTGGCAGAATGAAATGATTGCTTACCGGGATAAAAACGGCAAAGCTTTTTCCGCAACGTATCTCAAAACCTTACACAACCAAATAAGCGCCATATTGAATCATGCTGTGCGGTTTTATGAGCTTAAAAGCAATCCTGCCGCCAAAGCCGGAAGCGTTGGTAAAAAAGAAGCCACAGAAATGCTCTTTTGGACGAAGGAGGAATATTTGAAGTTCGCGGATTCTATGATGGACAAACCATTATCATTTTATGCTTTTGAGGTTCTGTATTGGTGTGGGGTGCGTTTAGGTGAATTACTGGCTCTTACCGCAAAGGATTTTGATTTTAAGAAAAATACACTTTCAATCACAAAATCCTATCAGCGGCTAAACGGTAAAGATGTTATTACCGACCCCAAAACGCCGAAAAGCAAACGCATTATAAGCATCCCGGATTTTTTGAGCGAAGAAATGCAGGAATATTTAAAAATGTTCTATAGTCAATCGTCTACAGATAGGCTTTTCCCGATTTCAAAAAGCTATCTGCATCACGAAATGACAAGAGGTTCAACCGAGCAAGGCATTAAAAGAATCAGAATCCATGACCTGCGGCATTCTCATGTTTCGCTCTTGATTGAAATGGGTTTTTCGGCTGTAGCCATTGCCGACCGTGTGGGACACGAAAGCATTGATATAACTTATCGTTATGCTCATTTGTTTCCGTCAAAGCAGAGTGAAATGGCAGATAAGCTTAATATTGAAAGAGGTGATTTTTAAGTGTCAGAAAAAAATTTAGACCAAAAAGGCAAATCACGATAATCACAACCACCGCAACCCAGCCACCGGCGGCGATGATGGACACCAAGCCTTTTATGGCGGCGATTGCGGCTTTGACCATGACGACTGTGGCTCGCACCGCGATTTTTGCCGCCTGAACCGCTGCTTTTGCCGCCGCCTTTGGCCAATTTTTCTGCCTCCTTTTGTTTTGGATTATTAAACCTCTCCAAAGCCGATTGTGTACCGCTTTTGGCTGTGTTTGCGATTTTGTCACCGGCGTAACTTTCGGGGTTGTCATAGCCGGATTGCTGTGTGCTTTCGGCTGTTTATTTGGATTTGATAAAGGCGTTTTTTGCGTGGGATGTGCCGCTTGCGGCTCTGTCGAGCAGTTTTATGTCTTTGGTTACGCCGTAGGTTTTGATTTTGTTTGGCAAAACGTGATTCCTCCTTCATAATTTAACACAATTGTTTATGAGATTTGGTGGACAAAATTGACGAAATATGGTATAATAGAAATACGATTACGACTATATTTAATGGACTTTGCTGTAGAAAGGACTGCTTATGGAAAATTCAATTTTATATTATCCAACCATTAATTTTCAAACATCTGATTACAAATGGTTATGGAGTGCCTCGTTACTGTTTGACAAAATATATCGAATTGTTCCTCCAGATTATGATTTAGATGATTGCGAAAACGTCCGTATTTTATGTGAATCTGGAGACATTGGGGTAGCTCTTTCACCGATACCTTATACCAAAAGTGTTGGTTTGGAGTTTTCGAAATTTATGAGTGATTTTGGAAATAATGCAGCCGCTTTTGATAACAAAAAAGTAAATCTTTCAGAAAACCCATTGCGTGTGCATTTGTCAAAAGTAGATGGTAAATTAAAGCAAGAACTTCTCTATTCGGGGAAAATAATTGAAGCATCAGATGGCTGGTTGTATTATTCCAATCCAAATGAAGCCAATTTATATATGACGTTTTTAGCTAAACATATCGCAGAAAAAAACAATTTATCTTTATACACTAATGATAGAACTTTATGGACTACAGCTACATATTTTCAAAGTGATGGACAATTACAACCAGATTGCTTTGTTGGCTCTGGGTGGACTGACCCATGTAGTGAAGCGTTGATTTCATTGATGTTTTCGGATGTGTTCCCTGATAATGTTTTAAACATACCAGCCAGTGAAATAATCAATTTTAGAGAAAAACGAAAAGATGAAAGGCAGCAATTTATTAATGCTGTCAACGATTTTAGGATTAAGCTATCACAATCCACAGCTCCTGAGATTGTGAAAGAAATTATAAATGATGAAAAAGGCAAAATTGAAAAGGCAAAGCGAGATTTTACTCGTAGCATGGACCTTTTAAATGTCTTTAGATTTACAGGCATATTAACCACGTTATGTGCAATAACTTCAAATGCATTGAGCTATGATTCAGGAAACATGACAGCAGCAACGATTTTTGATTCAGCTTCAATTGGTATATCAGTTTTAGCAGGTTTAGTCGAAAGCCGATTAAATAGAAAAAAACAAAATTCATATACATATTTGGCGAATTTAAATAAGGAATTTGGAAGTTATTACGAACGCCCTGAAGGGTCATTGTTTCATCAGTACAATTATGCTTTGTTCAGAGATTATGAGGAGTTTGTAAATGATTGATAAATAAGTCTGAGGACATTTCTGTCCCCAGACTTGTTAATACTTTAGCAGCCGAACCGCACTGAGGAAGATGACCTCTTTTTGCTTTAAAGATTAGAAATTCTGAGCATCCCCCGCGCGGCAGAGGAAATAGACAGAAAGCTCAATCCAAAGGCATATCAGCGTGAGAAGAAAAATCGGCACTGGG
Organism: Oscillospiraceae bacterium; assembly: GCA_031262985.1. Lineage (GTDB taxonomy): Bacteria > Bacillota > Clostridia > Oscillospirales > Acutalibacteraceae > JAISGQ01. The sequence continues at coordinate 13,676 of JAISGQ010000039.1, forward strand.
AGAAATGATAAAAGTAGAAACGGCAGGGCAAATACAACGCATTGTTAATTATTGCTCTGCCGTTTTTATTCTTCGTGTTGTATCAATAATTATTTTGTGGTTTAATATTTGCAACAAACCGCAACTACCCCACAACCAAGCATTACTCCGCCTGCGATATAAAACCCAGCAATGTAACTTGAATCCGTCCCCGCGATTTCAACGACACCCTTCAGAAAAGAGCCGCAAGTAATCGCGGCAAGACCGGAATTATAAAGATTGAAGCCCATTCGTTTTAAGCCGTGCCTATAATCACCGTTCATAAAAACCGATAACGCTTTTAATACAATGCCTCCAAATAGCGGATACAAAAACATATAATCCATAGCGTCCGAGCGGACACCATGACCGAAAATAGCATAGACATTTGTAACTGCCAAACAAACAGCGGCGACAATCAAATAAGGCCACAAGCGTTTGCCCTTATTCATAACCGATATAAACAATATCAGACACCTCCCGCTCTTTAATGCGCCTGCCGCTTGTGGGATTGTTGACGATCTCGCCCATAAACACCATAGTGGAACTGCCCCCGCCGTCAAGGTTATAGGCTATCTTTGCGCCGCGTTCCTTGAAAACGTCTGCCAATTCTGTAAGGGACAATCCCGCTGATTCGCTTGTGCGTCCGTCTGAAACCACGAACAGATAATGCAAATCACCTATTTGCCCAATCGCCGTGCGCGGATTTGACTGCATGGCACGTCCAACTTCATCGTCATTTGAAACGGCAATATCGCCGTCTAAAATAAGCGCAGGTCCGAATGAAAATGCTTGCCATGCGCCCAGAACAGAAAGATTTGTGTCGTTTTCATCTGATACAGACAAATTGCCGTCCGCATCGATAATCAAAGCTTGCCCGTCGCCGCTGTCACGATAAAGAACCCCGTTTCGCAAAACAAAGCCGTCCTCCCGAAAGCCGTAATAGTCGCCGTTTATCGCAAATATCGCATTGTGGTCTGCAGCCATTTCGGAAGTCGTCTGTTCAATATTTCGCCCGTAAGTATTCCCCGCCAAGGCTGTTTTCAAATGATCTGCGTTTGCAATTTGTATGTCCGCAATATAAACCGTGGTATCATTTACGCACGATGTTTCAATGCTTATAGTTATATTTCCGTCGCTGTATGAATCGGCGGTTATTTTAGCGTCATTTGCCGCTTGCGGATTGCCGTTTTCGTTGCTTTCAGACTGAACGCTGTCTATTTCGGAGTGCGGCAAGGAACGTGGAATAACAAAAGTATCAAGTAAAACAAAGGTTACGGCAAGGACAAGCAAAAGAGAATAAATAACCGCATAAACGTAAGGCTTTGTTATAAATCTTTTCATCGCCACATACCGCCGCCCGGTCCGCCCCCAATACCGCCGCCTGTGATAATGTCGTCAAGCGTTATCTCGGTGCTGTAGCTTCCCGCTGTTACGGTATAGGTTTCACCCTTTATCAAAGCCGGGGAAGAAATCACGGCACATTGATAGCTTTTTTCGGGGGTAAAAGACAGTAAGGCAGAGCCGGAACTGTCTGTTACGGTAAGTTTTTCACCCCCCGAAACATTCCCATTAAAGCTTACAAGAAAGGCGCATTGCGTACTGGAATCCGAGAAATTTTCAGCCATGCCTGCCGCGCCGGTCGCAACAACCGTACCTCCTGTGACTTTTGCCTCTATACCATAATCTAATGCTCCGTTGCCGGAGTTGGTCGGTCCCGAGACGTAAATATAGCCGCCTTCAACATACAAATAGCCGTTGGAGTCAAGCCCATCTCCGCTCGCGTCGAGATTGACTGTTCCGCCTGTGAAACGCAGATAGCTCCCGCTTGAGGTGTCAAAATTCCCTTGTCCCGGTCTGCCGCCCATGCCGGATGAATCATTGCCGCCCGCCGCGTTAAAGCCGTCATCCGCGGCTGTGATGTCAAATTCTCCGCCCGTTACGGTGATTGAATTACCCTCAATCGCTTCATAACTTTTACTGATATTGATTTTTCCACCGAGTATAACACAGGCATCGTCCGCGTGAATTCCGTCGTCGCCCGACGCTATGTCAAAAGTACCGCCGATAATTCCCAAATCGCCGTTTGTGTGCAGCGAATCGTCCGAGGTGTCAAAGGTGAATGTCCCCGCCATAATCAGAAGCCCCGCGCCCGATTTAACTCCCTTTGCGCTGTCAGAGGCGGCAGTGCTGTCAGAGGCAGTTTGAACCGCTGTTCTGCTCGGACGCTTTCCTCCGCCGAATTCAGGCTTGCCGCGTCCCCAATCTCCCCAGCCTTCATTCATTTTTCCGTCTGTGGTATATGAAGCGTTGGCACTACCGCCGCCGGATTTTATGTTAAACGTGCCGTTTTCTATCTGCAAAACCGTTTCAGCCTGTATGCCGTCGTTATTCGCGGTAATGTCAAACGTGCCGTTTTGGATTACAATATAGCCCAAAGCTGCATCGTCCGTATTGCTCGAAACAAGCCCGTCGCTGCCTGCTTTCAGTTTATACGTTCCCGACGCCACCTGCACAAAGTCCTTTCCCTTTATGGCATCATTTACGGCGGTAACATTCAGCGTAGCTCCCGCCATAGAAATATCATCTTTTGAATGAATACCGTGATTGTAATTGCCTGTGACGGTAAGCGTTCCCGTTCCGTTTATGGTAAGGTCGGACTTCGAAAACAAACAAGCATTCGGCTCGTCGCCGTCGTCGAGAGTGTATTTCGTGGTGTCAGTCAGAGAATTTTCCGTGCCCTCGGCAAGGGTGATAAAGGTTTTATCGCCAGACAGGATATAAATCGCAGGGCCGTCGCTCGATGTGATATGCGCATTTTTAAGCACAATCTGCGCTTTGTCCGTATCGCCCACAGAAACGCGGATTTGATGCCCCGTTAATGTGCCGAAAAAAACGTAAGTCCCTTCCGTAGTTATCTCATAATCCGTATTCAGCGAGCCTAAATCCACTTCGGTTACATTCGTATCATATTCACCCGAAAGGTCGCGGTCAGAAAAATCCGCTGCCACAGTCATGATTTTTGCGTCGGTACCTTCCAGCACCGCATTATTTGTAATTTCCGCAGCCGAAGCTGCATCCGTTATCTTTGACATATCAACAGAGCCGTTTTGACTGCCCGGAGCATTTTCATCCGTATTGTTTTGACTACAACTTACGAAAGAAAAACAGATAACACAAACTGTCAACATTACAACGAATATATTCAAATACCTTTCTCTAACTTTGCACTTTGCACTTTCAATTTTCAACTTAATCATAATTGTTCCCTGCTTTCCGGGATTCTCCCGCATGAAATATTCAAATTGCCGTTGCGGCAGCGAAGGTCGTCGATAAAAGCCTTCTCCTGCGTTTTATCTCGCAGATTTACATGATAGCGCAGCTCGTAAAGGCTGCCCATATTGGTTGTTTTGACGCTTACCAGCAGGGTTTTCTTAGCGTATTTCTCGAATAGGTCGTCAAATATCCCCGAATAATCAAGGGCTTCAGGAATGGTTATTTTAAGCTCTTTCGTGCCGCCGCCCTTTTCGCCAAAGGGAGTGACAACCAAAAGGATTTGAACCAAGGCAATCACGCCCAGCGCAATCGCCGCCATGCCGAGATAGCCCATGCCCGTGGCAATACCTAAAGCCATAGACAAGAAAATAGCCATGATTTCGCGGGCACTCCCCGCCACAGAGCGGAAACGCACAAGTGAAAATGCGCCCATCACCGCAACGCCCGTACCCACATTGCCGTTGACAAGCATAATTACCATCTGAACGATAACGGGCATCAACACAATCGTCATGACAAAGCTCTTGGTATATGTATTGCGAAACATATACACAAGCGAAGCTAAAATCCCCAATACCACCGAAGCGGCGGTGCAAAGCAAAAAGGTTATAACCGAAGCGTTTCCGGCGACAATAATTGTATCAAGCACTTTTCACCATCTCCTTTTGAATTAAATAGGGTATTTCCGAATTTATGATATAGCTTTTATAATACTCACCGTATTTTGAAAACGATGTAGGATATAGAGAGAGGTCGGTCAGCAGGCGGCACATCCAAAGCGGCATACCGCCCGCTGTTTTGATTTCCATCACCCGTTTATCGGGGCTTATGATTTCATCGCCTACTGCACCGGTAATCAAATCGAGCGAAGTTGTTCGGCCTTTTAGATTTTTATCAATAGTCAAACGGAACTCCGGGTCGTCTTTTCCTACAAATGCGGCACGGTCATAGCTTATCGCCGCCGCAGGGGCTAACCCGTAGAGGTTAAGCATCCAATCTGTTTCTCGCAGCACTTGTTCTGAACTAGGCTGCCGATTTTTGCCGTTCAAGAACGCACGGGCGTTTTCAAGCGGCAACTCGGCACGGCGTTTATAAACCACGCCCTTGAATTTTTTCTTGATTTCGATAAAAGCCTCGCTGCTCTCCGTAACCGTTCCGTATGCACGAAGCCTTAATTTTTCTTTGTACAAAGGCTTTTCAATCGATGCCCGAATAAGCCGAAAATCCGGCGTGTCATAATAAATATTACTGATGGTATACTCGCCGTATTGTTCTTCTGTCATGTGAGTAGAAAGTGCGTCAAGCACTGCCTCGCACTCTGCTTGGCTCAAAATATACTTCTTTTCGACGCGTAAAAACTCGTTTTTATATTTGTCCATAAACCTACTCCTTTCGATTTTACGTTTTAAATATATTGTGAGACGCTGAAATTTTACTGAAAATCAATATGAAAATTTTGTGAATTTATAGTTAATTAATTTAGAAAACACCAAGAAAACAAGGGCGAAAAGCCTTGATTTGTGCGGTTTTCGCCCGTGGAGGCTTGATTGTTTTCAAATTAATTTATAGTTGATTAATTTAGAAAACACTAAGAAAACATGGGCAAAAAGCCCTGATTTGTGCGGTTTTTGCCCGTGGAGGCTTGATTGTTTTCAAGTTAATTTAGTATGGTATACGATCGCTTTGGAAAGCAATTTATTATATATACAGCAATAACAATTTTTCAGTGTAATTTAAGTATAATTTATTAACATATTTATGATACAATGAGATGAGGTGAAAGCCGATGAACGTATTGATTGTTGAGGACGAGCGGAAGCTCGCCGATGTACTGGAGCATATTCTTAAAGAAGAAAAATATATCGTTGACGCCGCATATAACGGCAATGACGGGCTTGCATACGCACTTACGGGTACTTATGACGTTATTATTCTTGATGTTATGCTGCCGGGAATGAATGGCTTTGACATTGTGCGCCGTATGCGAAACGAAAAAAATTCCACCCCTGTGTTGATGCTTACGGCAAAGGGTGAAATAAATGACCGCGTTCACGGGCTTGACTGCGGCGCGGACGATTATATGCAAAAGCCTTTTTCATCGGACGAGCTATTGGCGCGTATCCGCGCACTCACGCGCAGGCAGGGCGAAATCGTCCTTGAGGTCATGGAATACGGCGATTTGACGCTGCGGCTTGATAATCACGAGCTGTCCTGCAGGGATAAATCTGTTCGCCTCAGTTTGAAAGAATATGAAGTATTAAAGCTGCTTGTAGTAAATAAAAATCAAGTTCTCACGAAAGATATTATCATTACGAAGGTTTGGGGCTACGATTCAGAAGCCGAAAACAACAATTTGGAAGCCTATATTTCTTTTTTGCGTAAGAAGCTAACTTATTTAGAAAGCGGGGTGATGATAGATGTTCTTCGCAAAGTTGGGTACACGCTTAAATACGAAAAAAACGGATAGATTTACAAAGCTACGGCGAAAATTTGTGCTTGCAAGCATGGCATTAGTGTCGGCTGTGCTTTTGTTTGCATTTATAACGCTGTGTGTCACGACCTACACGCGGCTTAAATCGGACACCGAGGGTGCAGCAGAAGCCGCGCTTCATGCGGATAATATGCAGGGTGGTTTTCGCCCGGAAATCGGCCGCCCGGATTTCAGACCCGGCGGCGATATGGCGAGGAACATACCTACATTTACCGTGCGCGTTTCCGAAGACGGAGATATAATCTTTGCCGATTACGGGCGGGTCAGCATTACTGACGATACCGCCGAAAGCGCAGTAAAAGCCGCAATGGAACAAGGCAGGTCAAAAGGGAAAATCGGCAGCTTGGGACTCCGGTTTGCGGCGGAATACACACCGAACGGTGACATATCCATCGCCTTTGCGGACACATCCGCCGAAAGCGCAGGGATGACACGGCTTATTCTGAACTCACTTATTATAGGAGTGGCTGGGCTTGTGGCGTTGTTTTTTATCAGCTTATTCTTAGCGCGTCTTGCCGTAAAGCCAATCGAAAAAGCATGGCGAAACCAGCAGCAATTCATCGCTGATGCCGCCCACGAATTAAAAACCCCTCTTACCGTCATTATGGCGAACACCGGTATTTTGACAGCGCACCCCGAAAAGTCCATTTCACAACATATGCAGTGGCTAAATAATACCGCCGATGAAGCAGGTCGTATGAAAAACCTTATTGAAAATATGTTGGAGCTTGCAAAAGGTGATTTTGCGGAGGAAAGTCTGATTTTAAGCAATGTAAATTTATCTGATATTGTGACTAACAGCCTGCTTGCCTTTGAGCCGATTGCGTTTGAAAAAAATGTAGCGTTTCATTCCGACGTTGCACCAAACACGCAAATTTCGGGTGATAGCGAACGGCTCAGAAGGCTTATCGCGATACTCTTTGACAATGCGATAAAATATGCAGGCAGCCCCGGCAGCGCGTATGTTCGGCTTAACGAAACCGCTTCACACGCCGTACTGACGGTTCACAATTCCGGCGAACCCATACCCGCCGAAGGGCTCGGCTCTATATTTGATAGATTTTACCGTGCAGATGAATCAAGAAGCGCAGGCAGCAGCGAAAGCTACGGCTTGGGGCTTTCAATAGCCCGACAGATTGCGGATGAACACGGCGCAAAAATCCATGTTGCAAGCACAAGAGAGGAAGGTACAGTATTCACGGTGCAGTTTAAGAAAAGGTAGAAATAGATCAATTAAGGTTACAAGCTACAAGCGCACTTCTCAACTTTTCTTGACCAAAATATTGCGATATTCCGTTTACTGTGGTATAATCCTTTTAGACTATTGGTCTACGTGTACCGTTGATAACACAAGCTTGATAACATTTTGATAACAAGAGTTCAGTATAAACCATATGGTTAGGATAATTGAAATCAAAATGAGTAAAAAGGAATCAAATAGCCAAAGCATAATTAGTTAACTCAACTTTTGTTTTGGCGAGTATGAGTAGGGGAAACTGGTTATAACGCGTGTAAACTCCCGTATGAACGCTAAGTTCAAGCGGGAGTTTTTTATATTATTTAAGCGTATTCTTTAAAACGCCAGCGTAGGCTATACGCTGTCAGCCAAGTTCCATCATACGTTAAATCAATATCTTCAAGATAGCAATCACTAAAATAAATCATAGCATCTTTTAAAAATAGGGAGGCATCAAACATATCAGCAGAATAGTTATCATCGGGCGTTCGCAAATTAAGGGCAACCACTCCTTCAAATACCATTTCAATCGGTTTACAGCACTGGCTTTCTATAAGCATTACTATTTTCTTAAACTTTGCCATTGGATACATAACACATTTTGAATCAACACTCGCCCCGCTTGTGTAATTAAATCCATTAATTACGGAATCGTGAAATCCATGCGCTTTTTCCATAAGATAATCAATATCGTTTTGGATCTCAATATAGTTCCACTCTGGGTCGTTTGAAACTGAAATTTTATTGTCAAATATACTCCCTTTATAAGTAATTGCTTCTCCATTCAATAGCTTGACCACAGTGTCTTTATTTTCAATTATCCACGGATATCCAATAAACTCGGAAAACTTAACTTCTCTATCAATTAATCCTACATAATCGGCTAATTGAGTTTCTGAATTTGGAGATTTTAAAGTTATCCATTCTTTCGGAATATCAGGCGTTATGGTATTTATGAGTACAGGACAGTTTGTAGGTTCACTTTTGTCGAGATAATCAAAAAACTTAAGATACCCGCCGTCTTCAGATGGAACTAAAACCAATTGCTTTTCGAACCATCCGGCATTAATTTTAGCAAAAACTTGCGATTTAAAATACATATTATTTTCTTTGTCATATACTCGAACTTTCATGTGTTACTCCTTTGTCTTTCGAAACATTGAGCACGGTTTTTGTCCGTTCTGTCTCGTCTTTAGGGTAGTTATATCGCCAATCGTTAATCATACTAAATTAACCCCCAAACAATCAAGCCTCCACGGGCAAAAACCGCACAAATCAAAGCTTTTTACCCGTGTTTTCTTGGTGTTTTCTAAGTTAATTAACTATAGCTTATGACTATAGCATAACATAATTGTTTAATGCGGGTCAATATTATTAAGCATATTATTTTAATCAAGCCTATACCGTCGAATACGAGTAGGGGTTAAGCCTAAATACAGCAGTAAGAGCTAACTGATTTTAACGGTCAGTTAGCTCTTTAACACATTTATCCTACTACTCTCCTACTCCTACTCCGCTACAGGAGGTTCGGCAGGAGGTGCAGTCGGTGCTTCAGAAGCAACCACAGGTTCTGCCTGCGTAACTACAGCCTGAGGAGGCATGACCTGAGGCGGCATAGCAGTATACGGCGCATACGAGCCGTCCATCTGCGGCTGAGGCTGCACGGGTGCATTTGCGTATGCTGTGTACGGCACAGCCTGAGGAGGAGCAACCACCGCAGACGACTGAGCCGCGAACTGCGGGCTTACATACGGCACGGAAGGAACTGACGTACCCTGCATCCATGCGGGAACAAAGGCAGCTCCGTCAATTTTCCCTTCAACGATAGCCTTAGTCTTGAGGAACTCATACGCCTCCGCCATTGTCGCTTGCATATAGGGATAAAGGAAGAACATGGAAAACATTCCGAATCCGCAAGTGACTATTGTGACAAGCACTACGAGAAGTATCCATCCTATAAACGATAAATTAAGTACGAACAAATCCCATTTGTGACCGCGCGTCATCTCCTTGCTCATTCTGAAGGCGGTCTTTCGGTCAATGTTCGGATTTTCAGCGATGATGTAGGGTATCATTGAATACTCATACATTTTTACAAATCCCGGAATATAAAAGAGAAAAGCCCACAGAACCACACGCAAATTCATAATGAACATTGTCATAGAGTTCTTGAGATAGTTATGCTTGAATATGTAAAACAATTCGTTTATTTGAGGTTTAATCCCCCTTCCCACAAGGAAAAATCGGTTAAGACCTATCGCTAAAGGATACATTACAAATATCGAATATCCCATAAGAGTCAAAAACATGATACCGGCAGCCACATAGACAACTGTCGAAACAGCTTCATACGTGCTGTAGTAATCAGAATCTCCGTAATCGTCGTAATCGTCGTAATAATAATCGTAATAATCATCGTAGCTGTAGTTGTATGAAAATGCCGATTCCACAGTCGATCCGACAGCTGCAACCGTATTTGTGAAATACGTGATTACATTTACGCCTTGAGCAATCAACACAAGCAAGAGATATGCCAGCATTGCCCACCAGTAGTACTTGCGCAAAGCTGCCTTTGCGTTTGTCTTTAGCTGTCCGCGGTTAAATTCCATTTTGTATTCCCCTTTGCGTTTTTTTATTTATTGTACTCCGAAATCGTAGCCTAAGCAATAAACCTAATTTCATTATAATAACTTATCAAAAAAATTACAATACTATTTTTATCGAAAATTTACGTGTTTTTTTATAACATACCATCATTAACCGGCATTTATACTACTGATGCATTTTAAACTCTACATATTGTACTTTTTTAACAATTTAACTATTGCAAAAGCATATATGTTGTGTTAGAATATATTCGCTTTCGATATTTGGGATATTCCCGAATCTGAGATACGCTATGTTGACACTATCTAACGGGAGCGGATTTCGCGCCTGTAAGGCGAAAAGACATTTTTCACCTCCTATTATGCGGAGCAGCAGTAGCAACAGCAGTGCTCCCTAAAGATATAAGATTGGGGTTTGATTTTATGCAGAAATTTATAAAGAAAAGAAACGGCGAAATTGTACTCTTCAAGGAAACGAAGATACTCGAAGCCATACGAAAAGCGTGCGAGGCTACGGGAGAGGTAGACGTAACTATCGGCGACCTGAAAAGGCTGACCGACATTGTAGTAGGAAAGCTCGCCGAAAACGAAGTGCCGAACGTGGAGAAGGTTCAGGACTTAGTTGAGGAAACCCTCATTGAGGAGGGACGCGCCAAGGCGGCGAAAGCATACATCCTCTACCGCGCCGAACACGCCAAAACCCGCCAGACGGAGGCTGACTTGATGCAGGTCTTTAACGACCTCACCTTTTCCGCCGCCGCCGACACCGACATAAAGAGGGAAAACGCGAATATCGACGCCGACACGGCTATGGGTACTATGCTCAAGTACGGCTCGGAGAGTGCGAAGTATTTTGTCGACCACTATATCCTGCCGAAAGATATCTACGAGGCGCATAGGAACGGAGATATTCACATCCACGATAAGGATTTTTACCTCCTTACCGAAACCTGCTGTCAGATAGACTTGCTAAAGCTATTCAAAAACGGATTTTCCACAGGTCACGGATTCCTGCGCGAGCCTAACGGAATCTCCAGCTACGCCGCTCTCGCCTGCATAGCCATTCAGGCTAATCAGAATGAGCAGCACGGCGGGCAGAGTGTGCCTAATTTCGACTACTCGCTCGCTCCGGGAGTTGCCAAAACCTTCGTCAAGGAGTACAAAAAGGCGTTGGCGCGTTATTTGCAGTACAAGCTCGGCTTTTTGAGAAACGACGCCAAAACCTATGCAGACGAGATTGCCGCCTCCCTCTCCCCCTATGTCACAATAGGAGACAGGGACAAGTGCTTGGATAAATTCAAGGCACTGCTCGATACAGGCGCGTTTCCCACCGATATAAACGCGGAAAACGGAGCGGAGATGATTTCCTCCGTCTACGAAACCGCGCTTGAGGAGACCGACATAATTACCTTTCAGGCTATGGAGGGAGTTATACATAACCTCAACACCATGCACTCGAGGGCAGGTGCGCAGGTTCCGTTCAGCTCGATAAACTACGGAACTGACACCTCTCCCGAGGGGCGTATGGTTATGAAAAACCTCCTTTTGGCAACCGACTGCGGACTTGGAAACGGCGAAACGCCCATCTTCCCAGTGCAGATTTTCAAGGTCAAGGAGGGCGTCTCCTACAACCCCGAGGATCCCAACTACGACCTCTTCAAGCTTGCCTGCAAGGTTAGCGCGAAGCGGCTTTTCCCGAATTTCAGCTTCATTGACGCGCCGTTTAACATCCCCTACTACAAGGAGGGCGACTACAACACCGAGGTGGCGTATATGGGCTGCCGCACGAGGGTTATCGGAAACACCTACGACCCCGATAGGGAGGTCATATGCGGGAGGGGCAATCTCTCCTTCACCTCCATCAACCTGCCGAGAATCGCAATCGAATCGAACGGCGACATGGGGAAATTCTACGCTATGCTCGACGACAGGATAGGCATCTGCGTTCGTCAGCTCCTGCATAGGTTTGGTATACAGTGCCAGAAGAAGGTGCGGAACTATCCCTTCCTCATGGGGCAGGGCGTGTGGATTGACTCCGAAACTCTCGATATTGACGACAGCGTTAGCGAAATACTCAAGCACGGCACGCTGAGTATTGGATTTATAGGACTTGCCGAGACGCTTAAAGCTCTCACGGGCAAACACCACGGCGAGAGCGAGGAGAGCCAGAAGCTCGGTCTCGAAATTATCAGCTATATGAGAAAGCGAATGGACGACGAGAGCAGAGAGAAGGGGCTTAACTTCTCCCTCCTTGCAACTCCCGCAGAGGGGCTGAGCGGACGTTTTGTGCGAATGGACAAGCAGAAATACGGAGTTATAGACGGCGTGACCGACCACGATTTCTACACAAACTCCTTCCATGTACCTGTGTATTTCCCGCTTTTGGCATACAAAAAGATTCAGCTTGAAGCTCCCTACCACGCGCTTGCCAACGCCGGACACATCAGCTATGTCGAACTCGACGGCGATGTGACGCAGAATGTCGAGGCGTTCGAGAGCGTCATACGCTGCATGAAGGAGGCGGGCATCGGCTACGGCTCTGTCAACCATCCTGTTGACCGCGACCCCGTGTGCGGCTACACCGGAGTTATCGGCGAGGTGTGTCCCCGCTGCGGACGGCGCGAGGGGGAGGCGGTCGATGTGGAGATACTCCGCGAGCTGCGCAAGAAATACCCCCATATGCCGCACTTTGTGGGGCTGGATTAGGAAGATGACGTATGGGCTGGAGCGGCGGTCGGCTGGAGCGGCAGTCGAAGTGGCAGTCGCTGTGCTACTACTCCGCGAGCTATACGCCGCACGGTGTAGGTGCTTGATTAATGCCGCCGCGTATGGTATGCTAAATGTAATCGTTCCAATATTATAACAATAACAAACTGAGAGGAGTTAGCAATAATGAAAATTTCTGTAGATGAAAACACCAAAAAGGTGGGAGAAAATGTAGGCTTCGAGAGAATAAGAAGAATTACCGGCTATCTTGTCGGCACAATAGACCGCTTTAACGACGCTAAAAGAGCGGAGGAGAGCGAGAGAGTTAAGCACGGGCTTGACGTCTGATACTGAATATAGCTTGTAAAATATGTTGTCATTTTAGTGGGATGTCAGTGTCTTAATTTCAGCAGGAGGAATGAAACCATGAAATTTGGCTGTCCGCTCATAGCGGTAAAAGATATGGCTGTTTCACGCCGCTTTTATGAAGCGGTATTGCGGCAAAAGGCGAGTCTTGACTTAGGTGCAAATCTGACTTTCGGAGAGGGAGATAATGTGTTTGCTCTGCAAGCGGATTTCCAAGGACTGATTGGCAGTAATAGCTTTGACGTTCGCTTTGGCGGCAACGACCATGAACTATTTTTCGAAGAATCGGATTTTGACGAGTTTGAAAAACATCTGAGCGGATTTGATGATATTGTTTATGTCCATGGTGCGAAGGAATACCCGTGGGGGCAAAGAGTTATTCGATTTTATGACCCCGACCATCATGTTATTGAGGTCGGAGAGAGTATGGAGGGCGTTTTCAAGAAATTTCATTCGCAAGGAATGACAATTGAAGAAGTAGCAGAAAGAACACAGCACCCTGTAGAATTTGTCAAGCGATATATCGAGGAAAACGAGGCAGCGAAATGAAAGACAAAGTATTGTTATATGAAGAGCTTTCCTTAAACGCTCATCCTGCTTTGCAAACGCAATTATATGACGGCTGGCTGTTGCGCTTCGCCAATGGTTATACAAATAGAGCAAATTCGATAAGCCCTCTTTATCCGTCCTCCCTTGACTTACATGAGAAAATAACGGAGTGCGAATCACGTTATTTTTCTTTGAAATTACCAGCTGTTTATAAACTTACTGACCACTCCGACTTAGGTCTCGACAAAGTGCTTGACGATTTGGGATATGCAATTGTTACGCCTACATATGTCATGGATATGGATTTAAATAGTCTCGAGTTTCCGACCGGAGACTGTGTTATAACAAGCCGCGCAGACGATAATTGGCTTAACGCGTATTTTAGATTCAGCAACTACACAGACAACGTGAAAATCGAAACTGCAAAACAGATACTTAATAATGTGAGAAGCACCATGATATGTGGACGAATCCTCAAGCAAGGCGTTTCCGTCGCTTGCGGCTCGGCGGTAATAGAACGCGGTTATATGGCTCTGCTAAATATCGTCGTTGATGAACCGCAACGCGGCAAAGGATACGGCAGAGAAATATGCGAATCACTTTTGGCGGCGTCAAAGAATCTTGGCGCTCACACCGCTTATTTACAAGTGGTGCAGGATAATCAGAAAGCGATAAATTTGTACACGAAGTTGGGATATAAAACGCTGTATTCATATTGGTATCGAGTGAAGAGAGGTTAAAATGAATATGATGTATAACTTCGCCGCTTTTAGCTTTGGTAAACCGTATTGCTCCGACTGCATAAACCTTGCGTTTTTACACAGTCGGAGCAACATTTGCATAAAGAAGGTGCGTATCGTTGAAGAAAATCGTAGTAATCGGCGCAGGTCCTGCCGGACTGACATTCGCGCATGAAATTCTCAAAAAAAGCGGCGATTTCCACGTGACAATCCTCGAGGCGGAACAGACTGTCGGCGGAATTTCAAAGACAATCAAATCCGGCGGCAACAGGATGGATATAGGCGGTCACAGGTTTTTTTCAAAGGATGAGGAGGTCGTGAAGCTCTGGACAGAACTTCTTCCTCTCCAAGGCTCGCCCGCGATGGACGACATTTTGCTCGGCAAAGACAGGGAGTTCTCCGCAAACGGACCTGACCCCGAGCGGGAGGACGAGGTCATGCTAATTCGTGACAGGGTGTCTCGGATATACTACGGCGGCAAATTTTTCGACTACCCCGTCAGCCCGAAATGGCAGACATTTAAAAATATCGGATTTTTCAAAACGATACAGGCGGGCTTTAGCTACCTCCGTTCGCTTATTTTCAAGAGGAAAGAAAACTCCCTTGAGGATTTTTACATAAACCGATTCGGAAAAACCCTCTACTCTATGTTTTTTGAAGGCTACACGGAGAAGCTCTGGGGGCGGCATCCGTCGCAAATCTCCGCTGATTGGGGCGCACAGCGGGTGAAGGGGCTTTCCATCCTCGCAGTTCTCCGCGATATGCTCGCTAAGATTTTTCGCACAAAGCGTTCCTCCTTTAAGGTGGAGACCTCGTTAATCAAGCGATTTATGTATCCTAAGTTCGGTCCGGGGCAGCTTTGGGAAGCGGCGGCGAGGCGAGTAGTCTCCCTCGGAGGAGAAATTATGCTCTCGTGCAATGTAGAAAAAATTCACCAATCAAACGGCAAAATAACGGGTGTCACCTACCGCGCAGGAGGAGAATCGGTATTTATGGAGTGCGACATTTTGGTCTCCTCCATGCCGGTAAAGGATTTGATTGGCGGGCTTGAATATGCGCCTGAGAGTGTCGCGGAAATTGCGGCGGCACTCCCCTACCGCGATTTTATAACTGTCGGCTTGGAGTGTACTCTCGCGCTGAAAAATGAGACAAAAATTAAAACGCTCGGCAACATCGTTCCCGACTGCTGGATTTATGTTCAGGACACCGGCGTTAAGCTCGGGAGAATCCAAATTTTCAACAACTGGTCGCCCTATATGGCTGAGAAGCCGACGGAAAAGACGTGGATAGGGCTTGAGTACTTCTGCGACGAGAACGACCGCTACTGGAATATGCCCGATGATGATTTCGCGCGGTTCGCAGTGGGCGAGCTGTGTTCTATGGGCATTATTTCCTCTCCCTCGCAGGCGGGAGTTCATCACGTGGAGCATATCAAGAAGGCGTACCCCGCCTATTTCGGCAGCTACGCGGAGTTTGAAACAGTACGCCGCTATCTCGACTCCTTCGGCAATCTGTTCTGCTTGGGGCGAAACGGACAGCACAGGTACAACAACATGGATCACTCCATGCTTACTGCCTTCGAGGCTGTGAAAAATATCCTTTCGGGAACAGAAGGAAAGGATAATATCTGGAATGTGAACACGGAAAAGAGCTATCATGAAGAGGATAATCAAGAAAAATCTATATAAATTGTTTGGTATGAGAAATATTAACACAAATAATAAATTTTCTTAATACGCGCTTAATATTTGTAGTTTAATATTAAGTTACAGAGATTAAGCAGTAAATATGCCAGTGTTTCCTGTTTGTCCTCAGCCTTTCATTTTTCCTCCTAACTCAAAGCCTCCCAAGAACGGGAGGCTTTGTTTTGTAGGAGGCTATACTCTAAAATCAATTGCCAAAGAAGTAAAGTTTGGTGGGGTCTTTCCAAATGCTTGCATGGTTCACATTCAAAATCAACTAATAAAACATTGCCTACTGCCTCAATCGAGGCAGTAGGCAATCTCTCTTTTACTTATCTTTTCCGCAGCACTGCTTGTACTTCTTCCCGCTTCCGCACGGACACGGAGCGTTACGCGCAACCTTGCCGCTTCCCCTGACCGTCTTCGCGGAGGGGTCGCTGCCGTCGGAGGAGGTGGCAATCACCTTCGCGACCTGCTTTCTCTCCACCTGCTCGGCAGTTCTCGGAACCATGGTCATCATGATTCTGCAAACCTCGTCCTTGATAAGAGCAATCATCTCGTCGAACATATCGAAGCCTTCGACCGTATACGCAACAACGGGGTCCTTCTGTCCGTATGCGCGCAGTCCGATACCCTTTTTCAGCTCCTCCATAGCGTCGATATGCTCCATCCACAGCGAATCGACAGTGTGGAGCAGAACCTTTCGCTCGAAGGCTCTCATAAGCTCGCTGCCTACGTCCTTCTCCTTGTTTTCGTACCTCTCGTGCATACGCTCGAGGAGCATATTTGTTATATACTCCGCCTCTACGTTGTACAGCTCCTCCTCGGTGTACACAAAATCGTCGTCGTGTGTAAGGTAGGGGTTATACTCTGCGCGAAGGGCGGTAAAGTTCCAGTCGTCCTTGCTGTCGCCCGTAAGATAGAAAGAAACCTTGCCTGTTATCGACTCCTCAAGCATCTTGAGTATCTTATCCTTCAAGTCCTCGTTGTTGAGAACCTGATCGCGCTGGGAGTAGATAATCTCCCTCTGGCGGTTCATAACATCGTCAAACTTTATGACATTCTTTCTGATACCGAAGTTTCTGCCCTCAACATTCCTCTGTGCGTTTTCTATCATGCTTGACAGTATGCCAACCTGTATCGGCATATCCTCGTCTCCGCTGATAGTAGACATAACTCCCTTCACTCTGTCGCCGCCGAACAGGCGCATGAGGTCGTCCTCAAGGGAGATGTAGAACTGCGTTTCGCCCGGGTCGCCCTGACGTCCGGCACGTCCTCTTAGCTGATTGTCGATACGGCGCGACTCGTGACGCTCCGTGCCGATAATCAGAAGTCCGCCGACGGAGCAGACCCTCTCCGCCTCCATGCGGATTTCTTTCTCATACTGCTCGATTAGCTCGTTGTAACGCTTACGCGCCGCGATAATCTCCGCGTTGTCCGTTTCGCCGAATGAGTTTGCCTCCTCTATCATCTCCTCGGAGTACTCTTCCGTGCGCATTTTCTGCTTTGCCATAAATTCGGAGTTACCGCCGAGCTTTATGTCAGTTCCGCGTCCCGCCATGTTTGTGGCGATAGTGACCGCGCCGAACTTACCCGCCTGCGCCACTATCTCAGCCTCTCTCGCGTGCTGCTTTGCGTTGAGCACCTGATGCTTTACTCCCTGCCGTGTGAGAAGGCTGCTCAGAAGCTCCGATTTTTCGATTGAAACCGTACCGACGAGTATGGGCTGTCCGTCCTTGTGAGCCTCGAGAATGAGAGCGATTACAGCTCTGAATTTAGCCGCCTCAGTCGCGTACACAATGTCGTGGTTGTCTATTCTCGCCATTGGCTTATTGGTAGGCACTTCGATACTGTCGAGGCGGTAAATCTCTCTGAACTCCTCCTCCTCGGTCAGTGCCGTACCGGTCATGCCGGAGAGCTTTTTGTACAGCCTGAAGTAGTTCTGGAAGGTGATGGTCGCGAGAGTTTTCGACTCATGCGCTACCTTCACGCCCTCCTTCGCCTCGATTGCCTGATGCAGTCCGTCGTTGTACCGTCTTCCGTACATAAGGCGTCCCGTGAACTCATCGACAATGATGACCTCGCCGTCCTGCACAACATAGTCGATATCCCGTATCATTATGCCGTGGGCGCGGATTGCCTGATTGACGTGGTGGGAGATTGTCTGTGACTGCTCGTCAGTGTCGCTGAGGTTTTCAAGACTGAAATACGACTCCGCCTTCTTTACTCCGCGTTCGGTTAGGGTTACTGTCTTTGCCTTCTCATCGACGACGTAGTCGGCGTCGGAAACGTCGTCTCTGTCCTCAATCTCCTGCTTTTCGTTGTCGGCTACCATCCTCTTTTGCTTGAGGCGTCGGGCGAACTCGTTGGCTCTTGTGTAAAGCTCGGTCGATTCCTCTCCCTGACCGGAGATGATAAGAGGAGTTCTCGCCTCGTCGATGAGGATGGAGTCAACCTCATCCACCACAGCAAAAACGTGACCTCTCTGCACCTTGAGCTGGATGTAGGGCACCATATTGTCGCGCAGGTAGTCGAAACCAAACTCGTTGTTCGTTCCGTATGTGATATCGCAGGCATATGCCTTGCGGCGTTCGTCATTTTTGATGTTGGTAGTAACCAAGCCTACCGTCAGTCCGAGCCAGCGGTGAACCTTGCCCATCCACTCGCTGTCGCGGCGTGCGAGGTATTCGTTGACGGTGACGATGTGTACTCCCTCTCCGGTAAGCGCGTTGAGGTAGGACGGCAGTGTCGCCACGAGCGTCTTTCCCTCGCCTGTTTTCATCTCCGCGATTCTTCCCTGATGGAGGATGATTCCGCCTACAATCTGCACGGGGAAGTGCTTTAGTCCGATGACGCGCCAGCTCGCCTCGCGGCAAACCGCGAACGCGTCGGGGAGGATGTCGTCGAGCGTTTCTCCGTTTTTAAGACGCTCCTTGAGTATGTCGGTCTGCGCTTGAAGCTCCTTGTCGCTCATTGCCTCGTAGACCGATTCCTTCTCCAGAACGGCATTTTTGAGAGGCTCAATTTTTTTCAGCTCCCGCTTGGAGTAGTTTCCGAAAAGTGATTTTAATATATTCATGTTTTTTCCCCTTTAACCGATTAGTATAAAATATATTTTAGGCATACATATGAAGTCATTATATCACAAATAAACGTCATTCTCAAATTATTTTTGACGCAATTAATAATGAACCAAAAATTTTACAAATCGGGAGAATCTGTTTTCAAAGATTTCGGCACTTCAATAATTTTG
Source organism: Oscillospiraceae bacterium (assembly GCA_031262985.1). Classification (GTDB taxonomy): domain Bacteria; phylum Bacillota; class Clostridia; order Oscillospirales; family Acutalibacteraceae; genus JAISGQ01. Next base: position 32,600 of record JAISGQ010000039.1, read on the forward strand.
TATGTTTTATACTGCTGCGTTTTATTTTGTTTTCGGAGCAATACTCAGCTGTTCTTGTCCACCTGCTTCATCTGCTTGAGGTTGCCGCTCTTGAGGCTTCTCTTGCGAAGCTCCGCGTTGACCGCCTCAATCGGCACGCCTTTCTCCACGAGCATAACCATAAGGTGGTAGAGCAGGTCGCCTACCTCGCCTACTAACTCCCCGTTGTCTTGATTCTTCGCGGCGATTATTGTCTCCGCGCTCTCCTCGCCTATCTTCTTGAGAATCTTGTCAAGCCCCTTCTCGAAGAGGTAGCAGGTGTACGAGCCCTCCTGCGGATTTTGCTGTCTGTCAACTACTGTGTTGTAGAGGTTTCCCAAAATGTCGTTCATACTTGTACTCATGCTCCGTTCTGATTTTGTGTGTTTAGCTTTCTAAATTAAAATTCCGTAAAGGTATAATTGTATTAAAGTAGGTCGCAAGGCGACCTACACAGGGGAACCCCCGACGAGGGTTCCCCTACGGAAAAAATGTCCTTAGGGACATTTTTCCCTACCCCTCCTGCGTTTTTCTGACGATAAAGGATTTCGCTCTCTGCGGAGAGCGAGTTAGGACGCTGTCCTAACAACCTGCAAGCCTTTGAAAAGGCTTGACCTAAACTTTGCCTCCT
>JAISGQ010000030.1 GCA_031262985.1 Oscillospiraceae bacterium
ATTGCTTCGGCGGCTAAACCTTGCCAGATTATGGTCGAGGCTTTTTACTGTCTTGCGAGGCAGAGGACGCCGCTTTGCTGGCGCAAGGCAAGGACGATAACGATGCAAGGCGGTAAAAATACCGACCAGAAATGGCAAGGTTTAGTTGTCGGAGCAATACTTAAATTGAGAAGGAGATGTTACTCATATGCTGCAAAAATACAGCGTCAAGCGTCCGCTGACCGTAGTAGTCGCGGTGCTTGCTATAATTATTCTCGGTGTGGTTTCGTTTATGAACTCCACCACCGACCTGCTCCCTAAGATGGAGCTTCCCTACGTGGTGGTGTACACCACATACCCCGGCGCAAGCCCCGAAAAGGTGGAGACGTCGGTCACAAAGCCGCTGGAGCAGGCACTCGCCACTACAAGCGGAATTAAGAACATAAACAGCGTTTCGAGCGAAAACGTGAGCGTTGTCATCATGGAGTTCAATCAGGACACCGGCATGGACGGCGTAATGATTGAAATCAGCAGCAGTATCGACATGGTCAAGCCCTACTTTGACGAGTTGGTTGGCGTTCCTACAATAATGAAAATCAACCCCGATATGCTCCCCGTAGTTGTCGCAAGCGTAGATATGGACGGCATGGACGCGGCACAGCTCTCGGCATACGTCAAGGAGAAGGTAGTGCCCGCCATTGAGCGGCTCGACGGAGTTGCCTCCGTCACAGCGAGTGGTTTGGTGGAAAAACAGCTCAGTATCACTCTGAGCGAGCAGAAGATTGACGCGCTCAACGCGAAAATCAGAACGGCTCTCGACAACTCCTTCGCGGAGGGTGAGGAGCAGCTTGCCGACGCGGAGAAGAAGCTGAAAAACGCCATAGGCATGATTAACGCCAAGGGCGCAGAGGCACGCGGACAGATTACAGACGGACTTGCTAAGATAAACGCCGCGATTAAGCAGTTTGAAGCGATGATTGCCGCCGCTCCTCCTGCCGATGAAATTGCCGCTCAGAAAGAACTTCTCACACAGAATATTGCGTTGTTAAAGCAATCTTTGGCAACGGAGGAGGGCAATCTTGCCGCTCTCTCGTCGGAAGATGCAAGCTATGCTTCCATTAAGGCACGAGTTGATGCACTCAAAGCTACTATTGCGGAGCTTGAGGCTACTCTCGCGCAGTTGACCGCGCTTGAATCAGCTCCCGCACAGCTTGCCGCCCTCAAGGAGCAGAAGGCACAGCTCGAAGCCGCTGAAGGACAGCTCAACAGCCAGCTTAATCAAGCCTCGGGACAGCTCGGCTCCGCGCAGAAGCAGATTAAGGACGGCAAGGAGCAGCTCGCCGAACAGAAGGAAGCGGCAATCGAAAACTCCGCAGTGGACAAGTTCATCACCGCCGACATGATTAAAGGACTGCTCGCGGCTGAGAACTTCTCCATGCCGGCAGGATATATAAGCGTAGACAACGACGACAAAATCGTCAAGGTAGGCGACACCTTCGTCTCCTCCGAGGAGATGGCGGCTCTCGTCCTCACCAACATCGACCTCGAGGGAGTGGGGGAGATAACGCTCTCAGATGTCGCGGACATTGCGTTTATCGACAACTCCGATGAGGTTTACGCGAAAATCAACGGAAACAACGGTATAATCCTGAGCGTCCAGAAGCAGAGCACCTCCTCCACGGTTGACGTGTCGGAGAGCGTAGCAGAGGCGTTTGCGGAACTCGAGAAGGAGCATGAGGGGATGCACATCACCTCGCTCAACGACCAAGGGACATACATTAATATAGTGGTCGATTCCGTTGTTCAAAATCTCCTCTACGGAGGAATACTCGCAGTACTCATACTGTTCTTGTTCCTCCTCAACATCAAGCCCACAGCGGTAGTCGCCGTGAGTATTCCGGTAAGCCTGCTGTTCGCCCTTGTCCTCATGTATTTCAGCGGAGTGACAATGAACATCATCTCCCTTGCTGGTCTCGCGCTGGGAGTAGGTATGCTGGTTGACAACAGTATCGTTGTAATCGAAAATATCTATCGCATGAGAAGCCTCGGAAAAAGTGCGAAGGAGGCGGCGATAGAGGGTGCGTCACAGGTGGCGGGAGCAATTGCCTCCTCCACGCTGACGACAATCTGCGTATTCCTCCCGATTGTGTTCACACAGGGAATCTCGCGCCAGCTCTTCACCGATATGGGACTGACTATAGCCTACTCGCTCATAGCAAGCCTTATCGTTGCGCTGACTGTAGTTCCCTCCTTCTCGGTGGTTACACTGAAGAATTTCAAAGAGCCGAAGATGAATCTGTTCGGCAAATTTGCTAAGGTCTACGGCAAGACACTCTCCTTCACGCTCAAATTCAAGCCCTTAGTCCTCCTTTTGGCGGTAGGACTGCTTGTGTTCGCAGGATTTAAGGCGTACAGCATGGGTACTGCCTTCATGCCGGACAGCGACGCTCTCCAGCTCACCGCCTCAATCACCACTCCTAAGGAGTACACGACCGAGCAGACGCGCGAGGTGAGTGATGAGTTTATCGAGATAGTAAGCGAAATTGACGGCATTGCCACTGTCGGCGCGAACGAGGGCGGCGGAGCTATGGCGGCAATGGTCGGCATGAGCGGCGCAGGCGGAGGAGGCGGAAACTCTGTCTCCTACTACCTGATTCTCGACGAGGAGCGAACCATCTCAAGCGACGAGATTATCGCTCAGATATTCGACAGAACCAAGAACCTCGACTGCGAGGTTACGGCTAACGGATCGGGTATGGACGAGATGTCCGCACTCACAGGAAGCGGAATATCGGTTAAAATATCGGGACAGGACTTGGATACTCTCACCGCTGTGTCGAGGGACATTGCAGGCATTATGCAGAAGGTTGAGGGTACTACCGAAATCGACGACGGAACGGGTGAAAGCTCCGCAGAGCTTCGCGTTATCGTAGACAAGAATAAGGCTATACTCAAAAACCTCACAGTCGCGCAGGTTTACGCAAAGCTTGCAGAGCGGCTCTCCTCCAACAACAACGCCACCACCGTCACAATCGACTCGGAGGAGTACCCCGTTGTCGTAATCGACGGCACAAAGGACGCGGTTACGGAGGAAAATATAGGCGATTTCGTAGTCGGCACAGTGACCGATAAGGACGGCGAAACGCAGGACGTAAAGCTCTCCGACGTTGCCGACATTACCGACGGCGAAAGCCTCAAATCAATCCTGAGAGACAATCAGGTGCGGTATATCACCGTCTCCTGCGCTCTCCAGACCGGCTACAACGTAGGACTTGTCGGGCGTGAGCTTAACGAGCAGATAAACTCCTACCAGCCGCCTAAGGGCGTTACCCTCGAGATTGAGGGCGAAAACACCATGATTAACGAGGCTCTCGGCGACCTCGGGCTTATGATGCTCTTCGCCATCGCGCTTATCTACCTCATCATGGTCGCGCAGTTCCAGTCGCTCCTCTCTCCGTTTATCATCATGTTCACCATTCCCCTCGCCTTCACGGGCGGTCTTATCGCGCTGATTATCTGCGGAATGGAACTTAGCGTAATCTCCCTTCTCGGATTCCTCGTACTATCGGGAGTTGTGGTAAATAACGGAATAGTGTTTGTCGATTACACCAATCAGCTGCGCGAATCGGGCATGACTATGCGCGAGGCACTGATTGAATCGGGGAAAACCCGTATGCGCCCCATTCTCATGACCGCGCTTACCACTATACTCGGTCTGTCTACCCTCGCAATGGGCTTTGGCATGGGAGCTGACCTCATTCAGCCGATGGCGGTTGTCACTATAGGAGGACTTATTTACTCCACGCTTATGACTATGTATGTCGTTCCCGTACTCTACGAGATATTCAATAAGAACGACAAGCTCAACAGGAAGGCGAAGAAGCTGCTCAAAGCCGCAAAGCTCGAGGCACTTGCGGCGGCTCAAGCGGGGGATTCCTCTCTCGCGCTGGCGGCGGGAGAACCTGCCGCTGTCACTGCCCTCCCGCTCTCGCTGATAGGCGAAGGAGCTGAAATTATTCTCACTCCCGCACAGAATGAGACAGAAGGCTCAACTCCTGCGGCGGATGACGTAGCTCCTGCGGCTGATGAAGCCCCTGCCGTGGAGGATGAAACACCGTCCGGCGGCGATACGAACTAACGCAAACGGCTTTCCTCCTCCCACCCAAAGTGTCGGGGAGGAGGAAAATCTGCCTTACACGAGAAAAAATTCTGCTTTTTTCTGATATTTTAGAAAATTTTCGTAAATTTTTCAAGAAAATAAACCAAATGCAAAACATTTGTTTGCATTTGGTTTTTTTATGTGTTATAATACCAACGTACATATAGTATACGAAAGGGGCTGTTTTAATAATGGAACGTCTTACCGATGCACAAGCAAAAATACTGGATTACCTCCGCACTTGCTCTGAGGAAGGTCTGCCTCCCACAATAAGGGAGATTTGCAGTGCTACGGGCATGAGATCTACCTCGTCGGTTCACCATCACCTCAATGTGCTTGAGGAGGAGGGCTTCATCACACGAAGCAAGGGACTTAACCGCGCTATTCATATTGTGGGGGATAAAGCTCCCGTGACACACGTCCCCCTCCTTGGCAAGGTTACGGCAGGTATGCCTATCTACGCCTATGAGGAGGTAGTGGCGACTATTCCCTTCCCCGCTGACAAGCACAGGAGCAACGAGCTGTTCGCCCTCAGGGTAATAGGCGACAGCATGGTGGAGGCAGGCATTCTGGCGGACGACATACTCATTGCCGAGCGAACTCCCACTGCGGGAAACGGTGAGATTGTCATCGCGCTCATTGGAGAAGAGGCTACGGTGAAGTATTTCTTCAAGGAGTCCGACCATGTTCGCCTGCAACCGGACAATCCCATGTACGACCCGATTATCGTCGGCTTTGACGAGGTTTCAATCCTCGGCAGAGTGGTCTCCTGTATGAGATTTTATAATTAGGGTTTAATACTATAGTTAATTAACTTAGAAAACAACATGAAAACACGGGCGAAAAGCTTTGATTTGTACGCTTTTCGCTTGTGGAGGTTTGATTGTTTGTGGGTTAGTTCAGCATACCTAATTCCATTTCCTCGAAAGGACATTAACGCTTTATATGAAATTTTTAAACAGACGACTTTTAGGCATTGAGGTCTTTCTCGCGGCGCAGTCTCCTGTTTTCTCGCGGCAGAACGACCTCACCTCAGAACAGCTTACAGAGCGGCTGGACAGCCAGTTCTACTCGGTCAAGTTGCAGCTTGCGAGGGATATTTCGGATGTGGTCACGGAGCTTCAAAGCGATAAATATGACGTTTCCGACTTAATCCCCGAAAAGGTGAAGGCACTCGCCGATATGGATTTTTCCGTCAACGCCGAAACTTACAAGCCGTTTTTCGACTGGATGATAGGCGTGTGGAGGGATAACGACTTCTCCCGCTCGTCGTGGCTGAGCGAAATTCAGCACACCGCGCGGTATATGCCGAAAAACGCGGAGGATTTTCTCGTCACCTTCGCGACGAAAAATATCGGGCGTGTTATCCTCGACGTAAAGGACGGCGTGCTTTATATGTCGGTCAACGAACGCAAATGGGGCAAGTGTTCCTTTTCCTTCCCCGATTTTTCCGCGGAGGAGAACACCACGTTCCCCGCTCTCGGATTTGTGACCATGATGGAGGCTGAGCGTTTGGAGGATGGACGGTATCAGTTTGAGATACTAATCGATACTGAGTTCTCCTCCCTCGCCGAACCCGACAGACTGCTCAGACCCGATAAGTGGAAGACTGTTCGCATAACCTCCGGTGAGCCTGAGTTTTTCCTCACTCCGGTAAATTATATGAAGCAGCTTCGCCTAAAGGGGCTGTCCACGCTCGAGATTGTCCTTCGCTCCTCTGATATATTGGTGGAGAAGCTCTCCATTCTCGGAGAAAGCAACCTCTCGGCGGCTGAGAAAAACGCGCTCAACATGGCTTTTTTGCTCTCCGGCACAAGTCAGATGCTCGAGGCGGCAGGCAAAAAAGGCGGAGTAGTCGATGCGGAGTACCTCTCTAAGCTGTTCGACAACCGATACGCGTTCGGCTCTGTTATCCGAATTTTCAGGGATGAGGACGCACAGCCTGAGGTAAAGCTGCTTGAGGAGGCACTGGAAAAGTGCGAATGTGAGCAGTACGCCGACGCGCTGAAAAAAACTATGGAGTTTGCAAAAAGCTTCGCGGAGGGTGTAAAAAGCGGACGGTTGTGGAAGCTTGTCTCCAAATTAGAGCAAATTTTCAGCGATATAGTCGAGCAGGCACAGCCCTCTGAGGCACTGAAGGACGCACTCTTCTACTCCGCCGTGAATGAGCTTTCGGCTCACACCGACAAAGTAGCGGGTCAGTTCGGATTTGAGGGCACTTTCCCGCACTACAGCCGTATTCGCGGCAACAAGGCGGAGTATATATTCTTCCTCCATCTCAATTTGGAGGCTAAATCGGACTTGGGCAAGCTCCCCTTCTGCTTTACTGCCGAGGCGGCTCAGCTAAAGCTCACTCGTGAGCAGAGGAGCAGCCGCACTGTTTTCGGACTTCCGCTGAGCGAGGTCTCCGCCGCCGATGTGGCTAATCTCAATTCGAGTGCGGCAAAGAGCGGCAACCTCTCCTTCGCCCTCGGCGAGGCGGCGAGGATTACCGTGTTCGCTCAAATGACCGACATGACTACGGAATTTTCCGACGAGGAGAAAATCCTCAGTGCAGTAAAGTCTGCCGACAGCTCCATGAAGGGGAAGGCTCTCTCCTACGCGCAGAGGTCGCTCCGAAAGAAGATGAAGCTTCATTCACGGAGCTTTATTCCGACACTCCTCCATGTTTTCCCGCGCAGTATTTTCGTGTGCCTCGCCTCGTTTATACTCTACATAACGGGAAACACGCTGGGCTGGAGGTATTTTGATTTGGATATGTCGGCGGCGATTATCCCCATTATGCTCTCGGGAGCAGTAGCCGCCGTGATATACTCCGCTCTGAGCTGTGCGGTGAAATCAAAGAAGCTGTGGAGATTTTAGGCGAAAAGTACGGTTGTGGTGGCGCGGCGGAGCGAACACTAACGCTAAAGCGTGAGGTTTGCTCCGCACTTCGCACGATATAGGTATTATATGTTTGTTTTTCGAAAAGGGGTTGTTGCACAGGTTTTATTGTGCCTCAATCCCTTTTTGAAAATTTATTTTATTTTTTTGAAAATACCCCTTGACAACTTATACTATGTGATGTATAGTATAAGGCGAAAGGGGGCTTTTTATGGATGCACAATTAAGACGAGGCATACTTGACATTTGCGTTTTAGCGGCACTTCGCGGCGGAGATTCCTACGGCTACAAAATAATTAAGGATATTTCCCCCTATGTGGATATTTCGGAATCCACGCTGTACCCTATTCTCAAACGGCTTGAAACGTCGCAGTACGTTTCGGTATACTCCGTAGAACACAACAGCAGACTTAGGAAGTACTACAAAATTACTCAGGCAGGTCAGGAAAGAATATCTGAATTTCTCGGCGAATGGCAGGAAATAATGGGTATTTACGAATTTATTAAAGGAGGCAATGCTCAATGACAAAAAGTGAATTTCTTTTAAAGCTGCAATCGTCAATCAAGGATATTCCCGACTACGAGAAGGCATTGGCGTACTACAGCGAGATGCTTGACGACCGCATGGAGGACGGCATGAGCGAGGAGGAGGCTGTAACCAGTCTCGGCTCGATAGAGGCGATACGCGGAAAGCTTATCGATGAAACCGCCCTGCAGACGATAATCAGATCGAGGAGCTCGGTTCCTCTCACAGCTACCGCAATCGTGCTGATTATTCTCGGTTTTCCGCTGTGGTTTCCTCTGGTTTTAACAGCACTTATTCTTCTGTTCACCTTGTTTATCACCGTCATGCTTCTTATAATGACCGCGTTTCTGATTCTCTTCTCCTTTGCTCTGAGCGGAGTGGTCATGGTGATAACCTCACCCTTCATGATTGCTGCAAATCCGCTCGCCGCCCTGTTCTCCTTCGGCGCGGGACTTGCCAGCGTGGGAATAGCGATGCTCCTGCTCTACCCCGCTATCTACTTCGCGAAGGGTCTGTGGAGCTTAGTTAAGCTTGCCGGACGCGCAATTAAATCAATATTCGTAAAAAGGAGGGTTTCATAATCATGAAAGCTAAACATCTATTTTTAGTCATAGCGGCTTCTCTTGTAGGGCTGGGACTTGTTATCTGCGGCATAACCGTTCTCGTAGTAGGCGGGGATTTTTCCAAGCTCAACACGGGCGATGAGTTTACAAAGATGACCTATTCGATAAGCGCGAGTGATATTACCTCCATCGTACTCAAGGATCAAAACCGAAATGTAAAGCTCGTTCCTTCCGAAAAGGATACGATTGACATTACCTACTACGACAACGAGAAGGAATACTACAGCTTTAAAAGGAACACAGAAGAGCTTGATATTGAGTTCGACACCAATAAAACAGTAAATAACAGCTTTTTGGGCATCGGTCTTAATTTCGAGGTGTTTTCAGATAGAACCGTTGTCATAAGTATCCCAAAGGAACACTATCCGCAGGTTAATATAACCACGAGCAACGGAAAGATTACGGCGGAGAATTTAGGCTTCACGGCAGATACCGCGTTTTCAACTGTAAATGGAAAAGTGGAGATAACCGACTGCGTCTTTATCGGGTCACTCAGCGTTCAGTCGAAAAACGGAAGAATTAATCTGAAGGATGTTTTGTCGCACAAAACTATTGATGTCTCCACAACCAACGCGCGGATAAACCTTGAGGGCGTAAACGCGTATGAACAGCTCAAATTGGAGACGACAAACGCACCTGTGGAGATGATTTCGTGCGAGTCTGAAGACATAAGTGTCACAACCACCAACAACAGCATTGATGTAATCAACTCGTCGTGCACAGGTCTCGGCGTCTGCCGTTTGACTACAAGCAACGGCAGCATCACCTTTGACAGATTCAATGGAAGTCTCGTTTGCAGGACTACTAACGGTAAGATTATCGGTACTCTGACAGGACTGTCTGAGGATTACGACATACTCAGCTCCACAACCAACGCGAGCAACAACCTTCCCAACGTACAGAGCGGAATTAAGTCCGACGGCGTAGTAACACCCAGCCTTGATGTAAAGACAACCAACGGGGCTATATGGGTAGACTTCCTCTCGGACGGCGGGAGTATCCTGCCGAAGATTATGGCGGAGTAACGCGCAACGCGCAGCGCAAAACTAAAGAAACTGCAAATGGAACTGCGGCACAGTGAAACGTGCCGCAGTTCCTCGGTTTGCGCGTTTATTTATCATTCATCATTCATCACTCATCATTTTTCATTGAAATTTCTGCGTCCGAAAGCTGAAGAATCACCGCTTTAACTTATACCACTCCGCATTTAAAACCATTGTATCTTTGCGGTATTTTTTCCGCCTGACTTCGTTGTCCTTCTTGACTTGCGCCGGCAAGCCTGCGTCGTTCGCCTTGTCATACGAAAAAAATCCTCGCAAATCTATCAACGCTTTTAAACGCGGAGCAGTATTAAATGAAAAATGATGAATGATTCGCTTCGCTAATGATAAATTATAAATATACTACATCGCTATGTACAGCAACGCAATCGCCAGCGTCATATCTCCGCCCTCCATGTAAATAAGCGCGGCGAGCATGAGCAGCAGCATCCTGTCGTTGCCGCCGCCGAAAATCGCGGAGAGGGGATTGTTCCCCAAATTTCTCAGCAAGCTCATCTGCCCGTGGCGTCCGTGGTGTCCCCCCTGCTCATGGTGTCCGTGAGGAGGAGCAAACGGCGGTGGAGGTGGCGGCGGAGGTGGAGGAGGGAGCAACGCGGGATGTTCTCTCCCGCTGTGAGCTCCGAACGGTTCGCCGCGTTCGGCGTCGCGGCGTGCTTCCTGCTCGCGGCGTATCCGCTCTCTCTCGGCGCGTTCCTGCCGCTCCTGCTCCTCCGCCGTGCGACTGCCCGGGTGCGCCCTTCTGGCTGCCTCCGCTCGCCGCTGCATTTCGAGTACGCGCCGCTCGGCGTCACGCTGCATTTGGATGAAATTTTCATTTGCCACAGTAGCGTCCACCTTTCGTATATTGTGCCATCATTCTCCCCCAAACCCGAAGCTCTCGCTCAGCAGTGGGAGCAGCTTGAGCAGTCTGAGTATCTTCGCCGCTTGGTCGATTTTTCTCCTCTTCTCCTCGCTCATGAGCGGTCGGAGTGCTAACAGGAGGCGCGTGTTGTCGTCCTCCTCGCCGAGCATACCGATAAGCGGCGCAAACTTAGCTATCATGCCTATCATATCAAAATCGGGGGAGGAGTTGCCTGACTGCCCGCCGCTGTGAGCGTCGTTGCCTCCCCCAAATGAGGAGAAGAGAGATGCGAGCATATCCGCGTTTATTCCGTCCTGCGGGCTGTCGCTCCCGACCTCGTGGGGAGGGGGAGGAGGGGGAGGAGGAGGCGGAGCGTCTGCGGAACTGTCGCCTGTATCCCCCAAACCCAGCTGTGCCGCCACCTCCATCACCTTCTCCATCGCGGAGGGGTCGCTGAGGATATTCCCCAACAAATCGGATAAATTGTCCATGCTCTCACCTTGCTTTCAGATAATTTCAGCGTTGCCGCTCTCTCCTACTTCTTCTTGAAGTACTTGTTGATAAGCTCCTGCCCTTGCTTGGAGGCGATAATCTTGTTTGTTTTCCCATCATCAGCAAGCACGTCGCTCACCTTGTTTATATCCTGCGGAGTTAGCCTGTCGAGCATTTTGATAAGCTCGGGATTTGCGGAAATCGCCTCCTGCATCTCCTGCGGATTTTTGCCGAGTTTTTTCGCAAGCGCGAATAACGCGTCGTTGAGCTGTTTATTCATTGTATTACGACCATCCTCTCATGTGGCACATACTATTATCAGCAATTATTACCTTTAATTTATTGCAATTAATTGTATGCCGTGTATAATTATAATATGATGAAATATGGGAGAATGTGCCATGCGTGCGATTGTTGTTTCTGACACCCACGGAAATTTCCGAAATCTTCTGAAGGTCTTCGAACGTCACAGCGACAGCGAGCTTTTTGTTTTCCTCGGAGACGGGGAGTCCGACTACAGGCGGCTTATTTCGCGCAATCCGACTATGCGCTATGTACTCGTTCGCGGAAACTGTGATTTCGGCACAGAAGCAAATCTAACGGAGATAATAGATTTCGGGGAAAAGAGAATCCTCTGCACCCACGGTCACGCCTTCTCCGTCAAGCGCGGTTTGGGTGGGCTTATCGCCTCCTCCAAGGAGCAAAACGCGGATGTGTGCCTGTTCGGACACACTCATGTACCATGTTCATTTTATGACGACGGACTGTATGTGATGAACCCCGGTTCGCTTTCTAACGGAGTTGACGGCGGCTGCTCCTACGGAATTTTGGATATTACGGAAGCGGGAGTAGCCGCCTTTACGGTAAAATTAACATAACGCGCCGATATTGTTTGGTAATAAAATGTTTACATTTCCCAATCGGCGTGTTACAATGAGTTTGCGGCATTTTCGGTTTACTGTATTTATTGCTCCGGCAAGGTTTAGCCGCCGAAGCAATAATACTGTGAGCAAATAAATTTCACGATAATTTAACTATGAGTTTGAATGATAACGATTTGGTGTGGGGGCATATTAGATGAAAGTGCAATGCAGAAAAATTAATATTGAACGAAAAAAAGTGCCGGTTACGCTTATCAGAAGAATCTCCGTGCCTGCCATACCTTCTGTGAATACGGTCGGCGGCAATTCGGATTTTGATGAGCTTGTTTCCGATATGTACGATTTCGAGGAGTTTGACGGCTACCGTTTTGATGGTGAGCAGGATTCTTCATCAGAACCGTCCTTCGGCTTTGATGATTTGCTCTCTGAGGAATTTTCTGAGGAGGACTTCTCAGTGCCGGAGTTCTCGGAGGGCCTCACCGGCGAACTCTCTGAGGAGGAGCTTACAGAGGAGCTTACAGAGTTGCTCTCAGAGCAGCTTGAGCAGCTTTCTGAGGAGGAAATTTCCCTCCTCGATGAGATTTTCAATATAGAACTCCCGCTTCCGAATGACGACGAGGAGGCATACTCCTCCCTCGATTCAGAGGAGGCAGACGGCGGCTTCTCAGACGGCGAGGACGAGTATCCTATGGCGGAAGACTACCCCTATGAGGAAAATATGAGCGAGGAGGACGAGATTCTCTCCATATTTCATATAGCCGAGGAGACGCCCGCGTCCTATCCCTACCCCATTGAGGGGACGAATTACGACGATGCGACAGAGCCGGACAGGAACACATTCTACCGATTGGTGGAGTGCGACACCTCCGCCGACCCGCTCATTGCCACACGGTTCTTTGACAGGGATAACGGAGGCGGACGGTACGAGGTTTCGAGTGCCACGGCGGGCGGACGGGAAGTGCTTGTCTACAACGAGGACGGAAAAATCCGCCGTGTCTGCGGAGTAATAAAGAAAAATTAGAGTGAAAATAAACAGTGAACAGTACAACAAGCGGCGTTGGAATCCGCACTTGTACTGTTCACTTTTATACGAGGAGGTGAAAACCGCTGTAATTCACCCTTCTCTCCTCTTTTGCATAATATGCCGTAGAATCCATATATGCAAAGGAGTTTTTATTATGGCATGGCAGCAAAATGTCAAAAATTTTATAGGTCGTCCCGTGGGAATTTCTCTCCGCGACGGCACAGGGCAGTCGGGTATACTCTGCTCGGTTCGGAATAATGCGCTTTTCGTTATGCAGTATATGTACGGCACGCAGTTCGCGGTAAAGGAGTATCCATACAGCAGCATCCGCGACGTAAACACCTACCCCGCGTGTTCGGTTCTGCCGACACCTACGCCCCCCGCACCGCCGAGACCGCCCGCACCGCCGAAACCTCCAACTCCGCCGAATCCTCCGGCACCGCCTACTCCGCCGAGACCGTCCAATCCACCGAGACCTCCGGCACCTCCCACTCCGCCAACACCACCGAGACCTCCTGCACCGCCAGCCCCTCCGAATCCTCCCGCACCGCCGAACCCGCCGGTGATAAGACCGCGTCCCTTGCGTTCGCGCAGGAGAAATATTTTCGGATTTTAGCAGAATTAAGGTGTAGGCGTAATTATGGTACAATATGTAGTGTGAGGGGTAATAGTTTTCGATTTCAGCGAAAACTATCTTTAATTAAGCATTACGTGTTCTGTCCGATTTCATAACGTCGGTAAGTGAAAAATCTCAAGGCATCGGCAATGCTATTGCGAGCCGAGTTAATATTTTGATGAACGGTTACTTTTGATAAATTAAGAGAGCTCCCCCGCCTTCGGTGGGGAGTTCTTTTTCGTTGTACAGCAGTGCCGTATTTTTAAATTTTTTTGCTATACTTACCATGCGTCTTGAAAACAGCAGAAAAAAATGGTACACTGTTTTTAATAGGTGGTGTCACCCCCCCCTTAATAATCGCATTTTTCGATGTGCAAAGAGGAGTGATTTTTTGGATAATACGTCTATCATACTGCGTCCTATAGGGCGGGTCTGTTCGCCGGTCAGCAAAGGAGTTGATTGCGGTTGGGGAGAGGTACGCTCAGAAATCATCATCGACGACGCCTATGCCGACGGACTTTCAGGATTGAAGCAATTTAGCCACATTTGGGTTTTGTTTTATATGCACAAAGCCGATTTTGACAAAAGCCGGCACTTGCTGCGCCGTCCTCAGGAACGCTCGGATATGCCTTTGACGGGAATTTTTGCACAACGAGCAAAACACCGACCTAACCCAATAGGGATTACGGCGGCAGAGGTAGTTGATGTTTGCGAATCACGGATATTAGTCAAGGGCTTGGACGCTATCGACGGGTCATTGGTGTTGGATATAAAACCATACTATCCCCAATACGACAAAAAGGAAGCGGCTGTTCCGAATTGGGTTGACGTTTTGATGGATGGTTACTTTTGATAAATTAAAGAGAACTCCCCGCTGTTTCGGTGGGGAGTTCTTTTGCGCGTGCGGCAGTGTCGTATTTTTAAATTTTTTTGCTATACTTACCATGCGTCTTGAAAACAGCAGAAAAAAATGGTACACTGTTTTCACAAAATAGCCGCATTTTTCGAGGAGTAGACATACCTCCCCGAAATAAAACTATACTACACCATTAAAACAAAAGGAGGAATCACACAATGGCAAACGATTTATTAGGAGGATTAGGCGGATTAGGCGGTCTCTTAGGCGGTATCGCGAAGAGCATAGTCCCGAAGGACACACCCGAGGGCAAGCTTCTCGGAGCACAAACCGAGCTTGCCGACCTGCAAAAGCAGGAGAGCGAGCTTCTGCTTGAAATCGGCAAGCAGGCATACGCGCAGAACCCCGCCGCGTGGTCACAGCACTCAAGACTCCAGCTCATTCAGCAGAACATAGCTACGGCGCAGGCGACATTAGACGAGGCGAGCGCGGCGCAAAAGAAGGCGGAGGAGGCGAAAGCAGCCGAGGACGCGAAGGGACGCTGCCCCTCCTGCGGACACAAGAACGACGAAGGAATCAAGTTCTGCCAAGAGTGCGGGACACCGCTGGCGGCGGCAGGTCCTAAGCACTGCACCTCCTGCGGCATGGAGTTAGCCCACGGCACGCGCTTCTGCGGCGGCTGCGGCGCAAGGCAGGAGGATGTGTAGCGTATGGCTACCTACAAACAGCCCTGCATCCACTGTGGCGAAATGATTGAGCGGGACAGCCGCCTGTGTCCCAAATGTGCAAGCCGCAGTCCGTTCGGGTATCACTGCCCGAACTGCTTACGGGAAATCGAGCGGGGAAACGCGGTCTGCGCCGGATGCGGCAGACCGCTGACCGCTGTGTGTCCCTTCTGTGGAGGAGAAACCTTTGCGGGCAGTGAGAAATGCGATGTCTGCGGCAAATCGCTTATGATACTCTGCGAAAATAAGCGGTGCGGTCAGACGCAGTTTTTCGAGAACACGAGGTGTACCGTCTGCGGCAAAAAAATCAAGCATAAATAAGAATACATAGCAAGGCGAATCTAAGGCAACACCGCACAAATGGCGGCGGGTATTACCCTAAAACATCAGAGAAGGAGCAGTTTAGTATGCTACAAGCGTTCACACGAAACTATGAGGACAATTCCACCGACGCGGGACACCAGTTTACGTTCTACTGCGACATATGCAACGACGGTTACAAGAGCAGCTTTATTGAGTCGTCTACATACAAAAAGAGGAAGGGAAGCCGTCTGCTCGGGCAGGCGGCAAGTCTCGCGGGAAGCTTGCTCGGAGGGAAATTGCAGGACTTCGGCTACACCATAGAGCGAGGGAGCAATATTTTGTCCGAGCGTCATCAGGGTATGTCTCCCGAGTGGCAGAAGGAGCATGAGCAGGCGTTTGAGCGGGCGCAGAACGAGGCAAGACAGCATTTCCACCGCTGTCCGAACGACAACGCCTATGTGTGCGACCACTGCTGGAACGAGGACGCAGGCTTGTGTACCCGCTGTGCCCCGAGGCAGGAGGTCTACGTGGCGCAGGCTCACGCTCAGGCGATGAGGCGCAACATCGACGAGGCGGGAGAAGCCGCCACAGTGTGGAGCGGCACGATTGAGGCGAAAACCACTATCTGCCCCTCCTGCGGAAAGCCTGCCGGTTCGGGGAAATTCTGCAACAACTGCGGCGCGAGCATGGAGTTGCAGGAGTGTTCCAAGTGCGGCGCGAAGAACTCGCGGAATGTCCGTTTCTGCAACAACTGCGGAAATAATCTGCAAGCGGCGGTTGCTCCTCCAAGCGGGAAATGCCCCGACTGCGGGATGGATAACCCACCCGGCACGAAGTTCTGCGGCGGCTGCGGAAAGAAGCTGGCGTAGGGCGGCATAGTGCGGTGCGGTGCGAAGTGCGGTGAGGCGCGGAGTGAAACAAATTGCGGAGAACTCCCTTTTGCGGGGAGTTCTCTTTTTTGCGTGGAGGACAATTATACTAAATTAACTTGAAAACAATCAAGCCTCCACGGGCGAAAACCGCACAAATCAAAGCTTTTCGCCCGCGTTTTCTTGTTGTTTTCTAAGTTAATTAACTATAGCTAAAAACAACCGAAAAATACTGCCGAATGGGGTTGAAAAAGGAATAAAAATTTGGTATAAATAAGATAGACAGATAGCACAATGCCAGAGTCTCGTGACAATAAGTATCGTAATTTTATAAATTATACTTTCTATTAAATTTTACAGGAGGGGAAATTATGCCTACAGCCACGGATAGGAAAATCAGAGTGCATACCCGAGACGGGAGTAACGACGGCACGGGAAAGCCGTATGTTTTCCTCAGCCACAGGAAAAAGGACAACCGCTTCATCAACTGGATTGAAGGAGACATTCTTCGCGCCTTCGACTGCGGAGTTTGGTGCGACCGCGAGAGCCTAGGTCCGGAAGAGTGGGATAAGGAAATCGAACGCGCAGTAAGAGCGGCTAATCTGATGGTGCTTATTGTCACAAAGAACACGTTTGAGGACGGCTGTTATGTGGTTGACTACGAGATACCCCTTGCACAGGGAGTGAAGGATATACACGGAAATGTAGTGCCGGAGGGGCAGCGACATCCTACTCCGATTCTGCCGATTATTGCCGAGCCAATAGACGCCAAGACAGAGCAGAAAATGAACAAAATTCTCAATAACGCGAATGCTTTGAGGGCTGACAGCGAGCGGTATCAGGAGGATTTAAAGCGTTGGCTTGAGGATATTCTCATAACAAAAACCGATGAGGAGAATATCAAAATTGCAGTAAATAAGTCTAAAGCGGGAGACAAGCTCTCTATTGAGGAGAGCTATTATCTGGGGCTTGGCTATCTAACAGGACTTGAGGGAGTTGTAGAAAAGGACGAAAAAAAGGGCGCGAGCAGAATAATGGGCGCAGCATATTCGGAATTTTCTGTTGCACAGCTTAAATTAGGCAGTATGTTCTACTATGGAGATGGGTTGGAGCAGAATTCCGAAAAATCAGCAGAATGGTGGACACAATCGGCTGAATCGGGAAATCACGATGCAATGTATAATTTAGGTGTGTTGTATAACAACGGTGAAGGTGTCAAGCAAGATTACCAAAAAGCAGTAGAGTGGTGCACAAAAGCGGCTGAATTAGGAAATCCCAAAGCAATGAATAATCTGGGCATATTATATGAATACGGTGATGTTGTCGAGCAGGATTATGAAAAAGCAATAGAGTGGTACATAAAATCGGCTGAATTGGGACATTCCAAAGCAATGTATAATTTGGGTGTACTATATGAAAACGGTGAAGGTGTCGAACAAGATTACCAAAAAGCAATAGAATGGTATACCAAAGCGGTCGAATTGGTACATTCGCTTGCAATGGTTGGTTTGGGATCGTTATATAAACACGGTAAAGGTTTCACGCAGGACTATCAAAAAGCAATAGAGTGGTACACAAAAGCAGATAAAGCAGGGTATCCGTTTGCACAAGAACATATTGAAATAATTCAAAAACTAATCAATTCCTCCAATCCCTAAACCCCAAATTTCATCTAAAAAATTCAAATCTGTATTGCGCTTACCAATAAAATGTGGTAGTATTTTATTGGTAGGCGCATCACTTGATAAGGGAGGATTACTACATTGTTCAATGACATAAATGAGTACATTTCCGCCGCAGAAGGGCTTGACAGGGTTAGGGGCAACAACAACCTCTACAAGAAGCTTCTCGGTATGTTCCTCGGCGGCAAAGAGTTTGAGAAATTTCAGGCGGCTGTCGCGGCAGGAGATATGGACTCCGCGACATCTGAGATACACACTCTCAAGGGAGTAGCGGGCAATCTGGCTCTCAAGAAGCTGTTCGAGGAAAGCGTTGTCGTCCTCGCCGAGCTTCGTTCGGGAGTAGTAAACAACGCCTCCATCAGCCAAATTGCCGTCACCTACGAAAAAACCTGCAACGCTGTCAAGGCGTATATTGAAATGCCGTAGCAGGAGAAGCAGGAGCAGTACTATATACCGAAACTCCTCAGGAGGAGTAGGACAACCATACACAACAGCAGAGGGGGAGCAAGATTTTAGTCTTGCTCCCCCTCTTAAATTTTCCCGTATCTATACTGCCGCCGCCTGTGTCTCCTCCTCCTTGTCGGGCGCAGGAGGAGAGCCAAGCACGAAGCTTTTTCCTCTCCACTTTCCCGAACGGAAGCGGAATATGAAAATCACGGCGCGTATAATTTCGTCCATCGCCATAGCTATCCAAACTCCCGCAAGTCCCCAGCCGAGGACGATTGCGAACACATACGAAAGCCCTACGGCTACAATCCACATTGAAACAATTCCCACTGCGATGGGGTACTTCGTATCGCCCGTAGCCTGCAAGCCGCGAACAAGCACCACGTTTCCGCACCTGCCGAGGTCTACAAACATCTCGATAAACATAATCTGTTTTCCGAGGGCTATAGTTTCGGGATTATCGGTGAACAGTCCGAGTAGCGGCTCACAGAAGATGTAGAAAAGCACCGAGGTAATCATAGTAATCACGGCTGAAACAGCGAGTGTTCGGAATATCTTTTTCTGCGCCACATCCTCGTCTCCCGCGCCGATATGCCGCCCTACCACGACCTGCGCGGCGATAGATATGGCGTTCGCGAAGGAGGAGGGAAACCACGAGAGACTGCTCACATAAATTTTCGCGTTGAGGAGATATGTGCCGAACGTGAGCGTCATGACGTTGACTATAGAGAGAATGACCATCTGCGACAGGTCGTAGGAGATAGACTCCCCGCCTGAGGGAACGCCGATTACGAGCATCTTCCCAAGCTCCTTGAAGGGGAAGGGCTTGAGCGACCGAATGCTGAAACGCACCTCGCTCTTCTTGTAGAACACCACGAACATGAGCACTACTCCCACGAAGCGGCTGATGTTCGTGGAAACCGCCGCGCCGTTAGCTCCAAGCTCGGGAAGCCCCGCTCTGCCGAATATCAAGAAGTAGTTGCCGACTATGTTGACTACGTTCATCACCATGGAGATGTACATGGTGTACTTCATCAGGTTCTCCGTCTTAAAGACTGCGGAGAGAGCCATGAACGCTCCCTGCAAGACGAGGAACATACCGACATACGCGAGGTACTCATACGCCGCGTCAAGCAGTGTTGGGTCAATCTGCATGAGGGAGAGCATCTGCCTGCCGAAAGCGACGATGGCGACGCTGATTATAATGCTGATTACCAGATTAACCGCAAGCCCGAGTGTGTAGACGGTTTGCAGCTTTTTCCTTTGTCCCGCTCCGATATACTGCGAGGCGAGTACGGTTATAGCCGTGCTGATAAGCCCGAATGTCATGGTCAGTATGGAGAGAATCTGTCCGGAGTTGCCAATCGCGCTGACTGCGTCCTCCGAATATGCGCTCACCATCCACTGGTCTACATTGTACACCATGATGTTGAGCAGAAGCTCGACAAATATCGGCCATGTAAGACGGAACATGGACATAGGCTGGTCGTTTCTTAATGTGTTTTTGTTTGAAGATTTCATGTTGTACGCCCTTCCGGCTCTTGCGGCAGTAGTATAATAGGGGGTATGTATAAGAAAAAATATAATAGGTAGTATCACCTATTATATTCATCCTCAAATTATTGTCAACATGGGAGGGAGAAAAACATCTCCTCTTTTTCGTTATGTAGGGGACATTAAAAAACAAAGATTCAAAACGTGGAGAAAAAGCTATTATCCCGCACGAATTTGACTTTCTCCACAGCGGATTTATATTGGACACATTTACTTGAAAATTGGGTGGTTTTTGCAGTATAATAGTCCTATCAACAATCTTGAAAGGTATGGCTTATGAACTTTGAACTTGTGCCTGTCCAAAAGGACGAAAAGCAGATACTTGCCAATCTGCTTGAGAAATACGACTATGAGTTCTCGCAATACGATTTGCGAGACGTGAATAAGCTCGGACTGTATGGGTATGACTATTTGGACTGCTATTGGACTGAGCCGAACCGTTGGGCGTTCTTTATAAAGGTTGACGGTACGCTTGCCGGATTTGCAATGGTGAACGACTATCCGGAGTTGGCGGAACTTCCCGCCGATTACCATATGTCTGAGTTCTTTGTGTTGTATAAGTATCGTCGGCTTGGAGTCGGCAAACTCACAGCGTTTAAACTATTCGATATGTTCAGCGGAACGTGGGCTTTGCGGCGGCATCCGCACAATATACCCTCTGTCTGCTTCTGGGACAAAATTGTTTCGGAGTACACTAAAGGCAATTACACGTTATATGAAAGCTATAAAGACGCAGATTATGAAGACGGTACTTTAGGTGACGCATTTTATTTCAGCACGATAAGCGATACTCGCCAAAATCAATCGAGTCCCCCGACCGGATTGACAAAGGACAAAGTCGATGGATTTTAGTATAAACACCCTGCAAACCTGCGTGGAGGCAAAATCCCGCCCCCTAAAACTCCCTCTTTTGGTAGAATCTCACAGACAGCGCGTATGAGCAGGCGACACAACAGGCAAGAACCAGCACCGCAATCACGATTATTGCTCCTCTACTGAGATGTACTCCACCGAAAAACTCCCGCACCTCGAACATCCACGGCTTATCCCAAAATCTTGCTATAAGAGGAATCCCCATCGACGTGATAAACAGAGGAATCAGGGTTATCACTCTTGTCTTGGAGTAAGGATATTTGAAGTAGAAGGGCATTTGAGTACTCGCCAAAAGCATTAAAATTCCTAAAAACACAAATGTTACTCCGATATTTTCCTCTATATTTATCTTTTGTGTGGAGATGAAACTCACGGCGACCGATGCGAGCAACGAGAACACAGTTCCTCCGAGGAGCATGATGAAGGCAAAAATATATCTGCCTGATACCAGCTCTTTCTTGGATATTCCGAGCGTTCGGTACAATGCGTCCATGTTGATTTTCTCTCCGATTGCAAACGGGTACGATATATAAAAATACGAAAAAAACATACCCAAAAAGAGCGTCATAGTAGGGTTTGCAGTGAAACCTACAAGTGACATAACCGCAACAAAAAGCAAGATGGTTTTCGCCAACAAATATGATTTTACTGTTCTGAAATCGAGCATGGATATTTTGAGTAATTTACTCATTGTTCGCAACCCCGCTTTCTCTGTTTATAAATATGATAATTTCGTCAATACTGACGGGTTCTATTGAAAACCCGCTGAATTTAGCCATATCTGCGGAGTTTATCATAGCCTCAAACCCCGTTCCGTGCTTCCTGCGTCCGATTGTGTGGGGAGTTAAATTTTCGTCTATCGTCTGCCCCGCGATTCTGCGATACTTCTCAACGAACCTGTCTTTCGTGCCGCTGTAGATGATTTCGCCGTTTACTATAAATACAATAAAGTCGGCAATCTTCTCTAAATCCGCCGTTATATGCGTCGAGAAGAGGACGGATTTTTCGCCGTCGGAGATGAACTCCTGCAAAATATCGCACACTTCCTCACGCGCTACGGGGTCAAGTCCGCTGGTAGGTTCGTCTAAAATAAGCAGCTTTGCGTTGTGCGATAGGGCGGCGGCGAGCTGTAGCTTAACCTTCATGCCGCGCGACAGATCCTTGACCTTCTTCTTTTTGTCGAGATTGAATTTCTCGACGTACTTGTTGTATTCGGAAACATTCCATCCTATATAAAATGGAGCGAGCGCGGCACCAGTCTCCGCCACCGTCCACTCGTCGGGGTAGAACGGAGTGTCCATAACAACGCCTATGTCGCAAATATTATTTCCGCATAAATTCACGGCGGAATCCTCCACGTTAATTATTCCCAAGATAGATTTCAGGGTAGTAGTTTTTCCTGCGCCGTTAGGACCGATAAACCCCGAAATGTACCCTTTCGGCACGTCAAAGCTGATCGATTTAAGCTCAAAAGCAGGGTATTTTTTGCAGAGATTTTTCACCTCTAAAGTATTGTTCACAATTTTTCCTCCTTCAGCAGTAGTGTGAGTGTCTCGAATATTTCCTCCCGAGTAATGCCGCCCTGCTTCGCCGCGTCAATAGCGGAGCACAGCCCTTCCTCCACCTTCGAGAGGGCGTTTTCCCGCGCCAGTTCCTTGTTTCGGGGCAGGACATAGCAGCCCTTCCCCTGCACGCTTGCCACCAAGCCCTCCGCCTCGAGGTCGGAGTACGCCCGCGCGGTGGTTATGACGCTGATTTTCAGGTCCTTCGCCAAACCACGAACAGAGGGGAGCATATCGTCCTGCGCCAGCTCGCCTGAAAATATCGCGTCCTTTATCTGCTCCTTTATCTGCTCGTAGAGCGGTTCGCCCGAGCGGTTGGAAAGTATTATCTTCAAGTAACCGCCTCCTTTCGCATAGTGTCTATAGCCACTATGTACAGTATATACGATATGTGCACCTTTGTCAAGAGGAGTTTTAAAAATGTGCAATGCAGTTAATTAACGCAGGAAACGACAAGAAAACACTCCAATTTCAAACAAAACTAAGGAGGAGGGAATTATCCCTCCTCCTTTTTTTAGCTTATAGATTATATCAACTTAATACCGCCATTCGGCGCGAAATTCTTCTCCTGTCTTGCCGTTCCACTTTACGATTATATTGGAGGAAAACCCTCTGAAAATCAGATGTATGTTTTTGCCGTCATAATAATACTCATAATTTAAGCTGACTGTTTCGCCGGAGTAGTTAAGCTTGAAATTATCAATATCGCCGAGGGAAAACCAATCCTCTATCTCCGACGGCGGTATCCACAGATAATAGGGGTCTGCGTCGTACAGATTTTCCGTCAGCAGGTAGGATAAGCAGGAGTTCATAAACTCTCGAGAGCCGACGTCAACTATCTCGTTGAAGGGTATCAGCGTTCCCGTTTTCAAATCGAAGGTACTGCACAAATACGTTGTATCCATCGTACCTCCCGCCGACCAGAACACCTCATGCTTTATGCTGATAATGTTATTTTCGGCATAAGTCACCTGTGCTGTAACGGAAAATTCGAGAGGATATTCTGAAAGAACATCGTCGCCGTGAATCTCCCTTGTCGCTTCTACGCGTTCAAGGAAAAAGGCAAGACTTCCGCCCCGCGCCATCCTACCCGACGTGGAGGAGGAGAGCCAGTCGTTATAGTCCTTCTCTAATATTCCGTTTATTTTTGAAACAGATTCTGAGTTCCCTCTGAGGGTAACTCTGTCATAGTAAATATTCGCGATGGTTTTTCCGTTATCCCCTGTAATCGTCCTCTGTTCTCTTGATATGTCGTATTTTATGTCTCCGAAAAAGATAAAAAACACCACAAATAAAAGTGCCGCGAGTGCTATTACAGCAGAGGAGATGACAGCAATCCTTTTCTTCATATTGAAACTTATCCTTTCGATTTTTTGCTATTCATATATTGTTGCGGGAGATACAGAACTTCATTTCTGCCTGCTGTATTTGCGGGAGGGCAGTTTAAGTCCTCGTAATATGTCCGCTCGTAGTTCATACTCGCGCCTCCCGTTTGTGTTGGGGTGTAGTGTGAAATAAGTGTAACATAATGGAGGGTAAAAGTAAACACACCTCCCTTGCAAAAAACGTGCAGGGGAGGCGCGTAGTTTGAGATAACTATGGCAGTTTCGCTTGACGTTGGTGATTATATTGGTGAGGGGGGCTGCCAACAAAGGCAGTTCCCCTCCTCCCACGCTACATCTCCTTGCTGTCGCGTATCTCCTTGCGCTTGATTTTGCCGCTGATTGTCTTCGGGAGGTCGGTTACAAACTCCACAATCCTCGGGTACTTGTAGGGGGCAGTCTGCTTCTTGACATAGTCCTGAAGCTCCTTTTTCAGCTCCTCACTCGCGGAGTAGCCGTTCGCGAGGACGATAGTCGCCATTACTACCTGCCCTCTGATTGGGTCGGGAACGCCTGTAACGGCGCACTCGACTACAGCGGGATGCTCCATAAGCACGCTCTCAATCTCGAACGGACCTATGCGGTAGCCGGAGGACTTGATGATGTCGTCGTTTCTTCCCACATACCAGAAGTAGCCGTCCTCATCTACCCACGCTATGTCGCCTGTGTGGTAGAGTCCGTTCTCGCACACCTGCTCGGTGAGGAGGTCGTTTTGGTAGTAGCCCGAGAACATTCCCACAGGCTTCTTGCCGTCTGTAATGCGAACACATATCTCGCCCGTAGCACCCTTGGTGGCGAGGTTTCCCTCAGAATCCACAACTACCACGTCGTAGGCGGGAGACGCCTTGCCCATAGAGCCGGGCTTCGGGTCTGTACCCTTTTGGTTAAATACGGTCAGAGTAGTCTCCGTCTGACCGAAGCCCTCCATGAGCTTGAGCCCCGTGTGCTTCTTGAACTGCTCGAACACCTCGGGATTGAGAGCCTCGCCCGCGATACAGGCGTACTCAAGGCTCGAGAGGTCGTAGGAGGAGAGGTCCTCCTGAATAAACAGGCGGAACATGGTGGGAGGAGCGCAGAAGGTGGTTATCTTGTATTTCGCGAAAAGAGTGAGAAGCTGAGCGGGCGCGAAGCGGTCGAAGTCACAGCAGAATATCGGCGCCTCCATGAACCACTGCCCGTAGAGCTTACCCCACATAAATTTCATCCAGCCGGAGTCGGAGAGTGTGAGGTGCAGTCCGTTCGGGTTGACGTTGTGCCAGTATTTCGCGGTGGGTATGTGTGCCATGGGGTAGGTGTGGGAGTGTACGACCATCTTCGGCATTCCTGTCGTTCCGCTCGTGAAGTAGAGGAGGATTGGGTCCTCCGCGAGAGTATCTCTGCGCTCGAACGTCGTTTTCGCCGTCTTTAAGAGGTTATCGAAATTGAGCCAGCCCTCACGCTCGCCCTTTACGGTCATCTTCATTGTGACAGTGGGACACTTGGGCATTGCCTCCTCCACACGCGAGGGGAGGTCGCCGTCGGTGGTGCAGATTACTCCCATTATCCCCGCCGCGTTACAGCGGTACTCTATGTCGTGAGCCATGAGGAGGTTAGTTGCCGGTATGCCGATTGCGCCTATTTTGTGGAGTGCGAGGCATATAAACCAGAACTGGTAGTGTCTTTTGAGTATTATCAGCACACGGTCGCCGCGCTTAACTCCCGCGTCGGTGAGGATATTCGCCGCAATATCCGAATATTTCTTCATGTCGCCGAAGGAGAAATCCCTCTCGTCGCCCTTGTCGTTGCACCAGAGCATAGCCCTCTTGTTTGGTTCTTCCGTGCCGATTACGTCAACTACGTCGTAGGCGAAATTGAAGTTTTCGGGATAGACCGCCTCGAATTTCTCAAGCAGTCCGTTATACATTGTCTCTTTGCAGTATTTCTGATGTAAGTTTAACATAAAATTAACCCTCCGCTTTATCTTTCATAACCACAGCCATAAACACACATTCCTTGCCGCCTGTGGCAATCATTCCGTGTGCTCTTCCCGAATCGTAGTAAACGGCGTCTCCCTCGTTCAAAACCTCGGTGTGTGTTTCAAACTGCACCTTTAGAGAACCGCTGAGTACGTAGTCAAACTCCTGCCCCTCGTGGGTGGACAGTTCGATTTCCTTCGTCTGCGCCTCCTCGCTGTAGGGGGCGGTTACGACAAACGGCTCGGAGATTTTATCTCTGAAACGATACGCAAGATGATTGTACTTGAAGCCCGCGCGGCGTTTTATGTCTAAGCCCTCGCCCGAACGTACTATCGAGTAGAAGGAGAGCTTGGGGTTTTCTCCCGTCAGCAGCTCCACAATGTCAACTCCGAACTTTTCGGCGCATTTGTAGAGGAATGTGAAGCCGAAATCGACCTCTCCGTTCTCCGCCTTCGTGTAATCCTCGGAGGACACACCTGCGGCTGCCGCCATCTCATCTGCGGAAAAATCCATAATTTCTCTCAGAGCGCGGATTCGCTGTGCGACCTCGATTAACTTTGTCTCCATTTGTAAAATCTCCTTTTCAATTTGAATTTTTGCGACAAAAAAGCCCGCCCCGTAATAACGGGACGAGCATAACTCGCGATACCACCCATTTTGCCGTCTATAAAAAGACGACCACCTCAAAAGACTCCAACAAGCCTTTGGCACTTAACGCAGCCAACACGGGACAACCTTACTCGCAAAATGCTTTAGGGCGCCTGCTCAGGAGTGATTAGCCTTCTGCACGAAATAACGTCAGCATTCCACCAACTGCCGACTCTCTGTGGATATTTTACTGTGCAGTGCCGTCTCCATCAACGCATTTGAATTTATGTCTTGGATTTTAACAGAGTGAATTTGAATTGTCAAGGGTTTTTTGAAATATTTTTTATTGCCCAATTTATTGCGCGAAATATTAAGCGCATAATGTTTCGTTAATTATAGTGTTAATCTTGACAATTTTACTTGCAAATTTATACTTATTGTGCTATTATTCACATATGGTTAATAAAAATGTATTACAATACATCAAAACTACAGCTTGAAAGGTGATTACTATGAGTTTTTGTTCCCAATGCGGCACTAAATGTGAAGATAACGCGAAGTTTTGCAGTAAATGCGGCAATAAGTTGTCCTCGGGAGATATAAGCGCAAGGACTGCCGAGCCGAAATCGGTGAATCAGGCAGGTGCTACCATGCAGAAGGTGCTTGACACAGTGGCAAATTTTTTCAAAAGCGTCATCCAAAAGGTGATGAGCTTTAACAAACAGCAAAAAATTATAGCTATCTCCGCCTCAGCAGTTGTCGTGGTGGGAGTAACACTCGCCGTAGTATTTTCTGCAATCGGAGACAGCGACATTCGCACTGTTACACCAGATTTGGGAACTGCGCCGGACGGGAAGACGCAGAGCGTCTCCTCCGAGGAGGTTGACCCGTCGGCAAAGCTTCTCGCAAGCCTTACTAAAAGCGACAAATATCCCGCGTATCCGGGAGTGGTTGTAAAAGAAAGCAATTTCGAGGTATACCTTGCTCCCGATATAATTTACTCGACAACAGGGGATGAAAACGGACTTCCCGATTTAAATATAATGATGTACGCAGAGGGCAAAATTACTTCATTTGATACGTTAGAAGATTACGATATTGCACATTTAGAAACCGATAAAGGCACAATAAGTCTCATGAAAGACAAGGTTATAGCAGCTGACCAAACGTTGAGCAAACAAGACGAATGGACTATAATGGAGGTCGGAGATACCTACGGAATTTTCTTCTTGTACGTGGGATATGCGGAACAATTTGGCACTCCGATCGGAGTGTTCACCAATATTGAAGTAGCAGAAGGAGTAACCGAGGAGGATATAGCCAAATTAGCTGATGAGAAAACAGCTATCCGCTCAAAGGCGGCGGCGGATAAGCTGATTACCGTATATTCCGTATCTGTAAGCAAGCCTAATTCCGCCGGAGGAGTTAACGCAACTGTTTCATGGAAAAACAATTCCAACAAAGAAATAAAATATATTACTTTCGGTATAAATGCTATGAACGCGGTAGGAGACCGTGCTTATTGTGAAATCAGGGATTACTCCTACTTCGAAATGGAACTTACAGGTCCTTTTAAGAAGGGCAAAAAGAACAAAAACACAGAGAAAAACGCGTGGTATAACGAAGATATTGTTAAAGGCGAATTGGAAACCGTAAAAATTACATACATGGACGGCACATCAGAGTTGATTAGAGGCAGTGATTTTAATTGCAAGTGGTACTGATTAAATTGTGATAAATTAAAGAGAACTCCCCGCTGTTTCGGCGGGGAGTTCTCTTGCGTAATAGGTGGGTATAATATACTGATGCTGATTCTCCAAACGGATACTGTACACTATTTGCGAATCAGCCTGAATTTTTACTTCTTCCCCGCGTACACCGCCTCGCAGTACACACAGCGGTAGTTCACGCCGTCGTCGCAAATCTCGAACACCTGCTCAATCTCCTGCTCGGTCATGGTGATACAGCGCGGATTGTTGCATGAGACAAGATTGACAAGCCGCCGAGGAGCAACCACCCGCTCCTTGCGCTCAAGCCGCTCGTCCTTAATGACGTTGACGGTGATATTCGGGTCAATGTAGCCGATGACATTGAGGTCGATACATATATCGGCGTCAATCTTGATTATGTCCTTACGACCCATTTTCTCACTGCGTACATTCTTTATTATGGCTATGCAGCAGTCAAGCTCATCCAGCCCGAGAGCGTGGTACAGCTCCATACTCCTGCCCGCCTTTATGTGGTCGAGTACTATTCCCTGCTTAATGCTGTCTACCTTCATCTACTGCACCTCCAGAAGAGTTTTAATAAGTGCCATTCTTACATACTTCCCGTTGCTTACCTGCCTAAAGTAGCAGGCACGCTTGTCGTCGTCGACCTTGACGGAAATCTCATTCACTCTCGGGAGGGGATGCATGATTATTGCGTCCTCCTTCATGAGACCTACCTTCTCCATGTCAAGAATGAAGCTGTCCTTGAGCCTGAGGTAGTCCTCCTCGTTGAAGAAGCGTTCGCGCTGAACTCTCGTCATGTATATCGCGTCGAGGGAGGGCAACTCCTCCTCCATGCTGCCCGACTCCCTCCAGCTCACATTTTGGTGCTTTGCAAGCTCGCTCTTGACATAGGCGGGGAGTGAAAGCTCCTCGGGGGAGATGAAAATCAGCTTGATATCCTCATAATTGCACATCGCACTGACAAGGGAGTGTACGGTCCTCCCGAACTTTAAGTCGCCGCACAGTCCTATGGTAAGCCCGCTGAGCTTACCCAGCTCCCTCTTTAGCGTGAGTAGGTCGGTAAGCGTCTGTGTAGGATGGTTGTGTCCTCCGTCGCCGGCGTTGATGATAGGCACACAAGACCGCTGGGAGGCAAGCAGTGGCGCGCCCTCCTTTGGGTGGCGCATAGCTATAATATCGGCGTAGCAGGACACTGTCTTCACGGTGTCGCTCACGCTCTCGCCCTTAGAGGCGGAGCTGGACTGCGCCTCCGAAAAGCCCAGTACGCTCCCGCCAAGCTCGAGCATCGCTGCCTCAAAGCTCAGGCGCGTGCGGGTGCTCGGCTCGAAGAAGAGCGTGGCAAGCTTCTTCCTCCTGCACACCTCGCTGTAGTCGTCGGGGTGTTCTATGATATTTTCCGCAAGGAGGAGAATATCGTCTATCTCCTCTGTTGTGAAGTCCTTAATGTCGATTAGATGTTTCAATTAAGCGTAAACCTCCTGTGTAGTATCAGTTAGTTCTCGGTAGTTCTCAGTGGTTATCGGTTAGGTGACTGTTGACACAAGTTAAAATGCTAATGCTTAGGCGTCAATCCCTATTACATCCAGCTTTCGTCTGACGGATTGTCGCGGAACTTGAGCAGTCTCTGCACGTCCTCAGGCTGGATGTAGCCCTCCTGTGCGGCGACCTCAACAAGCGCATCGAGATTGGAGAGGCTGATGTTCCTGACATTCGCCGCAGCCAGCCGCTCTACTCCCTTCTTCATGCCGTAGGTGAATATGCTGACGATTCCCAGCACCTCCGCTCCTGCCTCGCGCAGTGCCTCCACTACCTCGATTACACTGCCGCCTGTGGAGATGAGGTCCTCGACGACTACGACCTTCTGCCCCTCTACCGATTTGCCCTCAATCTGATTGCCTCTGCCGTGGGATTTAGCTCCCGAACGCACATAGCCCATAGGCATATCGAGAAGGTAGGCGGAGATAGCGGCGTGGGCTATGCCCGCCGTGCTTGTCCCCATGAGCATTTCGCATGAGGGGAAATTCGCGCGTACTGTTTCGGCTATCCCTTCCTCCACGCGGCGGCGAACCTCGGGGTAGGATAATGTCAGCCTGTTGTCGCAGTAGATGGGGCTTTTGATGCCGCTCGCCCATGTGAACGGCTCGTTCGGGCGGAGGAACACCGCCTTAATCGAAAGCAGGTCCTTAGCTGTTGTCTTTTCCATTTCAATCTCTCCTAAAAATATGTTTCTTTACTGAAGCTGTAGTGTATTTTATACACTACAGCTTCAATTACTATCCGATAAATTCAGCGACGCAACGCCTGTAGATCGCCACAGGGTCGCTTGCACCCGTAATCGGTCTGCCGACAACGATGTAGTCAGAGCCTATCTCTTTCGCCATAGCGGGAGTAGTAACCCGCGACTGGTCGTCCATACTGCCGTCTGCGAACCTGATTCCGGGAGTGACGGCGGCGAACTCCTTGCCGCAAGCCGCCTTCACAATACCCGCCTCGAGGGGGGAGCAAACGACGCCGTCCAGCCCCGCTGTTTTCGCATTCTTCGCGTACTGCGCCACTACGTCCTCGATTTTCTCGTCTATGAGCAGTTCGCTTCGCATACGCGCCTCGCTTGTAGACGTAAGCTGTGTCACGGCAATGAGGATAGGTCGGCTCTTGTCCTGCCTCGTCAAGCCCTCGATAGCCGCCTTCATCATGTCGATTGTACCTGCCGCATGGACGTTGCACATATCCACATCCATACCCGCTATCACAGCCATTGCTTTTTTCACCTGCATGGGTATGTCGTGGAGCTTGAGGTCGAGGAAAACCTTGTGTCCCCTCTCCTTGATTGCCCTTACGATAGAAGGACCTTCCGCGTAGTAAAGCTCCATGCCTACCTTGACGAAGGGCTTCTCCTCCTCGAATTTGCCGAGAAAGTCAAACACCTCGCCTGCCGATGCGAAATCCAAAGCAATAATTACGTCTTTTCCCATTTGTTATTCTCCTTCTTAATATTCATCCGTAGTATGGTTCTATAGCAGTCACCATGGGAGGGATGGATTCTGATTTTTTTCCATCCCTTTTTCGTTCCTCCACTTTTTTGTGACATTACCCCGCACGTTGAGGGCGGGGTAATGTCGAGGCACCAATCATGTTATAAACATAAAATTAAAATTTTGGGATACTGCAACAATATTAGGTGTACCAAGTAATCGCGATTCTCGGTTTCGCGTTCTTGAGCTTTTGTGCGTTGTCCATCTTCATTGCATTGAATCCGAGGTGCAATTCCTTGAGGCTCTTGCAGTCCTTGAGCGGCATACAGTCCTTAACAGATGTGTAGAAGAGATTAAGTGTCTGCAATTTGTCGCATTTTGCAAGCGGCTTAATGGTTGTTATGCCGACCTTGAATATATACAAGGTTTTAAGCTTTGCATACTTCTGAAGCGGAGTGAGGTCGATATTAGCATCGATGTTTACAATTGAGAGACCCGTTAAATTTGGAATATTCGCAAAAGCATTGAGGTCAACATTACTGCCGTTAATTGTTACTTCAGTAAGCTTTGTCAAGCTGTTCAGTGGGGAGAAATCCGTGATTTTGCTTTGATATATAAACTCGATATATTCAAGTTTTTCCAGATATTTAATCATTCCTATATCTGTTATGCTGTCCGCTTCATCAGAATCTCCGATATAGGCAGATGTTGCAGTCAAAGCAAGTCTTGAATTTCCTATAGTAACGTGCGAAAATTGAACATCGCAAGCGGGGTAGAGTGTGTTTATTGCTTCCAAATCCGCCTGTGATACTCCGAACGAACCGAAATTAAACGACTTAACATTCGTAAAGTAGGGGAGAGCAGCCTGAATGGATTCGGAGGATACGCCGCTTATTCTTGTAAGTTGTACATCTTCAGCGTCGGAGTTTACGTACACATCCTCGCCCACGGGAACTGACCAAATAATTTCTACTCCTTCGCCGACCGACAGAGCAAGGGAGTCGTACTCGTCGAAACCAATCGCGTCGAACGAGATGTCATCCTGTATCGTAAGGTCAATCTTTTTAAGAGCGTAGAACTTGCCGACCTCAGATGCGAATGTGAAGAAATTGCCCTCGCCTATGTCGGCGGAGGTGATAGTCTCCATGTTCGAGAGGAGGGTCTTGTTCCCTATGTTAACATCATAGATGATGTCGCAGCCGGGAACTGCGCTCATTATTTTTCCCAGCTCTGTCTCTGTCAAATTGATACCGCTGATGTTGAGTGTCTCGAGGTTGTCCATTCTCGCGAGCATGATAGTGTTCGGAATCTCTCCTCCGGAGAGGTCAAGCTCGGTTGTCTTCGTGCTGATAAACTCGCCGCCGAGGTAGGTTATAGGCACTAAGAACCACGCGCCGACCAGCAGTGCTATCAGTCCTGCGACTACAGACAGAGAGATGATGAGTGCCTTTTTGCTCTTCTTGCCCTTAGGCGGATTGCCGTTAGGCAGAACCACGCCCTGCACAGGAATCTGCTGTACCATGGGAGGCTGTGCGTAGTTTACAGGCTGCATATAGTTTACAGGGGGCTGAGCGTAGCCTGCGGGGGGCTGTGCATATCCTGCCGGAGGCATATAGTTTGCCTGCGGCGGCATTACGGGCTGAGTGTACACGTTGTAGGCGGGCTGTACCTCAGGCGCGGCAGGTATCGGATACGCGGGAACTGCCTCTACGGGAGCTGCCTCTACGGGAGCGGCAATCTCTACTGGGGCTACTGCTTCTACAGACGCTGCAACCTCTGCGGGAGCTGCCTCTGCGGGAATTGTCTCCACAGAAGCGGCAACCTCTGCGGCTACTGTCTCTACGGGAGCGGCAACCTCTGCGGTTACTGTCTCTGCGGTCTCTGTAGGCGCAGATTCAGTTGTTGCGGCGGTTACATCGAACATTTTCTCTTCCATTTTTCATTCCTCCATTATTTTTTTGTAAATCAATAATAGCTGAAAATACGATGTTCTCTTTGCGAGCCGTTCTCAGCTATTTTTACCGAAATTAAAGCGCGGAGTTTGTCCTCTGCGGGCGGTTTGAACTCTGTGGGGGCTGTCCTCCGCGGACAGTGCATAGGCGGATATCGCCTAATAGTAGTAAATCAC
Organism: Oscillospiraceae bacterium; assembly: GCA_031262985.1. Classification (GTDB taxonomy): domain Bacteria; phylum Bacillota; class Clostridia; order Oscillospirales; family Acutalibacteraceae; genus JAISGQ01. The sequence continues at coordinate 32,715 of JAISGQ010000030.1, forward strand.
CTTAGCTCTTGTCCTCGCCTGCAGACGCGCCACATCTACTACATCAGCGTTGTTGTAGCCGAGATGAATCTCCTTAATCCCCTTGCACTGCGCGAGGGGGTCTATATCCCGCACCTTCGTGTTGAAGATGTAGAGCGTCCTCAATTTGCCGCACTTTTGGAGAGGCGCAACGTCGGTTATTTCCGCTTCATTTATGTAGAGATACTCCAGCTTGCCGCATTTTGCGAGCGGTTCGAGGGAGAATTTCGACGGAATTTTGAGGAGGTATAGCTTCTTCATACCCTTTAAATATGAGAGCGAATCCAAATTTATAAGGGAGTTTTCGAGCGTTACGCTCTCGATTTTCGGGAGCGAATTAAACGCCTCGAAGTCGGCTATCTTATTCTGATTGCGTATGGTCAAGCTTTGCAACGCCGTCATGTATTTTAGCATGGAGATGTCGGTTATGCCGTCTGTCTCCTCGTTCTGACCTATCTCAGCGGATTTCATTGTCACGTCAAAAACGGTGTTTCCTATGACCGCGTGCCGAACGGTAAATTCGCAGTCGGGCAGGTTGCTCTCCATAAACCGAACTGCGGAGAAATCGACCGCGAACCACGCGAAATCCAAGGCACGGAGCTTCTTGAGATACGACAGCGCGGAGAAAAGCGAATCGGAGGAGAGCGACTTGCCGTAATCCTTCAAATTGAGCGATTCGGTATCGCTGTCTATAAAGCTGTCGCCTAAAGGAACGCTCCACAGGAGGCTTGTCTTCTCGCCGATATTTTCGATGATGCGGTCGTACACCGCCGGCTCCGCGTTTGCTTCCCTTATGTCGAGCGATTTGAGCTTAGTAAAATAACTCAGATTTTCCGCTAAGGAGGAGAGGTTTTCTGCTCCTATATCCTCGAGCGTGAGGCTCTCGGCGTTGCTGGAGAGGAGCTTATCTCCCACTCGCACGTCGTATATTACCTCGCAGTCGGGCAGGGTGCTTTTGATGGAGGACAGCTCCTCGTCTCCTATAGCCATCCCCCTCAAATCGAGTGTCTCGAGCTTGCTCATCCTCGAGAGCATGACGAGGGAGGGAACTTCTCCCGATAGGCGGAGCGTGGTCTCCTTCGTGCTGACAAGCTCCCCTCCCAGATAGGTGTAGGGCAAAAACAGCCACGCGCCAAGTGCCGCCGCCGCAAGCGCGGTAGCCGCAATTATGCTTAGAACCGCCGTCTTGAAGTAGGAGAAAAATCCGCTCCCGCTCACTGCCGCGTCCTCTGCCGTGTTCTCTGCCGCACTCCCTGCCGAATCGGATTCATCCGCGCAGTCGGGAAGGAGGTTTGCCCCCTTCTCGCTTTGAGTGTCAGCGGGGCTTATCTCCTCCGCGCGGTTCTGTGTGCCGTCCTCCGCGCCGAAGGACAATCTGCCCTTTGCTTTGAGCGCAGAGGGAGGAGTCTTTCGCGCTGTACGCGTATCGTCTGTTTTCTCAATAAACTGCTCTTTTTCTTTCATTGCGTTTCACCTTTTTTCGCCAGTGTAGGGAGTGCTGTGCAGTAGCAATCCTGCCGTACTGCCTACGTCTAATTCCGTACTGCTTACTGCCTACTGCCGTATTGCCGTATTGCCGTATTGCCGTATTGCCGCTAACTGTGCGCCTTTCCGACTATGTCGGCAAGGCTGTCTATACCCAGCTTCTCCATAAGGGGAGGGAGCTGTTCGATTATCCTCTTGCAGGCATACGGGTCGCGGAGATTAGCCGCGCCTACCTGCACGGCAGCCGCCCCTGCCATCATCATCTCGATTACGTCCTCCGCACTGCTTACTCCTCCCATGCCCATAATGGGGATGCTGACCGCCTCATACACCTGATATACCATGCGAAGCGCGACAGGGAATATCGCAGGACCTGAGAAGCCGCCCATTTTGTTGGCTATGACGGGCTTTCCCGTCTTTATGTCTATCCTCATGCCGAGGAGCGTGTTTATCATGCTTATGCCGTCCGCTCCCGCCTCCTCGCACGCCTTTGCGATACTCGCTATATCGGTGACGTTCGGGCTGAGCTTGATGTAGACGGGCCTGGTCGTAACCCTCTTTACCGCCTGTGTGATTTCAGCCGCCGCCTCTGCCGATGTGCCGAAGGCTATCCCGCCTCCGTGGACATTGGGACAGCTGACGTTTACCTCGATTATCCCCACCTCGGGGCATTTGTCCGCTCTCTCACAGCAGTATACATACTCCTCCTTCGAGAAGCCGCCGATATTGGCAATCAGCGGGCGGGAGAATAATTTAGCTGCGTTTGGGAACTCGGTCTCCGCTACCTCCTCGATGCCGGGGTTTTGCAGTCCTACGGAGTTTATCATGCCGGAGGTACACTCCGCTATTCTCGGAGTGGGATTGCCGAAACGCGCCTCCCGCGTAGTACCCTTTACCGAAATAGAACCGAGTATGTTAAGGTCGTAAAACTCCGAAAACTCCCTCCCGAAACCGAAGGTGCCGCTCGCGGGAATTATCGGATTGGGCATTTCTATGCCGCTGAGATTTACACTCATATTAACGCTCATACTTCCCGCCTCCTACCAAATTATCTCGTCTCTTTCGAGAATCGGACCGTCCTTGCATATGCGTTTGTACTTGTACTTCGTCTTGCAGGAGCAGCCCATACACGCGCCGAAGCCGCAAGCCATACGCTCCTCAAAGCTGTACTGCCCGTCCGTGCTCACCGCGTTATACACTGCGCGGAGCATGAGCGGCGCGCCGCAGGAGTATGTGTAGTCGAAATCGAATCTATCGAGAAAGTCGATGACTAAGCCCTTTTCTCCCGCACTGCCGTCCGCCGTGCAGAGTATCACTCTGTCCGCGCCGACGAGGGCTTTGAACTCCTCGACATAGAACGCGTCCGCCGCGCTGTTAAAGCCCAGTATTACCGACGGGTGCTTGCCCTTTTCTACAAGTTCCTTTGTCAGGGCGTACATGGGAGGAACGCCTACTCCTCCTCCTATCACAAGCGGAGAGCCGCCGCCCTTGCCGGTGTCGTAGCCGTTTCCCAAGCTGAGCAGAAGGTCGAGTTTTTCCCCCTCCTTCATCTCAGACATATGCTCCGTGCCGCCGCCTATGGTCTTGTAGATGAGGGTGAGACTGCCCTTTTTGTAGTCGCATATTGATATGGGGCGGCGAAGGTAGAAGCCATCCAGCTGTACATTGACAAACTGCCCGGGAGCGGAGATACCCTCGGTGTTTCCGCTCAGCTTAATCTCGAACACGTTGTTCGCTATCTTGACATTTGAATCTATCGTAAAAATTTCGCAAGTAGGCATTAACGCAAATCCTCTTTTCTGTAAATCCTGTATTGGCTGTAGGTGAACTTCCTGCCGCACCTCTGTAACCCTATGCCCTATCGGCTGTAGACGACCTTCCCGCCGCACACCGTCATGGTGTTCACTCCCCGCACCCGCTTCCCCTCAAAGGGAGTAGCCCTGCCCTTAGACAGGAAGGAGGAGGAATCAATCGTATACTCCGTATTTAAATCCACCACCGCGAAGTCGGCTTGCTTGCCCTCCTCTATACCGAACTCGCGGGAGAGGAGCTTTCGCGGATTGATACTCATAAGCTCGGTCAGCCGCTCGAGTGTGATTACTCCCGTTTCTACAAGCTCCGTGTAGAGGACGGGGAACGCGGTCTCAAGCCCCGTAATCCCCATGTTGCTAAGTTCTAACCCCCTGCTCTTCTCCTCGAAGGAGTGGGGAGCGTGGTCGGTTGCTATTACGTCTATCGTGCCGTCGAGAAGTCCCTCGATAAGGGCGGCTTTGTCCTCTCTGCTTCTGAGCGGAGGGTTCATCTTAAACCTGCCGTCCTCCTGCAAGTCCTCGTCGCACAGCGTCAGGTAGTGCGGCGCGGTCTCGCACGAAACGGGAAGCCCCTCCCGCTTTGCCTTGCGGATAAGCTCTACGCTCTCCTTTGCCGATATGTGGCAGGCGTGGTATCTGCAATTAGTCTGCCGCACAAGCTCAATGTCGCGCAGGAGCTGTCCCCACTCGCTCTCGCTGCAAATTCCCCTGTGTCCGTGGGACTTCGCGTATGCGCCGTCGTGGATATATCCTCCGCGCAGAAGCTCCTCGTCCTCGCAGTGAGCGGAGATGAGCTTTCCCAGACGCGCTGCCTCCTCCTGCGCCTTTCGCATGACAGCACTGCCTTGTACTCCCTTGCCGTCGTCGGAGAAGCCCGCAACGAACGGGGCGAGCGAATCGAAGTCCACAAGCTCCTTCCCCTTCTGCCCTATGGTGATAGAGGCGAAGGGGAGAACCTCCACCGCCGCGTCACGGCTGATTATATCGAGCTGCTCGCGAAGGTGGGGGAGGGTGTCGGGTACGGGGCTGAGGTTCGGCATGGAGCAGAGCAGGGAGTAGCCCGCCTTTGCCGCCGCCTCTGTCCCCGACTTGATTGTTTCTTTATACGAAAAACCCGGTTCCCGCAAATGTACGTGTACATCAGCGAAAGCCGGAAGGAGATATAAGCCGTCAATATTAAACACGGAATCAAATCCGTCGTCACAAATGTTAAAGCAAACCGATGTTATAATTCCGTCACACACGGAAACATCAGCCTTTTTAAACCCGAAGGGAGTATATACATTGCCGTTTTTAAGTAGCATTTTCATACCGTTTCCCCGCACCCTCTGAGCCGTTTGCAATCGGTTTCTTTTTACAGACTTATTTTAGCATAGACGACAAAATTCGTCAACTGCCAACTGAAAAATAGGCTAATAATTTGCTATTTTCAATCATCTCCATCCGAAAGCGAATAACTGTTAACTCAAAAAGCTCCTCTTGATATTGTATCTATATTGTGATAAACTTATCCCAATACAAAAGAGGACAATATATTGTATGCGAAAGGATGGTCACATCAATGCAGAACAACCAAGAGAACATTACTCCGAACAACTCCACGAAAAACTTCAAGAGGGTTCACAAAAACGCCATAAAGCAATGGGTAACCACGAGGATAATATTCCTCATAGTAATGGCTGCCGCTCTGCTTCTGTTCATGTTCATCATGTCGTCAGACGCATCGGTAACGAGCGAAACACTCACAATTTTGTGGATAGTTTCCGCCTCGCTTTGCTTCCTCCAGATAGTAAACATCGTCGTCTACCCCATCTTAGAGTACCTCCAGTGGTCGTACCTCATAGAGGGCGACAGAATCGAGATAAAGAAGGGTATCATTTTCAAGGATCATATGCTCATCCCCATTTCGAGGATTCAGCACGTCGCCTTTGGGCAGGGACCTCTCCAGCGCGTATTCGGCATCGCTAATGTTGACATATACACAGCGGGCGGAGAGTTTACTATAGTCAATGTCGCGAAAACCGATGCTGAGGAAATCTGCGATAAGCTCCAGAGCTACGTTACGCGCAACTCCGAGCTCAAGGCGGCGGCGGACGAGGTTCTGCTGGCGAAATTGCGTTCCGATACCGATACTCCGAAGAATGTCGAGGTGTCGGTGACTGAGGCTGATTTGTAGGATAGCAGCTTCCGGCGGCGGTTGGCGCAGTTTTGCTGCAACTCCGCGCTATTACGTCTCCTACTACCTGCGCTTGCTACTCCTGTCTCTATTCCTACCCACATAATGCGAAAGGATGTGCTTACAGTGGAAAAACGACACCCGCACTTTACTGATATATTTTCAAAAATGACCTCCTTCTTTGGCTTTTTACTCATAATCGCACTCGATTCCCTGAGCAGTGTCGCGGAGGCAGTGTCCTCCGTCTCTCCGGGAGAAACAGCAACGGTAACGCTTATCGTTGCAGGCGCGATACTGTTCCTCCTGCTCATCGCTTTCTTCTTTGCCTATTTAGGCTGGAGAAACACATGGATAAGCATAAAGGACGACACTCTCTATTATGAAAAGGGAGTAATCTTCAAGAAAAAGACCTCCATCCCCTTCTCGAAAATCAACACGATTGACACGGGGAGGAATATATTCAACAGGATTTTCGGCACCTCCAAGCTGAAATTCGACACAGGCGCGATGATTGGTCAGGCAAAGACCGGCGCGGAGATGAACCTGATTTTCTCCGTTGCGGAAACTGAGCAAATCAAGCGTTTCATCCTCACGAGAAACGCCGCCGATGCCGACGCCGCTGAGGAGACGAACAGCTCCATGCCCAAGTCGCAGAGAGCGGGCGGCACTGTGGAGGACAAGGGAGAACCTGCGTGGTTCGTCCGCGCCTCCTTCCGCGACTTCCTCCTCTACGGGCTGACAAGCTCGGGAGTGTTCAAGCTCTTTATCCTATTGATTGCGGGAGCGGTGTTCGCGGGGGAGCTTCTCCCCGGCATACTTGACTCGGCTGTAGGCTATGCCGGTTCGTGGATTGAAATTGTCAACGACTTCGTAGTTCGTTATAATATTTTTGTGGTAATTCTTCTCTTTGTCGCCTTGCTGGCGGTGTTTTTTGTGATAAACAGCATCTACGGCGTACTGGTTGCGGCAATCAGATTCTACAACTTCCGAGTGGCGAGAGACGGCAGAAATATCGTTATAAAGTACGGGATAATTTCCTTAAAGAGCTACACACTGCCCGTTGCTACCATTCACGCGGTGAAAATCAAGCAGAACCTCATACAGCAGATTTTCAGGCAGTGCAGTATCGAGGTAGTGTCCATGGGCTACGGTGATGAGAACAAGGAGTTAAAGCTCCTGTTTCCAATTGTCAGCAAGAGCTATGTCGCGGGCATGATAGCACAGCTCCTGCCGGAGTATGTGGTGCAGTGCGACTATGTGAAAACTACGAAGAGCGGAATACTCCACCATATAGTATTCCCCATAATCAGATGGGCTGTTGTGCTGGGAGTTATATACGCTATGCTTTCCGCCATATTTGAGACAATGCACCTGACAGCGGCGGTTATGATACTCATTATGGTGCTGGTAGCCGTCAACGCGGTCCTCCGCTACAGGCACACCGCCTTAGGCTACAGCGGAAAGGCTATAGCAGTGAGGGAGGGCGGCATGAACTACACGGAAACGCTCATCAGAGTGGACTCCATGCAGTCAATCATCGAGAAGAACGGTCCGATTCAGCGAGCGGTGGGTGTCTCCTCTTATGTTGTGAGGTGTCACGCTCCGTTCACCCAGTCGCTGGCGTTAGCCAAATCACTCCCAAAGGGAGAGATGGGCAACGCGGCGAAGTGTATTGATATAGTGATATAGGCGGTGTTGGCGCAAGTGTACAACGCCCCGTGACTGCACAATCTCCGCCTCCCCAAACACACGTGTGCTTGGGGAGGCGCAATCTGCTGTAAATTTGTTTAGGAGGGATTAGGCATGAAAGCGTATCTGAAAACCAACGCAGTCCTTATTGTCTGGGAGCTTCTGTTTGTCGCGTCCTGTTTTCTGCTCCCCGAAAAATACACTGTTTACACTAATTTGATGTTTTACATTGGGATTTTGCTCTACTTCATAATCGTTGGGAGGTTTTCCTGCGACTTCTTCAAAAAGTGGGGGGAGAATCTCTCCTCCGGCAAGAAATTTTGGGGAAACGTACTTCTCACCATATTGTTTTTGGTGATTGCCTACGCATCTACCATGCTGCTTGAGGGAGTGTTCCCTATGCTTGATACAGGCACTATCAACCTCAAATCCAACGGCTGGGCGGGAGTGGCAATCTTCGTGGTGTCCACAATCGCACTGCCTCCCATTGCGGAGGAGCTGTTTTTCAGAGAGGGTATGATTAAGTTCGGGAACGCCAAGGTCTTAGTGGCGACTACTCTGCTCAGTATGTTTTTGTATTCGCTGGAACACTCCTTAACTCCGTGGGGGATTTTGCTGACTATGATATGGGCTGTGCCGTTCAGCGTTTTCTACATTAAGACAAAAAATATTTATGTGACGATGACTGCACATCTGATAACCAATCTTGTGTTTAACGGAATCGACACTGCGATGATGATTGCCTCCATGCTGTAGCAGAGGAAGGTTGCGTTCGTCCTCCGAGTTGCAATTTCATTCTGTAGTATTTTGAGGTTTCTATCCTCCGCGTTATAAACTTTCTATAGATGTTATAACGCGGAGGAGGTCAAGAGGGAAGCCGAAAAATCGGCGAACGAAAAATCACGAAAAATCAGAAAATTTATATTGACAAGTATAACAAAATGTTGTATAGTTATTTAGCGTTCAGGGGAAGCAAAGCTTTTCTCCTCCTTTCAGGGCGGCGATGAACGCGGCAAGCGGTTTATGCTCGCTGGTGTAGCTCAGTTGGTAGAGCAGCTGATTTGTAATCAGCAGGTCGGGGGTTCAAGTCCGTCCACCAGCTCCAAATATGGGAGAGTTCCCGAGCGGCCAAAGGGAACAGACTGTAAATCTGTCGTCAACGACTTCAGTGGTTCGAATCCACTCTCTCCCACCAAAGGTTAGTAGTGTTATGTAAAACTTCAAAAAGGGCTTACATAGCACTATTAGCTCAGATCGCCTGTCATGCCAAAGTCCTTTCCTGTCGCAGTATCCGTAGACCTGTTGCTCGACGTTTTCTTTAAAAGCGTTTCGCTCGGCGATGAAATGGTGCTTCATCGTGTCTTGGCAAAATCGGCAGTTAAGTATAACCTTTGCAGGCATTCGATTTTCAAGGTGCAGTACCATACCGTTAAATCAGGTACAGTTAAGGCTTCAAGAGGAAACCTGCTCGAAGAAAGATTCATCAAGCAGGCTCGCACAAGAAGAATGTATTTAAACGTACTGTTTGAGAGTACGAAAATACCTCATAAGTCTGGCTAGATGTGTGTTATCTGCTGGGTGTACGCCTGTCCGATTGTTGTCGCAATTGGGCGGGCTATGAGTGTTTTTAAAGGTTTCTGTAAAATGCTACCATATTTTGGTTGCCATGTCAAGCATTGATTTTGTAAAGGTGTAGACAAACGCGCGTCTAAAGAAAGTTGTGAATAGAAAAGCCGACTTCACGGTGCTGATGAAGATGTTTCTTGTGTGTAGCAGATTATACATTTCGCTTGTGTTTTTTGTCGAATTATGTTAAACTTTAAGGGCAGTTTAATTTTGCGAGGTTAAGAAATGGTCGCCAGCTACAAAAAGCTGTGGAAGTTGCTTATAGATAAGAACATGAACAAGCGGGAATTGGCTCAAAAAGCTCATATCAGTTCCGCTTCAATAGCAAAGCTCGGACGTGGAGACAATGTCCAGACTGACTTGCTCGTAAAAATCTGCGACACCCTAAATTGCGATGTTTGCGACATTATGCAGATGACGCGAGAGGATGAAACTACTCTATATGAAAGCTAAAAAATCTAACAACAAAAAAGAATTAGTAAAAATCGCTACCGATACTGGAATAAGTGCGGGGTCGTCAATCATTGGCTCAATCATAGGGCTTGCGGTTGGAGGTGTCCCAGGTTCAATCATCGGCTCGGTTGTTTCTCCTGCTATTTCTGCTGGTGCGAAAATCATCAGAGGCTATTTTGATAGAAGAAAACAGCGAGTAGAAAACATAACAGATACAGCAACTTTGCTGGCTGGGTTGTCTCAAGACAAAATTGTTTCCGACTTAGAAACAAATGCTTATAAAGTCGATGAGATGGTCAAACTGTTAAAGACAGCAACGGAAAGCGACAAAAGCCTTGATGGGATTTTTAGTGCCCTGCTCGCTAATTTATTTTTGTCAAAAGATGCAAACGAGCAGGACAGAATTGACATTTTTGTAGATGCGTTACATGGTTTGCATGATATCCATCTCAAAGTCTTGCTTTGCATCGATAAAGCAAGCGGTGTTTTAGGGGCAAGTCAAATTTCAGAATCGGTCGGTATTCCCGAAATTGAACTGAGAAGCACTGTCAGAATGCTTGAGCTAAAGGGAATGATTCGTGATTGCGAAAAAATTCCTATAGAGTGGTCTTTGCGCGAGCTGGGAAAAGCGGTTGTAGAGTTCTCAAAAAAGGGAGGTTCAAAAATATGAAAACTTATCTAAATAATGCAGGGGCATCTATAGTTTCGGATGCAACATTTAATGCGGTTGTTTCTCATATGCAACTCGAAAGGGGAGTTGGAGCTTATGTTGCAGCTCAGAAACGAAAAAATGAATTAGCAGCATTTTATTCATCGGTTGCAACGCTTATTAACGCAACTGAACCATCAGAAATTGCGTTTGTTGATAGTGCAAGCCGCGGATGGAATCTGGCTATATATGGATTGCGACTCTCATCAAACGATACAGTCATTACATTATCAACTGAATATGGAACAAATCTGCTCACCTTAGTGGATTACACAAAAAAGATTGGAGCAAAGTTGGAAATAATCCAGTGCAATAGAGATGGCTCTTTTCAGTTGTCGGACTTGGAAAGCAAGCTCATGAAAGGAGCAAGCGTGATAGCGATAAGTCACTCCGTAGCACAAGGTTCTATTATAAATCCTGTTTATGAAATAGGGCAACTTGCAAAAAAGTATAATGCAGTTTACATAGTGGATGGTTGTCAATCTGTCGGTCAAATGCCGATTGATGTTCAAGCAATGCAATGTGATGCGTTTATGGTTTCAGGGAGAAAATGGCTTCGAGCTCCACGAGGCACAGGGTTTCTATATGTTAGGACGGGTGCACCGATAAATGCGACTCAGATTGATTTGGCTTCTGCGGATTTAACCTTTGGCGACAACGGCGAGATTACTGGCGTTAGGATAGTTAATGGTTCTAAGCATTTTGAGCTATGGGAAAGAAACATTGCGAGCGTATTGGGGTTTGCTGTCGCTATAGACGAGCTTTTGGCAGGCAATCAAAACGACATATATAACTCTATTTACAAAAAAGCAAGCAGTTTAAGACAAGCAGTTCTTGATAACCACAAACTACATTTAGTTGGGAGTTCTGTTGCGAAGACAGGAATTGTTGGTTTCTATGCTGTAGATAGGAATTGTGAGGAACATATAAAGCGTGTTTTTAGCGATAATGATATAGTCATATCAACAATATCTGATTGGGATTGCCCGTTGGTTTTCCCGAAAGATGCTTCTTGCATTTTCCGTCTATCTCCTCATTACTATACTGAGGATAAAGATATTTCGTATGTAGCCAAACTTATAGCTACACTATAATTGCAAAATGAACGATTCGTTTGATAAAGAAATAGAGCTGACACCAGATGTCACAGAAAATCAGAGAAGTCATACGGCATTAATGGCTCTTGATGTATCCTCGTTTTACAAGAAGAACAGTGCAAACACTGATAATTTATTAGTATCGGTGGCTGGTTGGATTGAAGGTAAACTTAACCTTCTCAAGTTTGACAAATATTTCGTAATTTTACGTGATATGACGGGTTCTATTAAAGTGCAATTGACTGCCGCCGAGAGGACGTCGTTCCAGCCGCTTCTCATAAAAGGCACTGCTATTACTGTGACAGGCAAAGTATGCGTAGAGCAGGATAACAATGCTACAAGTCAGTACATCATCAAAGATGTTGTTAAAATTGAGAATGCACATGACACACACGATTCTCGTTTACGTGAGAAAGAGTCGTCTTTGTTGACTAATAAGATTGTTCGCGTTTGTTCAAATTTTTTAGATGAGAATGAATTCTTGCAGTTTGAGTCAAATCTTATTTCTACATATGATTATGAAAGCTACCATTCATATAAAGATGAGGGACTATCGGCATTGGACGTTGTTTATACTGGATTTGGAGCTCCAGCGAAACTAATTGTATCTCCTGCAAAACAAGTGAGCAGCTTTATGTTTTCTGCCATGAAACCGAGAGCATATACGGTTGCCACGTCATTTACATCTTCATATAGGTTTCCCTCAACAGGTTCTGAAATGAAAATAATCGTGGCTAAGGCTACGGATATTAAAGATGCTCTGCAATTCAAAACATTGATGAAAACCCTAACGCTAAAAATCTTTGCAAACTTAGCACCGCAAAAGACTAAAATTACAATCAGTGATGTTGATGGTGGTGTTTGGGATAATTCATTTGATAAACTCAAGCCCAGAGATGATTTCGCGTGCATCTCATATTTAGCGAACATCCCAATTTATCAAGCAAAAAACGATTCCACCAGAATCGAACAGATTATTCACTTGCAAGATACTGATGGAAGATTACTTCTGGAAGGTTCAAGAGAGGTCAATGAAAATTTAACGGTTTCGACACTAACCATATATCCGACCTTATTTTTGTCATCTTTGATGAAGAATCCATTGAGAGTTCTAAGAAATCTGTGGAGTGATAAAGCATGACTGATACATTTACTAAATTTAGTTTTTTAGAAAGAGGCGGATTTGGTCATCCAGAGTCTAAAATTGAGTGGTACTGGGGCAAGATGTCTGGGGCGTATTCTCTTAACAGGAAACGCACAACTCAGTATTCGACGAATTTAGGGATGACCTATTCCCCATTATTATTCGCACCAGAGGCATTTTCTGTTGATGTTTCTATGCCTAATGATGAATGGCTCGCTGATGGATTAAAGGCATTCGTGCGGGGAGAAATGCCGAATATTTCAGATGGAAACTATATTGAGCCAAGTATTGATTTGGATGGTAGCAAAATCGTTTTAACAAAGCTAAAGGCTAATGAGATTATTTTTGCGAGCGAGAAACTTTCGGATTATCAGCAAGACCTAAATACTTCGACTGAAATCGCAGAGGCTGTGTATAATCTTCTATGCAACAATCAAATTGGCAGTAAGTCAAATAAAAAGAATAATGACAAGCCGGCTTTTGTGGAAAGAATCAAAGACTCCATTGATAGACAAGAAAGACTTTTGTTTGTCATTCCTGGCTTTCCATTCAAAGACCAGAATAGGTTCAGAGTTCCGTTTGATGCTGATACGCCAGATTTTGCGGAAGTAGCTTTTCTAAAAAGGCTACATAATTTGGCATCAGCACTTTATCAGATTCATCCATTTGGTTCTGATATAGTGGTCTTGACAGACGGTAAGCTCTATGAGGATATCTTTAAGATTGATAAAGATGACGTAGAGAGATATAAGACACGCCTTTTATATTATAGAAACCAATTGAATATCCAAGGAGCTGTATCTATTATTTGCTTAAAAGATATGATTGATAGGGCTTGCGAAAACGGAGAGGCGTGGAGTCTTGTCGAGAAAATTGCAGAACGATTGCAGAAATTGAGATGCGAAGATGACCTACAAGAAACCTTTAATAATCTCAAAAAAGGCATGAAGCGAAACATCAATAATAGAACTTTATCCCTGTTTGACAATTTGAGCAATCAACAATGTTGGTCGGTTATTATGTCAGATTGTCGCAGTGATGTCTCAAAAGTATTACAATCTATTTGGGATGAATTTGATAGAATTGCAGAAGAAGCTGCAATCAAATATGCAGCTGTCAATTTAATGTTACGACACACTGATATAATCATGAAGTTTTTTCCAGGGGCGATAAGGGCAACTATCCACGCAAAAACTGGTCAATTCTCATTGGCTGGAGATAGTAGCACGTACTCATGGAACGGAATTGCTTGGAGCGAAAAGTTTCCTCAGAATATTACTGATATAAAGGTCGAAAAAATCGTCGACCTTCCCAGTCTATCAAACGGACAACAAATTAAGCAAGTGGTTTTTGAGCACTCAAACTTGCCTTGTTTTTATACTTGTGGTTCGCCAACAAAAAATATTGAACTTGCACGAACAGTTCTACCTGAATTATGGTCAATTAATGTGGGTGAAAGTGTTTTGACAGGACACCCTTTTTCTAAATCGGACTTGGCTTCATATTGTTCTGTTGGTGTTAACGATGAAAACTATAATTGGGATAGAACTGTTAAACCAGAAGATTACTATAAAGATTTATTTGCATTCAGACAAAAACACTATTCGCAATATGGATTTGGAGTTCAAGGAGTTTGGTTGGGCAATGATTTAGTTGGGCAATGTGGCTTGCAAGTCTTGCACGAAGATACCGATGAGCTTGAAATAGTAATTTTTCTATCGAAAAACTATGTCAATCGCGGTTTTGGCTCAGGACTTATTGATTATATTATTTCACAGTGCAAGAGCGTTGGTATAAACTCTGTCTTTGCAGTAATTAGACCCGAAAACCAATCTGCGATTCGTTTATTCACCAAAAAAGGATGGGAAATACTACAGACAGCTATGCATTATAATCACAACGCTACGGTTTATAAAAAATTATTGTCTTAAGAGGGGGGTGAATATGCCGACTTGTCACATAACAATTTCAGAAAAAGCACCATCCTATGAAGTCATTCTATCAAAGATTGATGACATTAGGAATATCGTTGCACAAGGCTTGGATTCCAAATCGAGGCTTCTTGATAATACCCATATTGCAGTCCGCATATCCTCATGTGTTCGGTCGGCGATGTTAGCAGATATCGAAATCGAGATGTTCTGTCAATTCTTCTGGCGTAGGTTTTTTTCGAGAGACAAAAGAGCGCATCGTATTTCAGAAGCCATCCATCAGCTTTTGGGGTGCGAATGTGCAACATGGATTAATTTGTGCCAGGTCGGCTATAACCGTGTCGATAATGAAGGGCATTCGCATTATTCTATCAAAGCAGATGACGATGTTGTGCTCGAAAAAAGAAAACAAGCTATGGATAAGGGGGATTAGATTAGGAGTAGACAAATTCACATCTAAAGGAAGCGTGAATGGAAAAGCCGACTTCACGGCGCTGACGAAGATGAGTAACCACCTAAACTTTAACTTTTCTGTTCGGCACTGTTAGAAAAGAAAAAATCCCGATTCCTGCTCTTATTTATTTGCTTTCAAGCTAAAAATCCCGCAAAAATCCTATGAATGTTTTCTCTCGTTCTCTCGAATTACGGAAAGAAAAAAGATTTATAGTTTTCTTTTAATGTTCTACTGTAATTATTACTTATTTTCTTTTTTCTAACAACGTACTTAAGTGGTTCTAGTACTGCTGCCTGTTTTTTATACCACCCCCAACACCAAAAAAATATAGCAGTATTTCCGGCGAACATATTGCATTTTCGCCTTCGATATGCTACACTGGACACGGTGTTGATGTTGAATCGCGAGTTCTTCATCCATGTACTTACCCTGAGAGTCTTGCGCTGCGAACGCAAGGCTCTTTTTTTACGCCTAAAAATACAGGTAATAATAAAAATAGCTGCGTCTAATATTCTGTAGTTGTTGTGACCAAAGCATTTCACAGCTCTTATAAATCTTCGCACTGTGATGAGTTGCTCGGCAACAAGTGATTTTACTGCGGATATAACGGTTCCTTTGCTTGTTCCTGTAGCCTCAGCCGCTTGCTGATAGGACGGAAACGCACGTCCGGACTTGTTCTTGCACGATTTGATGTAGAGGTATGTAGCAAACTGTGCCGGAGTGAGATTGCGCTTGAATACGCTGTAGTCAATCCTGATCCACGCCCCAGGGACAACGGCGAACTGGTATCCGTTGGCTGCACGATAGTTGGTTAACGCCACTCTGCGTTCTGCTTTGTGCAGTAAGCCAACGGCTTCTAATCTTACTACAGAGGAATATACGCTGTTACGATTTACGCCAATGAGCTGTGCAACCTTCTCTGCTTTAACAATAGTACGGAGCTTCCTGTTACAGAAGCTCCGTATGCCGGCATATACGAGAATGTCCATAGGCTTCAGGTCAAAGGTAAAAATCATCTTCGGTATTTTTACGAATTGCACGGCTAATCCTCCCCTTTTAATTTTATTAATTCAAGCAAATTAATTCGCTGCGGTTTGCTCAGCATTCTAAAATACATAACCATTTTCTGTTCTTTTTTTGTCAGCTTGGTAATTGATTTATCTAAATCTAATTCTAATTCATCATTAGGATAATCCTGCATAAGCAGCATATTACAATCAATGTTATATAATTTTGAAAGTTTGATAACAGTGAACGCATTTGGAATAGAGTCTCCAGTTTCATATAATGCGTAAGTAGATCGGTCAACTTTAAGCACCTCGGCTACTTGTGTTTGCGATAAACCGCATTTCCGACGATAGAGTTTTATCCGTTCGTTTAACGGTTTATTTGTTGGCGATGTAAGCTCAATAAATTTTCCTCGGTATAATTGACCATGTGAATCTTTTGCTTTTACTCCATCAGAATCCGAGCAATTATTCATTAGGAGTTCATCGCAACTGACGTTATAAAATTTAGATAATCGAAGAAGTAAAATCGCACTTGGAATTCTTTCACACTGTTCATAAAGACGGTAAGATAATTTACCAATTTCGATTGCTTCAGCCACTTGAGTTTGAGTTAATCTATATTTTTGACGATAATATTTTAAATTTTCGTGTAGCAATATTTTCTTCACTTCTCTTCATTTTTAATTTTCAGCTGTGATAAAAAATCTGCCTGCTGCTGCTCATTCATTGCTTTAAAATAATCAACACAGCGTTTTTCATTCTGTGTCAATTCAGTTTTTCGATATTGTTCATCACCGAGCAGTGCATTATAATCAATATTAAAAAGCGCTACAAGCTTTTCAATCACTTTAAGGTTAGGTGAATTGATATTATTTCTCTCGTACCGATTATATGTGGTACGCTCAATGCCTACTGCATTTGCTACTTCTGATTGAGACAGCCCGAGCAACGTGCGGTAGTATATCAGTCTATTGGACAACATTATTTTTCACTCCTTCTGCTCATCTTTTTTTCAAAATTGTAATGTGAAAATCGCTTGCGATTTTTTATTTCCGTGTCGCTTCTGATGTGTTAAATTTTTTCAAAATTCTTGTACTCAGACTTCAAGTTTTGAAAAAACTGATTTTTCTATGGAGCGACATCGGAGAGGGAGCGAGGGATAGCAAGCATTGAAAGTGTGTGCACACTTTCAAAATTTCACAAATTGTTCACAATTTGCATTTGAAATTTACTTGTTGGTGAAATCTCCCCAAACCCCTCATTTTAGAAAAAATTTTAAACCTCAGACTGTTTATTTTTTTCTAAGTCCGGCTGAGTTTTTTCTGCATCAATTTTCAAAATTGCACCCTGCGCTTTTCTCAAATTTTGCATTCTTATACTCAGAATTTTCATTGAATCGGCAAGTCCGGAAATTTTACTATCATGAAAATTTACAAGATTTTTAGCCTTATCAATGTTTACGGTAAACTGCAGGCAGGGAATCCGAATTGGAGTATGCGGCAGAGGGTGAAGCGAAATCGGAGTAATTATAGGAATCGTTGGCTGATTCTTTCTGCTGTTTTGAAAGACTGAGACTGCTTCTGCCACTATTTCCGTTAATGATATTATCTGAATAATCGGACGAACTTTTATAATGATTTTCCGAACTTCTGTTAGGTTGAGTTGGTAAATTCCTTTGTAGTGTGCCTTTAGCCGAAGGCAAGTAGTTAGCAGTTGAACTGTCGCTGTCCGATTTTTCAAATTGATTTTTTATCCGATTTTCAAACGTATCAAGAACAAAATCTTTTCCGGAAAAGGTGTTTTCCGGTTTTATAACACTGTCATTAGATATGATTATTGTTGCGTTTCCTGCAACCCCTCCAATGACACTTCTTTTTTCGCCCAATTTTGTTCACCGCCTTATGCAAATTTATTATAACTGTTTAAATCCTCGATTTTGGTAGTCATCATTTTGTAAAGCTCAGTCTGGTCGGGGAATTTGTCAACAAACGGAACAATTGCATTTCCTGCAAACAGCAGACCGTCCCCTGGGTTACTGTTGGTTACATATTTAAGCTGCTTTTCGCTTATATTAAGCAAATGCGCCAACTCATTACGGTCATTAGTAGCCTGATTGAGCATGAGAATGAAGTCGCTGTTTGACAGCATTCTTCGAGCGTAATCGGACATAAGACAGGTTTCAACATTCTGCGTTATGCCTGTAGGAATAGCACCCCACTTTCTTGCTCGTGACCACAGCTCAAAGAAGTAGTTAGCAGAATAATCGTTAGGGAAAAGCAACTGAATTTCATCAATGTAAAGCCATGTGCGCTTGCCGAGTTTTCTGTTTGCTGTGATTCTGTTCCAAATCTGGTCAAGAACGACCAGCATTCCGAATGTGCGAAGCTCCTTGCCCAAATCCTTTGTATCAAAGAGCAACAGCCGATTATTGGTATTAACGTTAGTCGCATGGCTGAACACCGAAAGACTGCCCTCTATGTACAGCTCAAGCGAAAGTGCAATATTCTGTGCCTCCGGCTGCGGCTGTGACTTGAGAATAGTTCGGATTCACAGAGCTTGCGACTTCCTCAATGGTGTATGTACCCACATACAAATCCCCGAAATCAGCTTCGCCCTTCGCGTCCGTCTTGACTGTCACATCTATTTTTACGCCCGTTGTAGATGTGCCGGAGAGCTTGAACTCGACATCCTTGATGTTCTTGCCATCATCGGAAGTCTTTACAACCTTTACCTTCCCTTTTTCATTATTATTGGTAAAAGTTGTCTTGCTCTCCCCTTCGTGTGTGACGGAGATAGTCTGCGAGGCGGCTATCTTATAGCCCGCCGCCACAGTGGAGCTATCCTCGAACAGCGAGTAAGAACCAACAGGAATATTGCTGAAGGTTACAACTCCGCTTTTATCGGTAGCGGCAGTCATATTTATTACTGTACCGTTATCAGACGTGCCGGAGAGTGTAAACTTGATTCCCTCTTTATTCCGTCCGTCCTCAGTAACCTTCGTTACAATCACTTTTCCAAACTGCATAGCATTATGGAATGTCACTGCCTTAGAAGCACTGTCTAGGCAATCCGGAAGAACTAATATTCTATTGCTTGATTCCGTTTTCATGTTTTTTACTATCTCAAGCAGACCTGTTTCTTTGTTTAAAATCGCCTTTCTCTTTATGGCTATCGTTCTTTCATGAAAATTTATAGCGTCCCATTGTAAAGCTACAATCTCACTTCGCCTTAATCCTAAAAACGAAGCTAAAAGAATGACTGTAAATAACTCGCTGTTTCTTGTAGCCTTGAAAAGTGATAAAATTTGTTCTAACGAATAATATTGTGCAATAAATTTGCTCTTTTTTGGTCGTTCAACCATTGTCATTGGATTAACGTTAATTATATGATTTTTAAAAGCATCTTGAAAAGCTGTATACAAATTAGCATGATGTTTTAATAATGAATTTGGCGTCATTCCTTTTGATAATTTGTATCTGTAATATTCTTGAATTTCAATATGGGAAATTTCCTGTAAATTGTATTCTCTTTCCGAGAAATATGGGAATATGTGTTTTTCAAATATTTTGTTATACTCATGATATGTGTTATTTCCTATATGGTTTTTGCGATTCTCGAGCCAGCTTTGATAGTAATCCACAAATTTCACTTTTGGAATTGGCTCTTTTTCATCTTCTGACATTAAAAGTTTAATCATTTGCCTTAATTTAGCGTTTTCGCTCCGAAGCACTTCGATTTCGTCCACTTTTTATATTGACCACCTTTCAAAATTGTTTAAAAATTATATAATTTATATTAAGGATAGTCAAATAATGTCGGTTTTTTGTATTAACATTTTCTGACATTATATATTTTTTTGATTATAATTTATTTTTTTATCTGATAAACAACAGACTGTAAATCTGTCGTCAACGACTTCAGTGGTTCGAATCCACTCTCTCCCACCAAACAAACGCCTGCATTTTCTTTGGAGAATGCAGGCGTTTGTTTTGCACTTCGCGAAATATCTTTTTGGAAGAATCGATTCCGAAAAACATCACACTCCGATTTTCGCCAGATGGCGGAGTGGTATAGTTAATTAACTTAGAAAACGCCAAGAAAACACGGGCGAAAAGCTTTGATTTGTGCGATTTTCGCCCGCGGAGACTTGATTGTTTGGGGGTTAATTTAGCATATATCCCCACACGCAAATCATTTTTCTGTCATTACTCCGTCGCGCATTTCAAACTTCACATCAGCCATTTGTGCAACTTCCGAATCATGAGTAACGACAATCACGAGGTAACCTTCATCATGCGCTAATTTTTTCAGGATTCCCATAACGTTTTCTGTATTTGAAACGTCAAGATTTCCCGTTGGTTCATCGGCTAAAATCGTCCTCGCACCCGCCGCAAGACTTCGGGCAATCGCGACACGCTGCTGCTCGCCTCCCGACAGTTTTGAGGGGAATCGTTTCATTTGCTCTTTCGTTATCCCGACGCTTTCAAGCAGTTCGGCGGCGCGAGGCTTTGCGGCGGCAGGCTTAACTCCGCACAGCTCCATAGGATAGCAGACATTTTCCAAAATCGTCAAGAGCGGAAAAAGCTGGAACGCTTGAAAAATCATAGCGATGCTTTCACGCCGATAACGGTCAAGGTTAATACTTGCAAGGCTTTCGCCTCCAAATAAAACCTCGCCGTCGGTAGGTAAATCAAGCCCTGCCATCATAGATAATAACGTGGATTTCCCTGAACCGCTCGGACCTACTACTGCATAAAGTTGCCCTTGCTCAAATACACAGTTCACATCTTTAACTGCCGGATTGGTCGCGCTTTTGTATGTGTACGTCACGTTTTGTAGTTCTAAAACTGCCATGATTTTTCACTCCTTCACCTGTAGTAATTCCAGTGCTTTTTTGTTTGTCGTTATCGCTGCCGCAACGAATGCCGCCAATATGTATACTGCAAGATACAACCCCGCACATATTACGAGAGTACCGCCGCTTTGCAAAAACAGTCCGGCGTTATAGAGGAGTAGCACACCTGCGGCAACCAAAAGACCTAATATGCACAAAATAATCTGCTCCAGCGTCAGCACCGCAATCGTCCTCTTTTTAGTTGTACCCAGCACACGCATAATCGCCGCCTCTTTTGACGACTGAATAATCAGAAGAATCACCACAGCCGCCCCGATTAGCACCGCCGCAGCTACTGCAATCGGGAAGAGTGCAGAAAGTAAATCACGTACCCTGCGAACATTATCAAGCTCCGTTGTATCGGTATAGTAAGACGCTGAACCATTGTCGGAATTCCAATATCCCATAGTGAAAGCGGCGTAATCCTCAAGAAGAGCGTTAATGTCATCCACCTTATCATTGTCGGAGAGGACTGTTTCAGCGAACGCCGCCGAGAGTTTCGGCAGTGTCACGTCCGGTTCATTGCCGGAGATAAGCATTTCCGTCGTTTTACCGTAGGGCATATAGATTGTACTCGCTATATCACTGTTATCAGACTCTGCTATTCCCACAACCTTGTAGCTGTATGTCCAGCCCGCCATAGCGGTCTCGATATCTTTATTTACAAGCTCTTGCAGTTCCTCATCCGTTTCGTATTGCCCGGTATAAGAAGATGATAATATCTTAGCATAATTCATATCATTTGAAAGAGTTGTACAACTTTTATAAATATCATAATCTAAAAGATTAATATTGTCACCGAGACTTATGTTATAGTCAGCGGCAATTTTGCTCCCGATTACGCATACAGCGTTATCGGTGTCGGATAGAATATCAACGTCGAACAAATCTCCGTTATATCCGTCTGCGTATTCAATCGGTGGTTTACTTTTATAAGTATCATTAAAGTAACGGTTTATATCGTTAGTTATCTTCAAATCAACTGCGCTGTTTATGTTGTTAATCACAAAAGGTCTGTCCATGAAAAAGTAGATTTCCCTCACGAGATCGGAACCGGCAAGTTCTAAAATAGAGGTTTGATTGAAGTTGTTGATACTGCTTTTTACTTCAACCCGCCTGAACATTTCCTCGTAATTCGATTTTGTCATCGTAATTACACCTATTGCGACCGACAGAGCAAATGATAAAATGAGCGCGATTATTGTTTTCCACTTCGTTCTCACCATATGTCTTGAAATATAACCGAATATTTGACTAAACGCCGAATAACCGCGTTTTTCAGGCAAAGGATTTATTTTAAACGTACACGTTTGCATCGGAATATGATCGACATTCACAATAACTGTCGCCGATTTGGCGGTTTTATTTTTCTGTTTATTTTTAGGTTTCACCCTGTTTGAAGAATCCCCTTGCAGGAGCGTAAGCGGTGATGTTATCGCAAGTTTATGTAAGAAAAACGCAATCAAGAGTGAGATAAATATTACTTCGCAAATCAAAGCAACTATTACAGTCACAACCGGAATTGAAGCATCGGCAATATAACTGCTGCCCAAAACTTCAAAAGTTTTGAGTACAGCTTTCATTTCATTTTGCGTATAAATAAGTCCGATTACTCCACCAAGCCAAACGCCGATTACGGCTATCAGTCCAAATGGCAACACGAGGGAATTGCGGGATTTTTTAACGGTTGTTCCGAGTGCGCGCATAATTGCATAGGGTTTTGTATTGCTACTGATATAAAGATATATTGATAATACTAAAGCAAGTGCCGCCGCAAAAATATACAGGCACATTGTAATTACGGACGTTTTCGCACTCTCGTTTATACTGTCTTTTATGTTAGCGTAGCCGCCGTCTGAAGCACGTAATTTTATCCCCATTTCTGCCGCTAAAGTTTCCGCTTGTTCTAAAACTTCTTCAAAATCAGCGGGGTTTTGTACAAATATAGAAAATTCGCCCGGCTTCATTTCGTGGCCGTTTGGAATATCAATAGGCAGCTGCGACAGCGGCACAAAAATGGTATTCGGCGAGTAGCCCATATACATATCGGCGTTTCGCGTCTCCATCGCGTCTATGTCTTTGTAAAAGCCTACTATTTCAAGCTCTGTTTCCTTCGCAATATTAAAGCTGCGCTCAGGAATATACGCGACCGCTCCCATCTGCGCATACTGCTCAAACAATTTGTCGCCGAGTCCGATATTCAGTTTATCGCCGAGTTTAAGACCGTATGCAGAAGCTAAGTATTCGCTCACAACGCAAGAATCGCTGTCGTCTTCGGTAATCGCTCTGCCGCTTGTAATTACCATAGAGCGTTCGTTAAAGCGCGGAATTGAAGCCATATTCTCGGTATAAACAATATCAAAAGTATGCAGATCCTGATTTGTTATGTCAATAAGTGCCTGCACTTTCGACATATTTTCTGTGTCTGTGAGTTCTATAAATGACGGACAATAATCATATGTATCGTAGTCGCCGAGCCTCATCATCGGGTTGCCTGAAACAAGTTCGGGAAGTCCCAAATTATAGTTCTTGCCGTAAAATTCTTCTAATACGGCTTTACGTTCTTCATATAGAGCTACAGTATCGTCAATCGGTAAAATAGTAAATTCACCGCTTTTGAGTTTATCAATTCCCTCAGCAGGTATTTCGCTTTCAGCGTTTGATGTTACAAAATAGCTGACCGATTCACTAACATCAGATTCAAAAGCAGCCTTGTCAAAAGTATTGGTCATATAACGACCTATAAAGACATAACGTGTTCCCGGAACAAGTTCTTTTATAAAATCCTCTCTATACGGATCGTTTGGAAAAAGAAAAAAACTGTTAGGTCTTGAAGTAATTAACAGCGTCATCATACTGTCTTCACCGAAATAGACAATACTGGGATAATAGTAGTTTCCGTCATCTATTGTATCAGGGTCATCAGCAATGACTTGCCCGATAAGGAGCGGTAATTCTTCTCCGTCTTCATATAGACGTCTTCCTGCAAGACCCTTAATGTCCGTGAAACTAAGCACAAATCCACCGGGATTAATCATCGAACGTTCGGCGTACCCATCATATGTACCCTCTATGATAAATCTTGCCCCATAATCATATCCCCAGTCATATTCTGAAGAAACTGCCGGATTCAGCCGTTCTAAATTTTCTATAACACCGCCTGTCATAAATCTGTTTTGAGTGACAGAGTTAGGCAGCTTTGAAAACGCATCAATTTGCTCACGAGTGAGAAACGGAGGCTCGACAGGCGACACTAATGGCGTTTTATCTACACGCGCAGGGGGTATATAGCTTGTAGATTTAGGGAAATTACTGTATTTCTGTTTTAGGCTGTCTAATATGGGAACACCATTATCGAGCGCGATAACGCCGTTATAGCTGCTCTGAACCTTCTTCATTTCCCGTGCAGTTACAGAATAATCGGCAATTCGCGCAAACAGCGAAAATGACGCAAGTGCTATCAGAAAAAACGTCATTGTTGTTTTAAGCGGTGTTCGCAAAAGAGCTTTGAGAGAAAGTGACGGGCGCATAAGCCAAGCCTCCTTTTGATTGATTCGATTAATTTTGAACGTATTTGTACTGCTCCGCAGTTATTAGATGGTGTCGACACCATCTAAGCCCTCCGAACGGATTTCTTCATTCACAACTACATTAACAGCGTAATCCTTGTGCGTAAATCTGAGTTCGCCGAGACGAAGCAGTATGTCGTCGAGAGATGCCCTGCAGATTGTGCCTTCTTCGGAATATGAGTATTGGGGCGGTGAAATATTAGGTAGGTTGGTCGGCGTTTTATCAGAACTCCCCGTGCCGAGGGGGCGATAGCCGCACCCGCAAGAGCAACCATCATCAGCTATGTCGTCGAGAGATGCTGTGCCGATTGTGTCTTCTTCGGTATATGAGTATTGCAAGGGTGGAATATGAGGAAACTCAGTCGGCGTCTTATCAGAACTCCCCGCACCGAGGACAATAGCCGCACTCGCGACGACAACAAGCATCACAGCGGAGATGAAAACCGCACCTCGCGTCCGCTTCTTGCTTTTCATAATCGCTCCGAGCCTTTCCTTGAGATTGCGTCCGCTTTCGCTCATCGCGAGGGCGGTGCGGAGCTTGTGGTCGGCGGCGACGTAGATGAGCGTGTCGCCGTAGATCTGCCGACCGTTTGCGTCAAGCTTTGCGATAACCGCTTCGTCGCAGGAAAACTCGCAGGCGCGGTCAATCTCGCGGCTAACGAGCCACACAATCGGGTTGAACCAATGCACGGCACAGGAGAGGCAGGACAGCCACTTGACAATCACGTCCTTTCGCCTAAGGTGAGTAAGCTCGTGGAGTAATATCACATGAATCTGCGCGTCGCTGTACTCGCACTCCGGCAGAATGATTTTCGGGCGGAACAACCCAACGAGCATAGGCGTTGCCGTTTTTGAACTCCGATATACCGAGATTTTGCAAGGAATGTCAACACGGACGCAGTCCAGACGCATCTTTCGGATGAAAAGCGCGTAGGCAAGTAGGCGGTAGAGCAACACCACTCCGACACCTATCGGGTAAATATACGATACAATATCAACCACTCCTGAAATCGGGCTTTGCTGACTTGTAAGGTCGGTGAGGTTCGGATTTTGCCGCTGAATTTCAGTTGCTCGCTCGTTTTGCTCCGCAGTTGAAATTACATTTCGCTCGACAACGCTGTGTATTGGCGCAGTCGGGACGTGTTCTCTGTACTGAGGAACAGACACGAACCTCGACACAGGCAGCAGCAACGCTGTGACAACTATCAGCCACAGATAATACTGCGCCGACTTCGGCAGTCGGTTCTTTATCAGCGGTTTAATGGCGAACAGCAACAATGCGATAATGCTTCCCGAAACCGACATCACAATAATTGTGCGAATGATTTCAGCCATTGCCGCCGCCCACCACCTTAAAATATTCGCGCAGCTCGGCAACTTCGTCATCAGTCAGCTTACCGCCATGATGGAGTGCGGCGACCATCTTCACCGCGCTGCCGTCAAACGCCTTGTCGAGCAGGTTATCGCTCTCGTCAAGCTGAAACTCCTGCTCGGAAACGGTCGGTATGTAATGCGCCACGTCGCCGCGGCGGTCGTATCCGGGCACTTCCACAATCGTGCCCTTCCTGCGAAGACGCTCCATCACCGTCTGCACTGTAGTCTTCTTCCAGTCGTCGGTTCGTTCCAATTCGCGTAAATCCGTGAACGTCAGCGCGCGGTTCTCACGCCAAAATATCTTCATTATTTTAAGCTCGCCGTCAGTAATCTTTTGTCTCATTGCATTGTCCTCCTGCATAAACGTGTTGATGTATACATACTACAGCAGTTATACGCATTTGTCAAGTGGTTTTTTGAATAATAATTTGGGCAAAGGCGCAAGATAGTCTCTCGCTGTGAACTTGCAGCCCACGGCTTCGGCGAGTTTGCGTCCATATTCTGCACTGTTAGAAAAGAAAAAAATCCCGATTCCTGATTCGGGATTTCTGCTCTTGTTTTTCAGTTCGGAGACACTTCCCCTGCCGTCATATTGGTAGGAGTAGGTGTGTGCGGCAGTAGTCGTAGCAGGTCGGTGCTGTCATAAACTGATAAACAACAGACTGTAAATCTGTCGTCAACGACTTCAGTGGTTCGAATCCACTCTCTCCCACCAAAATTTGCCTTTGAAGTTGTGAGCTTGCTCGCAGTTTTAAAGGCAAATTTTTGTCCTTTTCTCTCTTCACTTTTCTCTTAAATTCTCGCCCACAGGCGGGATTTTTCATTAGGTCGGGTCAAACTTAACAATAATAAAACAACAATGAATTCCTCGACCTCCGGTTCTGTCGGCTCACATGGATTTTTTGTCGGCTTTGATTTCTTTCCGAATTCGACTGACTGAGCAACTATCTCATATACAGAATGTTTGCTGCCGTCCTCCGCAGTCCATGAGCGTTGACTTAAGTATCCGCTAACCTCAATGCCGCTGCCTTTCTGAAAGTATTTGCAGACAAACTCAGCCGAACGTCCCCAGCATACAACCTTTAGGAAGTCTGTAGTGTCTCTTGACCTCGGACGCTGAACACCTACTGTGATATTCGTTACCGACTTGTCGTTAGGTGTTTTCTTCAGCTCGACCTCGTTGGCGAGTTGGAAAAAGAAAAAATCCGATTCCTGCTCTTATTTATTTGCTCTCGAGCTAAAAATTCCGCAAAAATCCTATGAATGTTTTCTCTTGTTCTCTCGAATTACGGGAAGAAAAAAGATTTATAGTTTTCTCTTAATACTGTGGCTTCAGCTGCTTGCCGATAGGACGGAAAGGCACATCCTGACTTGTTTTCGCACGTTTTAATGCAGAGGTATGTGGCGAACTGTGCCGGAATGAACATATAAAATCACCGCCGCCACTTGTAGAGTGTGACGGCGGGTTTGTTTGGTTTCCTATCTAACTATAAGTGATAGCTTTGCCGTCGTAGCTGGTCAACTTGTCTTTCCAGTTGCTGTCGCCATAGAGGTAGGTGTAGGAGTTTGTAGCCGTAAGTCCTACACTCTCCACGTGTAGGTGTAAAATAATAATCAAAGAAAAATTCTCTCCACATGAAGTAATCAAAAAACTCCATGTGGAGAATTAATTTAACTGTATTACTTCAATAATTTCAGCTTTTTAAATATATATAATACAAAGCCAATAAATATCGGTATTAAGACAAAATCAGTTACAATATGACAATCTATATTCATTTGTAAAATAATCGCAAAAGTTAATAGTATTATGTACGAATCCAATATTATCCTTTGATATATGATGCAATTATCATATTAATATACCAAAAGTATTTTACTGACAATGCCCTTTTTATTATGGTACAATATTCTAATTAAAATAAAAATAAGCACAATTATAACATAAGGTATTAAATATTCCATTATACTCCGTCTCCTTTAGAAAGATTTAAAAAGCTTAATTTTTATGGTTGTAGTTTTGAATTTGTAATTATTAACTTCATATTTGGCGAAACTACCATTCCACTGACTTACGCTATAGAAAGTTCCGTATTTACTGCGTGAAATAGAAATCTTTACACGTTTACCTTTATTTGCGATTTTTAATATCTTATTGTATACCGATGATTGGTATTTAACAACAACAAAAAAATATATTGAAAGTAGTTTTGACCATAATCCCAGAATTAAAGATGCCAACTCAATAGAATCGGATATTTTCAGTTTTTTTGCAAAAGCTTTGGCATGAGCCGGAGAAAGATAAAGAATAGTGTTTTTTTGTTCATATGAGCGAGTTGTCAATAGTTGCTGAACGATATAAGATTTTTTACCGTCATTATCATATCTATTCACAGGATTATTCTCACAGTACACGAATAGATTTGCTCCTGTAGTATCAGGATTAATTTGCCCATCCGCATTGACAAATCTCCCCATCGCCGCGTCATAATACCTACTCTGCAAGTAGTACAACCCAGTCTCAGCGTCATATCTATACCCGCGATATCTGCAGGGATTCTTCACGCCAACGCTCTCCGCAAGGCTTCCCGTAGTAGACACCAGTCCACCCCACGAATCATACAAGTAGCTGACAACCTTCGCGCCGTTGCCGTCCACCAGTGCCATAACATCGCCCTGTAGGTTGAAGACATAGTAGTACTTCTCCCCGTTAAGCTCCATGCTCACGAGTGAGCCGCCACCGCCACACAAATGAAATGTGACGGCGGGTTTGTTTGACAGAGTGGCTACGTGTTGTTGGTTTTAAGAATCTATCGTCTTATTACGATAATGATTGTAACTCTATTTTGTAATAAATTGCGGAAACAACTCCTCCAAAATAGGAGTTGATATAGATGATTTTGCCGGTTTTTTAAAATTTTTGGTTAAAAAGCTCTAAAAATCGTTCAAAAATTCGTTATATTTTATATTGAATATATTAACGAAAAATTATATACTTATTCTGTAGTTTTTTCAGATGAAAAATCTTTTTCAGCGAAAAAGCACAAAAATATTGAGGAGGTAGTAATTTTGTTCAAACTCAAGGAAAAAAAGGCAAAGGTCATCACAGAGATAATCGCCGGTATCACCACATTTGTAACCATGGCGTACATTATCTTTGTAAATCCGCAGATAGTTTCCGGCGGTGCTGTAGAGGCGGCGTTAAAAGGCGGTATGACTGCAGAAGCCGCAAATGTTCTCGGCGAAACCCTAAAATCCTCGCTTTTCGTGGCGACCTGTCTTTCAGCGTTTTTCGGCACACTCCTTATGGGTCTGCTCGCAAATCTTCCGTTTGCACAGGCACCCGGCATGGGGCTTAACGCATTCTTCGCTTACACGGTAATGCTTACCATGGGCTACAGCTATCCTGAGGCACTTGCAATCGTATTCATCTCCGGTCTGCTGTTCTTACTCATAACGGCAGTAGGTATGCGCACCTTCATCGCAAAGTCTATCCCTAAGAACATCAAGATTGCTATTTCCGTCGGTATAGGCTTCTTTATCGCCTTCATCGGCTTAAAGAATGCAGGACTTGTACAGGATCACAGTTCCACACTTGTAACTCTTATCGACTTCAAGACAGTCTTAGCGGGAGAAAATCCGGCACTTGCTTTCGGCGCGGTTGTCGCGCTTGTCGGTCTTGTAATTATCACTGTTTTACACCGCTTCAAGGTTCCCGGCGGAATACTTCTCGGCATAGTAGCTACCACTGCTGTCTACTACGCGGCGGGTATCCCCCTCGGTCTTGTCGAGTGGGCAGGCGCGTCAATTGACGTTTCAACTGTCGGCTCACAGTTCGGCACATGGGCAAAAACCTCCCTGTTCCAGAACTTCACAAACGGATTCCAAGGTCTGTTTGACGGAAAATCACTTTTAGGCAGTATTGCTACAGTGTTCATGGTAGTAATCTCCTTCTCCTTAGTCGATATGTTCGACACACTCGGCACACTTCTCGGCACAGCTCGCAACGCAAAGATGCTCGACGAGAACGGCGAGCTTCCCGAAATGAAGAAGGCAATGTATGCCGATTCAATCGCAACTACAGTCGGAGCTTGCATGGGTACTCCTACAGTCACAACCTACGTTGAGTCGAGTGCCGGCGTTTCAGTCGGAGGAAAGACAGGTCTTACATCTGTTGTAACAGCTATCCTCTTCCTCGGAGCTCTCTTTGCCGCTCCGTTCATCGGACTTGTTCCTGATGTCGCTACTGCTCCTGTGCTTATCTTCGTCGGCGTTCTCATGATCGGCGCGGTTAAGGAGCTTGACTTTGACGACTTCACGGAGATAGTTCCCGCATTCGTCACTATCGCGTTCATGCCGTTTACATACTCCATAGCTAACGGTATCGCGTTCGGACTTATCACACACCTCCTCATTAAGCTCCTCACACTCAAGCTCAAGGATATTTCCATAACGGAGATTATTCTCGTTGCTCTGTTTATCGTGAGATTCTTCTTCATGTCCGCGTAGTATCAGTATATAGGACATAAAGAGCGGAAAACATTATAAAATAAGCGAAGCCCCCAACCGTCAAAGCAGGCGGTTGGGGGCGTTATCGTTGCGGGTACTCTTCTGCCTCACAAGAAGAAATTAGCGCATGGCACAGCTCCGCAGACAATCAGCGTGAGAAACGCGGCGGCGAAGTCTCTCAGAGAATAGCGCAGGGAGTTCATTCGGGTGCGGTTGTTGTCGCCCGTGTAACAGCGGCAGTCCATAGCCATCGCCAGCTCATACGCGCGGCGGTAGGAGGAGACAAAAAGCGGAACAAGCACGGGAATGAGTGCCTTGACCTTCTTAATCATGCCGCCGCTCTCCATGTCCGCACCCCTCGCCTTCTGCGCGTTCATGATTTTCTCCGTCTCCTCAAGAAGTGTAGGCACAAAGCGCAGTGCGATACTCATCATCATAGCGAGGTCGTTTACGCGTACCTTGAAAATTTTCAGCGGAGAGAGAAGTGCCTCGATAGCGTCAGTCAGCTTGGTGGGGGAGGTGGTAAAGCTGAGTACACTGCTGCACAAAATCATGCAGATGATTCTAAGTGCAATGAGCGCGCTTCGCACTACTCCCTCGCGGTAGATTTCAATTTTCCAAACGGAGAGGAGGAGAGTGTCCTCACTTCCCTTTACGTAAAACATATTGAGCACAGCGGACAAAATGACGATAAACCATATGGCTTTCAGTCCCTTTAGGTAAATCTTTAGGGGGATTTTAGTCATGAGTACCGCAATCAGCGACACTGCCAGCACAAACAGCGCGGAGTAGATGTTCACGGTGAGAAAGATAAACACTATGAAAACTATCAGTCCGAGCAGCTTGGTTCTGGGGTCAAGCCTGTGCAAAAAAGAGTTGCCGGGGAAAAATTGTCCCAGAGATATGTCCTTCATGTTCTAACCACACATTCCTGTTAAGATAATAATGAGTATAGCGTGCCGCACTTATCGGGGTTCTTCAAGCCCTCTTTCATTGCAATAAGCAATCATTTCATCATAAGTAAGTGCAATTATTTGTTTTTCAAATGGACAATCATAAATAGATGTATAGCGATATGTGTCAATCATAACACTATATGAAAAATTAACCTCTTTATGAATTGATTTTCCATTTCTATAAAGAGTAAAATCGCCTCCGGATGATGATAGATCATAATATTTTTGAGAATTAAATACTATAAATTCGTTTTTATGAGCTTTAATAAAATCACTGTTATCACAAATATAATAAATGCGCTTTTCGCCATGAAGGCGTTCATCATAGTATATAAAAACATATTCATCTTTATCATTCGGATTTACGGCATCTAAAGGATAAATAAATCCTGTATTATGATCATCCCAGAGATTTCTGCTAAAGAGGAAGAACGGGTGATCCCCAAAAACAAACGGCGTTACATAGAAAAACATCTGCTCAAAAAATACTATGAACAATATAATGATCACAAATATAACGATAAAAATTTTACTTTTTTTACTTTTAAGCAAAGATTTTTTCTCTGAATTAATTTTTTGTTTCAAAAAAATCAATCCTTTCAAAGGTTTAGTTGTCGGAGCAATAATAATTCTAAATCATATGTCACTGCCCGAGCAGTCTTTGCAATTCGCGCTTGCCCTGCTCCACAGTATAAACGGCGTCGCTCACGTCATATCCAAGCTCGCGGAGCTTTAGGAAAATCTGCGAAACCTGAGGTATGTTAAGCCCCATGGAGTGAAGCTCCGCTCCTCGCGAGAACACCTCGGGAACAGTGCCGTACATGGCGACCTTCCCCTCGTTCATCACCAAAACCTTACTGCACACCTTCGCCACATCCTCCATCGAGTGGGAGACGATAATCACGGTGCAGTCGGTTCGCTCCTTGTAATTTGAAATCATGGAGAGGATGTTGTCCTTCCCGCGCGGGTCAAGTCCTGCGGTAGGCTCGTCCAGAATGAGAACACGCGGCTGCATGGCGAGTATGCCGGCAATGGCGGCGCGGCGTTTCTCTCCTCCCGACAGGTCGAAGGGAGACTTTTCGAGGAGGGCGTCTTGAAGCCCTACCAGCTTTGCCGCCTCACGCACCGCGCGGTCAAGCTCCTCGCCCTTGATTCCCTTGTTTTTCGGTCCGAAGGAGATGTCCTTGTACACCGTCTCCTCAAAAAGCTGATATTCGGGGTACTGGAACACCAAGCCCACCTCGAAACGCACGCGGCGAATCTCCTTGGGCTTGCTCCATATGTCCTCGCCGCCGAGTAGCACAGTGCCGCCTGTCGGCTTTTGCAGACCGTTAAGGAGCTGAACAAGCGTCGATTTCCCCGAGCCTGTGTGTCCTATTATTCCGAGAAAATCGCCCTTTTCTATCGCTATCGAGCAATCGGAAAGCGCGTGCCGCTCAAACGGAGTATCCTTGCTGTATGTGAAGCTGAGGTTTTTTGTTTCAATAATAGGCATTTTAGAGTGTACCTTTCTGTGATAGTTAATTAACTTAGAAAACACCAAGAAAACACGGGCGAAAAGCTCTAATTTGTGCGGTTTTTTCTCGCCTGTGGAGGCTTGATTGTTAGGGCGTTAATTTGGTATATTTCTTGGAGTGAGTATCAAAATCCTCCGAAATAAATCTTGCGTTTCGGCGTATCTCCGCAGAGGAAGCCCCTTTGAATATATAGACATAATCCCCCGACTCGCGCCGCATAGCCTCGTCGATTCGTCCGTGGAAGTATATCTTCGCGCCGAGCCGCCGCAGTATCTTCTCGTGGGAGTTTTTGAAGGAGCGGTCGAACCTCCGCGACACAAGCGCAAGTGGCGAGGAGGAGTTTGCGTTCGCGGCGTGTTCCCTGCTTATGTCGTCACCTTCCGTCTGCTCCCTGCTCTCGCTTCGGATTTCCTCGTCCGACACGGACTGAACGGGGAGGACAGCCCGCTCTCCCAGCACACAGCCCGCCCACAGTTCGGCTATATCACCGCCGCAGGAATAGTTGACGCAGTCGCACAGCAGTCCGCACGGCGGCGCAAGCTTCGCGGAGGAGAGGACGAGCGTCCCCTTTTTGCCCATGTTCTTCACCGCCGCCGCGAGCTTTTTGAATGTAAACTCGAAGAAGGAAGCTCCTGCTCCGATTTGCTCCGCTAATTTTCGGGAGTGGTCGAGGACGGCGGCTTCATCTCCCGAGGAAAAGACGGTCAGAGGCGGAGATTGCTCCTCCTCCTCACCCGCGCCTTCATCGCTTGCAATATCAAAGGCTCTCGCGAGGAGTATCTCCCCGCTCTCGTCTGTCACTCCACAACAGACAACGGTTGTGCCGCGCAATTTCTCCTCCTCGGCGTTGGGGAGAGAGGGAGCAATCGGCACTCCCGACAAGGCGCAAAGGGAGAGCAGCTTGTCCTCTGTATCAATTCGAGAGGTCTCCGCTTCGGTAAGCCCCTCCACCTTGTAGTCCTCCCGCAGACGCGCCTCCAGCTGCCGCCAGTAGGGGTTGAGCGATTCGATTTTGAACATCCTGCCGTGCTTGTGGATGAAGAATGCTACAGCGCGGTAAACCTCCTCGTAGTTGTGCAGGTCGCCGACGCGGTAGTATTCGCTCAGATTCCCCCTTAGTTCAGGGCGGAAGGTCTCGTAGCCGGCGTCTCCGATGCCGAACACCTCCGCACCCAGACGGCGAAGCGCGGCGACATATCTGTAATGCCCGCCGGGGTAATTCGGGGAGATAAAGATAACCGCAGGAGGAGCGGTCTGCTCGTTCTCTACGGGTGTATCCTGCTTTTTATCGGGAGTGTAGCTCATATTAAAAGTCCTTTCAAATAGAGACGAAATTTCACAAATGGCGAAACGAATGATATACAGTTCTTATTATTATAACAAATAATAGCAGGAATTGGAATACAATTAACAGATTTTTTGCTGATTTTCTGCAATGTCAAATGATGTGACCCGCCCCAAGGATGGTTAAACGAATTTTGGAAACTAAGGAGGAGGGAATTATCCCTCCTCCTTTTGAAATTTTGCACTCTGATTTTTTGTTGTTCATATGCTGCTGTGGGCAGATACAAAACTTCACTTCTGCCTGCTGTATTTGCGGGAGGGCAGTTTAAACGCACATATCAAATATGCAGACATCTCCGAAAAGCATATACAAAATATTGTTAAAATATCTCAACAAACATTACTGCAATTTATCAAAATCTATCTTCGGAGAAGTATCGGTTATTCCGATTCCGGAGACAATTTTCAATTTATCGGCTTCATCGCTGTACATAAGCCAATTAATCATATTTTCAATGTTAGGCTTTTGTGCGTTGGTTTTTTTGACAACAGCATAAGTGTATGTTAAATAAGGATATTGACCGGACAGGATATTTCTCTGTGTCGGCTTTTTGCCATCTATAATTATTGCCTTAACATCACTCGTGCCATTTGCAGCACCTAACGAATAATTGCAACCGCCGGTGCAGAGAAGAGAGAAATCGTTGTTTAAAGAGTATGCCGAAAGAGATGGGCTTGAAAAATTTATATTGTTCAGCAAATCTTCTTGAGTAACATTAAAAAGATCCCCGTCAAAGTTCAAAAAGAGATTCCGAAGTCTTCCCTCGTCTGTTTTATCACTATATTCCGGCAACCAAATTTTTCCGTCTTCTCCGCCGACTTGATTCCAATTTGTTACGCTTTTGACGCAATAAATTTCATTTAATTGTTCTATTTTCAAGGAGTCAACAGGGTTATCAACAGAAGTCAAAAATATCGTTGCGTCCGTGCCGATAAGAAAGTATTCGAGTTCCTCCTCAGCGGTAAAATCCTTGTTTGGTTTTTCAATAATAGCAATGTCAATATCGCCCGATTTAACATCGGCTGTTAAAATTTCGGCGGATTTTGCCTCTGAGTAATTAAACTCGTACTGTCCGTAGTAACTTATCATAATGTTGTTAAGGAATATATATCCGAATTTTGTTGAACTGATTTTAGGAAAATCTTCCTGACTAATATCTGCTATTTTCAGAGACAGCAAAGTATCGTTTATTTTGCTGTTGTCGGAACAGGACGGCAAAACAAAAAGTATTAGTATAATAGCAATTGTTGCTGTAAAACGCCTCATGACATATCATCTCCTTAGTAATAGATTAACAAGCAATGTGTTACAGCGAATAGCTGTAACACATTACAACAAAACTGCTTATTGAATTATGTTTATTCTATGCGCGGCTTCCGTCAATTTTAATATATCTGTACAAATGATTTCCTGATCCTGATGTTGAATTTGGCGCAGGCGGATATTTTTCAGATAGCTTCTTTTTGTTTCCGTAACTGGAATCATTGGTTCTGTATGTAATCAATATATAACTTTGCGAGCCCGAATAAGAGGAAAAACCGCTCAATAATGTACTGTGTCCATAATTAGGAAATCCATATTTCCCAGTTGTATTATATTTTATTTGAACAATATCACCAACACTCTAGAAATTTGTTGGAACGGGAGTTGTTCTGCATGGATTTATTGAATTGGAAACTGAGTTTAATGCGGTAGGACCGGTGCTGTATCCATACGTTAAAAATCTGTAAAACGGCTCAACACCTGCCCATGAAGATGATCTGCTGGATGCACTGTTAAAAAACCAACCATTCTCACCTAAATGAGTTCCTGATTTCTCATCAAATCCTCCTGCAAGAAGACAATGCGAAATAAAGTTTGTACAGCCGTAACTTGTAAAACTATCATTGAACGGAGCTTGAGAAGAACCCGGAGATGGATTAGCTGAATTGTAATTAGCTTCAGCATAATTCACCATCTTTTGATACCAAGTAAGAGCCTGAGTTGACTGAACAGAAACCTCAGATTGAGTTGATGGTTGAACATTGGCTGATTCTGTTGGAGTTCTGTTATTTTGAGCTTGAGACACTGCGGCATTCATATTTGCCATAACAAGAGCTTGCTTGCCGAGAATCTCGTTTTGATCCTGAGCGGAGAGCCAATTGTCGGGATTCGATAAGTCTAAGGCAAAGTCCCTAACCTGATAGTCGAAAGAATTATCATGCTCATACCAATCGATAATTGTCGGGGCTTGAGGATTCGACAAAACCACCTGAACTAATTCTCCTTCCTCTGAGGGTTGGTCATAATCTGAATATTGAAAATCAACATGCACGTGAATATCACACACTAAATTTCCGTTTACCACAGCCCAATCTTTAAGAGTGTAGCCGCCGTTCAGATAGGTTTTGGTGTAACCTAATCCTATCATATACGACGTGTCGTATGTCTGTTTAGCTTCAAGATAATCTCTCGTCTGCTCACTTAAATTAATTTGGTCTATCAATGAAAAATTAATATCATCGGTAGTTTTTTCTTGTTTTATACCATCAAACAAATCGTTTTCTTCATCTAAACACATTGTAGACTTAACATACAATTCAACGCTGTTTTCATCTAAGGAAAAATATGGTGTCAACTGAATTTCCGATAAGCCATCAAACGTGCTTTTCTCCAATTGCTCGGCGGCGTTTACGGAATAGTAACTTACCGCGAAAACAACAAGCATAGTTATCACAATAAAACCTGAGACCAATTGCTTTTTCCTCATAAATTATCGTTCCCTTCCGCATTAAATTCGTTCAATCGTCTTACAATATATGATACAAATCACACTTAAACATCAGCAATATTCACCACTGACGTTTACATAATATCACAACAAGCTCCAATCGTCAAATGAACTTTCTGTTACCGCAAAATTCGGGAGATGTCTGCTTTCTCCCGCACTACCCTCTGCCCACTCCCAAAATATCGCACACGACCTCTCCCGCGATAATCAGCCCCGCGACGGAGGGGACAAACGCCGCACTTCCCGGGAGCTGCCTCCTCTTCGAGCCTTCGGGGATTGTTTCGGTAAAACTCGCCCTCTCTGGGTCGGGAGTGAGCGGCACTTCCTTGGAGTAGACGCATTTGAGCCGCCTTATCCCCCGCTTTTTCAGCTCATGCCGCATGACACGCGCGAGAGGACAGACGGAGGTTTTAAATATGTCGCTCACCTCAATCGAGCAGGGGTTTAGTTTATTTCCCATACCCATACAGCTTATGAGGGGAGTTCCCGCCTCCACGCACCGCTCGGCGAGGAGTATCTTAGACGAAACGGTGTCTATCGCGTCCACCACATAGTCGTAGGAGGAGAAATCAAACTCCCGCTGTGTTTCCGCGCAGAGGAATATGTTTTTAACAAAAACATTCGCAGACGGATTTATGTCTGCAATACGGCGCGCCATGACCTCCGTTTTCATCTGCCCGACGGTGCTGAGAAATGCTATCGACTGGCGGTTGATGTTGGTTTCGGATACCGTGTCGCTGTCAATCAGAGTAATGCTCCCCACTCCGCTTCTCGCGAGAGCCTCCGCCGCGAACGAGCCTACTCCTCCTATGCCGAACACCGCCACAGAGGCGGCGGACAGCGTACTCATCGCGCCCTTGGGGAGGATAAGCTCGCTCCTCGAAAATTGATTCATGTAGTAAGGCTTCCTTTCTGCGTAAATTATGACGAAGGCACTCTCATAGCCTCGGTGGGAGGTGTGAAAGTGCCTTTTTGAATAAACTCGCTATACTGCTCTGCTTATCCTATCTTCCTGACAATGGCGATAGGAGTTTGCTGCGCCGCCTGTCCGAGGGGGTTGTCCTTGAAAATGTCGGCAAAAACTTCGTCAGGAGTATCAGTTTCGGGCTTACCGAGGATGTTTACTCCCAAATCGTTCGCGTCCACAATAACCACCTTGTTGCCGCCCATGAACTTTGTCAGCCGCTTCGATACCTCGTGGGGCTTTGCGGGAGCCATCTTGGCGTAGGTGTTGTAGGGGGGGATGGTGTAGTCGCACGGACCGTCAATAGCGCGAACCTGCTCGCCGAGCATATTGTAGAAAACGCCTCGCACGCCGAAAACCTTACAGATACCCGCGATAATCGCGCAAAGCACAATCTTCACTCTGCCTACTTCTCTGATAGCAAGCTCCATAGTAGTGGGAATACCCAGCCCGATTCCGTAGGGAGATTTGTAGACGAATTTTACAAGGAACTTCGCCAGCTTGGAGGGCTTAATCTCCGACACGGGGAACGCCCTGCCTTGACTGATAGCGACAATCTTCTCGCTCATGAAAACCATGTCGCCCTCAGCTATGTAGGGGCTGACGCACTCCGCGAGTATCTCCTCCAGATTGTCGCCCGACATTACTACCTTTGTTCTGACGGGATGACGCTCGTACTTGCCTGTGGAGGTCTCTATCACGAGGTTTTTCCCTTGGTTCGGGTCAATCATACCTACCGAGCGTTCGGAGGAGCTGTCATCTGCGACGACCTCTGCGCTGTCCTCCGACTGCAATTCCTCGGCGGAGTTTAACTCCTCGTTTGTATCGTTTTGGGTTTCTTCATAAACCTTCTCGTTAATGTTGTCTGCCAATTTGATAATCCCTCTTTCAGAAATTAATTTTACAGGCAATCGGAGAGCAAACGCCCACGATTCCCACTGCCCTGACTGTAGCATATTTTAGCACACTAAGCACTGAAAATACAAGTATTTTAATGAACAAAGTAAAATATGGCAGAATGACGGCAGGAATCGGATCGGAGTACGCTTCATCCCGTACTCCGCATTCCGCTCGAAGCCGTACTACTCCGGTCCGTAATACTCCAAGCTGTACTACTCCAAGCCGTACTCCTCGACTAAGGCGATAAGCTCGTGGTCGCTGATAATGCTCTCTCTCCCCGAGGCATATTCGGCGTCCGACCACTCTTTGATTTTTTTCACGGTAGGATGATTTTTCTCCAGCTTCTTACTGCCGCTGAGCTTGTAGTAGGTGTTAATCCAGTAGGCGATTCCCGCGATTCCCGAGGTGTTGCTCACGCTGACAAGAGGAGGACGCCCGAGGAATTTTTCTGTGTCGAATATGTTGTAAATCTCCTGATCCTTCATCAGTCCGTCGGCGTGTATTCCGGCTCTCGTGACGTTGAAGTTTTTCCCTACAAACGGGGTGTTGTGGGGGATTTTGTAGCCTATGTCGCTCTCGAAAATCTCCGCTATTTCGGTTATGGCACAGGGTTCCATGCCGTCGAAGCTACCCTTAAAGCCCGCGTACTCGAACACCATAGCCTCAAGCGGGACATTACCCGTCCTCTCCCCTATTCCGAGGAGCGAGCAGTTGACGGAGGACGCACCGTACAGCCACGCGGCGGAGGCGTTTGCCACTCCCTTATAGAAATCGTTGTGACCGTGCCATTCCAGCAGCTGCGACGGCATTTTTGAGTAGTGCTGCAAGCCGTAGACCACACCCGGCACGCTTCTGGGGAGTGCAACTCCGCTGTGCGGGATTCCGTAGCCCATGGTGTCGCACGCTCTGATTTTTACCGGCACCCCCGTCTCCCTCGATATGTCCTGAAGCGCGTTTGTGAGGGGCACAACAAAGCCGTAGAAATCGGCACGTGTAATGTCCTCCAAATGGCATCTGGGACGAAGCCCTGTATCAATAATATCTCTCGCTATGCCTATGTAATGCTCCAGCGCCTGCTTCCTTGTCATGTGGAGTTTTTTGAAGATGTGGTAGTCGGAACAGCTCATGAGTACTCCCGTTTCCTTCACTCCAATATTGCGGACAAGCTCGTAGTCCTCTTTTTTCGCGCGAATCCATGTGGTTATTTCGGGGAACTCCAGCCCCTCCTCCATGCACTTTTCGATTGCCGCGACATCCTTCTTGCTGTAGGCGAAAAACTCCGTCTGCCTTATAATGCCGTTCTTTCCTCCGAGCTTCGAGAGGAGCTTGAAAAGCTTCACAATCTGCTCGACTGTGTAGGGAGGCATCGACTGCTGTCCGTCACGGAAGGTGGTGTCGCTTATCCATATTTCATCCGGCATATTTATGGGTACTCTCCTGTGGTTGAAGGGTATGACGGGCACCATGTCGTATGGGAAAATATTTCTGAAAAGATTAGGCTCCTCTACATCCTGCAACGTGAAGTCGTAGGGGTCAAGCTCCAGTAAGTTGGTTTTATTGTCTGTAATAGCCATTGCGGCATCTCCTTTGTCCGAAAACTTCGTGCTTAATTTAGCACTGAGCATTATACACCGATTTTTGAATTTTGTCAAAATAAATCCGTCATTTTAATTTTGCAAAGAGATTTTATTGTTACGGAGACTTAGGCTTGTCTATACTCCTGTGCAGATTGCCGAGAGGGGAGTTTTGCAAGTTCAGGCGAGGCGCACTGCAAAATAGCGATGAGAGAGGAGGAGGGGGAGGATTAACTACCTACTGCTCATTGCCTCTGCCCGATTGGTGCGGCGATATGAGTGGGTATTGCTGAAAAACTATGAGCCGGCAGTTATTCATCCAGCATAAGCTGTCCGTTTTTTGCTTTCTTTTTAAGCCGCGCAATACGCTCTTTCTCCAATTGTGCAATGCTCTTTTCGGGAGTGGGAAGGTCTTCCGGCATTGTGCCTCCTACACGCTCTATTGCCTTGCGAACCTCGTGCCCGACCTTATGGTGTGCACTGCTTGCGGAGTTGACGCCTTGAATATTTTCCCGTTTCAATTTGCTTTCTGTTTGAGATATACGGAATAAATTTGCCGCCAATTCCTCGCTCCCCATATAATCAAGGATTTTATCTCTTACTGAAAGCCCTTTGCGTTCATGAATATCATCCACATCTAAACCACCGTACAGCCCCATATATCCGGCATTTTGAAAAATTGCAAATTCTTCGTTTGTAATAACTCCTGCGCTTCTTGCCGCTTCCGCAAGCAACTGATTCCATTGCTTTATATCGCCTCGAACTATCAGTCGCTTGCTGTCTTCCGGGAGACTATTAAATCTATCGGCAACCTCTTGGCGATATGTTTGTATCGCAAAATATGTCTGCCCCAACGCAATGACTTCTTTTCGTGGATCGCCGTTTTGCACGATTAAATAGCAGGCATATCTTGTAAGTTCGCAGTCTTTTACGTTTCGCTTGGTGTCACTGCCTATATCGACCATTTTGTTGATGTCAACAAAATGGTCGAAAACCGCATAACCGCTGTTCTCGCAAGCAATCATCGCCTTGTCAATTACCCTTGTAAAATTGCGCCATTCAGTGTAGTCAAGAACTAACGCAAGCTCCCGCGCAAGCCAGTATTCAGTTCCGTCAGCGTATGTATGTTTAATTTCTTCAAATTTTTTATATTCCCTTGCTTTTATATCACTCATTTGTAAAACCTCCGAATCTTAATTAATACTACTTTGCAGTATCAGTATATCATATTTCGGTTGAAGTTGCTATCAATTATACCACCCCGATTGACATAGCTACACGGCGTACAGCGGGAGCTATATCCTCCCGCGGGATTCCTGCAAAGCTCAGACTGATACGCACCCGTCCCTCCTCACTTTCCAGCAGCTTGAAGGAGACCGAGTTTCTGCGAGCCGCCGCGAGTATCTCCTCCTGCGTCATGTCGGAGGGAGTTTCGCATATCACCCTCAGCGCGGTTTCGTGGAGAATAATCCTGCTCCCCTGAGGCAGCACCTTCGCAAGCTCATCTGTCAGCAGGCGGCTTTTTTCGGCATACAGTTTGCGCAGGCGGCGGAGCTGACGCTCCAGCTCCCCCGACTGCATATAGCCCGACAGCGCGAGCTGCTCTATCTTCGAGGAGGTCTGATTGTAGCTGCCCATACGCTCCCTGTACACACGGGAAAGCGCGGCGGGGAGAACCATATAGCTTATGCGAACCGACGGCATGAGGAGCTTTGAAAACGAGCCTAAATATATAACCCGCCCGCCTGTATCAATGCTTTGCAGGGAGGGGATGGGGCGTGTGCAGTATCTCAGCTCCCCGTTGTAGTCGTCCTCTATGATGTACGCGCCGCTATCCTCCGCCCACTTGAGGAGCTGTCCCCTTCTTGCCACGGGCATAGCACCGCCGTTGCGGGAGGAGAGGGCGTTGAGGTAGAGGAGCGGCACTCCCCTCTCCTTTAGCTGGGAGGGGACTATGCCGTGCTTGTCGGGAGTGAACTTTTCTATATTAAGCCGAAAGTCGGAGAACACTCGCTCCGCCTTGAGGAAGCCGTCCGCCTCAATGCCTACGGAGGTTGCCTCCTCCCCCAAAATGCCGCACAGTATGCACAAAAGCGGCTGTATGCCCGCGCCGATAATTATTCTGTCGCTGTCGCTTACTACTCCGCGAACCGTGCTGCAATACCGCACGAGCTGCCGCCTAAGCTCAAACTCCCCCTGCGGATAGCCGTAGGAGGAGGTCTGCTCCTCCTCGATAAGCACCGCGCGAACGTGCTTCCTCCAACGCGCAACGTCGGAGGCGGAGGAGTCGATGTAGTCGCTCGCGAAGGAGTAACGCGCGTCGCTTCTCTCCGCGGCTGTGCCCGATGTGTACTCCGACGCGGCGGCGTGTCCTCCCGAAATGCCCGCGCCGGCGTAGTAGCCGCTCTGAGGACGCGGCTCTATGTAGCCCTCCGCCGACAGCTGGGCGTATGCCGTCTCCACCGTACTGCGGCTGACTGAAAGTCCTTCTGACATTTTTCGGATGGAGGGGAGTTTTTCGCCCTCCCCTATCACTCCGCTCTCTATGTTGCTCCGAATACTGCTGTATAGCTGTATGTACAGCGGAGTTTTCGACTGCGTGTCGAGATTGATTGAGTCGTATATCATGGTCTGCCTCCTGCTATCGAAAAAACTGTCATGGTTAAATCTCTAAAAACTGTGCATTTATTTATGTACAGTTTGATGGTATCATTGTAGCAGTTCGAACGAGGGAAAGCAATAGGTTTTTGATACTGACAGTATTTGAGAGGAGTATTTTCATGAGGAATAAATTAACAAACAGCAAAGGCTTTATGGTTGTTCAAATCGGCATAATGGCGGCATTGTGCTTTGTAGGATTTACTTATTTTAAAATCCCGATTATCGTTCCCGGCGCAAACCCCGTGGCACTGCATTTAGGGAACGTATTTTGTCTCCTCGGCGCGTTGCTGCTGGGAGGTTGGCAGGGCGGGCTTGCAGGAGCTATCGGCATGACCATAGCCGACCTGCTCGACCCTATGTATATAACCGCCGCGCCTAAAACCTTCATACTGAAGCTGGGCATAGGGCTTGTGTGCGGACTTGTAGCCCACACAATCGGAAAAATCGCGGCAACCGACAAGGTCGGAAAACCGAAAAGCAGTCGGCGCATCGCTCTATTTACAGTGCTGGGAGCTGTAGCAGGTATGATTTTCAACATCATATTTGAACCTGTCGTTTCCTTCCTGTATAACCGCTATCTCCTCGGCAATGCGGCGGACGTCGCCTCCATTTTCGCAAAATGGCAGGCGGGTGCGACTGCGATAAACGCAGTGGCGGCAATTATTATATCGTCCCTCCTCTATCTCGCGCTCCGACCCGCGCTTATATCGGCGGGCTTGTTCAGGAGTACGCATTCGGAGAAGCAGAAATAGAAAACTATAGTTAATTAACTTAGAAAACATCAAGAAAACACGGGCGAAAAGCCCTGATTTGTGCGGTTTTCGCCCGTGGAGGCTTGCTTGTTTTCAAGTTAATTTAGTATAACCCTCCCCGCTTTTTGTTTTAAGCGGGGAGGGTTTGCTACTGCTTTTCTATTATACGAGCGGCAAACTATCATCACCAGCCGGAGGGAGAGCCGGCAGAGAGTGTGTTTCTACTTCTTCAGATACGAGTGGAAAACTATCATCACCAGCCATAGGGAGAGAGCCAGCAGCGAGTAGTTATACTGCGATTTAATGAGTATTATCACTCCCAGCGTCAATACGGGGATGAGCATAACAGCCGACACAATGAGCAGAACCGTCTCCGCTCCGCTCTCGCTCATACGTCCCTTGAGCAGGAGCTTGAGAAGCTGTCCTCCGTCGAGGGAGTGGGCGGGCAGGATGTTCACTCCCGCGAGCAGGAGATTTGAGAGAATGAGCTTTGTGATTACCTCGCTCTTAAAATAAAGTGACGGCAGGAGCAGCGCGAGCGAGAAGAGCAGGTTCGCTCCTACCCCCGCAAGAGCCGCTAAGCACCAGTATCTGCTGTCCTCAGAGCTTCCTCCCGCGATAATTTTTATCCCCACGGGGGATATTTTTATTTTTCGGGGAGCAAGCTCCTTTATGTTAAGCATGACGCACAGATGCCCCGCTTCATGCACTGCTGCGGCAAGAATACCGCAGAGCAGCACTCCGTTGGTGTCGCCCAGTGACGCCGCCGCGACTACGGCGAAGAAGAAGAAATTAATCTCCACGATACAGCCCTTTAGCCGAAAACTCAATTATAGACCCCTCCAAGTACCCACTCGGGGTCGTAGCGGACGCCGTCTTTCCGAAACTCGATGTGGAGGTGAGGTCCGGTGGAGTTGCCCGTAGAGCCGACAAGCGCAATCTTCTGCCCTTTTTTCACCTTCTCCCCCTCCTTGACAAGGAGCTTGGAGCAGTGGGCATAGAGCGTTTCAATGCCTTTTTTG
Organism: Oscillospiraceae bacterium; assembly: GCA_031262985.1. Taxonomy (GTDB): domain Bacteria; phylum Bacillota; class Clostridia; order Oscillospirales; family Acutalibacteraceae; genus JAISGQ01. The sequence continues at coordinate 77,125 of JAISGQ010000030.1, forward strand.
TGGGTTATAATTACTCGCTTTCCGTAGCCTCCGTCTGTTCCCGCAAGGCGAACCGTGCCGTCTAAGACGGCGTAGATGTCCGCGCCTTCCTTTGCTCCTAAGTCATAGCCTGTGTGGAAGGCGTATTTTTGTGTGACGGGGTTGGTTCTGTAGCCGTAGAACGAGGTAACTCTGCCGCTTGCAAGCGGCTTTGCGACCTCCTCGTAGACTGTCAGCCTGTCGAGCCTGCAATTGTCGGGTGCGCCTAACTGTACTCCGTTTTCGTAGCCGTCCACGGGGATTTCGTCGCTCTCGTCCTCGTAGTAGCTCATCGCGTCTACCGCCTCCTCATCGAATGAGCCGTCAGAGGAGGAAGGAGAGCCGTCCTCCTCGTTCGGGGCGGGAGTTACTCCTCCTGACAGGGAGCTTTCGCTGAGAGCGGGTGTGACAGGATAATCGGCGGAGGCGAAAATATTTCCGAAGAACTCATGATTATTTGTGTAGAAATACAGTCCGAGACTCCCGAGAGCGACAAAGAGAGAAAGTATTAACGGCGTAACGCTAAAGCGCGGGTTACTCCTCCTGCGTGTATCGTCTATATCTATCCTTATAATGTCAATTTCGGGCGGGATAAGCACGTTTTCGGCATAACCCTCCATTTCGGTGTTTGGTTTGTCCACATAATAAATCATTTTTTGCACCTCATTTTTGCTTTTAGTAAATGATATGCTCAAATGAGAGGAGATATTATTGCTCCTTAACAAAGCATTGCAAAAATCACTCACAGAAGTTGACATGGAGGACGGTTTATGCTATACTCCACTACATAAAGCTGTGATGGGAAGAAGTAGCGATTTGCACCGTGCAAAGAGAGCTGTCGGTTGGTGTAAGGCAGTGTCGGTCGTTTTGTGAAATACATCCCGGAGCTTCACCTCCCAAAGGCGGCGGGAGTTCGCTGTGCCGTGCCGAGTAGGGGCTGACGTGTGTGCGCGTTAAAGCACGGAGTGATTTTCTGTCACTTGCTAAGGCTCGCGCCGTGAGGTTCGGGTAAATTGAGGTGGTAACGCGGATTTTTTCGCCCTCTGCAATTAATTTTAATTTGCAGAGGGCTTTTTGTATTCCCACTGCACAAGAAAGGAAGGATTTTACTATGGGAGTTTTTGACGAACTCAAGGCAAGAGGTCTTATCGCGCAGATGACACACGAGGAGAAAATCAAGGAGCTTCTCAACAACGAGAAGGTGACATTCTACATCGGCTTCGATCCTACGGCGGACAGCCTCCATGTAGGACACCTCATGCAGATGATTATCATGTCGCATATGCAAAGAGCGGGGCACAAGCCGATAGCCCTTATCGGCGGCGGCACTGCTATGGTGGGCGACCCCTCGGGGAGAACCGATATGCGCTCGATGATGACGAAGGAGACGATAGAACACAACGGGCAGTGCTTTGTCTCCCAGATGAACAATGTAGTCGATTTCGGGGAGGGGGAGGGCAAGGCGACGCTTGTCAACAATGCCGACTGGCTCTTAGGGCTTAACTACGTCGATTTCCTCCGCGATATAGGCACTCATTTTTCCGTCAACCGTATGCTGTCGGCGGAGTGCTTCAAGACGCGGCTGGAGAAAGGGCTGTCCTTCATTGAGTTTAACTATATGCTCATGCAGAGCTACGATTTCCTCAAGCTCCACGACGACTACAACTGCGTCTTAGAGCTTGGAGGCGACGACCAGTGGTCGAACATCATAGGAGGAATCGAGCTTGTACGCCGCGTCAAGGGCGAGGAGGCATACGGCATGACATTCGCCCTGCTCACTACGAGCGAGGGCAAGAAGATGGGCAAGACTATGTCGGGCGCGGTGTGGCTTGACCCGAAGAAAACCTCCCCCTACGAGTTCTACCAGTACTGGAGAAACACCGAGGACGCGAGTGTCATAAAGTGCCTCAAGTTCCTCACCTTCCTCCCGCTCTCCGAGATAGAGAGCATGGCGGAGTGGAAGGACAGCAAGCTCAACGAGGCTAAGGAAATACTGGCGTATGAGGTGACGAAAACAGTCCACGGCGCGGAGGAGGCGGACAAGGCGCGTGCCGCTGCAAAGGCTATTTTCGGCGGCAGTGCGGACATAAACAATATGCCTTTTACCGATATTTCGCCTGACGTATTCTCCGACGGCGGCGCGGAGGTGGCGCAGCTCATGGTGCTTTGCTCCCTCGCTAAATCGAAGGGGGAGGCGAGACGGCTTATCGAGCAGGGCGGAGTCTCCGTAAACGACGATAAGGTGACCGACCCTAAGGCTACACTCTCCCGCGAAGATTTTGCCGATGGATATGTGATTATCAAGAAGGGGAAAAAGATTTTCCATAAGGCAAATATATTGTAATCCTACACGAATTTTCCCTCGTTTGGAAAATTCCCTTGACATTTTCCAAAATCTGTACTACAATTTTCCTCGGACAACTTAATAGGCAAGGGGTGCTGGTCGATTGAGACCGGCTGAGATTGAGCATAGCTGCTCTGAACCCGTGCAGAACGCGGCAAGTTTGCGTTCTGCGGTACCTGATCCGGATAATACCGGCGTAGGAATATTGCACTTTCAGTATAAAGCTTTACGCATCGGGTATTTTCTTAAATACCCGATGCTTTTTGTTTTCAGTACTACGAAAGGGTCGACACTTTCGTAATACTGCTGACACAGTATAAGGTGCGGTTGGGAGAAAAATTTTGAGCCTCCGCCGAAAAGTAGGTCCACATACTACTGCTGCCTCGCCCACGAGAAACAAACTCATCTCTCGAAACGGCGGGACTGTAAAAAAGGAAGGAATGAGAAAAATGGAAAACAAAGAAATTACACAGCGCAGGAAAATGAGCGGCAAAACAATGCGGCTTGTCCTCTCGGGAGTAATGCTCGCACTCGCCACGGTACTAAGCCTAAGCCCGTTCGAGCTTCCCTTCGGAGGGACGGTCACATTGGCGTCAATGGTGCCGATAATCTTCATTTGCAGGACATACGGCTTTCGCTGGGGAATGCTCTCCGCCACCGCATACGGCTTGATTCAGATGATTCTCGGCGCGAAGAATTTCTCCTACGTCACAACGTTGATAGCTGTAGTGGCAGTAGCTCTATTCGACTACATAGCGGCGTATGGTTTCATCTCCCTCTCCGCGCTGACACGCAAGATGAAGAACTCCACCCTCGGCATAGTGCTGGGAGTACTCATAGCCTGCACAGCTCGGTATATCTGCCACGTGGTTGTAGGCGCGGTCGTCTGGAAGCAGTGGGCAAGCTTAGAGCCTATACCCGAGTTCCTCCACGGCACGGCGTTCGCCGCAGAAAACACGAATCTTTTCTTCTGGACGTATTCCGCGTTCTACAACGCGTCCTTCATGCTGCCCGAAACGATTATCACACTAATCGCCGCAGTGGCAATATTCAAGCTGATACCGAAGAAAATCGGCGAGCTTGGAAATACTCTCTGATACTGTTGAGAAGCACTATCTGATATACACATTGAAACTTCCCCTCCCATATGTTACAATTGAGGAGTAACAATGGGAGGGGAAGTTTTATGACAAGCTTTGCACTGAGGATTGTCGCCATGCTCCTCATGGTGATAGACCACGCGGGGTATCTTTTATTCGACAACAACACAGTAATGAGGATGATAGGGCGGCTGTCCTTTCCGATATTCTGCTTTCTCATAGCAGAGGGGCTGTCGCACACTAAGTCGCTGAAAAAATATCTCCTGCGGCTGGCTTTGTTCGCCGCAGTAAGCGAAATTCCGTATGACTTGGTGTTTCACAAAACGGCGTTTTACCAAGAATCGAGCAACGTATTTTTTACCTTGCTCCTCGGCTTGGCGGCGGCGGCAGTAATCAAAAAGTCGGAGAAGCTGCACATCGCCCTTCGCGCCTTATTGGGAGCGGCGGCTGTCGTGCTTTGCTCGTTTGCCGCAGAGTGGATATGCTGCGACTACAAGAGCTACGGTGTGCTGGCGATTGTGCTGTTCTATTTGTTTAGGGAGAACCGCGTCCTCGCGCTTGCCTCGTTCTCCGCGCTGACGCTCTACAGATACGGAGTGAAAGATATGTCTACGCAGATTTTCGAGCAGTTCTACGCAAGCGGAGCATTGAAAGAGACCGTGCTTTTCGTACTCCTGAAAGGCGCGAAAACCACATATTATTTCGGGACAGCAATTCAGTCGCTCGCCGTGCTGTCCTCGGCGATTATCGCCCTCTACAACAAAGAGCGAGGGAGCAAGCGGCTGAAGTGGGCGTTCTACCTGTTTTATCCTGCTCACCTCATGGTGCTGTGGGGGATTTATCTCATGCTGTGACTGCGCGGCGGGGTGTTTTACCGAAGCCGAAGCCGAAGCCGATTTTCAGAACAAGCCGGTAAACTGAACCACTGCCGCTAAAAGCGATAGTGGTTCAGTTATATTTTTCAGCCTGTACAATATAAATAAAAATTTTTACGTTTTTTCAAAAAAACTATTGACAAAATATATGGAAGGGTTTATACTGTAGACAGTTAAAGGAACACTTTAACTTGAATAGAAAAATCAGGCAGATAAACCTTCAAAGTTACAGAGATAACAAAAAGAAGGAGTGTTTGCCGAAAAGGGAACTACAGCTGATTGATACTCCTCACTTGTGCGGTATTAAATCTCACGAGAATAAGAGAAGAAGATAGGCTATGTTCCTGAGATAAGGAAAGAGGTGAGTCCAATGTGGTGTATTGAAGAGTCACAGCAAGCAGGCTTTGTCCCGATGATAGACGGAATGTGTCAGTTGGGCAAAGTCTCGGAAAACGCTTAAAATCTAAAATAATACAGCCGAAAAACGCGGCGGCGGCACTTAAATAATAAGCTTGCCGTATTCGCAAAAAGCGTGTGGAGCTGAAATTAAATTTAATATAAATTAAGGGTATTTAAGCGTTAAACAAAGTCTGTGAATAAACAAACGGGTGCAATATATGCACCGAAAAACATAATAAGCTAAAAAATAATTTGAAAAGGTGAGTCCGATGAAATAGTTAAGTTAAGTCGGATAAAAGGGCAAAATCGGCAAGCAGTAAACGAAACAGTCTGTGTAAAAAAACAGACTGCCAGTAAGAAGAACGATGCCGATAACTCAGCTCAAACGGACGGATAATATTTATAGTATTTATAAATCCGCCGATTTGATTATATAGCAGATTAACTTGTGCGTTTTACCGCGACCGCCGTAAAACGGCGGAGAATATCGTAGGTATTACTCGGTTAAACAAATATATATAGTTCGATTAAATTCAATTAAACATGGACAAAACAAATCCTCCCGACGTTTCGTTGGGAGGATTTGATTATGCCGCTCATTGTGTGTATAATAATACCATATAATATGGTAAGAGAGGTGCGGTATGGAGCAGTATTCTATCATCCTGCGCTGTGACGACGCAGGTTCGAGCAAAAGCGCAAATTCGGCAATAGCGCAGGTAGCAGCACGGGGAGTTGCGCGGAATGTTTCGCTTATGGCGGTCACTCCGTACATCGCCGACTTTGCCTCCTCGCTCAGTTCGCGTAAGGAGGTGTGCTTCGGTCTGCACATCACCCTTTGCGCCGAGTGGGATAGGGTCAAATGGTCGCCGCTTCTCCCCTGCCGCAGCGGTAGTAGGGGTACTCACCCCCTGTGCGGGGAGGACGGCTTCTTCTTCCCGAATCCCGAAAGGCTCGCCGCCGCTTCTCCTCCTATGGAGGCTATCATGGCGGAGGTCAATGCTCAGCTCGATTTTCTCACCAAACTTGGATTCGACATACGCTATGCCGACTCCCATATGTTCCCTGAGGAGTGCATAGAGGGGCTTGGCGGCACTCTCAAGGAATGGACGGCGAGGAAGGGGCTTTTGTGGCACATGGATTACTACCCCTCCGAGCAACCGCGCTGCCTCAGCCTGCCGAAGGAGGGCGGCGAGATTGGCGATATGTTCGCGCGGCTCGAGAAGGGCGGGAGGTATGTGCTGATTACTCATCCTGCCGTGTACGGCGAGGAGATGCTGCTCACGGGCAACTCCTCCGTCAGCGGCGGGGAGGTAGCGGCACGGCGTGCGGCGGAGCTGAATATCCTGTGCGGACGGGAGTTTTCCGACGCGCTGGAAAGATACTCCGTTCGGCTGGTGCGGTATGATGAAATTTGATACTAATGAGGTGATTTCTATGGGAGAAAGAGAAAATATAATCCTCCGGCATTCCGATAAGCGCGGGATGGATATGCTGAAACCCCACCTTGAGCCTGATTTCTGCCTGTCCGCCGCGAGGGATATAATGAAACTCAAAAACGGGAATATTTTTCTCCTCACAGGGTTTTATGTAAAGGGATTCGCCGAAACTGACGGTCCTGTCGGCGCGTACTTCCTCGCCGAGGCACTGCGAAAGCTGAGTTTTAATCCCATAATTGTGAGCGACCGCTACTGCCGCGGCTTTTTCAAAAAGCCGCTTGGTCTGCGCAGGGGAGGTAAATTCTTCCCTCCGTCTCTCACTCAAACAGAAACAATCTATGTCGATGTTTCGGCAGAAATTGATGCGTATGAACTACTACTGCGGGAGTATGCGCCTGTCTGCCTTATTTCAGTTGAACGCTGCGGAGTGAACAAACACGGCAAATATCAGAATATGCGAAAAGCCGACATCAGCCAATACACTGCAAAGCTTGATACCCTCTTTTCCCTCGCGGAAAAGAGAAATACCCTCACAATCGGTATAGGCGACGGCGGCAATGAAATAGGTATGGGTAAACTTAAAGATGTAATCGAGGCTCAGCTCCCCGTAGTACCGTGCGTAGTTACAGCGAAACACCTCATCATCTCCTCAGTTTCAAACTGGGGAGCATACGGGCTTATCTCCGCGCTGTCGGAGGTAAGCGGGGTAGGAGGCTTACTCCCACGCTTCGGTGCGGTGAGGCGGTATCTCTCCCGCATTGTCTCGCTCGGAGCGGTAGACGGCACAACGGGAGTTCGCAGTCTGTCGGTTGATGGGTTTTCTATTGAGACTGAGGAGGAGATATTATCCGCGCTACTGGGACTGCGTTAGATTACTCCTCACCGATATTCTACTACTTCTCATGCTGGAGCTTTGCGGCTTTTGATAGCAGCTCATTCCTCAAATCCCACAGCTTTTGCGATAAATCCACATAGTAGGTGTGGGGATTGTTGAACCGCTTGACCTCATCCCACAGGGTTTCAAGCTGATTTTGACAATGCGTGCGTACCTCGGAGATGGATGGGCATCTGTAAATCAGCTTGCCATCCTTAAAAATCTGAACCAGCAGCTCCCGCGCGTAAAAATCAGTACACAGCTTTCTCTTCCATATATGCTCGGGGTCGAAAATCTCATACGGCTGATTCTCGTCGATAACCTCGTCGTGGCAGGTTAGGACATCGGCAATCGCCTTGCCCGTCTCACGGTCAAACAGCCTCCACACCTTCTTGTCTCCCGGAATGGTAATCTTGGAGACGTTGTCGCTTATTTTCACCTTAGGAGTGACCACCCCGTCGGTTTCAATGGCGCAGAGCTTATATACTCCGCCGAAAACAGGACACGAGCTTGCTGTGATAAGCCGCTCCCCCACTCCGAATGAATCGACAGGAGAACCCTGTGCAATCATTTCGGCTATCAGATACTCATCGAGTGAGTTGGAGATACATATCTGGCAGTCGGGGAAGCCCGCGTCGTCGAGCATTTTCCGCGCCTTCCTCGCAAGGTAGGTTATGTCTCCGCTGTCAATGCGTATGCCCTTCGGGCGAAAGCCGCGCGGAAGCACTTCCTCGTTAAACGCCTTAATGGCGTTTTTCACTCCCGACTTGAGTGTGTTGTAGGTGTCCACAAGCAGTACGCAGTTGTCGGGATATGTCCGCGCATATGCCTTGAAGGCGTCAAGCTCTGTGGGGAAAAGCTGTATCCACGAATGAGCCATAGTTCCCAAAGCCGGAACGCCGTAGATAATATCGGAAATGGTGCATGACGAACCCGCGCAGCCGCCTATGTACGCCGCCCTCGCGCCTTCTACCGCCGCCTGCACTCCGTGGGAGCGTCTCGCTCCGAACTCGAGGACGGCGCGTCCCTTCGCGGCTCTGACAATGCGGCTCGCCTTCGTTGCTATGAGCGACTGGTGGTTTATGAGGAGCAGAAGGGTGGTTTCTACAAGCTGTGCCTGTATGACAGGTCCTCTGACCTTGATGACAGGCTCGGTCGGGAATATGGGAGTGCCCTCGGGGATTGCCCAGATGTCACAGGAAAACTTGAAATTCTTTATGTATTCTATAAACGCGGAGGAAAATTTCTTCTCCTTTATATACTCTATGTCGGAGTCGGAAAATTTGAGGTTCGATATATAGGAAATAGCGGATTCCAGTCCCGCCATAATCGCAAAACCGCCCTCATCGGGGACAGTTCTGAAATACAAGTCAAAATAGGCGACTGTGTCCTGAAGTCCGCTCTCAAGATATCCGTTTGCCATGGTAAGCTCGTAGAAATCGGTCAGCATACTCATGTTGAAGTTTTTGTAGTCATTTGCAGGAATATTAGCTATTTCGTTATCGTTCATTATCGCAGTTCATGTCCTTTCATAGATACCGATATTATACAAATACAAAAGCATTACAGTTAAGTATAAAACAAAAAACTAACCTTGGCAATATTAGTTAATTGTTTAACAATTAACTCCCCCGCTCCAACTTCTCCCCCTTCTCCCCACAGGAAGCGGGGGAGAAGGGACGGGGGAAGTGAAAAGAGAAGAGTGAAGAGTGAAGAGTGAAAAGAAAATGTGCGGCGGAGAAGTTATGCCGCCTACTGTTCGCCGTTGTTTTTCCAATCCGCAGTATTCACCGAGTAGGTACTCTCCGCCGTATTTTATACCGTAGTGCAAAGCCGTAACTTAACTGTCAACTGTCACTTGTCAACTGTCAACTGAGAAGTCATCTGCCCGCCTGATATTACTCTCGCGCAAAATCCACATCTCCCGCAACAGTAGCCTCGCCGTTCTCGGAAATCAGTACCGCTCCGAATCCGTCCATTGATTCTATCAGCTGCTTCCCCTCCTCCATGCCGAGGAGGAACAGCGCAGTCGCAAGCGCGTCGCCGTCAACTGATTTTTCCGATATTACAGTGACCGAGAGCAAATCGGACGTAGCAGGATAGCCCGTCTCGGGGTTTAGTATGTGGTGGTAGACGGTGTCCGACACCTTAAAATACCGCTCGTATATCCCCGAGGTGACGACAGAGCCTTCGCCTGTTCGGACTACGCCCTCAATGACATTTCTGTCTTCAAAGGGAACTTGTACTCCTATGCTCCACTTGCCGTTCGCCTTCTCCCCGACTGTGACGATGTTGCCGCCGAGATTAATAAGGGCGCGTTCTACGCCGTTCTCCTTAAAATAATCGGACAGGCGGTCGGCGATGTATCCCTTGGCTATCGCGCCGAGGTCAATCTCCATCTTGTCCTGTAGGGTGACGGTGTTCCCATCAAGCTCTACCTTTCGGTAGCCGACAAGCGGGAGTGCATCTTCTATGTCGCTCTCCTTCGGCAGGGACGGGTTATCGCTCTTAAAATCCCACAAGGCTGTCAGCGGCGCAATGGTTATGTCGAACGCGCCTCCCGACAACTCGCTGTAGTAGAGGGCAGTTTCTATAAGCTCCGCCGTTCGGGGCTCAACCTCCGTGGGAGTGCCGCCTGCGTGGTTTATCCTCCACACGTCGCTTCCCTCCACGGTTTTGCTCAGAAGCTGTTCGTATTCGCGGCACAAATCAAGCGCGTCCGAGAGGTACTCGCGGTCGTCCTCACTGTAAACTGTCACAGATACCACAGTGTCGAGGATGAAGTCGCTCTTTTGGATGGGCTTCTCCTCCTCCTTGCAGGATACGAGGAGGACGGCACACAGCGGCAGTGCGAATAAGGCAACGGCACATATACGCAGAAATGAGATATTTTTTTTAATTTTGAATCCCCCCTCTTAAAAAAGTCCAAAATATGGTGTATGATAAGATTATAGTCAGTTTGATTTGAGGATAAACATTGAGGTAAAAACAGCGCAGGGAGGTGTCGGATTGTCCGTGGAGAAACACAAAAAGAAAACGACAGCAAAAAATAACCACAGCAAAAGAGCCGCGCAGTTGGGGCTGCTTGCGGCGGCGGCTTTAATACTGGGCTGGGTGGAGCATATTCTGCCCGTGAACGGTGCTGTTCCGGGGATTAAGCTGGGGCTTTCCAACTCCGCAGTGGTTTTCGCTCTGTACACCATGGGCGGGGTAAACGCGCTTTTGCTGGTTTTAGTGAAGGTCGTGCTGTCCGCGCTGCTTTTCGGGGGCTTCTCTGGCTTCCTTTACTCCCTGCTGGGAGGGCTGTCGAGCCTTGCGGTGATGTTCGCTCTGTATAAGCTCCCCTGCTTTTCTCCTACGGGAATCAGCGCGGCGGGCGGAGCAGCGCATATCTTTGCGCAGCTGCTCACGGGAGTGGTACTCACGGAAACTGCGCGGCTGTGGGTACTCCTGCCACCGCTGATGGCGGCAGGGACGCTGACGGGAGCGTTGACGGGGTTCTTGGTGTGCCTTGTCGCGAAAAGACTGCCGCGGGGACTGGCAGAGGGGATACCGCTTGGTTAAGTTATCGCCCCTCCTACATAAAGAAGCAGCTTGACACAGAGCCTAACACCATCATTGACACCAGAACTATGGCAATAATTCTTATCACGAGAGTTCTCTTTTGTTCGCTCATTTTTAAAATCTCCTTTTACATTTCATATGTTTGCACGACTGATTATAATATAATTATGATGAACTTGTAAACTTAAATTTATATTCATTGACATTAATTTTTTATGATATTATTATAATTATTGCTGTGTATGCTGTGTATATAGTAGTAATTATATTTGTATAAAGAATTTGGATGTGTTTATCTTGAAAAAAATCACCTCGCTTCTCCTCCTGCTCTGCGTCATTTTCTCCGTAGGACTGCCTGCCTTCGCCTCTGAGGATGTCTCCGCGGAGGACGCGGGAGCTTCCCTCTCGGCAAGCGACGCAGACTTTGACCCGCAGATACGGAATCTCGACGAGACCGGCGGCGAGGAGGTGCAGGAGGAGGAGAAATCCTGCCTCGTTAAGGTGACCGAGCTTGTCAGTGTGGAGGACGGAGAGCATGACATGGGAGGAGAACCCATGCTTTCGCGCCTGCAAACTGTCTGGGTGGAAGTTATCTCAGGACCGCGCAGGGGAGAAACCCACATAGCTACCTTCGACCTAAGCGATGTGCTGGGTACGGGAAAGCGCGGCGAACCGGCTAAGGTCGGCTCGCGCATGGTCGCCTACTTCAGCGAGGACGAGTACGGCGATGTGTCGGGAATAATTACCGGCTACGTGCGTCAAACTCCGCTCATTTGGCTTGCGTTGATTTTTTTCGCAATGCTCATATTTATAACGGGAAAGCGCGGACTTAAATCGGTTGTGGCACTGGTCATCACCTGCATAGGGCTTGTTCTCATAATGGTGCCGCTTATCCTCTCGGGTTTCAGTCCCATATGGGCGGCAATTCTCGGATGTGTGTTCTCCATTGCAACTACACTCGTTTTGGTGTACGGCTTTACGCGGAAAACTCTCGCCGCCGCGCTTGGAGCAATCGGAGGAGTTGTATTTTCGGGAATTATGACGGCTGTGATGAACTCCGTCATGCACATGACGGGAATGTGCTGTGACGAGTCGAGGACACTCGCCCTGACGCTCGGAGCAGGAAATTACGATATGCAGGGCATCATGTTTGCCTCCATTGTAATAGGTGCGTTGGGCGGCACTATCGACGTAGGCATCTCCATCGCCTCCGCACTCGACGAAATGCGCGAACACGCGCCGCACATCACTGCGGCGGAAATGATGAGCTCGGGGCTTAATATCGGCAGTGATATTATGGGAGCATCACTCAACACACTTATAATGGCTTACATAGGCGGCTCAATTCACCTGCTCATGCTTTTGTGGGTAAACGGCGTTGCGTTTATAGATATTATCAACGAGGAGATTATAGTCAACGAGCTTATGCGTGCGTTGGCTGGCAGCTTCGGACTGCTCTTCACCGTGCCGATTACGGCTATTGTGGCGGCGGCTATGATGTGCAAGGGAGGATTCGGCAAGCTGACATGGGATATGATTCCCAGCGTGAAGGCATTTAAGGAGACCTACGGCAAGGTGCAAAAGCAGTGGAAGGAATCCATAGGCAAGGCGCGCGAGCGTTTCGGCAAGGAGGAGGAGGAATATTTCCCCTCAGACGACAATCTCTACAAGAGAGCGGAGCGGCACTTTGACGACGGATTTATGAACTCCGATGACGACTACGCAGACGAGAACTCAGACGCAGACAACGATGACGACGACAGAAACCCTCAGATTCCGATTATCTCAAGGAGGAGAGTGAATTACTCCTCCTCCGGCGAGGGCGGCGGCAGGAAGAAGGACGGCGGTGAGGATGATTTCGATGAGGAGGAAAGTTTCGCCTCCACAGCGAATAGGGGAAGCACCCGAAAATGAGAGCGACACCTCGGCAATGAGGAGGGTTTCGCCTCCTCGGCAAATAGGCTCGGTATGTGAGATTTGCTTCTTTTTCTAATTTCTTTCGGAAATTGTTGAATTTTTATCAAAGTCAGTGTATAATATAACGGCAAAATAAATAACGAAAAACGGAGTGTGACATTTATGCCATTGGTAAACACAACAGAAATGTTTAAGAAGGCCTACGACGGCGGCTACGCGATAGGCGCGTTCAACGTCAACAACATGGAGATAGTTCAGGGTATTGTGGAGGCTTGCAAGGCGAACAACTCCCCCGTAATTCTCCAGTGCAGCTCCTCCGCGAGAAAGTACGCCCATCCGCTGTATGTAGTCAAGATGGTGGAGGCGGCAGTCGAGGAGACAGGTCTTCCTATCGCTCTTCACCTCGACCACGGTCCTGATTTTGAAACCTGCAAGAGCTGTATAGACAGCGGCTTTACTTCTGTTATGATTGACGGAAGCCACCACGACTTCGAGACAAACATCGAGGTTACACGCAAGGTTGTCGAGTACGCACACGAGAGAGGCATCACAGTCGAGGGTGAGCTTGGACAGCTCGCAGGCGTTGAGGATGAAGTCTCCGTGTCCGCTGAAAAGGCGCAGTACACCGACCCCGATCAGGTTGTGGAGTTCGCCGAGAGAACAGGCGTTGACTCGCTCGCTATCGCTATCGGAACAAGCCACGGCGCGTTCAAATTCAAGCCCGGTCAGAAGCCCCAGCTCCGTTTTGATATTTTGGAGGAGGTTTCGAGAAAGCTCCCCGGCTTCCCCATAGTACTCCACGGTGCGTCCTCCGTTATGCCTGAGTATGTCGAGATGATTCGTCAGTTCGGCGGCTCTATGGACGACGCTATCGGAATCCCCGAGGATATGCTTCGTCAGGCGGCGGCTCTCGCGGTGTGTAAGATTAATGTGGACTCCGACCTCAGAATCGCGTTCACAGCGGCAATCCGCAAGCACCTCGCGGAGAATCCCACTCATTTCGACCCGCGCCAGTTGCTCACTCCCTCCCGCGACGCTATCACGGCGGTAGTTGCACATAAGATTCAGACAGTTCTCGGCTCTGCGAACAGAGTTTAAGGTAAAAACATTAGTAAATAATGCAGTACAGTCACCAATGCAAATTTTAATATTTGCATTGGTGACTTGATGTTAGGATAAAGATATAACGCAATTGTTACAGTAGGTCGGCGCGACGGCTTGCATAGGGGGGGCGAGAGGGTGCAGGACGGCGCGAGCGGAGATTGGCATTGTACCCTCTAACCTTAATATTGTAAAACTTTAGTGGTAAGTAGGTCGCAAGGCGACCTACACAGGGGAACCCCCGACGAGGGTTCCCCTACGGAAAAATGTCCTTAGGGACATTTTTCCTACCCCTCCTGCGTTTTTCTGACGATAAAAGAGTTTCGCTCTCTGCGGAGAGCGACTTAGGACGCCGTCCTAAGAACCTGCAAGCCTTTACAAAGGCTTGACCCAAATTCTAACTCCTTGGCAACAGATTTTAGTTTAACAAATTTTAAGGAGAGATTACCGAAATTATGGAAAAAATAGCCAGCTTTACAATAAACCACGACATCCTCACCGAGGGGATATACATATCCCGAATCGACGGCGATATCACCACCTACGACATTCGTATGGTGCGACCCAACACACCTCCATTTATGGAGGTTGCGGCAATGCACACCATAGAGCATATAGCCGCTACATATCTCAGAAACAGCGAACACAAGAACTCCATCATCTACTTCGGTCCTATGGGATGTAGGACAGGCTTCTATCTCCTCACAAGAGAACTTCCCTCCGACATTGTGATGGAGCTGATAGTCCGCGCCTTCTCCTCCATCGCCGGATGGGAGGGGGACATCCCCGGCACAACCTCCATAGAATGTGGAAACTACCTCGAGCATGACCTGCCTACGGCGAAGGAGTACGCCGAAAAATTCCTCCTCACCGCAAAGAACCTTACTGTGCAGTCGCTGAAATATCCTGAGTAAGAGCAGGGGGAAGCCGGGGGAGTAAAACGGCTTTTGAAAGGCGGATCCGTACGCCTCATTTAAACCCGCCAGCGTCTGCCGCAGTTTTGGCAGACAGCCTCGGTGTGTGTCTTTGTCTTGGTTCTGCTGTTGGTCACGGCAGGGATAATGAGTATAAGTCCGCAGGTGCAGCAGGCGAGAAAAATCCACATCGCCCAGCCGAAGCACCCTCTGCGCTTGGTTTTTATATCTGCGACAGCCTGTATAAACACATCTCCGCTCCCGCAATTGGGACATTTCATATCGCATAGCTCCTTTTCTTATTGCTGATTATTTTTTTGCGTAATATTCGCACTTATACTGCTCCGAGGTATAAACGTGAACTGTCTAAAAGAAAAACACCCGCCATCGTTTTCCGCAGCTCTGACAGACAGCCTCCGTTCGGGTTGTTGTCTTGGTTTTGTTGTTTGTGATAAAAGGAATGATAAGTATTAATCCGAAAGTAAAACAGGTGACAATAATCCACATTATCCAGCCGAGGCAGCCTCTCTCCTTAGTCTCTGTAGTTTCAGAGGTGTGTGTCGAGACATCGTTGCTCCCGCAATTGGGACATTTCATATCGCATATCTCCTCTGTTCTTATTTGTTATTTTTGCGCGGAATGTTCACTGTGGGAGGAGTTTTCGGCGTTCGCCGCCGCACGCTCCTTCTCCGCCGTGTGAAGGCTGGAGAGCAGCTTCCTCGCCGCGAGGCTTTTTGCGTCCGCCTCAATCGCCAGCTTCATGGCAAGCACGGCTACACTTAATTTATCCTCCATATTAAGTCCGTCCACCTCGTCCCTCACCATTTTCGAGGTCTCCGAAAGGCATTGTTCGAGGGAGCGGGCGAACTGATTATGCACCTCGGGGTAGTCCTCCGCCCCGCTTAGCGTGTTGAGAAGCACCGCCATATTCTGCGTAGGTATCACCTGCCGCAGAGTGGAAAAAATCAGAAGGATACTCAGTAATTGCCGCGAGTACTTCTTCTTGACCGGCTTCGGCAGCACTCCGTCCTTCGTGTTGTTGTTGATTATCGACGGCGTGACTATCTTCTCATTCTCGTCTGTACGCAGGGGAGTGACATATCTTTCGAGATATGAAATGACCTGATCCATGTACAAATCGATGTCCGGCCATTGATGAAATTCGCCGACCTTAAATTTTTCAAGATACTCCGTCCATTTGAGGAGCTCCTCATAACTGCTTGTCATATTCGTTTCACCCTTACAATGTAGTGAATTTATTATACCAAACTATCTCGTTATTTTCAATTGTTTTGTGAGATGTTATTGCTTCGGCGGCTAAACCTTGCCAGATTATGGTCGAGGCTTTTTACTGTCTGATACTAATTCTCGATTAAAAACGGTGCAAAAATCAAGGAAAAAGCTTTGATATACACTAAATTAACAAGAAAACAATCAAGCCTCCACGGGCGAAAACCGCACAAATCAGGGCTTTTCGCCCGTGTTTTCTTGGTGTTTTCTAAGTTAATTAACTATATGCGGTTTTTTCGCAGATTTTTGCCTACCGTTTTATGAGAGATTAGGATGTCGTGGCAGAGGACGCCGCT
>JAISGQ010000031.1 GCA_031262985.1 Oscillospiraceae bacterium
ATTGCTTCGGCGGCTAAACCTTGCCAGATTATGGTCGAGGCTTTTTACTGTCTTGCGAGGCAGAGGACGCCGCTTTGCTGGCGCAAGGCAAGGACGATAACGATGCAAGGCGGTAAAAAGACCGACCAGAAATGGCAAGGTTTAGTTGTCGGAGCAATATAGTCTGTAAGGGAGTAATATTCACTATGAAGATAACCGAAAAGTTCATCCCCAAAAAGAAGGCGAAGGAGCAGACAATTGTCGTCGGCTGCGGGAGCTTAGGAGCGCGCATAGCGGCAATGCTGTCCGACCAGAATAAAAATGTCGTTGTAATTGACATAAACCCCGGGGCGCAGAGGAAGCTCCCGCCCTCCTACGGCGGGATAGTAGCCTCAGGCGACGGCAAGGACATGGACACCCTTGAGGCGGCGGGAATCAAGGAAGCCGCCTGCCTCATCACCGTTACCAACGACGACGACACCAACATAATGATAAGCCAGATGGCGAAGGTGATGTTTGAGGTGGAGACTGTAATAGCAAGAGTGAAGGACACTACAAAGCTTGTGGCGTTCAAGGGAATTGACATTAAGGTTATCTCCCCTCTCACACTTTCAATCAATGAGTTTCAGAAGTTTATAAAAGGCGACATCATAGAAGATAACATAACAACAGGCAAAGCAGAAGGAGAGCAGAAATGAAAATAATGCTTATCGGAGGACACCAGAAAGCCAACTTCCTCGCAAAGAGCCTCAAGGCAAAGGGACACGAGATTACCCTTATAAATGAGGACTACAACTGGTGCAAATTCATAGCCAACGCCTACGACATCACCTGCATACACGGAGACGGCACAAAGCCCTACATCTTATCCGACGGTGTGGCGGCTGATATGGATGTGGTCATAGCGCTTTCAAACAACGACGCCGCCAACCTCGTCAGCTGTGAGATTGCCAAGAATCAGTTCGGAGTACAGCAAACCATGGCGGTAGTAAACGACCCTAAGAACGAGAAGGCGTTTATGAAGCTTGGAGTTACAAAGTGCATATGCGCCACTCAGACTATAACCGAAATTATCGAGCAGGAGGCAGTTGTGGAGGACCTTCGCAACTTCATGCCGATAAATAACGGCAAGCTTGCCGTCTTTGAGGTCGAGCTTGGAGCTAAATCTCCCGTTGTGGGGAAAAAGCTGTGGGAGATAGGTCTGCCCGAAAACGCCATTATGGGCATGATTATAAGGGGGAGCAAAACTATAATCCCTAAGGGAAATACCAAGCTCCACACCAATGACAGGGTGACTATACTCGCCTCCTCAGACGCTATTGAGAAAACCTCCGCGCTTCTTGTCGGAAAACCGTTCAAAAAATAGCGCAGGAGCGGTACTGCACTCGTACTACTGCCACTGCTACTCCTCCAACAAAAAGCCCGAAAGGCATGATTCTAAATGATGAAAATACTTAAAAATTTATATTCATTTATTAAGGACCTTCGATATACCACCAAAATAATCCTCCTGCTGGGAGTAATAATACTCGTTCCGATTGTCATGGTTATACCCTTCCCCGAGGACGCGAAGTACATACCCGCCTTTTTATACACCGCGCTTATAGCTGTGGCAGTCGCACTATTGCAGACGCTCGTGAGGATAATCGCGCAGAAGAGCGGCAGGCAGAGCAGGACAAAAAGCCGCCAGCACGACATCATAGCGGTAGTGGCAATCTGGCTCTTCTCCTTCCTTTTAGGCTCATTGCCCTTCATTTTCGGCGGTCAGCTCGATTTTCTCGACGCGCTGTTTGAGTCGGTCAGCGGCTGGACTACAACGGGCTTTACCATGGTCACAACTCCCGAAACCATGCCGCACATTTTCCTCTTTTACCGCGGATTTATGCAGTTTTGCGGGGGAATCGGGTTCGTGCTCCTCATGCTCCTTTTCGCAAGCGGGCACGACGCCATGAAGTTTTTCTCGGCGGAGGGGCATCCCGATATGCTCAAAGCCAACCTCATCGGCTCTGCACGAACGATGATGCAGCTGTACGCGGGCTTTACCCTGTTCGGAACGCTGCTCTACATCCTTTTCGGGATGAACTGGTTTGACGCAATCAACCACTCCATGTCGGCTCTCGGAACAGGAGGATTTTCCACAAGGACGCTCAGTATCGGCTACTACCAAAGCATCCCTATTGAGATTATCTCCATGTTCCTCATGCTGTCGGGAGCTACGAATTTCTCCATTCTCGCCATTCTCCTGAAAGGGGATTTCAGGAAGCTCTTTAGGATAGGGGAGCTTAGATTTGTGTCGGTACTGATGATTATCGCTATAGTTTTCATCGCACTCCTCGGCTTCGGAGCGGTCTACTCCTCCTTGGGCGAGAGCTTCAGAGTGACGATATTCACCGCTATTTCGGCTATTACCACTACCGGCTACTCCATATCGGATGTGGCGGTGTGGACGCCTCCCATGCACATAATACTGATTATGATTATGCTCATAGGCGGCGGAACAGGCTCAACCGCGGGCGGAATTAAGTACTCGCGGGCGTACATTCTCTGCCGCTCATTTACGGAAAATCTCCGCGCGAAATTTAAGCCGGAGAGGGCAGTATCTACCTTCAATATCTATAAGCCGCAGGGAAAGCTTGAGATAACGCAGTCGGAGATGCTCTCCATACATCATTTCACGCTGATTTTCATGTCCAGCTTCTTTGTGGGAGTGCTTATTCTCACCCTCGGAGGCATGGAGATAGAGGAGGCGATGTTTGAGTTCGCGTCGGGAATCGGCACTACGGGGCTTTCCCTCGGGCTTACCAACGCCGATTCGAGCGTTCTTACCAAGTGCGTGCAGATAGTTGGTATGCTCCTCGCAAGGCTGGAGGTCTATGTGGTGTATATCTTCGTTGCGGCGGGAGTGAACTCCCTGCATAAAAAAATCAGCGATTTCAGAGACAGGTAGCTCGGCACTCCTTGCCGATTCGTGACACTGCTCAATATAATAAATTAACAAGAAAACAATCAAGCCTCCACGGACGAAAACCGCACAAATCAAAGCTTTTCACCCGTGGAGGCTTGGTGTTCTCTAAGTTAATTAACTATAGACAAAAAAGTATCTGAAAATTGTGAAATGTATATAAAATTCAATTTGTTTATAGATATAATATTGCAATTGCAATAAGCGCAAGTTATAATCTTTCTTGAAGAGGATTGTTGTCCTTTTGAATTTTAGAGGGGGTATTATTTATGGGTAAGAAGAGAAGATTTGTCGCAGAATTTCAGATTAATCAGCCGGAGAACTTTGTAGCTTTCATCGCGAACGACTATTTCGCGAAGGAGGGCTTCAAGCTCGTCGATTACAAGGGCGAAGCGGTGTGGAAGAGAGGCGACGGCTTCTGGGTCGCGCGGCAGTACATGAAGGTTACGTATGCCGCGGGCGGCGCGGTTCGCGTTGAGGCGTTTATGAGAGGAATGTTCGGGGGCGAGATGGACCTCGACGGCGTTTACGGCTGGGCTGTGAAGGCTAAGATGAAGAAGGAAGTCGAGACACTGATTTCCCTCCTCTGCCAGCAGACAGGCACAAGCGTACAGACTATGGCGGACGGCACTACTGTGGCGGCTCCCGTTGTTGCGGTACACAACCCTGTAGGACAGGCTAACGCCTCGCTTGCACTCGGCATCATAGGCTGTTCTGCAGGTTGGTTTGTTCCCTTTGTCGGTCTTTCTTTGGGTATAGTAGGAATAATCAGCGCATCAAAAGGAAGAAAATCCACATCTAAGGGCGTTGCTACGGTAGGTATGGTGTTTAGCATAATTTCGATTGTCGTCGCAGCTATTGCTTATATTGTTAACTTTATCTACTCATACGCGATGTTTTCAGGGATGTATTATTAGAGTTTTCGGCAAACTAACCGCCGTACATTGCGTTTTTCGCGATGTACGGCGGTTTTTGTCTGCGACCTATGCCCTATTCCTACTGCGTGTTGTCTTTTGCCTGTTGACAATCTGCCTATCGTGCCTTGATAAACTGCTGTGTCCAGTAGAGTGTGCCGTTAGCCGACTTCGCCGCTCCTACTCCTATCTGGTCGTACTTGTTGCTGAGAATATTGGCGCGGTGTCCGGCTGAGTTCATCCACGCGTTTACAACCTCCTTAGGAGTACGCTGTCCCATGGCGATATTCTCCGCCGCCGCGCTGTAGGTTATGCCGAAGCTCTTCATCATATCGAAGGGCGAGCCGTAAGTCGGCGACTGATGCGCGAAGTAGTTCTTCTTCAGCATATCGTCCGACTTGTAGCGCGACACCCTCGACAGCTCCCAGTTGGTTTTGAGGGCGGACAGTCCGTTATTAGCGCGCTCGATGTTCGTAAGGCGTATTACCTCCGCCTCAAGCGACTTGATGTCGTCGATATTCGGGATATACACCTTGTCGCCCGGGTAGATGAGCGCGGGATTGGTAAACTGCTTGTTCGTCTCAATCAGCTCACTCAGACCGATTTCGTATTTGACCGCAATTTTCCAGAGGGAATCTCCCTTCTGCACGGTATATGTGCTGTCCTGTGCATATACTGAGTATGAACCGCCCGCAAGCAGGGAAAACATCAGCGCAAGAACAACTATAACCTTTGATTTGAATTTTACTGTATTTTTCATTTTATAAAACCTCCGTTTGTTCTGCAAAAATAATATAGCAAAACAAGATTATTTTGCGCTTTTATGATATAATGTTACGAGATAATATAAGTAAAATTATTTGACAAAAATTTATTCTCGAGAGGAATTTTCACATATGAAAATAACAGTATTAGATGGAAAAACCACAAACCCAGGCGACCTCGACTGGCAGGAGCTAAGCTCCCTCGGACAGCTCACTGTTTACGGAAGCTCTGCTCCCGACACAGTTGCGGAGCGTTCGCGCGACAGTGAGGCACTGATAATCAACAAAATCCGCATAACAGACGCACTTTTAGAGGAGCTGCCCAACCTTAGTTACATAGGTATGCTCGCCACAGGCTACGACATGGTGGACACCTCCGCTTGCAGCCGCCGTGGCATTACTGTCGCAAACGTCCCCGGCTACAGCCGCGACTCGGTAGCGCAGTGTACCTTTGCCCTCCTCCTCGAGCTGAAGAACCACACGGCGGAGTTCGCGCATTTGACCCGGCGTAGGCAGTGGGTGCTTGCTCAGGAAAACGCCTACCGGCTTGCTCCTATCTCGGAGCTGTCGGGCAAGGTCATGGGGATTTTGGGCTACGGAGACATAGGCGCGGCAGTAGGAAAAATTGCGGCGGCATTTAATATGGAGGTGCTTGCCTTCGCTCGAAGGGAACTGCGCGACCTCCCCTCCTACGCGCGGCAGGTGGAGTTCGACGAGCTGCTCTCATGCAGTGACGTACTCTCCATTCACTGTCCTCTGACAGAGGACACGAAGGAGATGATAAACGCGGCGGCTATATCAAAAATGAAAAACAGCGCGGTCATCATAAATACCGCGAGGGGCGGCATTATAGACGACTGCGCCGTGTACGAGGCTCTGTGCGAAAAGCGGCTTGCGGGAGCGGGGCTGGACGTCCTCACCGTAGAGCCTGCCGAAAACAACATCCTCATGGGTGCTCCGAACTGCATAATTACTCCTCATGTTGCGTGGGCGGCAAAGGAGAGCCGCAGGAGACTTATCTCCGAGGTAGCCGCCAATCTCAGGGCGTTTCAGTCGGGGGAGCGGCGGAATGTGGTTACTGAGTGATATGCTAAATTAATACGAAATGGAGCAGTATAAGTATAATACATGACATTTCCGCGAACAGTTTCATTTGGCATGATAATTGCCGCCAAAGTTTTTCGAATAAAAGACGGGGTTTCTGCCTACACTACTCATAATATTGCTCCGACAACTAAACCTTGCCATTTCTGGTCGGTCTTTTTACCGCCTTGCATCGTTATCCTCCTTGCTTTGCGTCAGCAAAGCGGCGTCCTCTGCCTCGCAAGACAGTAAAAATCCTCGACCATAATCTGGCAAGGTTTAGCCGCCGAAGCAAT
>JAISGQ010000035.1 GCA_031262985.1 Oscillospiraceae bacterium
AGCGGCGTCCTCTGCCACGACATCCTAATCTCTCATAAAACGGTAGGCAAAAATCTGCGAAAAAACCGCATATAGTTAATTAACTTAGAAAACACCAAGAAAACACGGGCGAAAAGCCCAGATTTGTGCGGTTTTCGCCCGTGAAGGCTTGATTGTTTTCTTGTTAATTTAGTGTATATCAAAGCTTTTTCCTTGATTTTTGCACCGTTTTTAATCGAGAATTAGTATCAGACAGTAAAAATCCTCGACCATAATCTGGCAAGGTTTAGCCGCCGAAGCAATAACTTAGGGTAATCCCGCCTGATTGTCAAGTGGGAGTGCCGTATTCCCGCAGTCGGGGAGCTGTCCTCTGTTTTGAAATTTTCTCTCCTTTGCCGACTTTTTTACCTTGATTTAAAAAATATATTGCACTATAATAGACATATATTTTGTATATTGGGAGAGTATTTATGAGAAAAATTACGGCTTTATCCATGTCCCTGCTCTTGATTTTCGCTTTATTCGGATGTCAGCTGAGCAACATTCCCAAAGGAGCGCAGCTTGTTTCCTCCTACACCATTGTGGTAGGCGCGGACGCCGACATATTTGAGCGCGACACGGCGGAGCTTCTGCAAGACTACATAACCTCCCTCACGCAAATCGAGCTTGAGATACGCGAGGACAGCGCGGCGGCGGCGGAGTATGAAATTTTTGTGGGCGACACCTCTCGAAGCGCGGAGTACGACACGCAGTCTCTCGCGAATGATGAGTATTATATAGTGAGCGACGGAAATAAAATTTCCCTCGGCGGAAATAAGCATATGATAGCCGCCGCCGCAGGCGAGCTTGCGCGGGAGTATGTCGAGGCGAGTAAGGAGCAATTTATTCTCCGCGCGAGCGACATTCCTGTGACTGTTACTCCCAAAAAAATCGAGTATAAGGAAGCACGCAATATTATACTCATGATCGGCGACGGCATGGGGTTTGAGCATATCAATGCGGCAAAATTCGAGGGTATGGAGGAGTTCTACGCCGAAAATCTCTTCTGCGGCGAGTCGATTACAACCTCCCTTACCGGAGTTACAGACAGCGCGGCGGGGGCAACCGCGATAGCTTGCGGCTACAAGACTACAAACAAAACTCTCGGGCTTGACGGGGAGGACCGCCCTGTCAAAAACATAAGGGAGCTCTCGCAGGAGCTTGGCAAGAAAACCGGAATAGTTACTACGGACACGCAGATAGGGGCTACTCCCTCCGCGTTTCTCGTTCACTTGATCAGCCGAAACAGCCCCGATATACTGTCCGCGCAGTCGGATGTTAAGCTTGATTACTTCAAACACTATGTCACAGATGAAGGAATCCTCAACTCCGTAAAGGAGGGTCTGAGAACTGTAAATGACAGCGAAAACGGTTTCTTTATGATGATTGAGGACGATAAGATGGATAGCGGCGGACACGGATTTTATCCTCCGAGCGTCGTTATCGGCATAAACCGATTTAACGAAAATATAGCATACAATATGTGCTTTGCCGCGATGTATCCCGATACAATTCTCATTGTAACAGCTGACCACGAAACCGGCGGAGTTACCTTCTCGGAGAAGGAGAAGAAGTATGTCTGCACCACGAGCGAGCATACGGGCGTGAATGTTCCCGTGTTCGCGATGGGCTTCGGCACGGAGTACTTCAGCAATGCTACCGTTGACAACACCGATATAGCGAAATTTATGGCGAGATCATTCGGCGTGGAGGACTTCGGTCAGCAGGGGTAGGCGAGCCTAACCTCTCATAAAACGGCAGACAAAAATCAGTACAAAAACTGCGCGAAAATCAAAGCTTTTGCTCTTGATTTTCGCGCAGTTTTCGGTGGAGAATTAGTCGAAATTGTGAGTTTTCCCGTGTATTTAAGTGACAAAAAATGTAGTGGGCGGCAAAATTCATTTTGCCGCCCATTATTTTACTCCTTCTTTATTGCCACCGAGATACTTTATGCCGCCCTACGGCGGTGTTGCCGCAAAGACAAAAGCAAGCCTTCTCTCCTACGCCATCAAGCCTCCGCGGTTGATTATATCCTGAATGAACGCGGGGAAGGGCTGTGCCGTATACTGCTCGTTTTTCGTTATGTTGGTGATAATTCCGCTGTCAAAATCCACAGACACCTCATCGCCTGCGGAGATTCCCCTCGCCGCCTCGGGACACTCCAAAATAGGCAGCGCGATATTAATGGCGTTTCGGTAGAAAATCCGCGCAAAGCTGTCGGCTATCACGCAGGAGACGCCCGCCGCCTTTATCGCAAGAGGCGCGTGTTCCCTCGACGAGCCGCAACCGAAGTTAGCTCCCGCCGCGATTATGTCTCCCTGCTTCACATTTGAGGCAAACGCCGCGTCTATGTCCTCCATGCAGTGAGCCGCAAGGTGAGCGGGGGAGGATTCGTTTAAATACCGCGCGGGTATAATTACGTCTGTATCAACATTGTCGCCGTACTTATGAACCATTCCTGAAACTGTCATTATTTCTCTCCTCCTATCTCCTCGGGGTTCGCGATATATCCCGCTACCGCGCTTGCCGCCGCCACGGCAGGACTTGCGAGGTAAACCTCACTGTCCTTGTGCCCCATGCGTCCGACAAAGTTGCGGTTGGTAGTACTCACGGCGCGTTCTCCCTCAGCTAAAATCCCCATATGTCCGCCGAGGCACGGTCCGCAGGTGGGAGTACTCACAGCCGCTCCCGCCTCAATAAATATCTCTATCAGCCCTTCTCTCAGCGCGTCGAGATATATCTGCTGTGTTCCGGGGAATACGATACAGCGCACATTTTTAGCTACCTTCTTGCCCTTCATGAGCTGTGCCGCAATCCGCAGGTCAGAGAGCCTGCCGTTTGTGCAGCTTCCTATGACCGACTGCTGTATCTCCACACTGCCTGCCGGTATTTCGTCAATCGTTCGTGTGTTTTCGGGGAGGTGAGGGAAGGCGACGGTAGGACGTAAGCTGCCTAAATCGATGGTGTACGTCTGCTCGTACACAGCGTCGCTGTCCGCCTCGAACACCTGCATAGGACGCTTGATTCGTCCCTCGCAATAGTTTCTTGTGACACTGTCAACGGGGAAGATTCCGTTCTTCGCACCCGCCTCAATTGCCATGTTGGCAATTGTCAGCCTGTCGTCCATTGAGAGTGAGGAGAGATTATCCCCCGCGAACTCAAGCGACTTGTACCTCGCGCCGTCTACTCCTATCATGCCGATGAGGTGGAGGATTAAATCCTTCCCGCTCGCGTAGCCCGTAAGCTCGCCCGTAAGGTTTATCTTTATCGCCGAGGGCACTTTGAACCACGCCATGCCCGTAGCTATTCCGAACGCCAAGTCGGTAGAGCCTACTCCCGTAGCGAACGCGCCTAACGCGCCGTATGTGCAGGTGTGGCTGTCCGCGCCGATTATGCAGTCTCCCGGCACTGCCAAGCCCTGTTCGGGGAGGAGGCAATGCTCGATTCCCATAGTTCCCGTGTCGTAGAACGCCTCGACATTGTGCTTATTAGCGAAATCACGCACTGTCTTTGCCTGCTGTGCCGCCTTTATGTCCTTGTTAGGCACAAAGTGGTCGTTTACAAAAACCACCCGATTTGCGTCAAAAACCGAGGTAACACCCGCTTTTTCCAGCTCCCTTATGGCTACGGGAGCTGTAATATCATTTGACAGCATTAAATCAAGCTTAGCATTGATAAGCTGCCCCTCCGTGACAGATTCAAGACCCGCGTGATCGGCGAGAATCTTCTGTGTCATTGTCATTCCCATTGTGATTAGCCCCCTATTCTGTAGTTCTTTCCAACGTAATTAATTTATACTCCACCGAGTCGCAAAGCGCCTTAAAGCTCGCCTCGATAATATCCGAACCCACGCCCACCGTAGTCCACGTCTCCGTGCTGTCGGAGGAGGTGATAAGTACCCTTACCATTGAGGCTGTAGCCTGCGCGGAGTCCATGACACGCACCTTGTAGTCTACAAGGTGCATTGTGTGAAGCTGGGGGTAAAACACCTCCAGCGCGTTTCGGAGTGCCTTGTCAAGTGCGTTGACAGGTCCGTCTCCCTCCGCACAGCGAAGGACTACTTCTCCTCCCACACTCAGCTTTACCATGGCGTTCGCACTGCAACCTACCTCATAAGGCTTTTCCGAGGTCACGCGGTACTTCACAAGCTCGAAGAATTTCTCCTTGCCGAAAAGTATCCTCCTGACCAAAATCTCGAAGGACGCCTCCGCACCCTCGAACTCGTAGCCCTTATGCTCCCTGTTCTTGATTTTTTCGGTTATCTCCCGAATCTTACCGCTGTTCTTGTCGAAATCGGGAGCTATTCCGCGGATTTTCTCCGCAATCGCACTCCTCCCCGAAATTTCACTAAGGAGAACGCGCCGCGTATTTCCGACGACCGACGGGTCGATAAATTCAAATGAACGCGGGTTTTTGAGTACCGCATCGATGTGCATACCCGCCTTATGCGCGAACGCCGAGTAGCCTATGTACGGCTCTGAGCGTTCGATGGTGATGTTGCATATCTCCGCCATCTCCCTCGCTATCGGAGTGAGATTGGAGAGAGCTTCGGGAGAGATTATATCATATCCCTTTCTAAGTTGCAAGTTGGCGATAACTGTGGCGAGGTTGGTGTTTCCGCACCTCTCCCCTATTCCCAGCAGAGTACCCTGAATGTGTACCGCTCCGGCTAAAACTGCGGATATGGAGTTCGCCGCCGCAAGCCCGTTGTCGTTGTGGCAGTGTATTCCGAGCCGAACGCCGGACAGCTCCTCCGCCGCCGCTTTGGTGATGGAGTAGATGTCGTCAGGCATCATGCCGCCCGTAGTATCGCATAGGACTATTGTGTCTGCTCCTCCCCGCGCCGCCGCCTTGGCACAGGAGATTGCGTAGGCGCGTGATTCGATGAAGCCCGCGAAAAAATGCTCCGCGTCAAAGAACACGCGCTTGCCGTTATTTGAAAGATAGCGGCAGCTCTCCTCTATCATGAGGAGGTTTTCCTCCAAGCTGCAACCCAGCACGTCCTCCACCTGCGACTGCGAGCTTTTGCCGAATATGCAGACAATGTCGGTGTCCGCTGAAAGCAGTGCGGACAGCGCGGCGTCCTCCTCACAGCTAATACCCTTTCGCCTTGTAGAGCCGAACGCCACGGCTTTGGAGGGGGTTAGCTCATCGGAGCAAAGCCGCTCGAAAAATTCCTTATCCTTGGGGTTTGAGGCGGGATTGCCTGCCTCGATATAGGTCACACCGAGCTTGGACAGGAGCTTGGCACAGGCAAGCTTGTCGGCTACCGAGAAGGAAATTCCCTCCCCCTGCGCCCCGTCACGGAGAGTGGAATCCAGTATTTCAATTTTTACATCCCTGTTTTTAAGCGGCATATTCCTCTCTCCAATACTATTAAAACTAAAATCTGTTGCCAAGGAGGCAAAAGTTTAGGTCAAGCCTTTTCAAAGGCTTGCATGGTTCACATTCAAAATTAACTAACAAAACAATGCAAGAAAAGCCCAAAAAATCCATATGCGAAAGCTTTTTTGAGCTTTTCTTTGTTGTTTTCTAAGTTAATTTAGAATCGGACAGCACCCTAAGTCGCTCTCCGCAGAGAGCGAAATCCTTTATCGTCAGAAAAACGCAGGAGGGGGTAGGAAAAAATGTCCCTAAGGACATTTTTTCCGCAGGGGAACCCTCGTCGGGGGTTCCCCTGTATAGGTCGCCTTGCGACCTATAGGGTTTCTCCGTTAACCTGTTACAAAACATACGCCGCCAATGCCATAACGCATAAGGCAACGTATGTCTGTTACTTATCCGTGCGGCGTTGCTGTAGCTCCACCACAGCAACGCCGCTTTTTCTATTACCTTAGAGCTATATACTCTGCGCCATACAGACTACAGCCCGTACTCTGCAAACTACGCCCTACAGGCTGAACATGATGGAGTTCATCACATTCTCGAGATACTCCTGCCGTCCGCTCTTGCAGCTTGCGGCTACCTCGCCCTTCTCCAGCGCGTACTTCTCAAGCTCCGCCATCTTAGCCTTGCCGGAGATAATATCCGCGCCTATGCCGCTGTTCCAGCTGCTGTATCTATCGCTGACGAAGGAGTCGATTCTGCCATCCGCTATCAGCTTCTCAGCCACTCTCAGACCGAGAGCAAACGCGTCCATACCGGCTATGTAGGCGTACACAATGTCCTCGGGAGTAAACGAACCTCTCCTTGTCTTTGCGTCGAAATTCAGTCCTCCGTTTGTGAAGCCGCCGCTCTTTATGACCTCGTACATACAAAGCGCAGTGTCGTAGATATTAGTCGGGAACTGGTCGGTATCCCAGCCGATAAGCATATCGCCCTGATTTGCGTCGATTGAGCCGAACATCCCCTCAGTCCTCGCCACTCTAAGCTCGTGCTGGAAGGTGTGACCGGCGAGTGTAGCGTGATTTGCCTCTATGTTGAGCTTGAAGTCCTTATCGAGACCGTTCTTTCGGAGGAATCCGATTACAGTCGCGCTGTCGAAATCGTACTGGTGCTTTGTAGGCTCTTTCGGCTTAGGCTCAACGTAGAAATCGCCGTCAAAACCGATTGACCGCGCGTACTCCACAGCCATCTTCATCAGACGCGCCATGTTGTCAAGCTCCAGCCCCATATCGGTGTTGAGGAGGGTTTCATAGCCCTCTCTGCCGCCCCAGAACACGTAGCCCTTGCCGCCTAACTTAACTGTCAGCTCGATAGCCTTCTTTATCTGCGCCGCCGCGAAGGCGAACACATCCGCGTTAGGAGCTGTACCTGCTCCGTGCATATAACGGGGATGGTTAAAGCAGTTTGCAGTACCCCACAAAAGCTTCTTGTCGTACTTCTTCATGAGGTCGGAAAGGAGGTCGGAAATCTCGTCGAGGCGAGAATTACTCTCCGACAAAGTTTCTGCCTCAGGGGCAATATCTCTGTCATGGAAGCAATAGTAATCGACCGAGAGCTTATCCATAAGCTCGAAGGCGGCGTATGCCTTCGCCTTGTAAACCTCCATAGGCTCGCTCTCGCCGAAGGTCTTTACGAATGTTCCTCTGCCGAACATATCCGTGCCGTCGCCGCACATGGTGTGCCAGTAGGAGAGGGCGAACTTGAGCTGCTCCCTCATTTTCTTTCCGCCGATTATCTCGTCGGGATTATAGTACCTGAACGCTAACGGATTGGTCGATTTAGGTCCTTCATAGGCAATTTTCCCGATTCCTTCAAAAAATTCTTTCATCACTGTTTCCTCCTTAATTTCTTGTTGTTAAACCACTTAAATAAAGTAGTTTAGCTAAAGTAGTTTAACTATATCTATATCATACCTCAAATTGTCAATATGTCAAGAAAAAAATTGAGAAAAAGCGTATTTTTTACCTCCCATTTCCATAGTTCCACACAATCTACAGCATGAAAACTATTATCCCGAATATTATCAGCACGTTTGCCAGTATCTTCTTTATTGTAATCTTCTCGCCTAAAATAAGCTTGCTCAGTATCATAACGAAAACATACGCCGAGGCGGTAATTGCGTTCGCCTCCTTTAGCGGGACGTATTTCATCACCCAAACATTGAATATGAGCGTAAACGCCAAAATGGCGTAGGAGCAGATAACCCACGTATTGAGATACTCATACAGCCTGCCCTTATGCTCCTTTCTCGCGCTTATGTTGAGCATAATCTGAGAAACCGCGGAGAGGAATGAGGTGAACACAATAAACAAATAACCATAATATCTATTCATCATCAGCCACCCAAATTACTCCCGCAACTATCATGACTGCGCCGATGATGTTGGTAAGAGTTATCCCTTCATTAAATAAAACGCTTGAAAAAATCAACGCCCACACAGTTGTAACACTCTTGTTTGAGTAGGCGACCGAGGGGCTGAAATTCTTAATAGACTGCTGCCACACAATCGCGTATACGCCGAGCAGCAGGAATGTCAGCGCGATGAAGATGATATACTGCCACGACAAAAAATCGTGCATGGAGGCGTATTTAGACGTAATCGTAGTTGCGGTATAAATTAGAATACAAAGATGGAGGAAAATAAAGTTGGTTATTTTATGGATATCCATTCTGCCTTTCGGCTTGTTTTCTGTTTTCAATATTCGCTTCAATCCTTTGCGGAGCAATAATAGATAGTGCCGATTTTTCCGTATCAGTATATCACCAAAAAGCAACTGAGGCAACCTGTTATTTGCAAAATTTAAACAATATTCGCAGAAAGAGTATATTATATTGTGTTTATAATATCAATTCATTCTGTGCTGATTTTCTGCTATAATATCAATACTATTAAATAATTTACATAAAGAAAGAGATGTTTATATGAATTACGCTGAAGAATCGGTCAAGAAGCACTACGAGTGGCAGGGAAAAATCGAAATTATCTGCCGCGCTCCGCTTGAGACGAGAGACGACCTCTCCCTCGCCTACACCCCCGGAGTGGCACAGCCCTGCCTTCTGATAAAGGATGACGTAGATAAGAGCTTTGAGCTGACCCGCCGCTCCAACTTAGTGGCGGTAGTAACCGACGGCACTGCCGTACTCGGGCTGGGAGACATAGGTCCTGAGGCGGGTATGCCCGTCATGGAGGGCAAATGCGCCTTATTTAAGGCGTTCGGAGACGTGGACGCCTTCCCCCTCTGCATACGCTCGAAGGATGTAAACGAGATAGTCAACACCGTGCGTCTTATCGCAGGCTCGTTCGGAGGAATCAATTTAGAGGATATATCAGCTCCTCGCTGCTTTGAGATTGAGCAGCGTCTCAAGGAGGTCTGCGACATTCCCATTTTCCACGACGACCAGCACGGCACGGCAGTAGTAACCGCCGCCGCACTAATCAACGCTTGCAAGCTCACGAAGAAAAACGTCTCCGACCTTAAAATGGTGATAGGAGGCGCAGGAGCGGCGGCGACGGCAGTCGCGAAGCTGCTCATGCACATCGGCGTGAAGGACTTGATTGTGTGCAACAGAGTGGGTGCGATTACCAAGAGCGACGCTACTCCCTCCTCAAAGTACAGGGAGATAGCCGAAATAACAAACAAGGACAATGTTTCGGGTACTCTCAGCGATGTTCTGAAAGGTGCGGATATATTCATCGGGCTTTCAGCTCCCGGAACGGTCACGACAGAGATGGTAAAGAGCATGGCGAGCGACCCGATTATTTTCGCTATGGCGAATCCTACTCCCGAAATTATGCCGGAGGATGCGTTCGCCGCCGGTGCGGCAATAATCGGCACGGGCAGGAGCGATTTCCCCAATCAGATAAACAACGTGCTTGCCTTCCCGGGGATATTCAGGGGAGCTTTGGATGTACGCGCATCTGATATAAACGAGGACATGAAGATGGCTGCCGCCTATGCGATTGCCGATTATGTCAGCGAGAGTGAACTGTGCGCCGAGTTTATCATCCCCTCCGCGCTTAACAAGGAGGTATCATTCGCCGTGGCTAAAGCAGTTGCCGAGGCGGCAAGGAAGAGCGGTGTCGCGAGGATATAACTGCGGCGTTGCGAGGGTGTAGTTACGGCATTGCGGGGATATAACTACGGCGTTGCAAGGGTATAGCTACTCCTCCGATTGGCATAGGGCAAGGCAGGCGAGTACGGAACGGGGGCAGGAGCAGGGCAACTCAGGAGAGAACCGCGCAACGTAACGTAGAACAAAGCAGTGAGGCGCGTGGCAACTCCGCGCAATATACATAATGAGGAGTGCGTTCATGACACACGAGGAAATTATCGAATATTGCCTTGCCAAGAAGGGTGCATACTTGGATTATCCGTTTGACCCGCTTTTCCCTGTTGTGAAAGTGAAAGCGGCTTCTCAAAGCAAAGGTCGGATATTCGCACAATTGTTTATTCTGCGAGGAGAACCAAAGGTAACACTTAACTGTACGCCTGCGTCGGCAGAGTTTTATCGAAACTTCTACTCTGGTTCGGTGGTGCGCGGATGGCATTGTCCTCCGATTCAGCAGCCGCATTTTAACACGGTGAGCTTAGACGGCTCTGTGCCGGATGACGAAATACGGGCAATGATTGACCACGCTTACGAAGTGGTTGTGGCGAAATTCCCGAAGTACATACAGAAAGAACTCAAGGAAGCTGCACAATATACTCTAAATTAATTTGAAAATAATGAAACACAATCAGCATTGCCGAAATTTGTCGCAAATTCGGCAATGCTACTTGTTATCACAATATATTTGCGGTATAATTGTTTCAGTCATCAAAACAATACCCATCATCAATATATTATAGGAGTAACAATATGTACGCATTGATAAAAAGCCTTTCGCACAGAGGGCTGGAGACATTTTCCGTGGATGTGGAGGCTGATTTCTCCA
The DNA here is from genome assembly GCA_031262985.1 of Oscillospiraceae bacterium. Classification (GTDB taxonomy): domain Bacteria; phylum Bacillota; class Clostridia; order Oscillospirales; family Acutalibacteraceae; genus JAISGQ01. Next base: position 10,341 of record JAISGQ010000035.1, read on the forward strand.
AAGGAATGCCCTCCTTTGACATAGTGGGGCTGGGCGACGCCGCCATAAGGGAGTCGAAGGACAGAATCCGCTCCGCCTTCAGGAACTGCGGCTACACCTTCCCCGTGGCGAGAATCGTGATAAATCTCGCCCCCGCGAGTATGCCGAAAACAGGCTCTATGTTCGATTTGCCGATATTCATGGCACTCATGGCGGCGTCCGAACAAATTCCGATGATTTCCGAAAAGTCGCTATTTATCGGAGAACTTTCCATGTCGGGGCGGCTCAACCCCGTCAGAGGGGTGCTATCCAAGGTGATTTTCGCGAGAGAACACGGTTTCGACTCGATTTTTATCCCCTACAAAAACGCGGTGCAGGCAAGCGCGATAGGCGGTATAAACGTCTACCCCGCAGTCACTGTCAGCGAGATTATCGACCATCTGTCGGACGGTCCTAAAATAAAGCCGCTAGCCAAGTGCGAATTTGACGACATTGCGGAGGAGACCTTCTCCCTCGATTTCTGCGACGTAAAGGGGCAGGAGAGTGCGAAACGCGCCATCGAGATTTCTGCTGCGGGCGGACACAACCTCATGATGATAGGTCCTCCCGGAAGCGGCAAGAGTATGCTCGCAAAGCGAATCCCCTCTATCCTCCCCCAGCTCACCTTTGAGGAGTCGCTCGAGGTCACGGGGATATACTCCATCTGCGACTCCTTCTCGCCCGACATAAAAATGAGGAAAATACGCCCCTTTCGTTCTCCCCACCACAACGCCTCCCCCGCCTCGCTTATCGGAGGAGGAGCAAACCCCAACCCGGGTGAAATTTCCCTCTCCCACCACGGCGTGCTGTTTCTCGACGAAATAGCGGAGTTTCCCTCCCACATTCTCGAGTCGCTCCGCCAGCCGATTGAGGATAAATGCGTGAGCTTGTCGAGAGTGTCCTACCGCGTCACATTCCCCTGCAATTTTCAGCTCATCGCCGCTATGAATCCCTGCAAATGCGGGTTTTTCGGCGATTCAACGCACAAATGCACCTGCTCGGAGAGTTCGGTGGAGCGGTACTTATCTAAAATTTCAGGTCCGATTCTGGACAGGTTCGACCTTCATGTGGAGGTTTCGGCGGTCAAGTTCTCCGACCTCTCGGGCAACTCCGTGAGCGAAGACTCGGAGAGTATCAGAGAGCGTGTCCTCGCCGCGAGGAACATTCAGACCGAGCGTTTTGCGGGGACGGGAATTTCCTGCAACTCCGATATGCCGCCTAATATGATTAAGGAATTTTGCGAGATGGACGATGGCGCGATGAAGGTACTCGAAAAATCCTTCAAGGCGTACAGCTTCTCCGCGCGAACCTACGATAAGGTGAGGAAGGTGGCGCGCACTATAGCCGACCTCGACAACAGCGAGATTATACTGCAAAATCACCTGACCGAGGCGATTCAGTACAGACTGCTTGAGAGGAAGTACTGGAAGAAATAGCGAGTTTGAAGCAGAAAAACCCGCCCATTCAATATAGACGGGCGGGTTTTGTTGTTGTTCGTTAGATAGCGTAGAAATACTACTCTCCTGCGGTTACTGCTTCGGGAGGTTTACTCAGCAGGAGCTTCCTCAGCAGGAGCTTCCACTGCAGGAGTTTCCACTACAGGAGTTTCCTCAGCGGGAACGTCCGCTACAGGGACTTCCGCCTCCTCCTCAAAGACTGCTTCAGGAGTAGGGTTTGCCGCGCCGTCGGTATTCGCTCCTACCGCAAAGGAAACGCCGGTGTCGGCAGGTGCGTCCGTAGAGTACACATAGTCCTTACCCGGGAAAATCGCGTTGAGGAAAATACCTGCCATTGAAGCTACCGCCAAGGCAGAAAGCGTGATAGTAATGCCAAAAACTGTGAAGCTGACCGCGCCTAAGCCGAGTGCGGTTACGAGGATAATAGCGGCAATAATAAGGTTGCGGCTCTTTGTGAAGTCTACCTTGCTCTCAACCACGTTGCGTACTCCTACCGCCGAAATCATTCCGTAGAGGACGAAGGAGATGCCGCCGATTACCGCTGAAGGGATAGTCTTGATGAACTCAGCGACTAAGGGGAGGAAGGATACTGCTACCGCGAAAATCGCCGCTATGCGTACTACCTTCGGGTCGTAAACCTTAGTCAGTGCAAGAACGCCTGTGTTTTCGCCGTAGGTGGTGTTAGCAGGTCCTCCCGCGAGAGACGCGAGGGAGGTAGCAAGACCGTCGCCTACGAGAGTTCTGTGCAGTCCGGGCTTCTTGATGTAGTTCTTGCCGCAGGTGGAGCTGATTGCGGAGATGTCGCCTATATGCTCCATCATTGTTGCGAGGGAGATGGGAACTATTGCCACTACCGCGCTGATGATGAGGGAGGTTTTGCTCCAGTCAATTGCCAAAACAGACGCCTCTCTGTGAATGGGGAGACCAACCAAGTTGCCCCAGAGGTTGCCCTTGCCTATTTCGGTGAATATGTTGGCTATACCGCCGAAATCGAAGAGGGGTGCGCCTCCCGCTGTGAATATGGAGGGGTAATTTAATGCGAGCGCGGGGTTAATCTCCGCGGCTATGTAAAGTCCGAGAGCTGTCAGATATGAAGCACCGATACCGAGGATAATCGGCACAATCTTTGCCATACCCTTGCCCCATATGTTGAAGATAATGATGGTCACAAGTGCGACAAACGCGACAATCCAGTTGGTTTCGCAGTTGTCCACAGCCGAGCCTGCCAGCCCGAGTCCGATACAGATTATGATAGGACCTGTGACAACGGGAGGGAAGAACTTCATTACCTTCTCAACGCCCACAACCTTGAAGAGGAAGGCGAGTATAAGGTAAACCAGTCCGGCAGCCGCCACGCCCAAACAGGCGTAGGGCAGAAGCTCGGCATTTGTCATGCCGTCTTTGCCTGCTATGGGAGCTACCGCTCCGTATCCTCCGAGGAAAGCGAAGGAAGAGCCGAGAAACGCGGGAACCTTGAATCCTGTGATGACGTGGAACAGCAGTGTGCCGAGTCCTGCGCAGAGAAGTGTTGTGGAGATATCCAGACCCGTGAGAATCGGTACGAGTACCGTCGCGCCGAACATGGCAAACATATGCTGTAAACCGAGAATTACCATTCTCCCTCTGCCCAGCTTACGCGCGTCGTAAATGGGCTTGTTGCCGATGATGTCCTTTTTTTCCTTACTCATTTTTTCATCCTCCATTTTATTGCTCCGGAAACCAACTCTTGCGTTTTCCGAAGCAACGATTTTGAATATTTTATCAGATATTATGACAGAATACAATAAAAATCCGCATTTAGTCCGCATTGAGAATGTAGAAATTTCGGCGAGATTTCTGTTGAAGATTTTGCCTCTCTGCCTGAGGGCAAACTATTTCCTTCTGTAGAAATTCTCCCCACCGAGTTTTTTCGCCTTCATTTTGAAAATCACGCAGCCGTCGGGGCATACTATCTCCTTCTCGTACTTCCCGCTGCCGCCGATATTTTCCAAGTCGCCGCCGCTTCTCACCGCCTCCATGACGGGGAACATCATCATCATGGTTTTCGAGCAGATGCCGTGTCCGTCGGCGTTTACGGGACAGCCGTACGTGCAGGTGTACCTGTCGCCTATCTCCTCCCCGTTTCTGCAATAGTCCTCTGTGCTCTCACCGCGCAGGAAGCCCGTTACCTCTATCTCCCACTCGTATTCCTCGTTATACCACTTTTTCAAGAATCCCGCCTCCGTTTATATTTGTTGATTTAAGTATATAGATTCTCCTGCGGGAAATCAAGGGCAACAGCTTGCTATAACCCCGAAAATGGATTATACTGTACGCATGACTAATCTGCCGCAGGAGGTATAAATAACTATGCTAATTTACTGTGTGGAGGACGACGCGGGAATACGCGAGCTTGTGGTGTACACACTGAATAATGTAGGATTTGAGGCTGTGGGGTTCTCCTGCGCGGAGGACTTGTATAAGGCGATTCACCAAAAGCTCCCCTCTCTTTTTCTCCTTGATATAATGCTTCCGGGGGAGGACGGAATCAGCATCCTCAAAAAGCTCCGGAGCAAAATCCCCACCAAAGACTTGCCTGTGATAATGCTCACCGCGAAGGGGTCGGAGTTCGACAAAATCTCGGGGCTTGACAGCGGCGCGGACGACTACATCACCAAACCCTTCGGGATAATGGAGCTTGTATCTCGGATTAAGGCGGTGCTTCGCCGTGCCGCGCCTGTGCCGGAGGACACTCTCACAATCGGGAGAGTTACTCTCAGCCCCTTAAAACACATGGTCACGGTTGACGGAGAATCGGTCCTCCTGACGATAAAGGAGTTTGAACTGCTGGAGCTTCTGATGAAAAACAAGGGTGTAGTACTCGCCCGCGACCGCATTACCGCCGAAATTTGGGGCTACGACTTCGACGGGGAGACACGCACGGTTGACGTTCACATCAGAACTCTCAGGCAGAAGCTGGGAGCAGGCGGAGAGATTATCGAAACTATCCGCGGAATAGGGTACAAAGCGGCGGAGTGACGGATTGCGACTGTTACTGATGTTGAGCGTGGGAGTAACATACACACAGAACGGAGAAGTCTATGAGAAAACGAATTTTTGCAAATGTATTCTTTCTGTCGGCATTCGGAATAATTGTTTCCGCGCTGCTCGTGTCGCTAATCGTCTACTCCTCCTTCTTGGATGAGCAGAAGAAAAACTCCGCCTACGAGGCGCGTAATCTCGCCGCCGCCCTCAACGCGGAAGGGGAGCAGGAGGAGAGCAGTATTCTCGCCTCCTACACCGATACGAGAATAACTCTCATAGCCGCCGACGGCACTGTCCTCTACGACAGCCTTCGTTCCGCCGCGGAGATGGAAAACCACCTCGACCGAGAGGAGGTAGCCGCCGCCCTCCTACAGGGAGAGGGGCAGTCGGTGCGACGCTCCGAAACTCTCGGTATGCAGACGATATACAACGCCGTGCGGCTGGAGAACGGCAACGTAGTGCGAGCCGCGCAGACTACCTCGAAGGCGTGGCTCTTTGTGTGGGGAAATGTTCCGTATATCGCCGCGATAATCGCTCTTATGCTCCTGCTAAGTGCCATTACCGCAACGGCAGTGACTAAAAAGCTGACCCAGCCGATTAACGGCATAGACCTCGACAATCCGCTGGAGAACGATATATACGGGGAATTTACTCCCCTCCTTCGGAAAATTGACGCTCAGAACAAGCAGATAAAAAAGCACATCAGCGACATAAACCGAAAGCAGTCGGAGTTCGAGTCGATAGCGCAGAACATGAACGAGGGCTTGGTTCTCCTCAACCAGCACGGCAAGGTGCTATCGGTCAACAGGCGTTCGTATGAGATACTCAGCTGCAGCGACCTGTTTGAGCCGGGCGACCACTACTTCATGTTCAGCAGGAACTTGATGCTTAGGGAGGCGGCGTCTACTGCTATCGACGGAAAATCCTTTGAGAAGAAGGCGAAAGTTGACGGCAGATGGTATCAGTTTATCGCCAACCCCGTAATTTCGGACGGCAAAATTATCGGAGCGGCGGTCATCATCCTCGACATAAACGACAAGGAGGAGACAGACACCATGCGGCGGGAGTTCTCAGCGAACGTGTCGCACGAGCTTAAAACTCCTCTCACCGCAATCTCCGGCTACGCGGAGATAATAGAAAACAAAATCGCAAAGCCCGACGACGTCCCCGATTTCGCACACAAGATTTGCAGGGAGTCGGCGCGTCTCCTCGCGCTGATAGAGGACATCATCAAGCTCTCCCGCCTCGACGAGGGAGCGACAGTAAGCGAGCCGGAGGAAATCGACATACTCGGCATCTGTATCGAAACTAAAGAACAACTCGCCAAGAAGATTGAGGAACACTCCGTAGATTTTGAGGTAAAGGGCGAGCGAGTTGTTGTCAGGGGAGTTGTGTCTACTCTGTCGGAGATGCTCTACAACCTGTGCGACAACGCCATAAAGTACAACAAGGAGCGCGGCTCTGTGGAGGTTGAAGTATCCAATTCGGGCGACTTCTGCAAAATTACCGTCGCGGACACGGGAATCGGTATCGCCCCCGAACATCGGCAGAGGATATTCGAGCGGTTCTACCGCGTGGATAAGAGCCACTCCAGAGCTACGGGAGGCACGGGGCTGGGCTTATCAATAGCTATGCACGCCGCTCGTTTCCACAAGGGGACAATCTCCGTTTCGGGCAACAGCAGCGGCGGGACTACGTTTACTGTGCTGATTCCGAAGGGGAATGGGTAATTGGAAGCAGAATAAAACAAGTCCTTCGTGGAAGCTTCCGCTTCCACGAAGGACTTGTTTAGTTTGTACCGCTAATCCAATTGCTTCAGCGCGTACTTTTCCAATATATCCTTCTCATTGACAGCATAATGAGACTTTGCGTTTATACTGCCGACGTTGTCAGAGTACCATGAAAAAGATGCTCTTAGCCCCTCTGTCATAGATATGCGTGGTGTGTAAATTTCACGGATTTTATCTGTGTTTAGGAAGTATTCGTAATCGTGGAGCGGGAAGAAATCTCTGCTCTCATATCCTGAATCAAGGTAGTCAAAGCCCACGACCTTTGTGTGCTTTTCGCATACCTCCATACAGCATTGCACCCATTCCGCGAGGGTCACAGGCTGCTCATCTCCCACATTATATACCTGACCTATAGTTTCGTGTTTGCCGAAAATCGCCTCAATAGTCCTGTAAAGGTCATAAACATGAATAAATTGAACTCGGGTTTTTCCTTCATTCGGCAGGATGATTGTGCGGCTTAACGTAATACGGTCGAACATGAACGCTTCCCTGTATACGTAGTTGTTTTCGCCGTAGACATAGGGCGGTCGTAAAATAACGACAGGGAAGCCTTCGCCTTCATGCTTTGACAGGAAGAACTTCTCCGCCGCCGATTTGTCTGTCCCGTAGTCTCCCCACACGATATTTTCTCCTGCATCGGAGGTTTCGTTTAACGGCAAGTCCTGACCTGAGTGGTAAACCGCACTTGAGCTTATAAAAATGTATTGCTCTATGCTTTTTCTATCGAGTGCCTCGTATACTGCCTCCGCGTCAGAAGCAGTATAACACGAAACATCAATAACAAAATCAAAGTGCTTATCCTTCAACTGTGCTTTCATATTGCAAGCGTTTTTTCTGTCGCATAATATTGTTTCAACTTCACCACTGAATTTCGGATTAGCAGTGCCGCGATTGAGTATCGTGACCGCGTATCCGTCTTTAATCAAATTTTTCACAATATTGTATCCTATGAAGTAGCTACCGCCCAATACCAGTACTTTTTTCATTCAGCCGCCCTCCGATTGTTTTTAGTATCTGCTATAAACACAATTAGTTTTTGCCTTTGGCAAAAACTAATTGTGTTTAATTACGCATTATTTAAAACTTATTGATAACCAGTCCCGTAATGAGCTTCGGGTAGAAGTAGGTGGATTTCTGCGGCATTTTTTCTCCTGCGGCGGCGACATCACGAATCTCCTCCACCCTTGTCGGGTTGAGGATGAAGGAGCACTGAAATTCCCCCGAATCGACCTTGCTTATAGCCTCCTCGAACACGCGCGTGTAGGTGAGATTTATTTGGGATGCCATGTTCGCCTTGTCTATCCCCAAAACCCTATCCAGCACGAGGGAGTGGAGTACGCTCACATCAAGTCCTCTGAGCGCGTCACTGCAATCGGGGAGTGCCTCCTCCATCGACTTAATGTCGTTGAGGACAAACAGATTCCACTTGCCGCCCTTGCAGTACATGGCGAACGCCTTCTTGTTCTGCGCGTAGAGTTCGTCGAGAGCAGGCTCGATGCCGTCTGCTCCCGTATGCTCTGTGACGGTGAAATACTCCTTCGATTTTGATATGACGGCATCCTTGTCGAAGCCCTCGAGATTGCGGATAAGGCGGTGTGTCGGGAACACGACAAGCCCCTCGTTCTCCATCTCAACGAGCATCATCATGATGTAGTCGGAGTTGTCGCCCTCCTTAGAAATGCCGTTCTCCTTGCAGTATTTGCTGTAGTTTACGCCTGTTTCGTACCTGTGGTGTCCGTCGGCAATAAAGAGCTTGCGTGCCTCGAAATCCTTCGCCACTGCGGCTATCGCCTCCTCGTCGGAGACTATCCACAGTCTGTGGATAACGCCGCCCTCGTCTGTCATCTCAATGTCGGGCTTTCCGGCTGAGAGCGTGTCGATTTTGGGGCGTGTCTTGCCGCCGTCGTCCATATAGAGGGAGTAAATCTGGCTGAAATTGGAGTGTGTCGCCTTCATGAGGTTGAATCTGTCCTCCTTCGCCTTCGAGAGCGTCTCCTCGTGGGGGAGTACTACGCCCTTAGAAAACTCCACAAGCTTTACGCGGCAGATGAAGCCCTTTATACTGCTCCTCTGTCCTCTTGCGACAAACTCCTCCTCGTATATGTAGATGGATTCGGCGGCTTCCTCTATTAGGATTCCGTCGTCTATCCACTTTTGGAGAACCAGCCCCGCCTCCTCGTATGGATTTTCGCCCTTGGGCAGCTCCAGTCTGATTATGTTACTGCTGTTTTTTTCGATAAACGCCAGCCTTTGCTCCTCGCTGATTATGTCGTATGGAGGACAGGTAAGTTCCTCGATTGCCCCCGCTTTTTCTGAAAATCTGCTGCCTTTGAAGCCCTTAATTTCAGCCATTGATTTATACGCCCTTTCGTTTACTGATTTTTCTGCCTACTGCTTTTCGGCTATAACCATATAGTGAATATTTTAACTAAATATCCCTCCATAGTCAAATCAATTTTGACTTAATTATTGAAAAAGTGTAAATTTATTTTTATAAAAGCCATTTGCCGCGCCTTGGAGGGCGTTTTTTATTGCAATCGGAATTAATTTTCACTATAATGATTAAGCCGTTAAATTCGGAAGTAAAATTGTAGTATATAGCAGTTTGAGGAAGGGAGTTTTTACATGTTCTGCCCTATTTGCAAGGCTGAAATTTATGACGACGACGATTACTGCCCTCAGTGCGGCAACAGCATTATGACGGATGATATATACGGCTATGACAGCTACGACGACTATGACTACTACTCGGAGGAGGAGGAACTTTACCCATCGACTAAGCCGCCCCGACGAATCGGTCCTCTCGCGGCGGTGTTTGCCGCTGTGTTTGTAGTTTTCATCGGCTCTGCAATTGCTGTCGTCGCCTCCATCACAGGAGGAGGAGACGACGCACAAAGCGCGTTTGCGCCTCTCGTCACAAGCGATTCGGGCGGCAAACAGAATGACAGCACTGCGCAAGAAGGAGACAAAACCCCAATTGTGATAACAGTGGACGACGAGGAAAGCGAGCCTGCCACTGAGCCGACTACAGAGGAAACTACCGCTAAAACGAGTAGAAAAACTACGACGACAACGACCACTGCTACTACCACAACAACTACTACCACTGCAACTGCAACTACCACCTCAAAGGGCGTGTCGGAGGGCGAAAAACTGCGTAAGGCGGCAGTCGGGACATGGAGTGCTGATATAAGCTCCCTCGGCGTAAACATTTCGGGGATAAAGATAAAAACACTCACCATCACGATAGACAAGAACGGGAGTGCGGTTGTAAAGTTCAAAATCGGCTTTATCTCCTCGAGTACCACAGGTTCGTTCACAATTGACGACAACGGCAACACCTCTTTGAAGGTGAAAATACCGATAACAGGCGAAAATACGACTATAAACGGAAAATCGCGTCTTGACGGAAACAACAAAATAATATTTACGGTTGGCGGTTCGGATGTGATAATGGTTCGCCAATAACAACTACAGGGAGTGTGATACTCTATGCTTTGTCCTAAATGCGGGGGAACGGTCAGCAGTGAGACCCATTGTTGCAGACAGTGCGGGGCTTACTGCCGCGATATGATAAAAAAGACGGATACCGAAAAACAGCTTCGCCGCGTTGTGGAGGAGGCTGTAGGCAATACCTCTCTCCTCTCCTCCTCCCCTCAGACTGCCGAGGAGAACCGCCGCCCCTCGCTTGAGGAGCAGATACGAAGCGGCGTTTTGAGGGAGGAAGATTCCGACGATTCGGATAAGCAAGCAAGGAAGGTTCTCTCCTCCCACGGGGAATCGGCCGAAGAGGAGCGACAGACAGAGAAACAGGCGCGTTTGACGGCGGAGGAGGAACAGGCGGAAGGAACTCCTGTGAGTAGTACTCCGGCGAGCAGCTTCTTGCAGACGGGAAGGCTCGGCAAGGTTCTGCTTGCGGTAAGGCTGTTTTGGGAGGAGCGGATGATTGCTCCTCTGAAAAAGCCGGCAAGCCGCTTATGGCAGAAGGTGCGGGAGTTGCTTGCTCCTGCAATCTCTAAAATTAAGCACACATATAAGGAAATAGTACCAGATATGAAAAGAGCCGCCGCGGGCGAGGGCGAGAAGCAGAAAAAACTTCTGCTCTCTCTGATAATCGCGGTGTCCGCAGTGGCAGTGATTTCCCTCACGGTGCTTGCGGTCAACCTCTTTACTCCCGGTCTTTCGGGGAGATGGACACTGCCCTCCCTCTCGGAGTCGCAGTCGGTGGTCATGGAGTTTTCCGGCAGCAGGGTTGAGGCGTACATAAACACCGACAAGGGGCTGCTCCTCTATGCCGAGGGCGAGTACAGGACGTACTCCGAGGACGAGAAAAACGTGCTGGAGATTTCCTACGACAACGGAGTGAAGAAGAAGCTGTACTACGAGATACGCGATGACAGCGGGGTTTTTGTCGACTCCGGCACGGGCAGAGAACAGACATGGGAGCGGCGGTAGGACGGCTGGTAAAGAGGTAGACGGTAGAAAGGTATGCGGTAGATCGGTAGGACGGTATTATTAATACTTGAATCTGAATGACATTCCATAAAATGCAATCGTTTTAGCAGAAGTAGGTCGCAAGGCGACCTACACAGGGGAACCCCCGACGAGGGTTCCCCTACGGAAAAATGTCCTTAGGGACATTTTTCCTACCCCTCCTGCGTTTTTGAACGATAAGGGCATATAAAATTAACTTAGAAAACCTTCAATCAAAGCTCGAAAAAGCTTTCACCTATGGTTTTTTTGAGCTTTGATTGACTTAGGGTTTCTTAGTTAATTTTAGATGATTCGCATCTCTGCGGAGAGCGACTTAAGACGCTGTCTTAAGGA
>JAISGQ010000037.1 GCA_031262985.1 Oscillospiraceae bacterium
ATTGCTTCGGCGGCTAAACCTTGCCAGATTATGGTCGAGGATTTTTACTGTCTTGCGAGGCAGAGGACGCCGCTTTGCTGACGCAAAGCAAGGAGGATAACGATGCAAGGCGGTAAAAATACCGACCAGAAATGGCAAGGTTTAGTTGTCGGAGCAATAATTAACTATAGCTTTTTCCTTCTCCTCAAGCACCATATGAGTAAAGGTAGGCACAATGCCCTTAATCGCGTCAACCACACCCTCGCTGTCGTCCTCCTCGGCGGCGGCGCGGAGATAGGACAAGTTTTCCGTAAAGCCGTCCTTCTCCACGGGGATTTGGTTTCCTATGAAAATCTTGTTGTCCTTTGTAGGGATAAGCCCCTCCTCCGACATCAAAAGCTCCTCGTAGAGCTTTTCTCCGGGGCGAAGTCCGGTAAATTCTATCTTCATCTCAGTGCCCGGCTCGTAGCCATACATCCTGATTAAGTTTTCCGCAAGAGTTGTGATTTTGACAGGCTCACCCATGTCGAGTATGAAAATCTCCCCTCCTTTGGACATAGCCGCCGACTGCATGACCAGCCCGACAGCCTCGGGGATGGTCATGAAATAGCGTATAATATCGGGGTGAGTGACCGTGACCGGTCCTCCGTCCTCAATCTGCTTCTTAAAGAGCGGGATTACAGAGCCGTTCGAGCCTAACACATTGCCGAAACGCACGCAGGTGAACTCCGTCTTTGTCTCGGTCTGCGACATCATCTGCATTATCATCTCGCATATTCTCTTGGTAGCTCCCATTACGTTTGTGGGGTTTACCGCCTTGTCGGTGGAGATGAGAACCATCTTTCCCACGCCGAATTTGTCGCACATTTTCGCTATGTTGTATGTTCCGAAAACGTTGTTCTTGACCGCCTCCTCAGGGGAGGTCTCCATGAGAGGAACGTGCTTGTGAGCCGCGGCGTGAAAGACTATATCTGGGCGGTATCTGCCGAACAGAACCTCCATTTTGTGCAAATCGCGCACAGTGGCAATATGCACCGCGATATCGAGATTCCTGTCGCGGCGTCTGAGCTCCTGCTCTATCTCATACGCGCTGTTTTCGTAGACGTCGAGGATAATCAGCTTTTTTATGTCGTGGAGTGATATCTGCCTGCACAGCTCCGAGCCGATTGAGCCGCCGCCGCCCGTAACCATGCACACCTTATCTCTGAGCAGTCGGTCGATATTGCCCGAATCGAGCTGTACGCACTGCCTGCCCAAAAGGTCGTTTATGTCTATCTCGCGCAGCTGATTGATAATCTGCACTCCGTCAAAAAGCTCGTGGAGGTAGGGTATTACCTTGATATCGCAACCCGTTTTGTTGCACATCTCGAGGATTTTCGCTCTCCTCGGGTCCTCGCAGGATGGAATGGCGAACCAAATCAGCTTAATGCCGTACTGCTTTACCAGTGCGGGTACGCTGTCCACCTTGCCCACTACCTTTACTCCGTGAATACTCCTTCCGATTTTATCCCTGTCGTCATCCACTATGCAAACGGGATAATACGCGCTTTCGGAGGTCTTTATTTCGTTGAGTATGCTCATGCACGCCGCTCCCGCGCCTATTATCAGAACGGGGATTTTATCGACTGTAGATACATACCGCTTGGTTATTTCGCCTATGACAAGGTACGCCACTCTCATACCCAGCACAAACACGCTCGATATAACCGAGAGGATGAGGACGTGACGCACAAATATCTGTTTGCCGTAGATAAAGCCGTAACAGCAGGCGATGATAGCCGTTACGGAAAGCCCTAAAACGCATCTCAGAAAGTCCTCCACTCGGGCATATCTCCATATAGGCTTGTACGCACCCGCCAACGCCATAAATACTACGTTTCCCCCGCAGATGAGAAAGGAGGTGTTAACTCCCTCTATATATGACAGGCGATACTCCGACTTAGCGATTATATATGCCAGCACCGCCGCAAGGGCAAGAGCCGCCAAATCGCAAAAAAGCAGCAGCACCTTTCTGCCTCCTGAAAAGCTTTTCAATATCTTCATCAGAACTCAACATCCTCCAAAACCAAATCTCCGCTAATTATACATCTTTAATGTTCATTCGTCAAATTTTTGCGGCAAGTATCAGCTATGTATTTATTGGCAGGATAAGCAAATCTCCCGCTCCTCCTGCCAATATTGCTCCGTATTGCTTCTCAAAAATCGTCCGCTGTGATTTAACCGTAGTATTCGTTTTCGTTATTCTCGCCGCCGTTTACGAGATACCGCGTGAGAATACCCGCCATCTTGTCGATTTCTACAGGCTTTAGGAGGAAGTTGTTCATTCCTGAGGCGTAGGCGGCTTTGATATCGTCGCTGAAGGCGTTCGCGGACATGGATATTATCGGCATGGTTTTAACATCTGCGCGTTGCAACGCGCGTATGCGCCGCGTTGCCTCATACCCGTCCATTGTGGGCATACGAGTATCCATAAACACAATGTCGTAGTAGCCCTCGGGCGATTTCGCCATTTTCTCCACAGCCTCGCTTCCGTCAGACGCCTCCTCTATGGAGATGTTGGTCTCCTCCAAAATGGAGATTACAATATGCCTGTTTATCTCCAAATCATCGACTATCAGCAGGCGTTTGCCTGAGAGGTCGGGGAACTCGCACATCTCCGCACCGCTCTCGGGCTGCTCGGCAAGCTCGAATATCACGTTAAAGTCGAACACAGAGCCTTTGTCCGGTCGGCTCGACACAGCGATATCTCCTCCCATGAGGCGGACAATGTTGCGGCTTATGGCAAGTCCCAGCCCCGTGCCGCCGTATTTGAGGGCGATATTTGTATCAGCCTGTCTAAATGACTTAAAGAGCTTGCTCATCTGCTCCTCTGTCATGCCTATGCCGCTGTCGGCGACAGAGGCACTGCACAGGAGCTTGCCGTCACATATTTCGGTGCTGACGCGCAGTGAAATCTTCCCCTCGTCCGAGGTGAATTTCACCGCGTTGCCTAAAAGGTTTATGAGAACCTGCTTAAAATGCGGCTTATCTCCCATGACCCAGACATCCGCGCCGCCGTCAATCTCCTCAGTGTAGTGAATGTCCTTATCATGACAGCGGGCTTGAATCATACTACCCGCCTCGTCGATAGCCTGTTTCAGATTGAATCGTTCGCTTCCCAGCTCGAACTTCTCCGACTCAATTTTGGATATGTCGAGTATATCGTTGACCACGCTGAGCAGGTGGTCGGATGCCTTGATAATCTCGCCTACTGAGCCGCGGATTTTCTCCGTGTCGTCGGTTCGGGAGGCTATAAGTGCCATGCCCGTAATGACGTTGAGGGGAGTGCGTATCTCGTGAGACATATTGGCGAGGAAGGAGGACTTCGCGCGGCTCTCCCTCTCGGCGTTTTCCGCCATTTTGGCGAGTTCCTCCGCTCTGTGCTTGTTTTTGTTCGCCAAAAACAGCACAAAGCCCGCACTTATCATAAGCAAAAGAAGGAGTACGTTCATCACTATGAGCAGAGCTATATTTTCGTTCACCTGTTCTTGTGAAAAATCCTCACTGTCGCCTACGGTTGTGTTGCACAAATCGAAGTACCGCTCCGTCATACTGTACAAATCGGCAGGGGCTTTCCCCTCTCTGACAAGGCGTATTTCTTCCTTTATCTCGTCGAAGGAGAGGCGAATAAGGCGCATATCCTCCTGAAACGTGTCGTCGTGCATTTGTATGAGAGTTTTGTCGTCTGCAATTACCACTCCGCCGTTAATGAGGCAGTCGATAATGTTGTCGAGACGCGCGGTAAGCTTGTCGCGCTTTTCGAGATCCAAATCGCTGTCGGTGTAGTAGGCATAGGTCTCCATCTTAAAGAGCTTCTGCGAACCGCCCCGCACGATTCCGGCATAGTTTACTATACGGGCGTTTCCGCTCATTTCGATGATTGAACGTATGGATACTACTCCCACAGAGACGAAAAGCAGCACACCAAACGCTATGGCAACGAAGCGTAGCTTGCCGTATAACCAGTTCATCATAATATTAACCCCACAAATAAAGCGGCACTACAATTACAGTAATGCCGCCTTAGTCTTTTCACTCGGCGGCTTCACTCTCTTCGGAGGAATCCGTCAAATCAGCATCGGAGACAAAGTCGCCCTCGCCGATTGCGTCATAATCATCGGTGTACATACTGTTGTCGTCCTCTATCTCGGCATCTGCGTCGGTCGCGCCTAACGCGCCGAACACTGAGGAGCAGGAAGCTCCTATGATAACGGAGAGCAAAATTGCCACTACCGAAACGGCTATTCCCGCCGTTCCCGCGCCCTTGTTGCCCTGACTGACCGCGATATACCCCATGCCTATGCTTATTATCGCCAGTATCAGCGAAACGAGCGGGATGAAGGAGAAGATAAGTGCCGCGACAGCTATGAAAAAGCTCATAACTGCCTGAAAATTTGCCGGACTGCTTTGGCTTGTCCTGTAATTATTCATATGTCTGCCTCTCTTTTTTAGCGTGTTTTTACTTACAGCGGAAGAACGGTGCTGTACTGCCGCAATTCTATTTCATTTCCACTCTTCCAATTGTATTGTACCACAAATAGGGCTAAAGTGTCAATATTGACTGTTTGCCGGTTTAGTTGCTGATTTAGTTGCTGAAGCAATATCACATAGCCTGTCATATATTTCATCTGCAAGCATATATTTGAATGAACGGGCGGAGCTTCTGCAACTCCTCCCTTAATTATAGGGGGTGTTTTATATGATGAATGCCTTAGCAGGCGCAATTAACCGTGCAGGTCCTATCGTAAAGGGCAGGATGTCGAAAAAAATGAAGGCTGTAATATGTGCCGCAGTGGGAGTAGTTGTGTGCTTTTCCGCCACCTGCGTTCTCCATTTCTCGTGGGAATGGATGGGAAAGAGCCTGTTTGCCGCCGTGTTTTCGGCAGTCAATGAAAGCGTGTGGGAGCATATCAAGATTCTCTGCATCCCCTACCTCCTCTGGGGAGCGGCGGAGTACTATATCCTGCGTCCCGACTGGAAGGCGGCAGTTACCGCAAGGAGCGTGGGAGTGATATGTCTTATCGCGCTGTCAATCTCCACATTCTACATCTACAGCGGAGTATGGGGGAGTTCGGTTTTGTGGGTGGATATTGCTCTGGCTTTGATTAATATTACAATCTCCGAGCTGATGTTCCACCGCACTATGAGTACCTACAGGGAGAGCAGCGGACTGTTTCCCGTATGGCTGGCACTGCTGTCGGCTGTGGTAATTATGATTCTCTGTTTTACCGCAAGCCCTCCGCAAATCGGGCTGTTCAAGGACTACTCCACGGGGCTTTTCGGATTGGAACTTCGCCCGTAGCAAATAGCGGCGGTTGACGACATCTGAGTAAACATTGAACAATGAAGTTGGGCTTTGCCCTGATGGAACAGTTAATGCTCGGTAGCATAGCCCGTGCTTGTCTGTTCACTGTTTAGCATTTTTAGTCTTTGCTATTCACCGAGATAGTTTCTTGCACAAATATTATTGTATCGCAAATTCGAACCTATACCTTAACTGTCAATTCAGATTTCAGAGCCAATATTTGGCTCTGAAATCTGAGTTTCTTTTCGTCTATTGCAAATCATACCATTCCCGTGGTATAATAAGTGTACTACATTAGGCATACTACATTCGGGAAGGATGTTCAAAATGAAAATTTCTACTAAAGGACGGTACGGACTTCGCGTTATGCTCGACCTTGCAGTCAACGACAACGGTCAGTTTATAACACTCAAAGAGATTTCCGAGAGGCAAAATGTGGCTATCAAGTACTTAGAGCAGATTATATCTCCCCTAAACAAGGCGGGTTATCTCAAGAGCCTTCGCGGCAACGGCGGCGGATATAAGTTAGCTAAAAAACCGGAGCAGTATGTCGTAGGCGATATTCTCCGCGTAACAGAGGGTAGCCTTACTCCCGTCTCGTGTCTCGACGACAGCCCGAATGAGTGTCCTATGGCAGCCTCCTGCATGACCCTCCCTTTCTGGATGGGGCTTGATAAGGCTATAAGAGAATATATCGACGGAGTTACACTCCGCGATTTGATAGAAAGCTATAGCCCGCCCGACAATTACTCAATTTAACCATAAATTTGTGCGGATTTTGCCAAATGGTTGTTTATATTTATGTATTGACAACCATTTGCCTATAAGCTATAATCATACCATTCCTATATGTTTAGTAAACAAGTCAACAGCGAGAGGGGTTTTTAGATGGGAAAATTATTCGGGCGTCTTTTAAGACAAAATTACAGATTCGGGCGAATGTGATTACTCTTTTTTGAATTTACTGAAGTTACTATTATAATTTAAAAAAGAAAGAGGTAATCACTATGTCATATAACACACGTCAATACAAATTCGAAACAGTACAGCTCCACGCGGGGCAGGAGCAGCCGGACAGCGCGACAGACGCACGCGCAGTTCCCATTTACGCCACAAGCTCATATGTATTCAAGGACTGCGCTCAGGCGGCGGGGAGATTCGCACTCACAGAGGGCGGCAACATCTACACACGTCTGATGAACCCTACCTCCGACGTATTCGAGCAGAGGATAGCAGCACTCGAGGGAGGAGCGGCGGCACTGGCAGTCTCTTCCGGCGCGGCGGCTACTACCTACGCCATTCAGAATATCGCAGGAGCGGGAGACCACATCGTCTCCGCCTCCACGGTGTACGGCGGCACATACAATCTTCTGGCACATACGCTGAAGGATTTCGGCATAGAGACTACATTTGTTGACGGTAGCAACCCTAACAACTTCGAGGATGCTATCCGCGAAAACACCAAGGCAATCTTCTTCGAGACTTTGGGCAACCCCAACTCCAGCGTAATCAACATCGAGGCGGTAGTCGCCATAGCACACGCTCACGGAATACCCGTTATCACGGATAACACCTTCGCCACTCCCTACACCCTTCGCCCCATTGAGCATGGAGTAGATATAGTTGTACACTCCGCGACTAAGTTCATAGGAGGACACGGCACGTCAATCGGCGGCGTTATTGTGGACGCGGGCAAATTCGACTGGGCGCAGAACGACAAGTTCCCCTCCCTCTCTCAGCCGAATCCCAGCTATCACGGACTTGTGTTCACTGAGGCTGTAGGCAACCTCGCCTACATCATGAAAATCCGCACTACTCTCCTTCGCGATACGGGAGCTACCATAAGCCCGTTCCACTCCTTCCTGTTCCTTCAGGGGCTGGAGACGCTCTCGCTGAGAGTGGAGCGTCATGTGGAGAACGCGCTGAAGGTCGCCGAGTTCCTCAGGAAGCACCCGAAGGTGGCAAGGGTCAACCATCCGTCACTTGCCACTCATCCCGATAATCTCCTCTATAAGTACTACTTCCCGCGCGGAGGCGGCTCTATATTCACATTCGAGATTATAGGCGGCGCGGAGGAGGCGAAGAAGTTTATCGATAACTTAAAGCTCTTCTCGCTCCTTGCGAATGTAGCAGACGTCAAGTCTCTCGTAATTCACCCCGCTTCTACCACTCACTCGCAGATGAACGACGAGGAGCTGGCACTCTCCGGCATTAAGCAATCGACCATCCGTCTTTCTATAGGAACGGAGCATATTGACGATATTCTCTTTGATTTGGAGAACGCGTTTAACTCCCTGTAATGCACTTTTGGGGGCTACGGCAGAACTTGGTTTTGCTGTAGCCCCGTTTTGTTGCAACTCCATTCGCAAGGCGTATAGTTAATCATACTAAATTAACTATACTTGTCAAAAACAGCACCATAAATTAGTGTATGTGATACTATTTTGTTCGGGAGGTTAACATTTTGCAAAAAAGACCGAATTATGTCTTGCAAGAATTATGTCTATAAGATATAATGAAACCTGCACATAATAGACGATTTTTTGTTGACAAAATTTAGATTTTTTCGCATTTTGTCAAATACATTATGTATACTAAACTTTTGGAGGTACTCGAATGAAAATACGAGCAAAATTCAAACCGCTAATTACAGCACTGCTTATTTTGTCAGTACTCATTTCTCCCCTGCTCACATCATGGGAGGTATCGGCGGCATCGTACATAGTCAAGGTTTCTGCGACATCGCTCAATGTCCGTTCGGGAGCGGGAACTGGGCGTTCTATCGTCGGCGTTGCGTACAAAAACTCGGAGTACGCCTACCTCGGCGAGGCGAAGGACGCGGCGGGGACTGTGTGGTACAAGATTCAGTTCGGCTCAAAAACGGGATATATCACAAGTCAGTACGCCTCAAAGCTGTCGGGAGGAGAATCGTCCTCCGCTGTGAGCTACGTAGTGAGTATCACAGGCGGCACAGTCAATGTCCGCGCGGGTGCGGGTACGGGCAACTCGGTTATCGGCACGTCTAAAATGGGGGAAAAGTACTCCTACCTCGGCGAGGCGAAGGACACGGCGGGAACTGTATGGTATAAGATTCAGTTCGGCGCAAAGACGGGATATGTCACAAGCCAGTACGCTAAAAAAAGCCAAGGCACGACTACTACTCCTACGACAACTACAGCCGCGACTACAACCACCACTACCACCGCTAAGACGACTGCCCCCTCCTCCTCCGCGAGCTACGTAGTGAGTATCACAGGCGGCACAGTCAATGTCCGCGCGGGTGCGGGTACGGGCAACTCGGTTATCGGCACATCTAAAATGGGAGAAAAATACTCCTACCTCGGCGAGACGAAGGACACGGCGGGAACTGTATGGTATAAGATTCAGTTCGGCGCAAAGACGGGATATGTCACAAGTCAGTACGCGAAGAAAAGTCAAGGTACAGCGACTACTACAACTACAGCCGCAACTACAACCACTACCACCACTAAGACGACTGCCGCAGACAAGGACAAGTCGTATGTAGTGTCCGTGACAGGCAGTGCAGTCAACGTGCGCGCGGGGGCGGGTACGGGACAGAGCATCCTCGGCTCGGCAAGAAAGGGCGAGGAGTACTCCTATCTCGGCGAGGCGAAGGACGCGGCAGGCACTGTGTGGTACATAATCCGATTCGCAGGGAAAAACGGGTATATTACGAGTGCCTATTCGGTAAAGAAGGAGGGTACGGTTGCTGAAACTCCTCAGCCCGACCCCGATGCGATAGTCTACATAAAGCAGGTCTACGCCACTGAGTCGCTTGTCAATGTCCGCACGGGAGCAGGAACGGCAAACGGAGTTTACGGAACAATCAAACAGGGCATTCTCTACGACTACCTCTCCGAAACCACGGTAGACGGCACAGTGTGGTATGAGCTTCGTTTCGGAGCAGGAAAAGCGTGGGTAAGCAGTGCCTACTCCGCGATTAAGTCAATCAAGGCGTACAAAAAGAGTGCCAATGTGAAGCTCAGCACTCATTTCAGCACGGACGATTTCGACTGTCAGGGAAGCGACTGCTGCACTGTAACGAAGATTGACGACGAGCTTGTGGAGAAACTCGAAAAGCTGTGGGAGTATGTCGGCTCTCCTGTCGCGGTTACGGGCAGCGGGTACAGGTGTCCTACTCACAACGCGGCGGTGGACGGTGCTTCCAGCGACTCCAACCACACAAGGGGCATTGCCGCCGACATAACCATATCGGGAATCACTCCCGAGGAGGCGGCGCAGGCGGCGATAGAGGTCGGCTTCACGGGCATAATCCGATACCCCGGCAAGCAGTTCAATCATGTCGATTTGAGGAGTACTACGCAGTATATGATTTACTCCGGCGGCTCATACCAGATGGTGTCATCGTTCAATTAGGAATAAGGAATAAGCAAAAGCACCCCGTGGGGAAATACTTCCTCCCCACGGGGTGCTTCTTAGCTGAACGAGTAGGAAGAATCCCTTGGGCTTCTTCCCTCTCTTTTTCTACCTTACAACAGAGTTGAGCCACTTGTCGCCTCTCCTGCGAATGAAACAGCCTACCGCCTTTATCACCTCGTCGAGCTTCATGCCCACAAGCACAAGCGCGGCAGGCAGTTTGAATACAAACGCCATGACCATCGCCAGCGGAATGGCAATCCCCCACAGAGCTATAGTTTCAAAGGTCAGGCAGAACTTGGTATCTCCCGCTCCTCGCAGCGTGCCTATCATGTACATGGTGGCGACAGACACGAAGAAGGAGACGACCGCAAGCACAACTGTCATTTGCTTTGCCAGCTCCGCAGTTTCGGGGCGGAGTGAAAACAGTCCCACCGATATATCTCTCGTTGTAAATATTACAATGAAGCTCAAAACTCCGAGCAGTGCGCTGATAGTCTCAAGCTGTGTGCAGCGTCTTTTCGCGTCGCTGATTTTGTTCTCCCCTATCAGCTTGCCTACCAGCACCGCCGCCGCAGAGGACACGCCCAGATTGACTACAATCACGATGTCCTGTATCGTATTTACAACGGAGTTCGCCGCCACAGGGTCGCCCGCGCCGTAGGTGATATGTCCTAAGATAGCCGCCTGCGCCGATATAGCCATTGCCCAGAGAAACTCGGTTATCATTACGGGCGAGCCGTAGGAGACCAAATCCTTAAACAGCAGTTTGTCGAACAGCTTTATGTCCTTAAACCTAAAGGACATTTTCTTGTCGATGAAAAAGACAAAGCACACAACAATGGTAAATTCCGCGATTCTCGAAACCAGAGTAGCTATGGCAGCTCCGCGGATACCGAGGGCGGGCGCGCCGAGATTTCCGAAAATGAGAACCCAGTTTAAGAAGATGTTGAGGACAAATGAGGTCAGATTGGTTATGACCGATATGAACACGACCTCTATGCTCCTGAAAATGCAGACAAGGGAGGCGGAGACCCCCATAAACATGAAGGCAAAGCCCATTATCCGCAGGTACTCCACTCCTCCGGCGATAATTTGCGGGGAGGAGGTGAAGATACGCATTATCGTCTCGGGAATGGACAGCACCACGACTGTGAAAACTACCGACATGATAATGGCGATTTTGAGAATCATGGAGACAATTATCCGCACTGCGGGTATGTCCTTCCTGCCCCAATACTGGGAGGCGAGAACCATTCCTCCGCTTGCAAGCCCGAATATGAGAAGGGAAAAGATAAATATCGGCTTATTCGCCAAGTTCGAGGCGGAGAGAAACACGTCGGTTTCGTCTGCCAGACTGAGCATATATGTGTCCGCCAAGCCCACGGAGAAGGATATGAGATTTTGCAGAGCGATAGGCACGGCTATTACTAATAGGCTTTTGAAAAATGAATCTTTTTTTAGTTTTTTCATAATGTTCATCCCGAAATTAACAAGATTAAAATCCGTTGCCAAGGAGGCAAAGTTTAGGTCAAGCCTTTTCAAAGGCTTGCGGGTTCTTAGGGTAGCACCCTAAGTCGCTCTCCGCAGAGAGCGAAACTCTCTTAGCGTTCAAAAACGCAGGAGGGGTAGGAAGAAATGTCCCTAAGGACATTTCTTCCGTAGGGGAACCCTCGTCGGGGGTTCCCCTGTGTAGGTCGCCTTGCGACCTATTTGTACTGAAATGTTTGCATTTTACGTGTCTGCGTACTATTTGCCTTTCACACCACACTAACAATACACACAACTCAGACGGAGGGGTTTCATCTCTAAAACCCCTCCGCCGCAATCTATAGTATTATACCCGTAATACCCGACTTAATTACTACTCGCCGCTGTAAACCTTCTGAAGTCTTACAAGATGCTCGTACTTATCCTTTGCACCCTGCTCAGCCTTCGCGAAGAGGGCTTCGGCACGCTCGGGGAATGCGCGTGTGAGCGAATTGTAACGAACCTCGCTCATGATGAAGTCCTTATAGCTTGCTGTAGGAGCTTTGCTGTCGAGTGTGAACGGCTTCTCGTTAGCGGGATTGAATCGGAAGTTGTGCCAGTAGCCTGCCTCAACCGCCTTCTTCTCCTCCATCATGGAAACGCCCATGCCGCCCTTAATGCCGTGGTTGATACACGGTGAGTAGGCGATGATGATAGACGGTCCGTTGTATGCCTCAGCCTCGTTGAACGCCTTGATTGTCTGGTTCATGTCAGAACCCATAGCAACCTGAGCGACATACACATAGCCGTAGCTCATGGCAATCTGAGCAAGGTCCTTCTTCTTAATCGACTTACCCGTAGCCGCGAACTGCGCCACAGAGCCGACAGGAGTGGACTTAGATGCCTGACCGCCTGTATTTGAGTAAACCTCTGTGTCAAACACGAGAACATTTACATTTTCGCCTGATGCGAGAACATGATCAAGTCCGCCGAAGCCGATATCGTATGCCCAGCCGTCGCCGCCGAGAATCCATATGCTCTTCTTAGCGAGGTAGTCCTTGTCGGCGAGTGCCTTCTGAGCCATATCGTAGCAGGGGCAGCCCTCTGTGATTGTCTCGAGCTGTGCGATAAGCGCGTCAGCCGCCGCTCTGTTCGCGCCTGAATCAGTCGCTGTGGAGAGGTAGTTCGCGCAAGCCGCTTTCAGCTCCTCGGAGGCACAATCCTGTGCGGAAATCTTCTCGATATACTCGGCAAGTCTGCCGCGAACCGCGTTCTGAGCAAGAGCCATACCTAAACCAAACTCCGCGTTATCCTCGAAGAGGGAGTTCTGCCAAGCAGGACCGAAGCCCTTCTTGTTGACTGTGTACGGAGTGGAAGGAGCTGAACCGCCCCAGATTGAGGAACAGCCTGTTGCGTTTGCGATAAATGCTCTGTCGCCGAAGAGCTGAGTCATCAGCTTCGCATACGGAGTTTCGCCGCAACCTGCACACGCGCCGGAGAATTCGAGAAGCGGCTGCTTGAACTGGCTTCCCTTAACTGTAGTAGGAGCAAACTTAGCCGTTACAGCTTCCTTGTCGCTGAGTGTTGTGCCGTAGTTGAACACAGCCTGCTGTGACATCTGGCTGTCGATAGGCTTTAACTGGAGTGCCTTAGCACCCTTCTTGCCCGGGCATACAGCGGCGCATGAGCCGCAGCCTGTGCAGTCGAGAGTAGAAACTGTCATGCCGAACTTCATATCGGGAACGCCTGTCATGTCGAGGGTCTTTGTTCCCTCGGGAGCGGCTGCCGCCTCCTCTGCTGTCATTGCCGCAGGACGGACAACCGCGTGAGGACAGACATAGGAGCAGAAGTTACACTGTATGCAGTTCTCGGGAATCCACTCGGGAACGAATACCGCGATGCCGCGCTTCTCGTATGCGGCAGAACCCTGCGGGAATGTTCCGTCCGCGTCCTTGAGGAACGTAGAAACAGGGAGATTGTCGCCCTTCTGAGCGTTGACGGGGATGAGGATGTTGTTGACGAAATCAACAAGGTCAGCGCGGTTGCCTGTAGCCGCCGCCTTGACTGTGTCGCCCTCGGAGTTTGCCCAGTCAGCGGGAACTTCTACCTTAACAACATTCTGATATCCCTTGTCGATAGCGGCGTAGTTCATGTTGACTATCGCCTCGCCCTTCTTGCTGTAGGACTTGTATGCCGCGTCCTTCATGAACTTGACTGCGTCCTCGATGGGGATGATGTTCGCGAGCTTGAAGAATGCGGACTGGAGGATTGTGTTAGTCCTCGTCGCGCCTAAGCCTATCTCAACCGCAATTGATGTAGCGTCGATAGTGTAGAGGCTGATGTTGTTCTTCGCGATATATGCCTTCATCTTAGCGGGAAGTCTGTTTGTCAATTCCGCTACATCCCACGCGCAGTTGAGGAGGAATGTGCCGCCGGGGAGGAGGTCCTCCACCATGTCGTACTTATCGACATATGACGGGTTGTGGCAGGCTACGAAATCCGCCTTGTTTACATAGTAAGTTGCCTTAATGGGCGACTTGCCGAAACGAAGGTGGGAGATTGTAACTCCGCCCGACTTCTTCGAGTCGTAGGCGAAATAGCCCTGAGCGTACATATCGGTGTGGTCGCCGATAATCTTGATGGAGTTCTTGTTCGCGCCGACAGTTCCGTCCGCTCCAAGTCCCCAGAATTTGCAGGAAGTAGTACCCTCCGGTGTTGTGTTCGGATTCTCCGAAACAGCGAGAGAGAGGTTTGTTACGTCGTCCTCAATGCCTATGGTGAATCTCTTCTTCATGTTTGCAGAGGCGAGGTTTCTGTATACCGCTATAATCTGAGCGGGAGTTGTGTCCTTAGAACCGAGACCGTAACGTCCGCTTGCTATTTTGATGCCTGTCATGCCGTTTTCGGCAAGTGAAGCGATAACGTCGAGGTAGAGAGGCTCGCCCAGTGAGCCGGGCTCCTTCGTTCTGTCGAGAACCGCAACAGCCTTGACTGTGGAGGGGATAGCCGCGATAAGACGCTCAGCAGAGAACGGACGGTAGAGGCGAACCTTGACCAGTCCTACCTTCTCGCCGCTTGCGTTCATGTAGTCGATTGTCTCCTCGATTGTGTCGCAGACAGAACCCATAGCGATGATAACCTTATCCGCGTCGGGTGCGCCGTAGTAGTTAAACGGCTTGTAGTTTGTGCCGACCTTCTGGTTTACCTTGTCCATGTACTCCTCTACAAGAGCGGGAACGGCGTCGTAGTAGGTATTGCAAGCCTCTCTCGCCTGGAAGAAGATGTCGGGGTTCTGAGCCGTTCCGCGAAGAACTGGATGCTCAGGGTTGAGCGAACGGCGGCGGTATGCGTCTACCGACTCCCAGTCGAGCATTTCGCCGAGGTCAGCATAGTCCCATGTTTCGATTTTCTGAATCTCATGGGAGGTGCGGAAGCCGTCGAAGAAGTGGAGGAAAGGAACGCGTCCCTTGATAGCTGTAAGATGTGCAACTGCGCCTAAGTCCATGCACTCCTGTGGGCTGTTTGAGCAGAGGAACGCAAAGCCCGTCTGACGGCAGGCGTAGATGTCGGAGTGGTCGCCGAAGATGGAGAGTGCGTGTGAACACAGCGCACGAGCGGAAACGTGGATAACGCTCGGGAGAAGCTCTCCAGCCATCTTGTACATATTGGGGATCATCAGAAGCAGACCCTGCGAGGCGGTGTATGTTGTGGTCAACGCACCTGCCGCAAGCGAGCCGTGGACTGCGCCTGCCGCGCCGCCCTCAGACTGCATCTCTGTTACTTTGACCTCTCTGCCGAACAGGTTCTTTCTACCTGCGGCGGCATACTTGTCGGTTTCGTCCGCCATAACAGACGACGGAGTGATAGGATAGATAGCCGCAACGTCGGTGAACGCGTAAGATACGTGAGCCGCCGCGCTGTTACCATCCATGGTTTTCATAGTTCTTGCCATGTTTATAATGTCCTCCTTGTAATAGGATAAATCAGATATACTGCACAATATAATACCACTAATTACCTTTCCTGTAAAGGCGAAATAAAGCATTTCGTTATTTTTTTGAAAGAGGGGAGCAAAAAATTAAAAATTCTGTTAAAAATGTGATAAATATTGTGAAATCGGAAAAATAATGATAGAATGGGTTAGCAAAATAAGTTTGGAGGAGACGCCATGTCCGACATAAAAAAAGGCAGGAAGAAGATGTCTAAAAAGACAAAGTACTTCCTGATTGTATTCGCGATTTCAATTGTCCTCTCAATTTTCGCCATACCGAAAATTATTATCTCCCTCAACCAAGGGCTTGTGGAGAGCGAGCTTGTCATAAACGAGGTGGACACCACAAATATCCCCGACGGCACTTACTCCGCGAGCTTCAGCGCGGAGCAGATGGGGGCTACGGTCAACGTCACTCTCTACCTCGGCAGGATAACGGCGATTGAGTTTACCGACTGCAAGGGGATTGACCTCACGCGGGCAAATGAGATTATCGACGACGTGATAGAGTACCAGATGCTCAACTCTCCGCAGTTTCCGAACTACACATATTCCGATAAGATACTGCTGAAAACAATCGAGGCGGCGTTGGATAATCAGGCGGCTAACGCCGCCTGATTATCCGAAATTCGATTATAACGAAAAAGCCGTAGAGACTTGATGTTTCTATGGCTTTTTGTTGCTTTTTTACCGCTTTTTCCGGGGTGTTTTCCTACAGCCACTAACTGTCGCTCCTAATACTGCATCTCGCTTAAAGGTGCATTTAAGCGAGATGCAGTATACTAAATTAACTTAAAAAAGCACTTGCCTCCTTTCGGCATACAAAACAGCCCTGATTTTCATTCGCAGAAAATCAAGGCTGTATATCAAGTTTAATTGCAAAAATTAATTGTCGTCCTTGTTTTCCTTCTTGCGTCCTCTTCTCGAACGCTTGACATTCTCGTTGTCGCGCTTTATTTTAACTCCCAAAGATTCGAGCAAATCGTTTCGCTGCGAACCGCTCATGACTCTGAAGTAAAGGATAAGCTTACGCTCCTCCTTCGTGAGCTTGCCTATGAGTTCGGGACTGTTCTCATCGTTCCTGACCTCTTCCTCCTCGACGTCAATAGAACCGAGACCGGAATCGGAAACGGGAGAGGAATCATCCTCATCATCGTCGAGAAGATCGCGGTAATCAATGTTAAACAGTCTTATCAGCTTTCCGACAGTTGTTATGTCGGGAGAGGTTCTGCCTATTTCATAATAAGCATAGGTAGACCTGTCGATACTGAGAACGTCAGCCACCTGCTGCTGTGTGTAACCACAGCTTATACGATATTGCTTGAGCTTTTTGTAAATCATATTTTTCACTCCATTGCCCTAACGGCATATTCATATATTTTTTTGCCAGTTTAACATCGAGAATTACGCATTGTACAAATTATAATTCATCTAAACATCAATTTATTACCATCTAATTCTACAATATTTTCTTTATCATATCAATAGAATAAAGCCAATTCTTGTCGAAAAAATCGTGGTTTATACTCACATTAGTCAAAAATAGGCTTATTTTCGAAGATGTATTTGTGCATAGTGCATAATTTTGTACGCCCACTGACCGTGTAATGTTTTTGTGCATTTTGACTATCGGCAAAATCTCGTCCGAATATTACAGTTTTGTAACCTTATATTTTAGAGGAATTTCTGAAAATTACCGTTACCGCTCCCACTACGGACACAAAGGCGAGTAGGAGCAGAACGAGGGGAAATATCTCCATATCTTAACACCTGCGCTTGTCTGAAATTGGTTTGAGGAGTGCCGCCGCCCCCCCCTACTCATCATCTGCCGCCTGCCTGCTCCTCTCTGCCTACTCATCACCCCCGTACTCCTTCATAAGCCTGAGCAGCCATGAGGCGGAGCCTGTGTAGCCGCTCCAGCCGCCCCTGCCGTAAAAATGCTCGTTAGTGCCTATATCGGCAGTGACGTAGTACGGCTCGTTCCTGAACACCTCCGCTTTCTGCCTGTCTCTGAATCGGTTCATGGGGTTGAGCAGCTCGAGGAGCTTTCTCCCCTCCTTCTCCTTGCCGAACTTGAAGCAGGCGAGGGCGAGCCATATAGCCGCGTGGGTGTACTGCCCGCCGTTCTCCCTCAGCCCCTTGGGGTAGGCGGCGATATACCCCGCCTCCTGCTCCTTGTCAAAGGGAGGAGTAAACAGTGCGGCGATGCCGTTATCCCAGTCTACGAGCTTTTCGAGTGCGCTGGTGAGTGCGCTCTCCACACGCTCCTTGTCGGGCATACCGCACAGAACGGCGAACGCCTGAGGGAGAATGTCAATCTTGCACTCCTCGGAATCACGCGAACCTAAGGGGCGACCATCGTCATAGAAGGCACGCATATACCACTCCCCGTCCCATGCGTAGGTGTCGATGGAGCTTCTTAGGTCGTCTGCGCGTTCTATGAGGATTTTTGCCGCCGTGTCGCTCCTGCATATTTTTATAAACCTCTCGCAAAGGTAGGCGTAGAACATACTCAGCCACACGCTTTCGCCCACGCCGTTTTCTCCCACGCGGTTCATGCCGTCATTCCAATCGCCGCCTCCCATGAGAATCAAGCCGTGCTTCCCTCTGCTGTAGCCCTTCTCCAATGCGCGTATGCAGTGGTTGTACACATCCTCGCGAATGTTCGAGCGAATGGGCTGGCAGTACCGCTCGTGCTCCCCTTCGGCGAGAAGGTTTGCGTGTATATAGTATACAGGCACATTAAGCACCGACATATCGCCCGTTTTCTCCGTGTACTCGCACACGGCGTACACAAGCCACAGCATATCGTCTGAGCAGCGGCTTCTCACTCCCTTGTCGCCGGTCGGCAGAGGATGCCACCAGTGAAGGACGTCTCCCTGCTCAAACTGATGGGCGGCACAGCGTATGATATGAGCGCGGACGAGATTCGGGTGAGTGCCAATGAGCGCGCATACATCCTGAAGCTGGTCTCTGTAGCCCCACGCGCCGCCGCACTGGAACAGCGCGGTACGCCCTCTGAATCGGCAGAAGAGAGTTTGCTGGAGCAGCCAGTGACTTACCATCTCCCTGTCTAAGGGGTTTTTGAATTTCTCTCCCTCCTCGACTTTTGGGAGTGTCATCTCCGGCAAATCCATGTCGCAAAGGGCGAACGCCCCTCTCTCATAGGAGGAGAAGCCCATCCTGAAATTCACATTATGCTCCCTGCCGCCGCCTGACTGCTCACCGACTATGTCGGCTATCACGCACGCGCAGGGGACACCCGATGCGGGAATCTCGGTAGAG
Organism: Oscillospiraceae bacterium; assembly: GCA_031262985.1. GTDB lineage: Bacteria > Bacillota > Clostridia > Oscillospirales > Acutalibacteraceae > JAISGQ01. The sequence goes on from JAISGQ010000037.1 coordinate 18,468, forward strand.
GAGCAGTCACCCGAGAGTATCCTGCTTCTGTCGAAGGAGAACCGCACTCTGTGACTGCGCGAGGTGAGAAACATACTGCCTCCCACAGACACATTCGCGCTGTTTTGCAGGAGAAGGAGATTTCGCCCTCCCTTTCGCTCTTTCCTTGCGGTGACGAAGCGACTGCTCTCCCTTGCTACCTCCATCAAAGGCTCGGTGTAGTAAACCACGCACAGATCGGGCGGAGTTTCATCTCCCTTGCACATGAGCTTGACGGAGATGTCCTTCACCGCGCCGCGTTCGGGAACTGATACGGTCACTTCCGTGTCCACTCCCGCCGCTCGTCCGACAAAGCTTACTTTAGTCGGTGAGACGACCATGACCGCTCCCAGTGCGAGGTCGTAGAGCCGCCCATTCGCCCGCAGGAGTATCCGCTCCCCGTTGTTGCCTCTGATAACGTCGTTGTACCACGGTGTGAGCTTGTTTTCTCTGGAGTTTGAACACCACGTGTAGCCCAACGCGCCGTAGGAGATATAAGTGCCGAAAAAGCTGTTAGCAAGGCATATACTCCACGGTCTGGGCGGTGTCTCCGTGATTGCGATTGTCCCCTCGCCGACTGAAGCGAAGCAGATTTTTTCTCCCTCAAATTTACCCCTCCTTTCGCATGGAGTAATAGCCGACGGCATGAACAGCCGCGCCGCCTCCCCGCTGTCGTCAAAGGGGAAGATACACACTGCCGCCATGGTGACGGCGGCTATAGCCTCAGGCGGCACTCGCAGGCTGTCAATCAGGAATATCCCTCGGCTGTCGCCCTTTTGCGCTATCACCTTATCCATTCCCTTAAACAGCTCCGCGCGGTAGTCGCCTCCCTCGGCGAACACCACAGCCAAATCGGTGTCCACCCCCGAGAGGAGCAGTTTAGCGCGGACAGTGAGGATGGTTTTGAGCATTTCTATATGAGTGGAGAGCTTCTGCCCCTCCTTTTGTATTATTCGGAGCATGACTATAGGCTTATCGCCCGATATGCCCATACTCCACAAATGCCCCTTTATATCACTCGGCGCGGCAAAGCGGCTCTTTGCGGGAGGAAACACGGCGTTGAGGAGGATTTTCGCCGCGTAGCCCGACTCCATGCTGTTTTTCAGCATCAACGCGCTTCCGTTTCGCTCCCGCCCGCAAAGCTGTGCCGTACGCGCCAGAATGAGCATATTGACAGCTTCCTTCTCGTCGTTGCTAAGGCACATTATGAGCGTTTTCTGCACCTTAGATTTAGCTGGGCATATAAGCTCAAGTGTTCCGAAAAAGAGCGAGCCACCCGCAGTGCGGTTTTCGCGTATAGGCTCGGTTGCACAGCGTACCACCTCCCTGCCGTCGGCAAAGGGAGTGAGCAGACTTTCCTTGTCCGCCGAGGAGGTGAACTCCGCGCTGTCTCCGAAGCCCACGGCGAGAACTACGTCATTTCCTCCGCTCCTCGGTCGCCGCTTGAGTATGATTGCCTTGTGGCGGCGGCTGTAGTGGGAGGTGACGAAAATCGCCCCGAACGCCGGATGGGAGGCGTAATCCCGCCTGTTCATAAGGCAGGGGGTAAACATATAGGAGAGGTTGATTATCTTATCCTTATCCGATTTGTTTTCCACCGTTACCCGCCTTCGCTCACAAGCGGCGAAGGCATCGACCGAAACGGTCATCTCAGCCGATATTTCCCTCCCCGCCGCGCTGTAGGAGATGCTGTCGGCGTTGAATTTCGTGATTCTCGCTCTGCCGCCGTCCGACCAGTCGGGAGCGGCAGTTATCGAAAACCGCTCCTCCCCGTCGCGGACAAACACAAACACGCCCTGCGGATTCATGAGCATATCGCCTGAGAAGGTGTTTATGTCAACTCCGCCCGACATGGACACTCCCGCACCCGAATCGGCGGCAATCACGCTGTAGCACCCGTTTGTGAGCATATGCAGACGCGGACTGTCGGGGGAGGAGTTTGTAAACTGCTCGGTTTGCGGCTCACTCCGAACGGGCTTTTGCGGAACCTCCCTGTGAACAATGTCCTCGAATATGATTGCTCCCAGCGGTATTTTCTCCTGTAGGAGAGCGTTAGCCGCCGCCATTCGCTTGTCGGACATAAACCGCCTCTGCATGGGATTGTCGAACAGGCAAGCCCCCGCGGACACTATACTCATGCCCACATGGTGAGCCATGTAGCTGTTGACAACGCTCACGCTCTCACCCCTCCTGTCGGGAGTAAAGTCGAGAGCCTCATAGAAGCCGCACATCCCCTCTCCCGTCATGCTCTCTATCCTCTGCAAATTCCTGAGGGCACTGTGGGGGATGTAGGGAAGCGCGAGGAAGGAGGAGTAGGGGGAGACGACCGCGTCCTTAGAAAGACCTCGTTTTAAGCCCAGACGCTGTATGCCGTGCGCCTTGTACTTGTAGTTTAAATCGCGGTCAAACTCGTAGTAGCCGCTCTCCGATATTCCCCACGGGATGCCGCGTTCCTGCGCGTTTATTCTCTGACAGCGAAGGGCGAAGCGGATGGACTCATAGGCGAATGTCCCCTCGTAGACGGGAAGCCAGATATGCGGCATGGTGTACTCAAACATAGTACCCGTCCACGAGACCGCACCCGCATAGCCTCCCTGCTTCGAGAGCGTCCGCCCGAGTGCGCCCCAGTGCTTGGGGGAAATCTGCCGCATGGCGATGGCGAAGTAGCTCATTGCCCGCGCCTCGCTCATGAGCAAATCGTAGAAGCTGCCGGAAAGCTCCTGCCGCTCCACGTCAAAGCCGATATGGAACAGCTTCCTTCGCTTGTTGTACATGGGAGATAAATCCGTGCGGTCAATCAGCCGTTCTATCCGTTCGCACAGGGAGGAGGGGACGTAGTAGTCGGTAAGCCCCTGCCGAAGCGCCACAAGAGAAACCACAAAATTGCCGCTGTCCACCGCCGAGACATAGCGCGGAGTGAGTACCGCGAGTGTCTTTGTGTCATACCAGTTATATAGATTGCCGTTCCACTTCTCCATTCGCTCGACTGTGGTGATGATTCGCTCGGTTTTCGCAATCATCGTGTCGGTGTCAATAAACCCGAAGTCACGCGCCGTCAGTACTGATAGGAGCTGAAGCCCTATATTCGTAGGAGAGGTGCGGTGTGCTATTCGGTAGACAGGTGCGAACTGCACGTTGTCGGGAACGAGGAAATTGTCCTCCTTCTTGCCGAACTCCTCGAAGTAACGCCACATCGATTCGGCGTAGAGGGTGAGCCTCTGCCGCTCCTTTTCGCTGAGCGATGTAGACAGCTCCCCGCTCTTTTTCCCCGTCACGCTGTCAAATACGGGAAGGAGCAGGAATATCAGCCCTACAGTCCGAAGCAGTACGCTCGGCGAAAACAGGAGAAAGAGAAGGGAGATAAGCTCCGCGAAGAGATACTGCGTGGCACGCTCCGAGCGACCCTGCCGCCCTTCGCTGTCCGCCGCCGTCCTCCACTCAAGGAGCTTCTTTTTAGAGATTAGCTGCCTGTATAATGAGCGGACAATAGCGTCAATGGAGATAACCGCTCTCTGCACGAGCATGAAGAGGAGGAAGCCCGCCTGCGTTATCTGCGCGGCGGTGTCGCCCATTACTCTCGAATAGTACCGCCTGCGCGAACTGCCGCCCTTAGAAAAGAGCGAACGCACCACCGACACGAGGAGCGGCGATACTACGGAGAAAAGCGCGGTGACGCAAAGCACGGACGCGTACTCCTCCGAGAGAAATAGCGAACAGAGGAGAAGCGCGACTGCCGCCGCCTCCTTTAGCGAGGAGAGCAGGTTGCATATGAGCTTGTATTTCGCGGTAGCACCCAGTGCGGGTTTGCCGTCACTCCTCTTGATGAAAAGCCAGCGGGAGTTCTGCCAGTCCCCCCTAATCCACCTGTGAAGGCGCGAGAGGTAGGAGCTCATTCGGGAGGGGACGGCGTCACTCAGCTCCACATTTGAGACGTAGGCGGTTCTGAGATATGAGCCTTCGAGAAAATCGTGGCTGAGTACACGCTCCTCGGGAAGCTCCCCGTCGAGAACGGAGTAGAAGGCGTCTACATTGATAAGCCCCTTGCCCGCGAAAATTCCTTCTCCGAACAAATCCTGCCACATATCGCCCGCCGAAATATCATACGCACTCACGCCTCTCGTACCCGACATCACGCGGGAGAAGGGAGTTTGCCCCGCCGATTCGAGATCTACGCCTATGCGCGGCGCGAGTATGCCGAAGCCGGCGGTGACGCGCTTGCCGCTTTTATCCAAAATCGGCTTGTTGAGCGGATGAATTGCCGTTCCCACAAGCTCCGCCGCCGCTCCTATGGGGAGCTGAGTGTCGCTGTCAAGGCACAGCATATGCCTGACCTTGTGCAGCCGCTCCAAGCTGCCCTCGTAGGCGCAGAGCGGCATATCGCGCCCTTTTATAAATCTTATCAAATCCTCTATCGCGCCGCGTTTTCGTTCGCGTCCGGTGTAGTTGCCCTCGGTGGGGCTGTATGTCCTCTCGCGTATCATGAGGATGAAGTGCTGTCCGTACTTTCGGTTAATGCTCCTCACCGCTTTGCAGGCGGCGTCTACCGCAGGCTTGTCGGAGGCGGCGGAGGGCTTGTCCGCACCCTTTAGGTCGGCGAGTATACAGAAGATTATCCCCTTCCCGCCGTTCGAGTGATACAGCTCCTCGAGCCTGTCGGATAGCGTTCGCGCCTTGTCGGCGGAGGGGAGGAGAGTGGAGACAACTACCGCTGTCGTCTCCTCCTCGGGTATGCCCTCGGACAGCTCGATTCGGGGGAGTTTTGTCACCTTCACGCTGTTCATGAACAGCACCTCCGCTACGGGGCGGAGAATCTCCCTTACGGGAATGAGGAGGAATGGAAGCAGCCAGATGTGTCCGAGTAGGAGGGACAGAGCGAGCGAGAGGGCTACACTCCCCAGCTCCAGCATTGCGATAAATCCCTTTGCCCGCGCGGGCATTCTGATGTCCGCCTTGTCGGTGAGGTAGTAGCCGACATGGCGTTCCCTCTCGTTTTCACTCCTCGAACAGCGGTTGAGTATATCCTTCGAGAGCGTTATCTCGTCAGTTTTGGTCAATATGGACATACGCGCCAGATTGTTCCTGTAGAACAGCCTCGTACCCTCGTCCTGTGTGGAGTAGGCGTCGTCCAGCCGCAGTATAGCCTCCACCGCGCTGTGCCGTTCGGTTATGCCCTCGAAATCCATGTCGGACATGAGGTTTATCGACCTCACCGCGACCGACATGGCGAGGCAGGCTTTCTCGTCGTCTCCTCGTGAAAACGCGTCAAGGGCGAGGGAGACAAACGCCGCTTTGAGGAGGAGCGAGAGGCAGTTAAGCTCATATATAGTGAGCGAACGCCTGTCGGACGCATCTCGGAGCATTTGGTCAATCTCCTTTTCGGTGATTGTCTCGGTGAGGGAGAATACGCACTCTCTGAGGTAGAGGTAAAACTGCGGCACTCCCGAATCGCTCACGGGGAGGTACACTCTCTCCTCCAGCAGGGAGATTGTGTTTCGCGCCTCCCTGTAGAGAATGTGGAAATTATCGCGAAGCCACTCGTATGGACCGTCCTCCCGCTCTTGTGAGTCGGCGTAGATTTTGCGAAGCTGTGCTATTGTTTTCTTCAGCCGCCTTGTAAATGTCCTCGTGCCTTTAGTATCTCTCGACGACAGAATATATAAATTCGCGTTTTTAACATACTTCCGCTCTGACACATTGTCACTCCTATTCTCATCATCTAATTTAAATCTGTTGCCAAAGAGTTAAAGTTTAGGTCAAGCCTTTTCAAAGGCTTGCGGGTTCTTAGGGCAGAGCCCTAAGTCGCTCTCCGCAGAGAGCGAAACTCTTTTATTGTCAGAAAAACGCAGGAAGGTAGGCGAAAATGTCCCTAAGGACATTTTCCCGTAGGAAACCCTCGTCGGGGGTTTCCTGTATAGGTCGCCTTGCGACCTATAGGGCTTCCCTCAAATCTTACTGTGGTTATTGCTTTGCACTTAATCCTAATCTCATATCCCATAAAACAGTAGGCAAAAATCCATGTGAAAAGCAGCACAAATCAAAACTTTCCCTCTTGATTTTTGCACTGTTTTTAATCGAGAATTGGCATAAAAACATTGTATCTTTGGACCTTTTTATCTTCTCGCATCGTTATCATCCTCGCTTTTCACCGGCAAACCTGTGTCGACACCGCATAATTCTACAGGCTTATTCTTTCCCTTTTTTATGAGTGATATACTGTCATACACATAAAAATGCGCACAAAAAAACGCACCTTGCAGGAAATACATCCTGCAAGGTGCGAGATTATAGGGACTAATATTCTATTATCTAATCGTTCTGACTAATCGGAAAATCCTGACTGAACCAGCTTCGAGAGGCTGTCAAGTGCCTCCTCCTCATCGGGACCGTCCGCGATGATTCTTATATTCTTACCGCCGTGAATACCCAAGGACAAAACTCCCAGCAGTGACTTCGCACTAACGCGACGCTGCTCAAACTCCACCCAAACGCTGCTCTTGAACTCATTTGCTTTCTGGATAAAGAACATCGCAGGTCTTGCATGAAGGCCTACATGATTCTGAACGGTTACATCTGAAATGCACATAATAACGTGAATCCTCCATATTTCTAAAAATGAGAGAGAATGTAATAACCTCTCGGTTATTACAAGACAAGCTGAAACTTTCAACACCCGACTTTGAAAAGTATTAATTATCAATAAAAATCGGAGCGGTTGAAGCCTCTGAACTGCCGACCTTCTTTGTACTCATTATACGAAGGATTTCATCTTTAGTCAACATAAGTTTTACATAACGGTCAATTTTCGTACTGATTTACAAGCACAGATTATTTTAACGTGAAAACCTTGTGCAATTTGTATTGAATTTACAGTTCTTTTACATTTATGAACAAAACACGCCGTACTCTCGGTGTTTTTTAGTTAAACTAACAAATGCTGCGGTTATTTTTAAATTAAAAAAGATTTACTTTTTCAGTTTTGTAAGCTAATAAATAAAAGTTGTACACTATATGCCGCCTTTACCGCCCTATCAGAATCACTCGGAGGTATCCTTTTCCCAACCTTTTGTTACAAGGAAATTTCGGTCATTTTTTGTGAGTTTTGCACAAAAAAGCATATCTGACCTCCGACTGAGTGTTTTTTCGAGAGAACGCTCCCTGCGCCATCTCAATATGTTCGCCTCATGCCCAGAGAGGAGTACGTCGGGAACTGCTCTCCCCCTCCACACCGCAGGTCTGGTGTACTGAGGGTATTCGAGCAGTCCGCTCATGTGGCTCTCCTGCTCGTAGCAGTCGGCGGCAGACAGCACGCCCGGAATCATGCGGCACACAGCATCGGTCACAATAAGCGCGGGCAGTTCGCCGCCCGTGAGAACGTAGTCGCCGCAGGATATCTCCATATCCACCATCTCCTCGATTACACGCTCGTCCACTCCCTCGTAGTGACCGCACAGGAGGCATATATTTTGCTCCTTCGACAGGCTGACCGCCTTCTCCTGACTGAATACCTCGCCCTGCGGGCTCATGTATATGAAGAGAGGACGCTCGCCTGCCTCCCCGCAAACGGCTTCAAACGCCGCCGCAATCGGCTCTGCCGACATGAGCATCCCCGGTCCTCCGCCGTAGGGGTAGTCGTCCACCCGCCTGTGACGGCTGTCGGTGTAGTCGCGGATGTTGTGGCAGTGGACTTCAACTATGCCGCTCTTTACTGCTCTGCCGATAATGCTCCCGCCGAGGACTGCCTCGCACATTTCGGGAAAGAGAGTGAGAATATCAATCCTCATCGTCAAACAGCCCCTTCATTTTGAAGATATACACCTTCTTTTCCTCCAAATCGGTGCGTTTGACAACGTCGTCGATTACGGGAATGAGGTACTCCTTCCCGTTTTTGTGCCTCATGCAGTAGACATCGTTCGCGCGGTTCTGAATCACATCGGTGATTTCGCCGTAAAGCTCCCCGCTGTCGTTGTCCTGCACCTCAAGCCCGATTAAATCCTGAATGAAGTACGACCCCTCAGGCAGATTCACGTCGTCGCGGTCGATGTAAACTACACTGTCGCGCAGTTCGTCCGCCGCGCGGACATCTTCTACTCCCTCGAATTTTATGAGGACGAGAGTTTTGTGCACCCTCGAGGAAAGCACCTTCTTTTCCTCCGCGCCGTCTTTAAAATAGAGCAGCTTGAATTTCGTCAGAAACTGCGGGGAGTCCGCCCACGGCAGCACACGAACCTCCCCGTTTATGCCGTGTGTGCTGACAATTTTTCCTACCTCAAGATATTTCTTCATGTATTCTTTTCTCCTCAAATTTGCATATTCTGACAAGCGGACACATCCCGCACTTAGGGCTTCGCGCCGTGCATATCTCCCGCCCGAAGAGGACCAATCTGTGGCAAAGCGCGTTGCCCTCCGAGGGAGGGACTACCGCGCGGAGCTGCCTCTCGACAATTACGGGGTTGCTCGAATCGCACAGCCCAAGCCTGCCGGAGATTCTTATGCAGTGGGTGTCAGCTACGATAGCGGGCTTCCCGAAAATGTCGCCCACAATCAGGTTTGCGGTCTTTCTCCCCACTCCCGGGAGCTTGACAAGCTGCTCTATTGTGTCGGGGACTTCTCCTCCCAGCTCGTTTTTTATCACGCGGCATAGGGAGCTTATATCACGCGCCTTTGTGTTAAATAAACCGCACGGCTTTATTATCTCCCCAATCTCCGCGGGGGAGGCGTCGCACAGCGCGTCGAGAGTGGGATATTTCGCGAACAGAACGGGAGTTACGAGATTTACTCTCGCGTCCGTACACTGCGCGGACAGGCGCGTGGCGATGAGCAGCTCCACGGGGTTGCTGTAGGTAAGAGAGCAAACCGCCTCGGGGTAGAGCTTTTTGAGCTCAGATATTATCTTTTTGACTGTGTTCTTCTTGTCCAAAGCCGCCGCTCACCTCCGTGTTGCTGTTTTGTATTTCTATAAGGCATTTTAACATGAGGAGAAAATGATTGCAAGGAGATTTATACTGCTCCGCGTTTAAAAGCGTTGTTAGATTTGCGAGGGTTTTTTCGTCTGACAAGGCGGACGACGCAGGCTTGCTGGCGCAAGTCAAGGAGGATAACGAAGTCAGGCGGGAAAAAGACCGCAAAGATACAATGGTTTTAAACGCGGAGCAGTATTAGGCTACCTTTTTTGCGAAGCGGGTATAAATAATGCGGACACGAGTTGAACTACTCGTGTCCGCGCTATTTACACATTTGTGCATTCTTCCTGAATTTTACTGTATCATATAAACATCTGAATCACATATAGCCTTTTCTCCGAAGGAAAATACAGAATATACATATTGTCGTCGTAGTACGTCCTGCCGTCCACGGTCATCAAGGGTTCCGCGATGTATCGCTTCCAAATATAATCCTGCGTGAAATCCGGAAAATATTCTCTCGGAATGTCGCCGTCTTCGGAAAACTCCACGATCTCGCTCTCCGCCTCCGCACTCCTCTCGCTTTCAAAGTCCGAGAAAAAATTTGCATCGGGGTCGTCATATGCGTACACGTTCCAGCGCAGACCGTCACCGAAGATAGAAGACGGAGTGTCGAAACTATAAAGCTCACGTGCGGTCAGCGGAATTGTTACGCCCCAGTTCTGCTGCACGGGGTGTTTTTCCGACATAGACGTATCGCTTTCAAACCATTCTGCACACGCCGTCAGCGTCAGCATAAGTGCTGACAACAGCACGGCAATTGTAATATCGCGCTTTTTCTTGCGGGAATCCATTCGCCGTCACCTCCGATAATACTTTGTATGATTTATCGTAACACGATAAATATTTGTTGTCAAGCACTAAATCCGTGTTCTACACAGCTGAAAAATTGCCCTAACTTTTTCGGCAGCTTTTTCTCCTGTATTTGTGCGGAGTTGCCGCCTACACCTACACATTACTGTACTTCACAATCCAATCGACAGCCATGCCGAACGCCGCCTGACGCGCATTGTGGCAAAGGTACGTGTTTTTTCTCCAACTACACGGACAGCTTTTGCATTAACGCTTGACATGAAGCTAAACAGATGTTAAACTAAAAATGAAATGTGGCACTGTCTATAGACGGTTCGCCCCTAAGTGTTAGCTAAGAAAATAGCCGCCAACTTTGGAGAGCTGGGCGGCTATTTCTCTTTGTGTCCATTCAGAATACGTTCAATTAAGATTAAAATGACAATCAAAATTATGTACTCCATAGCGACACCCCCTTACTAGGGGCGAGATTGAACCGCCTATGCCCGTATGACAATGACACCTTTCGGCAAAATTCTAACATATGTTCTCGAAAATTGCAATAGTTTTTTCGGCAGCTTTTGACCCTGTATTTGTGAAAAATTGCTGTAAATAGTATGGACACGAGTTTTTAAACTCGTGTCCATACTATTTACACATTACTATACTTCACAATCCAATCGACAGCCAAGCCGAACGCCGCCTGACGCGCATTGCGGCAGTCAAGCGGTTTCTGCTTCTCCACCTTGAACATCCGAGGAAGCATTTTCTCGTAGGACGCCGACAGCGGACACAGGAAATGACTGACATACTCGAAAGATTCGTGGTGATACGCATAGGGGTAGCCGGAGTTTTTAAGCCTCCCGACTATTTTATCTCCTGCGTTTTTTGAGAGCCATACTCGGTCGCACGCGGTAGATATACACAAAATCGCAGCGTGTGACTCCTCCACCCTAATGAGCGTTTCTTCGGGAATACCCACCGCCTCCGCCTCGTGATATACCTTAGTCTGGTTGCTTTCGCCCTCCCTGAAATATGTCTTAACGGTGTCAGACAGCTTCCCGACTATCGGCACATAGGGCATGGGATTCCCTCTGTAGCTCCACGAGGAGCGGTTGCCAATAGGTCGCCCCACCTTTGTAAAGCCCGACGCGACGTAGTAATTAGGCACAACGGCGACTACGCAGTCTATGTCCCCGATTAAGGAGGCGGACAAAAGCGACAGCTCCGCGCCTTTTGACAAGCCGTAGAGGGCGACCGCGCCGCACTGCGTTTTTTCCTTGAGGTATGAAACCGCACTTTCTATACATTCAAGCGGCACTTCTATGAGGTTTTTCTGCACTCCGCTTATCCCGAAGTAGGCAAGCGAGAGGGCATTTATCCCCTTTTCGGCAAAGCACTGCGCAATATAATCTGCGTTCTTAATGCCGCCATCGCCGCCCGTCATGACTACGACCGACTTTTTCGAGGGAGTGTCAGGCGTGTAGAGCCTACCCATGAAGCCCTCCTTTTTTACGGATGTAAGCTTGTGTGTTTTCAATAATTTCCCTCCTGCATCATATTTTATACTGCGAGCTGTCATTTGCCCTGCGCCGATATTTTATACCCCATCTTTACGATACATTTGAGTGTTTCGAGAGAGGTATGGCGGTCGTACTCCTTCTCCTCCTCGGAAAGCTCGTCATACGGCACAAGGCAGGGATGAAGCCGCTGTTCGTCGTCGCGCTTCTCGCCGTATCGCCACCCGTCATTTATACGCCCCTGTGACCACACCTCGTGCGTATTTCTCGCAAGCTCCTCGGCAAGCCGCAGTATGTCGTCTGAGAGCACGACATCGCCTGTGTCAACAGGGCGAGGCTCGTATGTATTCTTCATGTTTGTCTCCTTTCGGCTATATATTCGGCAGCTCCGGAGTATCGAATCTTACCATAGATGCCCAGTTGCCCGTTTCGACAATCTCCATAGCTCCTACGGTCTCCAGCTTTGCCAGACGCGCTTGACGGTCCTTCTCCTGCTTTACCTGCTCAATCTGCTCGGAGACAGCCCGGAAGAACAACAAATCCCACGAATATCTCGACTTGAGCGTCTTGACTTTCTCAAGCTCTTTCTCTCCGAAAAGCCAAATTGATACATACGGAAAGACAACGAGAAGTACAGATGCCGCCGATGTTATGTAGCCGAAATACGGGACACTTACTACCTGCTCATTGACATACATCAGCACAGCCAGCAAAATGGGCGTTATATACGTCAGATTCTCGGTCAGAGACAGGAGAAACCCGCGCGGCTTGTGCTTCTTGTCAAAGACCTTAAGTTTGTCGCCAAAGTACTTAATCTGCCCGTCAACCCAATGCCTGATTGACGCATTGACGTTTTCTTCCGATTCTTTCGAGGCAGTATTTTTCACGCTGTCAATGTAGACAATATTTCTCACGCTGCTCTGCACCCAGTCGAGCATATATTTCTGATTTTTCAGCATATAGTTCTGCGCCTGTTTGTCGATTCCTATGTGATTCCAGTATATTTGCACGCGCAGGCATTCCGCCATAGCGCGGTAGTCCACAAACTTCTCGTGCCTCTTCTGCTTGTTGACCGCGCCTGCAAAAAATTTAAGAAACAGAAACGCGGCGGACAGCAAAATGAGGAAAAGTATACTGCTTTGATTTACGCTCAAGCCGAGACAAATACTGGAGATGATAACAATCACAAGACCGATTTTGAAGACAGTATTTCTCTCCTTTTTCTGCTTGACGGACAGACCGTCAGCCGAAAGATAGTGATTCATAAGAAAAAGTTCGGCATCGGAAGAAATTAAGGTCGTTATACTGTCCTCCTTTTTATACTCTTTGGTCTCGAGCCTTTTGAGCCATCTTTTGTATTTGCAAACATCGCGGTTGTACTGCTCAATCCGGCTCATTTTAAGCTTGAACGCCGCCTTGGCGGCTTTGCACTCCTCATCGCAGTGACCTATCGGGCAGTAGTATTTGTTTACGGAGAAGGCGTTTTCCGGAACTGCGCCGTTGTCCTTTTGTCTGGGAGTGACAATCTGATACACCGGACGAGTTTCGGGGATTCCGATTTCCTTTATCTCCTCGCTTCTCTCAAAGGCAATATCGCGCAGAGTGTAGTCGACAACTACGCTCGTGCCTGCCGATTCAGAGGGAGGCGCGGAGTTCCAGAACGCAACAAGTATATTGCAGTAATTCGACACGTATCTGCCCTGACGCTCATATTGAAGGTCGCGCATATCCTGCTCGCGGCAGTTTTCAGCAGCCACTCCGTTAGCCCAGCCGACGAAAAGCTCTTGGTTTTCCGCATGGCTGAGGCAGAGGTCGAATCGCTCCTTCTCCTCCGGAAAACCGTCGAAATCGTTTATAAATTCATCCTTCGGCAGAGCAAGCGGACAGATTATCGGAATGCTTTCCTCTATTGCCGCCTCCGCCGCGAGTATGTCCGCGCCTCTTGCGAGCGATGTCATCACCGTAAGAGGCGTGTTGGGATAATTCTTGCGAAATTCGCCGAATATCTCCTTAGTCTTGGCTTTGAGAATTGTCCTCTCCTCCTCAGAGCGCAAGTCCATATGTCCGGCGATTCCTATGATGATAGGAATTTTGCGCTCGCTTACATAAGTTTCGTATTTGCTCATTGATATTATCCCTCCTGTTGTAGCTCCGCCTCTTTCCACCGAACGGGGTAGGCACGAGTTAAAATTTACCTGTACAAATATTATCACTAATTTCCCTTGTAATGTCAATAGTTTTAACATTGTACTCAACAGGAGTTTTTCACTTTTGCGATATATTTTCAGCACTGCTGAATATATACTCCCCGCCGTCCATGCGGCACTCCACCGCCGCGCCCTCGGCGAACGCGCCGCCGATTATAGCCTCGGAGAGGGGATTTTCTATGCGGCTCTGGATAATCCGCTCAATGGGACGCGCCCCGTACTTGCTGTCAAACCCTTCCTTGGCGACTGAGGAGACAACCTCCTCGCTGAAACTGAGCTTGATGGACAGCTCCTCTGCTCTGCGGGCGAGCTTGCCGAGGAGTAGGCGGCTTATCTCGCTTATCTCCGCCTCCGCCAGCTTTCTGAATATGATAGTTTCATCTATGCGGTTGAGGAATTCGGGGCGAAAGTGCTTTTTCAGCTCCTCGGCGACCTTCCCGCAGCTCTCGTCATACGCAGAGCCGCCTCCTTCGCTCTCACTTAAACCGAAGCCGAGAGCCGCCTGCGCGTCGGTGAGGTACTTCGCGCCTATGTTGGAGGTCATAATAATGAGCGTGTTCTTGAAATTTACCTCCCTGCCTGTGGAGTCGGTCAGCCTGCCGTCTCCCATAATTTGCAGGAGGATGTGGAACAAGTCGGGGTGCGCCTTCTCTATCTCGTCAAACAGCACAACGGAGTAGGGGCGGCTTCTCACCTGCTCTGTCAGCCTGCCTCCTTCGTCAAAGCCGACGTATCCGGGGGGTGAGCCGATAAGCTTAGATACGGAGTGCTGCTCGGAGTACTCCGACATATCAATTTTAATAAGTGCCGATTCATCGCCGAAAACAGCCTCCGCCAACGCCTTGCACAGCTCGGTTTTTCCTACTCCCGTAGGACCTAAGAAGATGAACGAGCCTATGGGCTTTCGAGGGTCTGAAAGCCCCGAGCGTCCGCGCCGAATGGCATTAGCCACCGACTTCACCGCGTTCTCCTGCCCGATTACGCGCTTTTGCAGCTCCTTTTCGAGATTGAGCAGACGCTGAGATTCGCTCTCGCTCAGGCGAACGGCGGGGACGGCAGTCCACATAGCGACAATCTGCTCTATATCCTCAGGAGTAACGGACAGGCGGCAGTTGACGTGCGTGCTTTTCCACGCCTCCTTCTCAAGCTCGTATTTGTCTATCGCCAGTTCCTCGCGGTTGAGGAGGATTGCCGCGCTCTCGTAGTCCTGTTTCAGAATACACTCCTGCTTTTCCGCTTGGAGGGAGAGAACCGCGCCGTACAGCTCATTTATCTCCTCCGGCAGACGCTCCCCCGTGAGCCGCACGCGGGAGGCGGCCTCGTCAATCAAGTCTATCGCCTTGTCGGGGAGAAACCTGTCGGGGATATATCGGGAGGACAGCTTTACCGCCGCCTCCAACGCCTCGTCTGTGATGCTGATTTTGTGGTGTGCCTCGTACCTCCCGCGTATTCCCTTGAGGATACGCAGGGCGGTCTCCTCGGATGGTTCGTCTACCGTCACCGGCTGAAACCGCCGCTCGAGTGCCGCGTCCTTTTCTATATACTTTCGGTATTCCGCCGTAGTAGTAGCCCCGATAAGCTGTAGCTTCCCCCTCGCAAGCTGAGGCTTGAGGATGTTCGCCGCGTCTGTCGAACCCTCCGACGAGCCTGCTCCTATAAGCGAGTGAATCTCGTCGATAAAGAGGATTACAGCTCCCTCGGCGGCAGTCACCTCGTTAATTGCCGCCTTAATGCGTTCCTCAAAATCCCCCCTATACTTCGTTCCCGCAACCATTGCGGTAAGGTCAAGGGAGATTATGCTTTTGTCGAGGAGCGATTCAGGTACGTCTCCCGACACGATTTTGAGTGCCAAGCCCTCCGCTATGGCGGTTTTTCCCACTCCCGGCTCGCCGATTAGGCAGGGGTTGTTCTTCGTTCGGCGGGAGAGGATTTGCACTACACGCTCTATCTCCTTCTCCCTTCCGATTACGGGGTCGAGGAGGTCTTTTCTCGCGTCCTCGGTCAAATCCCTACCGTACTGGAGCAGGGTTTTTATTTTCGGAGGAGTAGAGGTCTTGCTCTTACTCCTGCTCTCACTCCCTGACATAGCCCCGAAAACAGAGGAGAAATCAGAGGAGAGGAGCTTTTTGCCCTCTCCCTTCTCCCCCTCCCTGCCGCCTGAGCCGGAAGGAGTATCCCTCCCCACCGAAAGCAGTGCCTCAGACAGCAGTTTTGCGATGTCGCCGCCGCCCTCCTCTATAAAGCGGCAGGCGGTGCTGTCCTTGTCATTGAGCATGGAGATGAGAAGATGCTCGGTGCTGACAAAATCACTCCCGAGGCGCATGGCGACGGGTATGGCAAGCTGAATTATCCTCTTTGCGCGGGGCGTCATGTCGTTCGGGTTGAGCAGGGAACGGATTCCCCTGCCGTGGGTGTCTGTGAGCTGACGCTCGGCGGAAGGGCGGGTTACTCCTCCCCGCTCGAGAATGTCCTTAGAGGCTGTGTTTCCTGATGAAAGAAGCCCCACAAGCACGTGCTCTGTTCCTATGAAATTGTGACCGCACTCCTGAGCAAAGGAAATGGCGCAGTTAAGAGCCTGATTCGCTTTTTCTGAAAGTCCGTCGAAATTATAAATAGCCAAAATCGCAACTCCCCTATACCTATATATCAGTGTTCTAATGTATATGATTGGCAAGTGTAAATAATCTAATACACAGGGGAAGGAATTAGATGTGAAATAGTGTTAGGTCCGCTTGTTGAAATTTTAGATAAAATTAACAATTTGGAAATTTACACTTGAAATTTGTGAATATTATGCTACAATCTCATTATCAATACGCTTGCTTAGGAGGCTGAAAATTTTGAAAGAACTAACAGAAAATAACACAACTATACCATTAAGTATAAATAAAATAAATGAAGTATTATCTGAAGCGGTATTGAATAAAGCGCGTGATTACATATATAAATATGAAACCGAAACAGATGCAATTTTATTCCATGAAGGTCTTTTAGCAATTAAACAAATGTGCCAACAGGTTGCAAATCTCAATTTAAGCAGCACAAAATTTAATGATTCATATATAACAAGCTATGAATCTGTGCATATAAAAAAAGCATTGCAAAGACGTATTGTTGATGTGAATAAGATAGTATTACAAGCTCGCGGACGAAGACCTCGACCAACACTTTCGGATGACGACAAAAAAGTAATATCTGATATAGAACGTAAACTCGAAAATATTTTTGGCGCAACAAAGGATCTTTCATTAACTGATATTGTTTCGTTCCTGTTGGAAGTAAAATAATATTGAGCTATCATATTTTTAGATAAGGGGGATTAATATGGACAAAGAAGCTTTATTGGGTCATTTGAGCAATGTTTTGTATACAGTAATTTATCTTGTAGTTTCCGCCGGATTTATTTTTTTGATTATGTGGCTGTATGTTAGATTAAAAAAATGGTATAAAAGAGCGACTATCGCAAAACAACCAATCGATTTAAAAACCGAAATTGAATATATAGAGAAAAAGAAAAAGGAACTCAACTTTTTGCAACGACTTGAATTATCACAAACAGGTAGAGTGTATTTCACATACAGTATCAAATACGGTTTTTTATTTATTGTTTCATTGTTGGTCGTTGGTATCATATTTCTTTTGATTGGTTATTTTTTAGCACCGCTATTTTCTGAAAATGCTTTATCAATATTTTTTATAGTAGATTTCTCATTGGGTGCAATCATATTCTTTTTCCTGTGTTGTTATAATTGGGATGAACTTGTAGAGCACGCTAGATTATTTCCTTTCCTTTTTAGCATTTTATGCTTCATAATATTTGTGTCGTTGGTAATAGTACATGCAATTATCCTTTTTTCTGAAAGAATTTGAAGCCGTAGCTTACGTTCAATCACACGATTCCTTCCACCCCTCCCCGCGCAAAGCCTGCCTCAACGGCAGATTTTTGCGCGGGGATTATTGTTGCATCTCCCCTCCCCCTGCCGACAGGAGGAGAAATAGCTGTAGCTTCGTCACACTTTCCCTCCTCCTCCCATAGAATGATATCAGAATGAGCGGCAGCAGGTACGGCACACATACTACGGCACTCTCGCTGTATCAGAAAACTCCTCACCTGCGCTAAGGGGGATTTTCTCCCTCACACAAATTGCTCATTCGACATACTATGTTATTGAAGTTGAGAAAAAGGAGGAAAAATATTATGTGTAACATCTTCGGCAACAATTCCTGCACATGGATTGTCATTGCTCTTGCTGTAGTATGCCTTTGCTGCATGAACAACGGCGTACTTGGTGATGCGGATGATGATTGCTGCTGCCGCTAAACGGTAGGTAGGTCATTACCTGACGGTGCAGTAATGCTTAATTAATGCGTAATGCGTCATTAACGCACAGGGCAATCCTCTCGTAAGAGGAGGACACCACCCTACTGCACCCCCTCTGATTGATAATTTGTACCCCCTGCCGGAAGTTTCTCCGACAGGGGGTACGATTGTTTTTGGGGAGATATGTATGGGGGCGGCGGTCGCGGGAGGGAATATTCATTTGCGGGGGGAGTATTCATTCGCGTGGAAAATATTTGTTCGCGGAGGGGTACTCGTTTGCGGGGAAAGTATTCATTCGCGGGAAGAGAGGTAATAAGCAGGGAATGCAAGGCAATCTGCGAAGGGATGCCCTATAGGTCGCACGACGACCTATACAGGGGAACCCCCGACGAGGGTTCCCCTGCGGAAAAAATGTCCTTAGGGACATTTTTTCCTACCCCCTCCTGCGTTTTTGAACGATTAGAGAGTTTCGCTCTCTGCGGAGAGCGAGTCAGGGCTCTGCCCTAACAACCCGCAAGCCTTTGCAAAGGCTTGACCTAAACTCTAACTCTTTGGCAACAAATTGTAGTTTCAAGCTAATTTGCCGATAGCAAAGCTCCCGCGCATTTTATGCCGTCCACTGCGGAGGACATAATCCCGCCCGCGTAGCCCGCGCCCTCCCCGCACGGATAAATCCCGCGAACAGAGGACTGCATCGTGCCGTCTCGCAGGATACGCACAGGTGAACTGCTCCTCGTTTCGGGTGCGGTGAGAAGTGCGTCGGGGGAGGAGAAAAATTTGAGCCTCCGTGACAGCTCGGGCAGTGCCTCCCGCATGGAGCGTACCACATAATCGGGCAGACAGCACGAGATTTCCCCGAACGTAACCGCAGGCGCGTAGCTCGGAGTAACAGAGCGTGCCGCCGTACTCGGTCTGTCCGCGAGGAAGTCGGAGACAAGCTGGCAGGGCGCGTTGTAGCTGCCCGAATAGCCGTATGCCGCGCTTTCGGCGGCGCGTTGCAGTTCTACTCCGGCAAGCGGGTGGGAGGAGGGAAAATCGGAGGGGTTTACTCCCACAAGCAACGCGCTGTTTGAGTTCCTTTCATCCCGCGCGTAGTTGCTCATGCCGTTCGTGACCACTCCTCCGCGTTCGCTTGCGGCAGGAACGACAAACCCGCCCGGACACATACAGAAGGTATACACGCCCCTCCCAGAAGGAAGCTTCACCGACGCCTTGTAGTCGGCGGCTTGGAGTGCCTTGTGTCCGGCGAACGCACCGTACTGCGCGGCGTCTACCTCCTCTCTGAGGTGTTCGATACGCGCACCCATGGAGAAGGCTTTCTGCTCCATGGCAAGCCCGCTATGGTAGAGCATCTCGAAGGTGTCACGCGCCGAGTGACCTGTGGCAAGGATGAGACTGCCGCACTCTAACTCGCGGCTGATTCCGTTTCTCTCGATTATTACGCTGTGAAGCCGCCCGTTTTTCACCTCTATGCCGCACAGCTTTGTTTTAAAGAGATACTCTCCTCCCAGCGACTCAATTTTCTTCCTTATGCTTATCAGCACTCCCTTGAGTACGTCCGTGCCTATATGCGGCTTTCCGTCGTAGAGTATTTCTGCACACGCGCCGTGCCGCACAAACTCCTCGAGAACCTTGTGTATATACTCGTTTTTTATGCCTGTATTCAGCTTCCCGTCGGAGAACGTACCCGCGCCTCCCTCGCCGAACTGTATGTTGCTCTCCGTGTCGAGTTCACCGCCGCCGAAAAAGCTCTGAACCTTTTCGGTACGCGCCGTCACGTCCTCCCCACGCTCTAAAATAATGGGACGAGTTCCGTTCTCCGCGAGAATGAGAGCGGCGAACAGACCTGCCGGACCGCTCCCGCACACAACAGGGCGGCAGGAGAGAGGGGTGCGGGGAAAACTCAGCGCGGGGGACGGGTTAGAGGGGGAGGCAGATGAGAGCGACGAGGGCTTCTCCTCCTCAATTGACGCCTTGCTCCCCCTGTAGCGCGACATTGTGCCGCTCTCGTCTCTGAGCTTGCAGGAGAGCTTGTAGGTGATTTTTATGTCCTCCCTCTTACGCGCGTCAATAGAGCGTTTTATTATAGTCAGGCTCAGTATATCGCTCGATTTTATTGACAGCTCCCGCGCGGCGGCGAGGAGCAGTTTCTCCCTGCTGTCGTTGTCGGGAGAGAGGCTTATTTGGCTGACAGTTATCATTTAAATTCCGCACTTTCCTAAATTTATTAAACCGCGCTTTTACCCGCAAGCAGTCCCGACGTCCACGCCCAGTGGAGGTTGTAGCCGCCGCACGGTCCGTCTATATCGAGCGTCTCACCTGCCGCGAAAATCCCCCTGCACAGCTTCGATTCGAGTGTGCTGCCGGAGAAGTTCTCGATAGACGCGCCGCCGGACATGACCTGAGCGTTCTTGAAATCCGCCTTTCCCGTGATGTTAAAGCTCCAGTCGGAGATGGAGGCGGCGAGCCGCTTTATCTCCTCCTCAGACAGAGCGGAGCAGGGGCGGTCGAGTTTTTCGATTTTCGAGTACCTCAGGAGGCACACTCCCACGCTCTTTTTGAAAAGCGGAGAGAGAAAATCCTCCAGCGGCATATGCGGGATAGTCCGCACACGCTTCGTGAGGAACTGGAACACCGCGAAGTCGCTCCGTTCGGGCATGAGGTTGAGACTTATTCGGTAGGGCTTCCCCTCCCCCTCCTCGCGGACGAATCGGGAGAGCTGAAAAACCGCTATGCCTGAGAGGGTGCGGTCGGTAAACTGCACCTCGCCTATCTCCTCGGCGACAAACGCACCGCCGCACAGAAGTGCCGCCTTGCACTTGACACGCACTCCGCCGAGCGATTTGATGTTCGGAAAATCGGTGCACAGCTGCACCAGCGAAGGCGACATAGGCGTGACGGCGTGTCCCAGCTCGGAAAGGAGCTGTACTCCACTGTCCGTTCCTCCGAGGGAAGGCGCGGCGGCACCTCCGCAGGCGACTATCACCTTGTCGCTCAAGATTGAATGTGTGTGGGAGAAAAGCTCCCAGCCCTCGCCGTTTTGCGATATTTTCGTTATCTTAGTGCCGAGGAGGACTACTACTCCCAGCCGCGCAAGCTCCAGCTTGAGCATATCGTTTACAGCCGCCGCCTGTTCGCCCAGCGGATAGAGAAGCCCGCCTTTCTCCTCCTTCAAGACAATTCCCAGGGAGTCGAAAAACTCCGTCAGGCAGTCGGGAGGTACGGCAGAAAACACGCTCTTGACGAACCTAAGCTTGTGGAAATCGTGTGAGTACTCCGACGGGTCGGCACTGCTGTTGGAGATGTTGCACCTGCCGTTGCCTGTGGCGAGCAGCTTTCTCCCCAGCTTTTCGTTTTTCTCAATAAGGACGACATTTTCGCCGCCTACTGCACGCGCCGCCGATATAGCGGCAGTCATTCCCGCCGCGCCGCCTCCTATTACTGCCGCCTTGTATGTGCGGTTTTGCCGCTCCATGTAATCATTCCTTTGTGTATTACTCCGAATTTAGGGCAAGGAGGAGTAATGAAAATTTTGAGGAAATCTGCCGAGCCTCTGCGAATATAATATAACAATAAGGCTAATTGGTCAACTAATACTGCTCCGCGTTTAAAAGCATTGTTAGATTTGCGAGGATTTTTTTCGTCTGATACTAACTCTCGATTAAAAACGGTGCAAAAATCAAGGAAAAAGCTCTGACATATGTGGTTTTTCCGCAGATTTTTGCCTACCGTTTTATGAGAGATTAGGATGTCATGGCGGACGACGCAGGCTTGCCGGCGCAAGTCAAGAAGGACAACGAAGTCAGGCGGGAAAAAGACCGCAAAGATACAATGGTTTTAAACGTGGAGCAGTATAATGGAGGTGCGGTAATTGGATATATTCCAAATGCTATATCAGAGCGTGGGAGGACTACTCTTTCTCCTGCTGGGAATCGACAAGTCGGGCTCGTTCCCGAAGTGCCTCGCGCCCGAGGTGGAGGCGGAGTACATAGCGGCAATGGAGAACGGCGACATATCGGCACGGAACAAACTGGTAGAACACAATCTCCGCCTTGTCGCCTACATGGCGAAGAAGTACTACATGAGCGCGATAGACCCCGACGACTTAGTGCAGATAGGCTCAATCGGGCTGATGAAGGCTATCGACACCTTCTCCTCCTCGAAGGGGATTAAGCTGTCCTCCTACGCCTCGCGGTGCATAGAGAACGAGATACTCATGAGCCTAAGGCTTTGCAAGAAGTCGGCGCAGGACATCTCCATAAGCGAGCCCATCGACTCCGACAATCAGGGGAACGCGCTGACCTTGGTTGACGTAATCGCGCAGGAGGACACCATTGCGGACGACTTGGATAAACAGGTGCTGGTTTCACTCCTCTACAAATGCCTTGCGAAGATAACGGATGAGCGGGCGAGGTACATCATAGCCGAAAGGTACGGTCTGAGCGGGAAGAAGCCGCGTACTCAGAAGGACGTGGCGGATGAGCTGGGAATCTCGCGGTCGTATGTGTCACGAATCGAGAAAAAGACGCTGAGGGTACTGTGCGAGATGATGGCGGAGGTTGGTTTTTAGGGCCTCCGATATTCGTCACTGTTGAAGTATGAAATAGTGAACAGTACGGGCAATCCCGCAGTTTCCTCCCTATTGGATTTTACGCTACAGTTAGTATTTATTCGTCGTATAAATAAAACCTCCGCCTCACTTGACTTTCAAGTGAAGCTTGTGTATAATAGCAATATTACTAATAGTAACACGCGGAGGACGAATGATGGACAATATTATTCTCGGGCTTTTACTTATGTGCAACAGGACAATATATCAGCTGAGGGAAAGAATAGATAAAGGAATAAATTTGATGTACAGCAACAGTATGGGAAGCATACAGGCGGCTATTAAAAAATTGCTCAACTGCAGATTTATCAGATATGAGGAAATTGTTGAGAACGGAAAGTACAAAAAAGTTTATTTTATAACCGAAAGCGGGAGTCATCATTTTTTCGAGTGGATAAACGCGCCTATAGAAGAACAAAGTCCTAAAAGTCCGGAGTTGGCAAAGGTCTATTTTATGGGGTTTTCCGATAAAAAGAATCGGGAAACCAGCATACGGGAGCATTTGATTTTTTTGAATGAGAAATATACTGTACTGACGGCAATATGTGAAGAGGCGGAAAACATCGAGGTTGCAGAAGAGAACAAAGATATACTTAACTATCAGTTTATCTCCGCACTTTACGGCAAGGAACTGATTAAGTTCAATATCGACTGGTTTGAAAATCTGCTAAGAAAGATGAGGAACGGTGAAATATGAAACAGTACCATTTAGACGAATCTCCTCTGGTCTATTACATCAGCAGAAAGGAGCAAGCCGAGTGGGTACTCTTTATACACGCCGCTTTTGTAAATCACAATATGTTTCAAACACAGATTGACTACTTTAAAGATAAATACAACATTCTTACTCTTGATATTATCGGTCACGGAAGGTCAACCAAAGCGCGAAAAGGCGACAGTATAGACAAAATGTCGGTGTGGATAAGTGAAATCCTGAAAACAGAAAGCATTTAGAAGATACATATTGTAGGCGTTTCATTGGGTGCTGTATTGGCTCAGGATTTTGCCAATCGGTATCCGAAAGCCGTGCAATCACTTGCCTGCTTCGGCGGTTATGACATAAATAATTTTGATTTAAAAATGCAGAAGGAAAACAGCGCGTCGCAGATGCGTATGATGCTTAAAGCTATATTTTCAATCAAATGGTTTGCGAAATCAAATCAAAAAATATCCGCTTATACTTTGCAAGCTCAAAAAGAGTTTTTCGAGATGAATATTCAATTTCCTAAGAAGTCATTTATATATTTGGCTTCTTTGAGCAGCATGGTAAATGCACGGCAAGCAAATCCCAGGAAATACCCTTTGCTGATTGGCTGCGGAAGTCACGATATACCGATGGAACGATTCGCTGTAGAAATGTGGAAGAAAAGAGAGCCCAAATGCCACCTGATTATTTTTGAGGAGGCGGGACACTGCGTAAATATGGATGTGCCTAAGCAGTTTAATACAGCAATAGCGGTATTTTGGAAAAGTGCGAATGTCGATCATTGAAATGAAGAGTTCGACGACTTAGAATGGATTTCCCCACACATCCGAAGAAGTGCAAAATCTCAAAAGTCCGGAGCTGGCAAAAATCTATTTATGGGTTTTTCAGATAAAAAAGCGAGAATTGAGCATACAACAGCATGTAGCGTTTTGAATGAGCAATGTCCGATGCTGTTGCCAAACGCTGCCTGATAAATTTTAATAACGTCTTCTTTTCTTGTTCAGGTATCGCCACCACGTTGCCATATATGGCAACGTATTTCTTGGGAGAGCAACCGTACTCACGGACAAATGCCTTATAAAAGCCTGCATAGGTGTCGAAGCCGTACTGGGATACCACCTCAATCGCCGTGCGTCCACTTGCGATTTCATACAGTGCGTGCTTAAGCCGCCGATGCAGGATATAGCCTGTGACAGGCAGTCCAACCACCTCACCAAACACACTGTAAAAATGATACTTGCTGTAACCTGCGATCGCTGCCAACTCGTCAACCGTGATGTCGGTTTTTAGATTTGCCTCGATGTAATCAATCACCCCTTGGAATGCGTCCGTGTACATATGCACCTCCCCTTAATAAACCTGCTGTTTTCCGAATTCGGTGATTACTGTATAGCATAGCGGAACGATCAAAACATTTCATGTGTTGGGATGTGTAAATTTCATAGAATTCTCTTGTTTATTGTATAAAATCTGATAAGCTA
>JAISGQ010000036.1 GCA_031262985.1 Oscillospiraceae bacterium
ATCTCATGGTTTTTTTCATAAGAATCATCCTCCATTTTTGATTTTACCGCAAACCAAATATACTCCCCTTGTTTCTACTCCTTGTACACCTTCGTCACATGGGCAACAGGCGACCAGTCTGTGACCTTGGTTTGATACGCGGAAAGTTCTCTCAGATTAGTCAGCCCCGAAAGCGGTGACAGGTCGGAAACTTCTGTGTTTGATATGTCAAGGTCTTTCAAATTTGTCATCCCCGCCAGAGGAGAAAGGTCGGAAACTGCTGTACAGGAATTAACGTAAAGACTTCTCATATTGGTCAGTCCTGCAAGCGGCGACAGGTCGGAAACTGCGGTAACTGATATGCCAAGGAGTTCCAGATTAACCAGCCCCGACAGAGGAGACAGGTCGGAAATTTTGGTGTTTGATACGTCAAGAATTTCCAGATTAGTCAGCTTAGCAATCGGCGACAGGTCGGAAACTCCTGTGCAAAAATCAATGCGAAGTTCTTCCAGTTTTGTCAGATTCGTAAGCGGCGATAGGTCGGAACTTTTGGTGAATGACATATTAAGGTATTTCAGATTAGTCAACCCCGCAAGTGCAGACAGGTCAAATGTTTCGGTGTATAGTATATAAAGTCTTTCCAGTTTAGTCAGCTTAGCAATCGGCGACAGGTCGGAAACTTCGGTAAATGATATGCTGAGTTCTTTCAGATTGGTCAGACCGGCAATCGGCGAGAGGTCGGAAACTTCGCCATCTGATATCCAAAGTGTTTCTAAATTACTCAGCTTAGCAATCGGAGACCAGTCGGTGACATTGAGACTGCTCGCTTTAATCTCCTGCAGATTAGTCAGTCTCGACAGCGGCGATATGTCGGAAATTCCTGTGCAGGCACTAATACCAAGAGTTTTCAGATTAGTCAACCCGACAATCGGCGATATGTCTGAAACCCCTGCAAATGATATGTTAAGAGTTTCCAAATTGGTCAGCTCCGCAATCGGTGACAGGTCGGAGATTTTTGTGCTTGATATATCAAGGCTTTCCAGTTTAGTCAGCCCCGCAATCGGCGACAGATCGGATACATCTTCACAGCGATCAAGAGAAAGGTTTTCCAAATTAGTCAGCCCCGCAATCAGCGACAGGTCGGAAACTCCTGTGCTTTCCTGAAATGAAAGTGTTTTTAGATTGACCAGTTCAGATAGTGCTTCAATATTGGTTACTGATTTGCTCTCTATATATAATTCTTTAATGGCGGGAAATTTTTTGATATCGCTTAGGTCAAGTGCCTCAAGGTTCTTAGCACGAAAAAGTCCAATATGAAGATACTCCACCTCCGCCAACTCGGCATATGTAGGGTAATTGTTGATTTTGATGGGTATAAGTTCTCCATCAGAGTCATAACGCATAACCGTATCGTCTTTAGACGCATCAAAAAGCGCATTCTTAAAGTCCTCGCTTATCCACTCCACCAACTCGTCCGGCGGGAAGGAGTTGCCGCAGTCGCACCCCGCGAAGCTCAGCGCGAGGATAGCTACAGACAGAGTAATAGCAAGTAATCTCATGGTTTTTTTCACAAATATCATCCTCCATTTTTTAATTTTACCGCAAACCAACTGTCAACTGTCACTTGTCAACTGTCAACTGTTTCTACTCCCAGCCGCAGGCACATTCGCCGGCATCGTCGTAATATTCCTTGTCCTTATTTACACCCGGCACATGGGCAACAGGCGACCAGTCGGTGACCTCGGTATAACCCGCGTCAACCTCAAGCAGATTAGTCAGCCCCGCCAGCGGAGACAGGTCAGAAGCCTTGGTATAAGATATATAGAGGCGTTCCAGATTAGTCAGTCCTGACAGCGGAGACAGGTCGGAAACTCCCTCGCAGTAATCAATGTGAAGCCATTCCAGATTAACCAGCCTCGACAGCGGAGACAAGTCGGAGATTCCTGTGCAGGAATCAAGGTTAAGGTGTCTCAAATTTGTCAGCCCCGCTAGAGGAGACAGATCGGAAATTTCTGCGCAAGAATCAAGGTTAAGGTAGTTCAGATTAGTCAGCCCCGCAATTGGCGACAGGTCGGAAATTTTGGTGTCTGAAAAAGTAAGGTTGTTCAGATTAGTCAACTCAGCCAGCGGAGACAGGTCGTAAACTTCCTCGCAGGAATCAATGTAAAGCCATTCCAAATTAACCAGCCTCGACAGCTGAGACAGATCAGAAACTCCTGTATTTGATATATCAAGGTGTCTCAAATTTGTCAGCTCCGAAATCGGCGACAGGTCGGAAATTTTGACACCTGACGCATCAAGGTCTGTCAGATTAATCATCTTAGCCAGAGGTGAGAAGTCGGAAATTTTTACACAGTTAAAAAAGGAAAGCGAACTGAGATTAATCAGCTTAGTCAGCGGAGACAAATCGGAAATTTCTGTATTTGATATATTAAGGTGTCTCAAATTTGTCAGTCCCGAAATCGGAGACAGATCGGAAATTTTGATACCTTCCGCATCAATGTCTGTCAGATTAATCAGCTTAGCCAGAGGTGAGAAGTCGGAAACTTTGGTGTAAGATATGTTAAGGTCTTGCAGATTAGTCAACTTAGCCAGCGGCGACAGGTCGGATACATCTTCGCATAAATGAAGAGAAAGGTATTCCAGTTTAGTCAGCCCCGCCAGCGGCGACAGGTCGGAAACTTTGGTGTAAGGTATATCGAGGTGTTCCAGATTAGTCAGCTTAGCCAGCGGCGACAGGTCGGAAATTTTGACATTATCTATCCCATGGTCTATACTGAAGCTTCTAATATTAGGAAGCTTTTCCATATCCCTTAGGTTAATCTCCGAAACTTCCTCGTCTTCTTCAAACCATATTTGAATAAACTCAATCCTCGCCAAATTGGCATATGTCGTTCGGTCGCTGATTTTGATGGGTTGAAAATCACGATCCCGAACATTATTTTTTTCAGACGCAGCAAAAAGTGCGTCCTTAAAGCTTTCGCTTATCCACTCCACCGGCGCGTGCAGAGCAAAGGTACTGCTAACCTCATTACCCGAGGTAAGCTTCTCCGATGGGTTTAGCGTGCCGAACTTCGGGAGGCTCAGCGCGAGAATAGATACAGCCACAAAGAGAGCCACAAATTTCATAGTTTTTTTCACAAATATCATCCTCCGTTTTTTCATTCTGCCGCAAAGCAAATATCCGCCGCCGAATGACACTTCGTGTCATTTTGCGGCGGATAACTGTCGCCTTTCGCCTGTAAACTGTAAACTGTCACCTGTCACTTGTCACCTGTCAACTACTCCGCAGGAGTAGCAGTAGTCGCCTCCTGCGCCGCATCATTCAGTTTTCTGCTGATAGTATATGTCACCACAACCGAATCGCCCGTCAGAGTATCGCTCACTCTGAGGACAACCACAGCCTGCTCCGCTCCGTCATTCATGTTGACAGTGAACTTGAGGTTCTCGAAGCCGGTTTCGTCCTCCACCGTGCAGCCCTCGGAGGAGATGATTTCGCTTATGACAATCTTGTCAAACGCGCAGTCGTTCTCAACATCAACATCCAGCACCGCTCTCACCTGCTCGGCAGAAAGCACCGCGCTGTTGCTCTCCCCCGCCTCGGGAGGCATATTCTTCGCTATGTTGCAGGTGAATATGATGTTGTCGCTCTCCACCCAGCCATCCGAGCAGGAAAGTATGAGCGTCTGCGTATCGTTTTCGTTGACCGACGGATTGAGGATTACCTTGACCGCCGCGCCGTCGTCCTCCACGAGGACGGTATGCCCCTTGGCGGTTTTTCCGTCTGCAAGCTCGGTTTTCACCCTCCATGTGAGAGGGTCGCCGTCTATGTCGGTTTTCGGGAGGTTGAGCATATAGTAGCCGTCCTCGCCGCTGTAGCAAATCATATCCTGACTAAACTCCCTCTCGGAGATGAGGTTGTTTATCAGCGTGACGGTGTATTTATACGGCTCTGACACGAGTATTCCGTCTGTCATGGTGAAGGTGAAGCTGACCATTCCTCCCGCGTAGTCATTATCGACAAAGAGGAGGAAGCCGCCGTCCTTCGAAATCATGACAGAGCAGTTCTCAGCCGATTCGAGGAGGTATGTAACCTTGTCTCCGTCGTCGTCTACTCCCGAAAGGCGAGAGAACACATAGCCCTCGTGCGTGGGAGTATGCTTTGCGGCGAAGAAGAGGTTCGACTGTTCAATTCTCGGCGCGCTGTTTGTGACGACTACGGGGAAAACGAAGCTCGCCGTGAGGGAGTGTTCGTCGGTGACCGACAGCGTTATGCTGTCCACTCCCACAAAGCCGCTCTGAGGAGTAAGGGCGAGAATCCCGTTCTCGATAACCGCCTTGATTGCGGTCGGTCTGCTCTCTATCTCAAAGGTGTACTCGTGGTCCTTCGGGAGGAGTGCCGCGAGGTCGGTCTCCGTAGTCTTGTCGTGAGGCACGGCAAACGACTTCACTTCAATGCGCGGCGAATACAAAACATTTGCGTTGTCGTTTACATAAATCGAGGAGGCGTTGCCGCTCTCGTCCTCGGCGGTTATCTTGCTCCCCGCCAAACTCAGCGCGGAGGCAATGTAGCTGCCGTCCTCCTTCTGCGCGACAGACACGCCCTCGGTCGCCGTGACCGACTGCACCCCCACAGAGGAGGAGAGGGTGAACGACAGCGTATCGAGGTCGGCGGATATGGCTAAATCTGTCACCGTGAAGGCGGGAGCGGAGGAGGCGACATTCTCTGCCTTTATCGCCCTGTTTATCTCCAGCCCGTTTTCGCCTCTGAGCGTGACTGTGTATGTGTCGCTTTCGTCGGCTATGAACACCCCGTAGCCGTTTGTGCAGTTGTACACCTTGCCGAGGCTTCCCTTTTTGTCGGAGGAGTAGACTATCTCCTTCACCCTGTCCGCGTCGGGACCGCTGAAACGAATCTCCACGGGGACACTGCCGCGCGGAACTGAAAGCTCACGGAGAGAAATGTCCACAAGGGCATTCGACTGAGGAGGATATATCACAGTGCTGCTCAGAACAGCCGCCTGCTCCTCACTCTCGGCGCGGGAAATCCACTCGAACGGGTCGCTCCAGATAAAGAGGATAGTTCCCGTTATCACTGCCGTGACTACGCACAAAAGTGCGGCTGTCTTGAGTGCGGAGAAGGAGGGGGCGTATCGGGGGGAGATGGTCTCAATCCGCCTGCACACCTTTTTCGCCACCTCCGCGCAAATTGCATCGGCAGGGGGGGTGTCGAGAGTTAAAAGCGGGTTTGTGAACCGTTTCCTCCTGTTTAGAGGAATGAGCGGGCTCATGACCTTTAGTATGGCTTCCTTGGGCGTGTACTCCTGCTCCTCCGCGTAAAACCTCGCGCGAAGGAGGAAAAGCCTGCACAGCGTATTGACCGCAAGGCGCATTGCCGCGCCTTCGCTTATGACTGTCGCCAACGCCTTGTTGTATGTGAAACCGGCGTACTCAGCGGCAAATTCGGGAAGAGATTCTATATTTAAATCTTTTGTCCAATTAAGAGACATATACTCCACCACCTGAAATAAAATATTGCTTCGGTAATTAAAGCTTGCGTATTTATGGGCGAGGATTTTTACTGCCTTGCGAGGCAGAGGACGCCGCTTTGCTGACGCAAGGCAAGGACGATAACGATGCAAGGCGGTAAAAATACCGACCAGAAAACGCAAGGTTTAGTTACCGAAGCAATCTGTACAGAATGATTATATACTATCTTTTGCCATGTATCAATTAATTTTTACGAAATGTTTATATTTATGGCAAATTTAGCTGAAACAAACGCTTTGTGCAGAAGAAAAGGGGAGGCGGAGGAGATATTCTCCTCCGCCCCTCATCCCTACCTCAGCATGGCGCGTTTGGCGTTGCTCACCATCTCGAGGTCAGTAGATGTGGCAGTCACGCACAGCACCCGCTTTGCTCCCGCACCCAGCAGTACTCCCGCGCATTCGCTCAGGGTGTAGCCGGTAGTCATAACGTCGTCGCACAGGAGTATAGTCATACCCGCAACAGAGGCGCGGTTGCTTATCTTGAACACGCCGGCGACGTTGTCCTTCCTCTCCGCCCTGCCGAGGGAGTGCTGAGTGCTGTTGTTTCTGTGCTTTATGAGTATACCGTTGCGAACGGGGAGTGACAGCTCCGCGGCTACTATTCTCGCGAGCATTGCCGCCTGATTAAAGCCCCGTGTGCGGAATTTGCCGTCGGTCATCGGAACGCCGATAACCATATCAATCTTGTAGTCGGCGTACTCCTCCCTAACGATATGCGCCATGCGCTTGCCGAAGTAGGAGGCGGTCTCGAAGTCGCCGTAGTCCTTGAGCCTGTGCACTCCGCGCCGCGCCGATTTCGTATGTACAAACAGCGATATACTCCGCTCGAATTTCAGCTCGTAGAACACGCAGTCGCAGGAGAATACGGCGCGTCCGCACCTCCTGCAAATGGGTTGCTCTATCTGCACCAAATCGTCGGAGCAGGAGGCGCATATCCTCTCCGCCCTGCCCAGAAGCCGCCCGCACAGCGGACATTTGCGCGGGTAGATGTACCGCGCCGCCTCTTCCTTTAAGTTCTCCCAAAACGACATTTACTGCTCCTCCGTTCGAGTTGTTTCCTGTAGGTGGTGTTTGCTATGGGTTGGTTTCCTATGTGGCTATTCCCTGTAGGTCTGCTTCCTGCGGGACTATTTCCTATGGGTCGGTTTCTTATTGTTCTGTTTCCTGTAAGTCGCTCTCCGCAACCGCCTCATTTTTCAGGAACTCCGACAGCGCGGTGTACCGCCGCCCCTTCTTCTTGTTCTGCACCATTTTGCGGACTATCTGCTGTTTCCCTATTATAATAAGCAACTTCTTCGCCCTCGTAACCCCCGTGTAGAGGAGATTCCTGTAGCACAGCTGAGGGGCGACGGGAGTAGCCGGAATGATTACAGCGTCAAACTCACTGCCCTGACTTTTGTGAATGGTCACGGCGTAGGCGTGCTCTATCTGCTCCTCCATATCGAGGGGGTAGACGGCGGTGCGGTCGTCGAACAGGATGTGCATACTCTCCTCACGGCGGTCTATTTTGGAGATAATGCCTATGTCGCCGTTGAATATGCCGCTCCCCTCGCGTCCGTCCTCCCGCGTCCACTCTATGTTGTAGTTGTTCTTTATCTGCATGACCTTGTCGCCCTCGCGAAAGAGAACTGAGCCGATTTTCGCCTCCGACTTCTGCTTGTGCTTGGGATTGAACCGCTCCTGAAGCTTCTTGTTAAGCTCCACCGTGCCGCACATCCCCTTCCTGCTCGGACACAGCACCTGTATGTCCTTGATGGGGTTAAAGCCGTAGGCGGCGGGCAGTCTCCTCCAGCACAGGTCTGATATGGTATGCACAGCCGATTCCTCCTCGGCGTTCATGAAGAAAAAGTCGTTGTCGCGAAGGGATAGGTCGGGCATTTCTCCCGCTACGATTTTGTGGGCATTTGTGACAATCGCACTCTCGCTCGCCTGACGGAAAATTTCGTCCAGCTCTACTACAGGCAGACAGCCCGAGGAGATTAAATCTCCTAGCACGTTGCCTGCTCCCACGCTCGGGAGCTGGTCGCTGTCGCCCACGAGTATGAGGCGGCAGCCCCTCCTGACCGCTCTGAGCAGGTTTTCGAACAGCACCACGTCGGTCATGGACAGCTCGTCCACAATAAGCGCGTCGCAGGTGAGCGGGTTGTTCTCGTTTCGGTCGAAGTAGGGGATGTCGAACTCCCCCCACTGCACCTCCAGCAGGCGGTGTATTGTCTTTGCGTCATGCCCCGTGATTTCGGTTATCCGCTTTGCCGCCCTTCCTGTAGGAGCGGCAATCTCAACGATACTCCCCGACATTTCGAGTATATCTATAATGGCGTTGAGTGTGGTAGTCTTTCCCGTTCCGGGTCCTCCTGTCAGCACCAACGCCCCCTTCTCCATAGCGGCGGAGATTGCCTCCCGCTGTTTTTCGTTGTAGCGCAGGCAAAATGTGCTTTCGTCAAGCTGAAGCTGGCTTTCGTAGCCCGCTACGGGAGACGGCGGAAAGCGCAGGAAGTATGTCAGCCTCCCCGCGCAGTACACCTCTGTGTCGTACATGGCGGGGAGGAAAATAAAGCGCGTGCCGTTTATGCTGTCGCTTACAAGCTCCCTGTTTTGTATGCAGATTTCCACCTGCTTTTCTATCGTATCCGAATCGACGTCAATCAGCCGCTCGGCAGTGGGCAACAGCTTGTCGAGAGGGATACAGGTATGTCCGTTATTTAGGTTGTGGGTGAGGATGTGCATGATAGCCGCCACTATCCTCCCGTCGTCGTGGGAGGAGAAACCCTGCCGCAAGGCGATAGCGTCGGCGCGTTCAAATGATACTCCTATCTCGCTTGCACATAGGGCGAAGGGGGTGGTTTCCGCTATGTCGAGGGAGGACGCACCCCACTTTTTCCACACATTTATGCACTCCATGGGGGTAAGTCCGTATGCTCCAAGCCGGACCATTGCCTCCCTCATGCCGAACTGCGAACGGAAGCTCTCGCCCATCTCGATTGCCTTTTTCTTCGATATTCCCTTTATGGAGGAGAGCTTCTCCGGCTGCTTCTCAATCACATCGAGGGTGCTGTCGCCGAACAGCTCCACGATTTTGGCGGCGGTGGACGCGCCTATCCCCTTGACCGCACCGGAGGCGAGATATCGCATTATGGCGGCAGAGCCGGAGGGCATCTCCTGCTCGAAGCTGTCTATCTTAAACTGCTCGCCGTAGGAGGCGTGACTGCCCCAACTCCCCGTGAGGGACAGCTTCTCCCCCGCGAATATTTCGGGGAGCGAACCGACGGCGGTGTAGAGAAAGCCGCCTGCCTCCAGCTCCAAAACGGTGAAGCCGTTCTTCTCGTTTCTGTAGGTCACGCTGTGTACTGTGCCTGTGATTTTGTCGGGCTTACGCTCGTCTGTACGCTCATTTTCCGGCAAGTGCTTTCACCTCGATTGTGTTCCCGCATATGGGATTTTTTTAGTTGACAGTTGACAAGTGACAGCCCCACAGTTAGAGGCGCGGCGGGCAAGCCGCCGTGATTTTATAATGGAGCAGAAGCCCGTACCCCTAACTGTCAACTTCGGGGCTGTTTTTACCCCCGCCGTCGAGGCGGATAACTGTCACTTGTCAACTGTCAACTGTGCTTGTCAACTGCTCAAATATCTGCGGTTACACCGCCGTTATTTGAGCAAACGACTTCGGCGTTGGAGCTTGAAACTCCAGCAGTTCTCCCGTAATAGGGTGTACAATAGAAAGCTTGCAGGCGTGGAGTGCCATTCGCTTTAGGGGATTTTTCTTCCCTCCGTACTTCTTGTCTCCTATAATCGGGTGTCCCAGCCCTTTCATGCAGACGCGGATTTGGTTCTTCTTCCCCGTGGCTATGGCAATGTCGAGCAGGGAGTACTCGCCGTTCTCCGCTATCACTCTGTAGTTTGTGATAGCCTGTTCGCCGCTTTTGTCAAAGCTCTCGTAGACCATGTTGTTCTTGTCCTGCTTGAGGTAGCTTATGACTACGTCCTCCTTCTTCTCCATAACGCCCTCTGTCACCGCGCAGTAACGCCGCTCCTTCACCCGCTCGTTCCAGTCGTTCTGGAGCAGGCGTTTGAGCTTCTCCGACTTCGCAAAGAGCAGTACGCCTGAGGTGTCCTTATCCAGTCGGTGCACCACAAACGCCTTCGCTCCGCTGTCGGTGAGCTTTAGGTAGCTGTCGATTACAGAGTGTGCGGAGAGGAGCAGCTTGTTGTCGGAGTTGACCGACAGCAGTCCGCACGGTTTATTGATAACCACCATCTCATCGCTCTCGAAAATTATATCAATCCCATACTCCCTGAGGTAGGCGAAACGATTGCTGTAGTCAATTGTAACCGTCTGCCCTTTTTTGAGCATATAGTTGTATTTCGTCTGAATTTTCCTCCCCACCACAACCGAATCGTGGGAGAGCAGTGCCTTCGCGTCCTTTCGGGAGAAGCCGCCCTCCTCCATGAGAAACGAGAGGAGTTCGGCAGGTTTTGACACCTGAAAGCTTATTTCCTTTTTACTCTT
This sequence comes from Oscillospiraceae bacterium, assembly GCA_031262985.1. Taxonomy (GTDB): domain Bacteria; phylum Bacillota; class Clostridia; order Oscillospirales; family Acutalibacteraceae; genus JAISGQ01. Next base: position 10,036 of record JAISGQ010000036.1, read on the forward strand.
AGCCATTTTACTGCTCCCTAATGTTATATTTACGCACTCCCGCACACTGTCGGGCTTTGCGGATGTTGCGGCTCGGTACTGCCTTACGGATGTTGCCGTTCGGTACTGCCTTGCTGTGTCGCCTTACGGTTTTATCTCGTCACTGCTCTGCCATATTGCAGACGCGCCGCAGGGCAGTATCAGCCCTGTCTCGGAGACGGGTATGCCTATCTCGTCCGCGTAGAGGAAGCCGCCGAACTTCGGCTTAATCAACAGCCCCGCTATATAGTTCATGACGGAGGGGCTAAGCCCTGTTGTGTAGCTGTTTATGACGAAAAACAGCGGATTTGGCGAGAGCACCTTGACGCACTCCTCCACCAAGGAGAATACCTGCTCCTCCAGCTTCCACACCTCGCCGTTCGGACCTCTGCCGTAGCTGGGAGGGTCCATTATGACAGCGTCGTAGGTACTCCCCCTCCTCTGCTCGCGGCGGATGAACTTAATGCAGTCCTCCACAATCCACCTCTGCCGCTCCTTCGGGGCTGAGGAGAGAGCGGCGTTCTCTTTTGCCCATGCGGTCATGCCCTTTGACGCGTCCACATGGCACACATTCGCGCCGGCAAGGAGGCACGCGCAGGTAGCCGCTCCCGTATAGGCAAAGAGGTTGAGCACTCTTATCTCCTTTTGGGGATTCCGCTTTTTTTCGCTTTGTATGAGCCTTGTCATATGCTCCCAGTTGACCGCCTGCTCGGGGAACACTCCTGTATGCTTGAAGCCCATGGGCTTTACGGCAAAGGTCAGGTCTTGGTACTTAATTCTCCACGAATCGGGGATTTTTGTGTTGACCTGCCAGCTGCCTCCTCCTGAGGAGGAGCGGGAGTAGCGGGCGTCTGCTTTCCTCCAGAGAGGATTCCGCCTATCGGTAGTCCATATAATCTGCGGGTCGGGGCGAATGAGGATGACATTTCCCCACCGTTCTAAACGCTCGTTGTCGGAGGTATCTATCAGCTCGTAGTCCTGCCATGCGTCCGAATATCTCAAGTAATCACGCTTTCGTTAAAATTTTCTCAAATTACAATCTGTTGCCAATTAGTCAACCACCAATTACAATCTGTTGCCAAAGAGTTAGAGTTTAGGTCAAGCCTTTGCAAAGGCTTGCAGATTCTTAAGACAGCGTCTTAAGTCGCCCTCCGCAGAGGGCGAAACACCCCAATCGTCAAAAAACGCAGGAGGGGGTAGGAAAAAATGTCCCTAAGGACATTTTTTCCGCAGGGGAACCCTCGTCGGGGGTTCCCCTGTATAGGTCGCCGTGCGACCTATAGGGCGTCCCCGTTAGGAAAACT
>JAISGQ010000011.1 GCA_031262985.1 Oscillospiraceae bacterium
CCACGCACAATAGCGGGGTTTGATGTAGCGCAAGATAAAAGCTCATGGCGTATTCAGGCGATGGTTGATTCTCGCCGCGTGCTGAAAAATATTGTTCAGATGGTTATAACGGGTACTTAAACGTAGATTATAGCAATTCCGCTTTACATTAATCAAGATATATATGGTATAATACAATCAGAAGATGATTGTATTATACCGATACCAATAGAAGTACGCAAAATAATTGTAGCAGCGAAAGAACGCGGAGAAAAGACAGAAACAATAGCACTTTGGACAGGGGGTTCCGTTAGCAGCATAAACAAATTTTGCCGATTGGCAAAAGAAAACGAGCTTGAGCCGAAACCTTTTCCGGGTCGTCAAAGTATTTTGACATCAGAACAATTGGAAAAAATCAAGAAGACGGTTGAGGAGAATAACGACATCACGCTTGAAGAATTGATTGAAAAATTAGCTCTACCAATCCAAAAATCGCGGTTGTCTGACGTGTTGAATGAGATGGGTTTTTCCTTTAAAAAAAGACACTTCACCCCTGCAACCAACTGAGAGAAGATGTTGTTTTAAAGCGCGAAGCATGGGCAGAACAGCAAAATATTTTAGATGCAAACAGCCTTGTTTTTCTTTATGAAAGCAGCATAAACTGCGGTATGACGCGACTTCATGGTCGCGCAATAACCAATGAAAGAGTAAATGATTATGTGCCGGATGTTCGTTTTGAACGCACCTCCATCATTTCTTCAATTCGTTTAAGCGGAGAAATTGCGCCTATGATTTTCAAGGGAACACTGAACGGCGACCGGTTTGGAATGTACATAAAAGAACATCTTGCACCCATGTTGCATGAGGGAGATGTTGTCATAATTGACAACTGTTCCTCACATAAAGTGAATGGTGTTTTGCAACCGATTTTTGATGCCAAAGCAACAGTTTTGTTTCTTACGCCATACAGTCCAGATTTTAATCCGATTGAAATGAGTTGGTCGAAAATGAAGTCAGTGATTCGAAAACTGAAACCGCGCAGTTACGATGAACTTGTGGCTTCTTTGCAAATTGCTTTGGATTCTTTTACTACGGATGATATTAAAAACTGGTTCGCTCATGACGGATATTAATTAATATATAATGGAATTGCTATAATGTCAGGTCGCATTTGGAAAAAGTGCAACTCCGCCCCGACAAAGTGAAGGGTTTCTTTGGTGCAAAGCATACTGCATATGCCGCTTAGTCACGGCAAGGTTTAATCGGGGGAACAATAACTTAGAATCGGACAGAGTCTTAAGTCGCCATTCGCAGATGGCAAAACTCTTTTATCGTCAGAAAAACGCAGTGAAGGAGCAGGAAACCCTCGTCGGAGGTTTCCTGTGTAGGTCGCTTTGCTACCTACTTTTTACTAAAATTTTACTGTAGTTATAATACAGAACGACAGGCTTACACTACAAAGCAACAGGCTCGTGCTACAACTCAACCGACTTTCCAATAAATTTTTCCAAAATCCCAAATTTTTTTCGACAGAGTGCAACCTTTCGGCACTCTGTCAGGTTTTATGTATGTAAGGGGGTTTTAACCGGTGAAAGAATCAACCTTAGAAAAACAAAAATCAAACCCAATACCAAACCGAATAATTGAGGAGCTGTACGAGCGGTACGCCGACATGATCTACCGATTGGTATTGGTCAGGACGAAGAGTACTCAGGACTCCGATGACATTTTACAGGAGGTGTTTTTGCGCTGCCTCAAATCGGGTTCGATTTTCGAGGACAGCGAACGTCAGAAAGCGTGGTTCATACGTGCGGCGATAAATTGCAGTAACTCCTACTTCACCTCCGCATGGAGGAGGAGAACCGTTCCCACCGAGGACATAACATTCGGCGAAACCAACGAGGATAAGGAGCTCTACCGCCTTGTGCTTTCGCTCCCGCCCAAATACAGCGCGGCAATCCATCTCTACTACTACGAGGGCTACAGCGTGAACGAAATTGCGGATATGATGAGCTCCAACGCCTCCACGGTCAAGTCGTGGCTGAAAAGAGCAAGAGAAACCCTTAAAAAATATATAAAGGAGGGTGATTTTGATGTTTGAAGAACGATACAAAGCGATAAACGACAGTATTCATTCGGACAGCAAAAATTTAGATGCGATAAAGAAACTATATGAAAGCGGTGAAATTATGAAAAATACAAGCAAAACCCATAGTGCGGGCAAAAGTACTATGTTTAAGCGTTACGCGGCGGCAGCCGCAGGCTTTGTGCTTATATGCGGAGCTGTAATGAGCGGAATTTACTTTTCAGGAAGAGGTATCACAGCACCTATCTCAAACGAAACTGTCACGGCGGCAGGGAGCTATGACGAGGTGTACAAAACTATAAATCAATTCATGGTGGAGAGAGACAGAGAAAACACCAGAGAGATGATTGCCAGTGTATTTAACGGAGCTGCGGATATGGTGACAGGAAAAGCAGTACCCGACATGGCTACGGCGGAGGCGGCAAGTGATTCAGGCGCAGGCGGTACGTCTGATTTCTCCCAAACCAATACGCAGGTCAGCGGAGTTGACGAGGCTGACGTAGTTAAGACCGACGGCAGATATATCTACACGCTCAGAGATAAGGAAAACGGAGCAGGGAGTTATATCTCCATAGTGGAAGCAAACAACGGGCAGATGAGCAAAATAGTGGATTTGATGATAGAGAACTCCAACATAGATAAGATAAAGGAAGGGGCAAATATCCCCATCGAGTTCTATGTCAGCGGCGACAGACTTGCAGTGCTTTGCTCAGTGCGCAACTACAGCGATGTAGTCGACCTTTCGCGGAATTTCCCGACTGTTTCCGTGCTGGTGTACGACATTTCCGACAGGTCGAATCCCAAGCTGATGAACACCCTCGGGCAGACGGGGAGCTACGAAAGCTCACGCCTTATCGGCGACTACATTTACCTCATAACCGAGCAGTACATCTACGATAAGCCGAAAGACGATAAGCTTTACACCTATGTACCCACCCTCTACGCCGGCAGTGAGGATTCCTGCGTAGAGCCTGCCGATATATTTATAGGCTTCAACCCCGAAAACGCCTACACAATTGTTGCTTCAATCAACATAAAGGATGCCAAGGAACACAGCAGTGTCAAGGCTCTTCTGAGCAACACAAGTAACGTGTATTGCAGTACGGACACCCTGCTCATCTCCTCGGAAATGTACAGCAGGGAGGAGACAGAGGGCGTAGTTGACGGCAAGAATGCGGTAGTAATCGAAAGCAAGAGCGAAACGAAGCTTGTCTCCTTCTCCCTCAAGGACGGCGCGATAGAGCAGACCGCCTCGGGAACTGTGCCGGGCAGAGCTATCAATCAGTTCGCGTTTGACCGGTACGGCGACACCTTCAGGATTGTCACAAACGATAACAGCAGCCGCGAAACCATCTTCACAGACGGCATAGACGTCTACGAGTACGAGGGCGACACAGGCGCAAACAACGGCATTTATGTTTTGGATAAGTCACTCAAGATTATCGGAACGCTCAATAATCTAGCGAAGGGAGAGCACGTTCAGTCGGTGAGATTTGACGGGAACACGGCGTATTTTGTGACCTTCCGTCAGGTAGACCCGCTCTTTACCGTGGACCTCACAGACCCAAACAATCCCAAGCTCATGAGCGAACTCAAGATACCCGGATTTTCGCAGTACCTCCACAAGTATGATGATGGTTTGCTATTTGGACTGGGCTACGATGCGGATGTAGATACGGGTAGAACCACCGGCATGAAAATCTCGATGTTTGACACCTCCAACCCCTATGACGTAACAGAAAAGCACACACTGAAAATCGACGCAGACTGGTCGGAGGCAAGCTACAACCACAAAGCAATCCTCGTTTCAAAGGAGAAGAATCTCATCGCCTTCCCCGCAGACGGCGGCTACAAGGTATACAGCTATGACAGGGAGTCGGGCTTTGAGCTTGTAAAACAGGTTGCTTTTGACAGCGAAATGAGAGGCAATATGAGAGGAATGTTTATAGGCGATTATTTCTACATTAACGGCTACAGCAAGCTTGCGTCCTACAAGCTTCCGAATTTCGAAGAGACAGCGAGATTGAATTTCTAATAGAATTATTTTCGACAAAGTAGCATAACAAACACAGGCAACACGGCAGAAATGCTGTGTTGCCTGTAAGTTTTTTCGTATTGACGAGTGGGACACGCACGGAGGGAATTTACCTGCAACATTGCCCTACAGTCCAAACACTCTAAGTATACGCCTTCTCTTCGCGTACCGCTCGCCGTAGGAGTTTCGCTCCGTTGTAAACACCAGCTTTTTGCATCCCTGAAACGCTTGCTGACCGATGAATGTGACACTGCGGGGTATGTGTATCTCTCGAAGGGAGGAGCAGAATGCGAAAGCGCGTTCTCCTATCTTTGTAACACTGTTTGGTATGGTTATCTCTCTGAGAGATGAACACTCTTCAAAAGTCCCATCGCCGATGTAGGTGATATTATCGGGTAAATTTAACCGCGTCAAGGAGGAGCAACCTGCGAAAGCATACATCTTTATCTCTGTGACACTGCCGGGGATATTTATCTCCCGAAGGTCGGTGCAGTAATCAAAAGTCCCTATGCCTATTTCTGTAACTCCGTTTGGAATGTCTATTTTCGTCAAGGAAGAGCAGTCGGAAAATGCTTCGTCGCCTATCTTTGTGATACTTTTAGGAAGGCTTATTTCTGTCAGGGAGGAGCAGTCTGAGAAAGCCTCGTCACCTATTTTTGTGACGCTATTCGGTATATCTATCTGCCGAAGTGAGGAGCATTCGTAGAAGGCGCGTTCTCCTATCTCCGTAACGCCGTTCGGTATAGCGACGTTTGTCTCCTCGCCGATATATTTAGTGATAGTAATTTCACCGTTTTCTCCCTTTGTGTATTCGCAGATACGCGAAAGTGCGGCTTCCGTCTCCTCCATCTCTTTTTCGGTGAGGACGCGAGGCTCAAATTCAGCAGTCATGGTAATTTCCCCTTTTCAAAATAGATTTATCCTACAGCCCAAACACTCTGAGTATACGCCTTCTCTTCGCGTACCTCTCGCCGTAGGAGCCGATTTCGGTTGTAAATATCAGATTTCTGCATCTTTCGAAAGCATGCCGTCCGATATACCTGATACTGCGTGGTATGTATATCTCGCGAAGGGAGGAGCAGTCTCTGAAAGCATACATATCTATCTTCGTAACACTGCGTGGTATGTATACCTCTCTGAGGGAGGTGCAGCTGTCAAAAGCAAAACCATCTATCTTCGTAACACTGTCGGGTATGCGTATTTCAGTTAAGGATGAACATTCAACGAAAGCCGCGCCGCATATTTTTGTGACACTATTCGGTATGTCTATTTTCGTCAGGGATGAACAGCCGCTGAATGCGCCATTTTTCACCTCCGCAACGCCGTTTGGCAGGCTTATCTCCAAAAGGGAGGAACAACCTAAGAAAGCCTCATCCCCTATTGACGCAACGCTGTCGGGTATAGCTATCTCTCTGAGAGATGAGCATTCGCCGAAAACTCCGTCGCCTATCTTTGTGACGGTGGGAGGTATATCTATCCGCTTTAGGGAGGAACATCTGTCGAATGCATAATCGCCGATTGATGTAACGCCGCTTGGTATGTTTATCTCTGTCAATGACGAGCAGTAGGAAAAAACATCTTCACATATCTCCGTAACGCCGTTCGGTATGTCTATCTCTGTCAATGACGAGCAGTTGGAGAAAGCACCGTCACCTATTAATGTTACACTTTCGGGTATATCTAACTGCAAAAGGGAGGAACAACCCCAGAAAGCTCTATCTTTAATTGATGTGACGCTGTCGGGAATAGTTACCTTTGAAAGGGAGACGCAACAGAAGAAAGTTCTTTCCTCTATCTCCGTGATACTGTCGGGAATACTTATCTCCGAAAGGGACTTACAGCGGAGGAAGGCATCCTTACCGATTGATTTGACGCTGTTCGGTATTGTGACGCTTTGGAGTGATTTGCATCTACGAAAAGCTTTATCGCCTATGCGGGTAACTATGCTCGGTATGGTTACAGTTTCAGCATTTTTGTCGGTGTATTTAGTGATAGTAATTTCTCCGTTTTCGTCCTTTGTGTATTTTCCGATACGCGAAAGCGCAAGTTCCGTCTCCTCCATCTCTTTTTCGGTGAGGACGCGAGGCTCAAGGTTGGCAGACATAGTAAAGACCTCCCTGTCAGTATAAATATTAACTTGATTGTATCACAAAATATTTCCATATACAACAGAAGTTTTTCTCCTCCCGCACTCCCCGCGTGGAAGGGGGGGATCTCTCGCACAAAACGAAACAGGACTTGAAGCTTTTCGCCCCAAGTCCTGTTTTGCTGTTAAGTGAGTTTATCTGTATCGTCTGAAACTGTCGTCGTCGTTAAATCCGCTCCTGAATATATCGTCTGCGTCGTCACTCCGGTCGGTATCGTCCAATCCGTCGAAAATATTTGACGGTTGCTGTGAGAAATAGTTAGTAGTAGAGGAGTCGCGACTTGCACGCGGCTGTCTCACCGATTCAGCAGGATTGCGGAACGAGCCGAAGCCGTCGTCATGTGCAGGCGCGGAGTCGGAGTAGTTCCTCGGGAAGAAGGAGTCGGGGAAGCCGCCTGCGTCGTCGGTATCATAATCTAAGCTATCAAAGGGAGAGGAGAAGCTGCTGCTGTCTGCCGAATGACGCACGGGGGATTCTGTAGTGAATCTGTCGGTCTGCCTCCCGAAATAGGAGAGGTAGTCGTCGCCTGTGTCGTCGTCATAATTATCGTCTTGCGTCAGCGACTGACGCTGAGGACGTCTGGCAGACGCAGACTTCGCGGAGGGAGGAGTACTGTCGAAGTCCTCCTCGTCGTCATAATTCCGAAGGTTGCGCCTGTACGTTCCCTGACCGACGCTGGAGTCCATCTTCTTCTGGCAGAAGATATATCCCGCGACACAGCCTGCCGAGAAAATGACTATACCCAACACGATAGTTACGAAAACCTGTCCCGCTCCGCCGCCGTCGGATTCAGTCTCTGCATCAATGTAGTTGATTGACACATTGTCCTCCTCGCCGAACCCGGGATAGGAGGACTCCTCTACGCTCGCAACTGAGGAGACAGGCGCGGCAATCTCCGCGATTTTGATTTTCTTGTTGTAGATTTTAGCTGTAGTAATGTTCACCTTATTTCCGCTCTCGTCAAGTCCGAAGCACTCGATAACATTCGCCTTAATCTCGGTTTCTCCGCCCGGCGCGCCCTCCAAAACAGTGAAGGGAATGCTGAGAATGTACTCGTTTCCTCTCGGAGAGGGAGTGGCTGAGTTGTATTTCAGCGTCAGTTTGCCCTGCGAGGCAGTGCCGGAGAAACCTTCTTCATTGTTAAAAGCCGCCGTACACTTCAATATGTCCTCGTTGTACTCAAACTCAATTGTGAAGTCGACATAGCCGTTTTCCGTCTGAGTTGTGATGAAAAACTTCACATCAAACGTTTCGTTCGGAGCCATCTCGCCGTCAGGCGGGGTCATGGTGAAGTCTATGTCGGAGATAGCCGCCGCCGTAGGCACAAAGAGAACAAAGGTCATTAGCATGAGGAGAAAACAGGCGATACATTTTTTAAACTTCATTTTATACAACAAACCCTTTCTTGAAGGTAGTTCACAGTTAGCGGAGTAGAAACATCTCGCACTGTCAGCACAGATATGCTTTGACGACAGCAGCTATGTTATTGGCGATTTTGTCTATCTGCTCCTCACACGGTCCTTCTGTCATCACGCGAATGAGAGGCTCTGTGCCGGAGACACGCACTACCACGCGTCCGGACTCACCAAGCTCCTCCTTCGCCTCCTCGATAGCCTCCTTGACATTTTGGTCGGTGTAGAATCTGATTTTTCCCTCGGGGGAGACATTTATGTTGACCAGCTTCTGGGGATATTTCTTTATCCTTGCCGCAAACTCGGAGAGCTTTATTCCTTCCCGCTTCATAAGTGCGAGGAGCTGAACGGCAGTGAGCTGTCCGTCTCCCGTGGTGCAGTGGTCGAGGAAGATGATATGCCCCGATTGCTCTCCGCCGAAATTGTACCCCTCGAGCAGCATCTCCTCGAGGACGTATCTGTCGCCTACTTTAGTTGCGACAAATCTCAGCCCGAGCGATTCGCAGAACTTAATAAATCCCATGTTGGTCATGATAGTTCCCACTACTGTGGAGTTCTTGAGCTTCCCGCGCTTATTGAGGTCGTCTGCGAGAATTGCCATGATGTAGTCGCCGTCGAACACGTTTCCCTCGTCGTCAATGGCGAGGCACCTGTCGGCGTCTCCGTCAAAGGCAATGCCGCAGTCGAGGGAGTTGCGAACGACGAAATCCGCGAGATTCTCTAAGTGTGTAGAGCCGCAGTTTTCGTTGATGTTCACGCCGTTCGGAGTATCGTACATAATAAGGCACTCCGCTCCCAGCTCCGAAAACAGCTTCTTAGCCGTCACGGAGGCTGAGCCGTAGGCGCAGTCAATGCCGATTTTCAGACCATCCAGCGAAATATCGACAGTTTTAACTATGTGCTTGATATAGTCGTCCGCCGCAAAGGAGGCGACTGAAACTCTGCCTATTCCGTCTCCTACAGGAGCGGGAACGCTTATTTTTCTGTCGAGAACGATAGCCTCAATCTGCTCCTCCAGCGCGTCGGGGAGCTTATGCCCGTCCGAGCTGAATATCTTAATTCCGTTGTACTCACAGGGGTTGTGCGACGCCGAAATCATGATTCCCGCGTCCGCTTTGTATTTCTTCACAAGGTACGCAACAGCGGGAGTAGGCACTACGCCGAGCAGCGTGACATTCGCTCCCACAGAGCAAAGTCCCGACTGCAACGCGCCTTCGAGCATATCGCACGAGGAGCGGGTGTCCTTTCCTATTATAAACTTAGGCTTTCTGTGCATACCGTCTGTAAGAACAACGGCGGCGGCACGCCCTATCTCCATTGCAGTTTCACAGGTTAATTCCGTGTTGGCAATACCACGTACTCCGTCTGTTCCGAAAAGTCTTCCCAAATAAAACACCACCATAATAAAATAGATATGTAATAAACAAATAGTTTACAGCAATAAATTAAACATTGCCGTGATATTATAGCATAACTGAATTTCTCAAACAACAAAAAATGCCGTAAATTTTCTGTTTGTTAATAGTTATTGCTTCGGCGGCTAAACCTTGCCAGATTATGGTCGAGGATTTTTACTGTCTTGCGAGGCAGAGGACGCCGCTTTGCTGGCGCAAGACAAGGACGATAACGATGCAAGGCGGTAAAAAGACCGACCAGAAATGGCAAGGTTTTTAAAGGGTTGTCGGAGCAATAACTATAAGACAGAGTCTATCTTAGAGAGATAGAGTTCGTTTATCTCCTTTTCGCCGATATCGGGGTTGCTCATCTTCACTATGTAGCTCCTGCCGATAAATCCGATAGGGAGCGCGAGGTTCTTTATCCTCAGCGTCTCCGAAAAAGCGAGGAGGCGTTTGGAGAAATCGCGTATCGAGTAGTCGCTGACAGAGCCGTAGATTAGCTTTGAGAAATCCCCGACAGCTATGTACTCCTCGGCGGAGGTCATTTCATTCGGCTGATTTTGGAGAAAATCCGACAGTGCCTCCGAGCTTCTCTCAATCTCACACAGCTCATACTGTACGCACTCGCCGTCCTCCCCGCACAGAGTGAGGAGGAGGGAGGAAAGTACCTCCTTGTCAACTCCCGAAAACAGCGCGTGTGTCCCGAAAATGGAGGATTCCGAAAGCAGCTCAGAGACGAAGATATTCCGCCTGTCCGCGTAGGGGAAGAGTATTCGGCTGTAGGTGACGCCATGCTCCTCAATCAGCTTTTTGAGCAGTTCTCTCAAGAGGGAGGAGCAGATTGCCGTCTCCTTTTCACTCCTTGCGCGGAGTTTTAATCCTGTTAATTTATTCATTCTTACAGTCCTTTGTTTTCCTTTACTTTACCTTACTTTACCTATTCCATTCGCTGACCATATTGGCGACTTCTTTTTTTGTCTGCGCCTTGCCGAGGTAATCGTAGGAGTAAACCATAAAGCCGTCGGCGTTTATCGGACTGCTCCGCGCATAGCGAATTTCACGGGCGATTATGTCGTCCGCCGTCTTCCATTTGCCCGAATCGCTGTTAGAACCCGCCTTGTAGAGTGCAAGCCCGATGTACAGTTTGACGGATTTGTTTGTGACTATATTTCTCCATTTTTTGCACATTTCTTCATATGGCGCGACGGAGTTGTCGAAGGTCCAGTAAATCTGCGGACAGAGGTAATCCACGTAGCCGCTCTCGCGTCCCCACTTCTTGACGTCCGCTCCGGCGTTAAGGCAGTTCTGTATGTTTCCGGCGGGGCTTATCCCGAAAATCAGTTTGGGATTTATCGCCTTCACCCTCTCATAGGACGCTCTTACAAGCAGGTCGATGTTATACTTCCTCCAGCTTGCAAGCGAGAGAGTACCGCCGCTTTTTTTGTATTTATCGTATGATACTCCGTCGTCAAACGCCGAGGTGGAGGAGGGGTAAAAGTAGTCGTCCCAGTGTATTCCGTCCACATCGTAATTCTCCGCTATTTCGGCGATTCCGCTTACAATCAGCTCCCGCACCTCCGCCTCGGCGGGGTTGTAGTATTTGCCGTCCTTGTAGTCTACAACATAGTGGTCGTTCGCCGCAGAGGAATCATTGCGATACTTGTTGTACGGATTGCTCGCTGCTATTGTTTCGGGAACTTTTCCTCCCTCTAACTGTATCCTCAGAGGGTTAATCCACGCATGGAGGGCAAGCCCCCGCGAGTGGGCTGCGGTAACTGCATAGCCAAGAGGGTCGAAGCCGCCGGAGGGAGACGCACCCTGCGTACCTGCGGCTATGTGCGACCACGGGAAGTATTTCGATTTATACATAGCGTCGCCGAAGGGGCGAACATGAAACATAATTGTGTTAAAACCCATGCTTTTCGCCTTGTCGAGCATGGCGTCAATCTTATTTGCGGAGATATCGGTAAGGCTCATGTAGGGAATCCATATGGCTCTCATCTCCCCCGATTTTGCGGGAGTAGAGGGAGTGCCGTTATTGGCAGACGACACATTAAAATCAACGCTTGCTTTGGGAATTACGATGGAGGACGACTCCTCCTCCTGATTTTCGCCTGTGCTCTCCTTGCTTTCGGCAGGGACAAAACCCGTGCTGTTGTCGGAGGGGCTGCCGTTCGGTATGTAGACTGATTCTCCCAACGAATTGCCGTTAGGATACTCGCTGATTTCCTCCTCCGTGACGGGGATAATGGGGTCTGCACTGCTGTTTGATTCGGAATTAATGCTGATAATGAGAAATGGAATCACGGAGGCAACAAGTACAATTACGGAAACGATAATAATAAATTTCTGTTTTTTCATCATGCTGTTGTTTTACCTCCTGTTATAATATATTGCGAAAAGTTAAGTCGATACTTGACATATTATATCAGTAATGTACAATATTATCAAGATTTATAATGATAATTCAGTCGAGGCTGAAAGAGGGGAGATGGCACAAGTGCCGTGGTATTTTTGGGCAGCAGTCGTGTGGTGGGTTTCTGTCAGCATTTGCGCCGTGGTTGTCACCTGCGCTGATAAGATGTATGCAAAACAGGGCAAGTGGAGGATAAGGGAGCGAACACTCTTCCTCCTCGCCGCGCTGGGAGGTTCGGTGGCTATGCTTATAACAATGAAGAAAATCAGACATAAAACACTGCATAAGAGCTTTATGATAGGCATACCCTCCATAATCATCCTGCAAGGATTAATAATAGCGGCGGTTATTCTAACTCTACTGTAAATTGTATTTAACAGCTTATTTGTATATGCACAAAAACACGGTATATTTTTTGTTATCAAAAAATATACCGTGTAATCTTACCTCGAGAATTTATTGGGGGGACTTTACTCAGCCTCAGCCTCGCCGTCCTCATCGCTGTCGGCTATGACCTCAGCTTCGCCGTTTTCCTCTGCGCCGTCGTCCTCGCAGGAGCTGTCCTCCTCGGCATCTGCCGCTGTAGCCGCCTCCGTCTCTCGCTCGAGCTTGTAGGAGTAGGCAACTGAATCCAAATATCCCGCCACAACAGACAAAGCGGCGAGTATGTAGATAATCCTGTATGCTATGCTGTTTACCGTCAGGATGTTGGACAAAAGTGCGACCATCGTCCCGCAGACAAGGATGAACAGAATAATCTGAACGGAAAACAGAATAACAAAACCGAGATTCATAGATTTAGATTTGATTTTAGAGACCAAAGTGCCGCCCGCGCCTGTAGCAATTATAACTCCCATACCCAAAATAGAGATTAAAGCGAGCATCTCCCTGCTCAGAGCGACCTCTCCCGAATCCTTTTTAAAGATAAATCCGGTAACAAAGGCGATCGCAAACGCGATTACGAGCAGAACCACAGTGATGATATCGATAGTCTTTTTCATAGTATTTTCAAAACCTTTCTTTAATTCAAAATAAACGCAAAATAACTGCTACCCCATGGATGAGCCGCTCACTATATCCGACATAGTGACAAGATTGTTAATGTCAAAATCCTCTATACCGTGTACGCACATCAGTATAAGTGCTATACAGACGGCGATGACAGCGATTGATTTTATCGCTGACCACGCCAAGAAAAACCAGTCCATTGTGAAGGTTCTCAAACGGTTTATGTATCCGTAAAAAACCGAGGAAACGAGCATTGACATGAGCGCGGTGACCATAATTGCCGTCCATACGGGATTGCCGAACCAGTGATTGAGGCCGGTGAACTTTGCGCTAAAGTACGGCCACGCGAGTATACAGGCGAACAGCACAATCGCACCGACAAAGCAAATAATGGAGTTTGCCTTTCTGATAGTCTTAAAATGCTTTAAGATAGGACGGTTTTTCTTCTGTTTTTCGGCGATAATCTCCAGCCTGCCTTCGGTGGAGGAGGAATCTCCCTTTCCCATATCAGAACGGTCGGGGATGGAGTACTTGTCTCCGTCGCCTTCGGATTCGGCGACTATTTCTCTTTCCAAACGCAATTTGGTAAAATCATTTTTTTCAGTATCTTTCACTACAACAATCTCCCAACTTAGAATTGCTGATTCTTGCTGATTAATATATTACAGTAACTAATATATTTCGTCAAGGGAAATTTGAAAATAGAGGGAAATATGAAGGAAAATATATTCATACTGCTCCGTGTCTTTAAGCATAGCAGCTTATCTTGCTTTGACGGGAAAGAAAGGAGAGTGACGCTCCCGCTTTACGAAGGAGGCACTACAGACGCAATCATAGAAAATATTATGGTTAGTAAAATCGCAAAGATAATCAGCGTAGCTAAATTGTTTTTATTTTTCAGCTTTTCGACAAATCTGCGGCAGATGGAGTATTTGCCATCGGTCGTTTCCTCCGCGCTTTTATGCGGCATTTGCCCCCGAATATTGCCCTGTATCCCGCTTTTTCGGGAGGAGGAGACATTTGCGCACTCCGCTGTTTTATCTATATCTGATTTCGGCATATATAACTCTCCTTGATGTGAATTAAATTCATTATATGACGTTAAATCACAATTTGCAATAACATATAATATCAAGTATAGATAATATACTGGGCTTATTTGATAAAAACAGTAAATTTTTCATATTTTTTCAAAACATATTGACAGTTCCCTTGGGGAACGGTGTAAGCTATCTGTGCAGGCGAAAGGAGGTGAAAACTATATGTTTATTCACGAAGTTTTGGAAAAAACAAGGCTGACCAAAAAAGCCGTTGCGTATTACGAAAAATGCGGACTACTAAAACCGATAACTGCCTAAAACAGTTATCGTGATTATTCGAGCGAGGATGTGCGTCAACTCCGCGAAATAGCTGTCTTGCGTGCCTTGGGGCTTTCTGTGGAGGATATTAAGACGCTGCTTGAAAGTGACGACAAGAAATCCGTGCTCAATAGAGACGAAAGAACAGAGGAGTGCGTTCCTTGCAATAACAGCATGGCTCGACGGCTTAGAACACTTTGATGTGCCGGAGGATTTGCAACTGGCTCCTTGAAGGAAATTTGGAGTCATTCGTTCGTGCGGGGACAAATTTGACCGAAGCTATCCGCGATGTTGAGGCATGGGCGGCAAACAACGCCGAAGTGCTTGAGGCATACAAGGAATATCGCCTGTCGGATGAATACAAGACTTCCCCCGCAGGGAGGCTACGGGCATTAATCCTTGATTTTCAGTTACGCTCCGGCTATAACGAAATATTTATCGAAAATATGAAAGCCCTCAGTCCGTCCTACCGCGAATACTGCGAACAGCTTATTAGGGCTAACGAACAATTTCTCAAAATGAATCCGAGCTATCGGCAATTCGAAGACTAAAGGGCTGTAGAAAAAAGTTTTTGAAAAAAGCATAAAAAATTAACAAAAAAGACCGTAGAAGCCTTGAGTTTCTGCGGCTTTTTTGGTACAATCGGATTTATAAAAAGCAATAAAACACACGAGCAATATGGAATCTCCGGCAGCTTAGAGGAGATACACAAAGCCTTGTCAGCAAGCAAAGCCGAGCAATTTGAATAGAGCTTTCAGATACAGCGATATGCAATTTTCAGGATTGCTGGGCATGAAGGTACAGCGGTTTTTGATTGCGGCAATGGTTGCCTTACCGCATGGGTGAATTTAAATTAGCAGAGTGTTTTTGCAACAAAAGTCGTGCTTAATAGTAACAAAAACTGAACAGGAGGTTGTGTAGATATGAAAAAATTCTCTTTTATTGCTGCAATTGTTGTTTTGTTTTCCTTATTTGGTTGCGCCGATAAGGAAATAAAAAGCTCAAATGCCTCGTTAGATGACGACAGCTTCTTCACGGAGGTTGAAGGAGATTTTTCTTCGAGAATCGATATAGATTTTTACTACACAGGAGACCCCGGATATCCCAATAAAAGTCTACCGGGAAGAGCCATTTTGGGAAGCGCAGGGTGCTGTTTCCGCGCGAAAAATGCAGTAGTTTATATGCTGGATGAAAATGGAGGCATTACTCCTCTTTTCACCGAAAAACTCATTGATAATCATGACACATATGAGTGCAATAATATCCCTGAAATTGATGCACCGATACAGATTATAATAGATTTTACCGAACAGTATGCAGACACAAAAAGAGTTTCATTTAAAGTTGCCGAGTTTTCAAGTACTGATGAAATGATAAGGGAAGGATTGCTGCTCTGCTTCGGCGATGGTGATTTAGCCGTTTTCGTCGGAGAAAGCAAATCGTTATTCAAGGCAGGCACACATCGGGGCGATAAAGAAGGCTCATGGTATAAAGAAGAACGACTGGAATTAATCCCTTCACCGGCGTCGGCATAACAGCGTAACCCCATACAAGTTTGTGGTAAGTCCAGCTTGTCAAGGGGACACACTTGCAATTTTTCATGCAACGCAATAATCAATACGATCTCCCCTCCTGCCATCACCATAGCTGTTTCGCTTGGCGTTGGCGGCTTTCAAGGCGGTCGATTGTTACGGAGGCACGGATTTCGAAGCAATAACACAAACCTCTTAATTTTCCAAATAGACCAAATATTTGACAATTTCAGAAAATTTTTCATATTTTTTCAAAAAAAGCTTGCAATTTGGAATATAGTGTGTTAAGATACGTCTTGTCCTTGAGAGATACAACTCACGGACGGACAATAGTCGGTGTCGATGACGGTGAGGGTCCACCCGTTCCCATTCCGAACACGGAAGTTAAGCTCACTTGTGCCCACAATACTTGGCTGGTAGCGGCCCGGGAAGATAGGTAGACGCCGA
>JAISGQ010000019.1 GCA_031262985.1 Oscillospiraceae bacterium
AAAAGCATTGTAAGCGGCAACAAAGACCTCGATTACCTTTCGTAATGTTTCAAGCTTGCGCGGAAAACAGCGGCTGCGGCGCGCCAAGATGGGACTATAATGCCGCAGGTCGGCGTTGACACCCTCAACCGTGTAAGTATCCGCTTTGTTATGGACATTTCGCACATGCTCAGCGCCGTAATAATCCACGTCCAAGTACCCGACATAGCCATCCGAACAATATTTTTCGGCACGCGGGGCAGAATCAACCATCGCTTGAATACGCCGTGAGCTTTTATCTCGAGCCACATCAAAGCCCACAACCATGCGGGGTTTTCTGCTCACCATAGTCATAACATAGACATTTTCGCGGGTTTCGCTGTCGGATTTCCGCTCAATGAACCAATACAGCTCGTCGAGTTCTAAACACTTGTGAACAACTTGTTGAAAACTTTGTACCATCTCAGGGTTTCTCGGTGTTTTTTTTAATCCAGTTGTACACATTTGCCTTGCTGAAGCCAAAAACTTTGCCCACGCCGCGTCCGCTTGCTCCGGCGTAGTACGTTTTTATGGCTTGCTGACGGATTTCCTCGGAATACTCTCGCTTTTTCGGCTCAAGCGTATACATGATTCCGCAATGCTTGCAGTAGCAACGCCGTGTTCCACTTCGATTTCTTTCGCGATTTACTTGCTCTTCGCTTCTTCCGCACTTCGGGCAGATTTTGCCCTCCTCTATCTTTGTCTTTTTCATGATTATATTATATCATACCGCGCGTTATTTGTCCACTTCCAAATCTATATGATAATGCTTTAGCTGAAAATTTCTTCTAAATCATTAAAACGGAATGTATTTATCGTACAAAACTCAAAACATTTAATGTTGCTCGAACACTTATTGATGAATACATCCACTTTTACAACAACCAAAGAATTCAACTGAAAACAAAACTGACTCCGCTTGAAAGACGAAATCAGTTTGTTTCTTAAAATTTAATATTCATCATAGGAGTCTCTTTTTGTGCTGTCTGCACAATCTGGGGCGGTTCACTGTGCCAGCTCCTTGTTAAATATATTTTTGCAAATGTTTTTGTTTCATATTATCAAAAGCAGTTGATTTATTGTAGTCATATTGCGATTACACTTTATGTTGTCTTATTTTGTTAAATATAGTATGTTCTTATAAAAACAAATCCCATTATTACCGTATTTTAACATTTTTTCAATAAAAGGTAGGGTTTGATTCCCCGCCCCTTGGGGCGAATCCTTATAAAACCGTTATCCCGCAAATACCCCGCTGCTTGCGGCGGGGAAATTTATTATGTTTCTATTGTGAGTTCCATTATATCAAGTGACAGAATTTTTAAATCGGTTAATAATTATACGTTAATAATTATACTATGAGAGTTTTCTTGTAACAATTTGTCGTTATTTTGTAAATTTTAGTTGACTTTATTCACAATACAAGCTATAATTGAATAGACATGGTGTTTCATTAATAATGTTTTGCAACCGAAAGGATATATGTAAAATTTATAATTAGAATAATTGCATAAACCAGTGATAATTACGAATTATCACTGGTTTATGCAAACAATCTTTTACACATGAAAATTAACATATGGATTATAAACATTCATGAAATGAATCAATTTCAAACAGCGGATAACTATGAATTATCTTGTGTAATATATATAAAGTCTGTATTAGGGTATTTTTATATTCAATTATGCTATTTAAGGCAAGATGGGAGTTAATATGGGAATAACTTATAAAATTGGAACTTCGCCTAATCAAATCTGGGAATTAGAGAATAGTCTCGGTTTAGAATTTGAGAATTGGATTTATCAAGCGATTTCAAAGGAAATTTCCCCATACTTCGAAAAGGGTACTCGCATCGAAAAGACTCCCTCATCCAATGATGGTGGGAAGGATATTATTATATCGTCTCCTGTTGATATTTTAAGTATGCTAGGTCAGTCGTTTTACATGAATGGTAAATCTAAAATAAAAATATACATTGAATGTAAAAGCACTAATCAAAATAGTCTACAATTTGAAAAAATCATAGGAAACATATCGAAAGTAAAGGATGATGAAATAGACTTTTTTGTATTAGTCACAAATTCATGTATTATACCCATAACTTATTATAGAATTAATGAAGAACTAAAAACTTGCGGCACTAAATTCATCCTTGTTGATCAATATCTTTTAGCAAAATATCTTGTAAAAATGGAATTGGCTAATCCTTCAAAAATCCCATTATATTGTGGAAAGTTGTCGCTTTATGGCGAATACCAAGTTGTGCCACAAAAAGAAAATGGAAGAAATGTGTATGAGATATATTTAGTTTGCAGAAATTACTGTAAGGATAATCATCACAATACTATAAATTTACTAACTGACAAAAACTGGGCAACAAAATCCTCGTCATTTTCATTTGTTATTTCTCCTAACGGGGGATATGTACGAAAAATTTCAATTACACGGAGTTATTCAGATGGAATTGATGATTTATTATTCAAATTAAAAACTCAAGAGACAGAATCAATCGTTCATATTCATGGAACAGATATAAAAGAGGTATTCGAACCACATTTTGTTGGCAAGGAACATAATATAATAAAAAACAAGCTAATAAAAAGAATACATGAGGCAGATAATCTGCAATTATTTTATCTATGGGGAGATGCAGGAATCGGAAAAACAAGAATAACACAGGAGCTATTTAGAGTCTTAGATGGACAACAATACGATTTTTACTTTTTCTCGTTTGGTAAAAATCGCAAAAACCCATGTAAAGATATTTCAGATTTTCTTATAACTAAAAGTTATTTAAGAAACGTCGATTCTTCTATCGATTTAACAGAAATTATTTATTCTGCTTCAAATCCATCGAGACGAGCCGTAATTATTATAGATGATTGCCATCATGCAGAAAATAATTTTTTTGAACAAATAAAATTATTAGAAAAATCAACATCTCCGGTTACAATTATTCTATGTGGTAGAACTGATTATAGCGAGGGCGAAATTAATTACTATTCATTTGTACAATGGATGCTTGACCATTATCCCAAAAGCGGCTGGATTGTGCAACCGCTTAAGGAAGAGGAAACAAAGAGCTTAATTCGAGCAATGATTAATCACGTTCCTGATATTGTATTGCAAAAAGTTTATGATATGAGTATGAACAATCCATTATATATAGTCCAATTCATAGAGTATTTATTGGAGACTAAACTGGTAAAGCTAATTAATAGAAATACGGTAGGTATCATTAATGTTGCTACCTTTTCTTCTCGTGTTTCCATTCCAAGTAAAATAAGTCAAATATACGGTAAGCGATTAAATAATCTATTAAAATCATACAATGGTGCTGCTTGCTTAGAATTACTGTTTTTACTTACTATATTCGGCGGAGATCTTTCTTCTATGCAAATAATGGACTTTATTGATGAAGATTTAAATGTTACACAAGAACTTTTGGATAGACGTTTTATAAAGAGAGGAGAAAACAGAAATTTCATATTTATACATGAAAGTATGTTTATTTTTTTTAAAGATCTTCTTTTATCCAGTAAGAAATATAAAAAGCAGATATCTCAATATGTTTTTTCGAAAAACGATTTATTTTTGACACAACTATCAGATTATGATATCGCTCGTTTAGCTCTATGGAAAAATGATGTTGAGAAATCAAAAAAATACTTTAATTCGGCAATTAACATTTTATTTAAAATAGATAATTACTCGAATTACAACATCAATATAGGTATCTATAATTATTTGTATGATATATACGAATTGTATAAAGGTAAAAAGAGCAATATAGATCTGTTAAAGAAAATCATTTCTGCAAGGGTGTATATAACATTGCATTATTTAGCTCCAATTAATGCAATCTCTGAATGCGAATATGGTTTGATGTTGCTTGAAAAATCAGCAATTTTTAAAGACGAACAAAAATTTAAATACACACTATTATCGTTAAAAGCACATAGCCTGTTAAATGCAGGCAAGTTATCTGATGGTGAGCTAATTCTAAAAGAACTTCAATCTAAATGGCTAATATCACCAGACTACTTTGATACAGAGACACTTTTTGATATAATGGATCGATTATCTTCGATTTATATAAAGTATAATTGCTTTGAACTGGCACTAAATTATTGCAATTTAGAGCTCTCAATCGCGGAAAAATTTAAAGATAATTCTCTTACGATAATAGCACATCGCACTCGCTCAAAACTATATTTTTATAATGACAATATTAAATGTAAAGATAGTTTGGATAAGGCAAATGTTTTTTTGCAAAACGGCTCATCAACACGAATTTATGAGGATAACGCATTGTCTGAATTGCTATTTGAAATGCAGAACAACAAAAGTTGCAACTGGAAACAAATTCTTAATGATGCAATTGAGATAAAAAAAAGAGCATTTGATAATTCGTTCTACAAATCATTCATTAGGAGTTACACCCTTCTTAGTGTAAGTCAAGTAAAATTGGCCAATGACAGTAATGATTTATTAATAGCAAAAAAATTAATTCAAGAAGGAATAGATGCCAGTATACGATTCGGTATACCAAGTCACATTTGGCAATTTTATAATTTGTTAGCAATTGTAGATATGAAATTGAATTATGAATCTGATCATGTTTTACGATTATTTGAAACTGTATTTTCTATGCTTGCAAGTCAGAATTTATTATATATTGGAAATAGAGATTTTTGCTTCTGTAATGTGATGGCAATAAGCAATGTAGGCTTTTTTCTGCACGACAACGGTTTTGAATCAAATTTCATTAATAAAATGTCAAGTGTAACATATACAGGCTATTCGCAGCTTTGCAACTACGATTGCGGTAATTCAGAGTGTGGCTATATCTGCATGAGTGATACTGCTTATTTAAATAAGCAGTATACTAAAGCTGGCAATAAGCAACTTCTATTTATTGATCAGATACAACAGCGTTTATTGAGAGATGAAAGCACAAAATATTTTATTCCATTATCATAATTCTTTTTTTAAAACATAATTTCCAATAACTAAAACGTCGATGTCTGCTGTAAGGAAAGTGTTGATGGCATCTAAAGGACTCTCAACAATGGGCTGACCTGCAACATTAAATGAGGTGTTTAATACAATTGGAAAACCTATTTGTTTTTTAATCTCAATTAGGAGTGAGTGAATAAAGGGTTCCTGCTGCTTACTTATAGCTTGCACTCTTGCGGTATTGTCTATGTGTGTGATTGCCGATAATTTTTCTCTATACTCCTCCCTTACAGCTGTAGCAAAAAGCATATAATCAGAGGATTTTTTCAATTCAAAATATTTGAATTGCTCTTCGGTAATTACTGTTGGAGCAAACGGACGAAATTCTTCTCTATGTTTAACGCGATTGTTTAGAATATTCTTCATGTTGGCATTTGTAGGATTTGCAATGATGCTCCGATGGCATAGTGCCCTTGGTCCTATTTCAGTTCTTCCTCTATGTAAGGCAACTATATCGTTATTTTTTATGTGTTGAGCAATTAACTTAACCAACTCATTATCTGAATATCGTTCGTACCCTATATTCTTTTGATTTATTACTTGAAATATTTCTTCATCTGTATATGATAATCCTAAATATGGCAGATTAATTTCAAACGGTTTCGAATAACCAAATTGATTAATATATGCACAATATGCACTGCCAATTGCTTGCCCGTCATCTCCTGAGGCAGGCAAAATGAAAATATTGTTAATATTGCACTCGTTCATTATTTTGTGATTTGCAAGACAGTTTAAAAAAAGTCCGCCAGATAGACAAAGATTTGCACAATGATATTGATTAATATAGTATTTAGAAATTGATATGATTGCTTGTTCTACATATGTTTGAACTGTATTAGCAATATTGGCACGTTCACTCTTTATGAATTGTTTGTAATTCATACCCGATAATTTTTGAAGTGCAAAAATCTGGTATATTATTTCCTTATAAGTTAATGAAAAACCCAAACCGTTAAAACTTATTTTACTAAAATCCAATAATGATTTCCCATAGGAGGCCAACCCCATCGTCTTGCCTGCTTCGCCCCAGCCAAATCCTAATAAATACGTAATTTGCGCATATTTATTGGCTAAGCTTATTTCTAAGTTTCTTACATACTCAGGCATTAATGGATAAATGTGATTTATTGGCTCTATTGTGTGTCTAACCGGAATGTTCTGGAGACGTTTGGCAATACAAGTTATTTTTCCGTTTTTACCAATATAAATTGATTCTGCCTCTTGCTTCCCATTGATAAAATCTCCGCCACCATCAGCAATAAAAATTATGCTTTCTTCAAAGCCAGAAGAATAATAAACTGCGTGTGCATGTGCATCATGGTGAGAAACAAGAATAAAGGGAATGTACTCACAATCATAATGATTAAAAAACTCATCCTTATATAAATCCAGAACTGTATTTCCTTCAATAGAATCGTAAGATAATCCAATGCAGGAAACATCAGTTATGTTAAGTGAGCAATAACTAAACAATAAATCAATAGTTTCAAATGGTATTTCCGATGAACGTGAGTACTTGACACGGTCAACTCTTTCTTGAGCAAGGGCAGCTATAACCTTGCCTTCCTTTATAATGCATACACTTCTGTCGTGCCCAATGTGAATTCCTAATGCAATTTTCATATTGTAATTCATGTTTAAACATCTCCTTATATTTGAAATAGTATAATAATTGTATATTGATGTAAAATTATTATATCTAATTAATTTGTACACTGCTGAGTATAATCAACACACTTTAAAATTGGTTTTTAGGATGCCCCGTAAACTAATAATTCGCGCTATTTTTCTTAATTTGTAAGAAAAATTAAGAAACGCCGAGGCTTCTCACCCTACTGCATTTTTCAAGTTAATCAGCTACACAAGATAATTCATAGTTATCCGCTGTTTGAAAGATATTTAAGATTAAGAATACTATTAATTATGAAACATATATTAAAGTGTACTTTTTTCTAATAACATTGCTGAAAGTGAAAATCGCCTCTTTAAACAAAGAGGCGATTTTAGTCATACTGTAATCCTATTTCTTGGATGCTTTTTTGCCATAATCTTTTTCTTTTTTGAAAGAGAAACGTGTGTGTAAATTTGCGTTGTAGTTATTGAACTATGTCCAAGCATACTTTGTATGTATCGAATATCTACATCTTCTTCAAGCATTAATGTGGCAAAAGAGTGTCTTAGCATATGAGGAGTAATATGTTCATCTATTTTAGACTTATTGGCACATATATTTATCATTGAACGTACCGATTGTTCAGATAGTTTGTTCCCTAATTTGTTAACAAAAAACCAACCGGTTGCGCTTATCTCTCTTATGTATATATTTTTATATTGTCGTAGTAATTTCAGTGTTTCCACATTTGCAATAAATACAATTCTTTCTCTGGCCCCCTTGCCGCGAACTTTGACGCTTCCATCTCGCAAATTAATATTTTCTGACGTTAATGAACAAAGCTCGGAAACTCGCAATCCGGTTGCAAATAAAAATTCAAGTATAACAACATCTCTTAACGCGATTTTCTTACTATATTCTGATTGAGCATTTTTTAAAGTGCTATAGGCTGTTTGGAGAAGCTTTTGAATTGTTTTTAGAGATAAGGATTTAGGCAATACTACAGGCTCTTTAAATTCTAATCGTATTTTATTTATTGGGTTATTGTCAATTTTCTCTTCAAATTCTAAATAATTTAAAAACGCCCTTATACATGCTATTTTCCTCTTAACAGTTTTTGGCTTATAGTTTATATGTAGTTTTTGTATATAGCTAGTAATACATATTTTTGTAAGAGGGTTTATTTCCATATTAGAATAGCGACAAAACTGTAGCAAATCAATTCTGTAAGCTTTTAGTGTCTTTTCGTTCAGTTTTTTCTGGTATTTACAATAATTTAAATAATCTGATATTTGATCTTTTAGGTTGTACATAATTATATTCCTCCTTATAATAGAGATTCATTATGACCTAAATGTTCTATTTTGTCGATATGTAATTTGAGATATGTTGATAATTTCAATAATTAACTGTGTAAAATAATAATTGGTAACAAAAAAAGAGGAAACCTCAAAAGCCGCTTCTCCTGCACACAAAATCAATAAAATTGGTTTTGTGGAATCAATTCTGGAAAGGTATGTGCAAAATGATTGTATCCTGCCGGAAAATATGCGGCATAAATCTCAATTCTAATACTGCTCCACGTTTAAAATGTTGTTAGGCTTGCAACCCTAATTTCATCGTTTTCGTGTGATATTATTCCTTACCAACGCTCATTTGACACATACGAGCCTTTTCCTACATTTAATACACCCGCTTTTCGTGCTATAATAGCAGTCAGAAAGCGGGTGATTTCTATCAGGATTCTCATTGACGCAGACGGCTGTCCTGTAGTGGACATTGCCGTAGGCGCGGCGCGGAGACACAGTACTCCCTGTGTGATTCTCTGCGACACATCCCACGAGTTTAAAAAAGAAGGCGCGACAACCATCACCGTTTCAAGAGGAGCAGACAGCGTGGATTTCGCGCTGGTCAACCTCCTTTCTGCCGGCGACATTGTAGTCACGCAGGATTACGGTCTTGCGGCGATGTGCCTTGCGCGGCGGGCGGTTGTCGTGAACCAAGACGGTATGATTTATGACGAGAGCAACATTGAAGCTCTGCTCCTCCAGCGGCATACTGCGGCGAAAATCCGCCGAGGAGGCGGGCGTCTGCGCGGCAATTCCAAGCGGAAGGAAGAGCAGAACAAGGCGTTCGCCATGCGGCTCGAGGAATTATTGGAGGGGAAATCAGATGAATAAGACTGAGACAGCAGTGATACTAAAGTGCCATTGCGGCTGTGCCATGCTTGTGGCGGAGCGGATAGAGTGGGAGGACGGCGAAGTGGACTACAACATCTCCGTGCAGGATTCCCGATATGACCACAACAACGCAACATTTTGGGGCAGGCTCAAAGGCGCGGCAAAGCTCCTTTTCGGCAAGCCTGTTCATTACAGCGATATTTACCTCGACGAGCCGCAAAAGTTCAAGGATTTTGCAAAGCAGATAAACGAGCTTTGTGAAAATGATTGATACTATAGTTAATTATTATCGAAGCAATAATTAAGAAAACAACAAGCCTCCGCGAGCGAAAAAGCTTTGACTTGTGCGCTTTTCGTCTGTGGAGACTTGATTGTTTGAGGGTTAATTCAGTGTACGCCGAAGGAGCGTCAAACGCCCTTCTGATTGCGTTTCTTGATTAGCTCAGCTTTACCAAGCGCAAATCAGCATTGTTCGCCGTAACCGTAGCCGCCAAACCTGAGGAGATATAGAGATCAACCACATCTCCGGCAGCGAGAGTTACAATTGTACAAGTGCCGAATGCTGTATCGCCTGACAAACTCAGCGACTTCGTCTGTGAAGTGGCGTCAATCGTGCTGCCGTTTTGGCGTGCTGCTACGGTAACGCTCGTGGCAAGACTCGCGCTGGCATCCATAGTATAGCATAATTGATAATCGCCGGCTTCATCTACTGTGATGGAATCTGTGGGACTATAAGTGGTTTCATTGTTCGGCATGGTTTCCGGCAGTTCGACAGTCTGACCGCTGCCAAGAAGCATAGTGTAGTTTTCGGGATTACTGTTATAAAGTCCGCCGTATGCGGGCACGCTGCCTGTTGGACCTGTGGGTCCTGTAGCACCTGTAGCACCTGTAGCACCCGTAGCACCAGTTTCGCCCGTAGCACCGGTTGCACCGATTTCACCTGTAGCTCCTGTTGCGCCTATTTCACCTGTTGCTCCTGTTGCACCCGTTTCGCCTGTAGCTCCTGTTGCCCCAGTTTCACCCGTAGCACCGATTTCGCCTGTTGCTCCTGTTGCTCCTGTTGCGCCTATTTCACCTGTAGCCCCAGTTGCACCGGTTTCTCCCGTAGCTCCTGTTGCGCCTGTTTCACCTGTGTTTCCCTGTATGCCCTGCACGCCTTCGACTCCCTGCACTCCCTGAATGCCCTGTTCACCTTGAATGCCCTGCTCGCCTGCCGCTCCTGTCGCGCCTGTTGCTCCTGTCGCGCCCGTTGCTCCGGTAGCTCCAGTTGCTCCTGCGCCACCTCCGGTGATGTTAAATGGAGTAAATGCCGCGTCCTGACCGGGTTCTCCCGTCTGGGGAGAAGAAGTTACGAGGTAGGGCTGACCATTATACAGCACTACCGTACCTGTAGGATAATCTGTTTTGCCGGGAGTGTACTCCTGTGCATCTTCAAGCACTGATGGTCCTGTAGCTCCCGTTGCTCCGGTAGCACCCATAGCACCCGTTGCCCCTGTTGCTCCGCGAAGACCGCGCATACCCTGCGGTCCTCTTGCGCCTACTGCCCCCTCTGCTCCCTCTGCTCCTGTAGCTCCTGTCGCACCTGTGACACAAACTACTCTATGCGAACAATCGTTAGCTTCGATATTGTGGCAATTAGGCTTTCTGTTATTTATCATAGCTGTATCCTCCTTATTGTTTCAAAAAGGTGTTATCTATTATATTTACAGCATAACAGGTTCGGTATATGCCGCGCCTGTTATGCTGTAATCATTACCTATAACTTATTTCCCTCTAAGTCACTTGTTTTTATGACATAAGTCCTGCTGCTCTGAGCGCGGAGAGTATAGCATTTAAGTTTGTTGCAATTTCCTCGGAGGTTGCGGAGGATGGGTCGGCTATATCCGCGACATCAGCCGCCGGAGTAACCTGAGCTTCCGGTCCTGTGGGTCCTGTGGGTCCTGTGGGTCCTGTGGGGCCTGTTGCTCCCGTTTCACCTGTTGCTCCGGTTGCACCTGCTTCACCTGCTTCGCCTGTTGCACCCGTTGCTCCTGCTTCACCTGTTGCTCCCGTTGCTCCTGCTTCACCTGTTGCGCCCGTTGCTCCTGCTTCACCTGTAGGACCTGTAGGACCTGTTGCTCCCGTTGCTCCTGCTTCACCTGTAGGACCTGTAGCCCCTGTTGCGCCTGCTTCACCTGTAGCTCCGGTTGCTCCTGTGCCGGCAGGTCCTGTTGCTCCGGTTGCACCTGTTGCGCCTGTAGCTCCTGTAGGTCCTTGGATTCCTTGGAGTCCTTGGAGTCCCTGAATTCCCTGTAGTCCTGTAGCTCCGGTTGCTCCTGTTGCGCCTCTCGGTCCTGTAGGACCTGTTACTCCTGTATTCGGGCCTGTCGGTCCCATAGGTCCTGTCGCACCGGTTGCACCTGTAACGCCTACGCCTGTCGCACCTGTTGCGCCTGTTGCACCTCTCGGTCCTGCAGCTCCTGTCGCTCCTGTTGCGCCTGTCGCACCTGTAGCTCCGCGCAGACCGCGCATACCCTGCGGGCCTCTCGCTCCTACCGCTCCCTCTGCTCCTGTCGCACCTGTAGGTCCTGTGGGACCCGTGACACAAACTACGCTCTGCGAACAATCATTACATTCTGTGTTATAGCAATTGTTTCTTCTGTTATTTATCATTGCTGTGTCCTCCTTTTCTTTTGCTGAAACCCCATGTTTTAGGTTTTTCTAAACTAAGAGCATAAGGTTTTTGATTGTTTTGTTTCTTGTAGATATATCCTATCTTACAACATATTTCTGCTCTCGATGTATCATATGCGAATTTACCGAATAATGTTACAGGCACTTTTGCCGTCTCCCACGGTGGAGCTATTAAATCTACGCGTCGTAGTTTCTTCGGGCGGCGTAAGAATGAGCGCGTGAGTAAATTTAAAAACAGTACCTGCGGGCAAGTTGGACATATTATTGCTCGGAGTAAAATAAATCCCTGTCGAATCAAACATAAGCGGCAGTTGGTAGGTGTCGCCGTCCGGCTCTACAATCCATAAAGAGCCGATTGACGGCGAACCTTGATACTGCTTAAGTTCAGGATACTGGTCGCTTGTCATGATATAATAGGTTTGACCGTTAGATAGTGTCTGAGTGTGGTCAAGCTGACCTTGATCCCAGAAATTATAGGTATACCCCGAGGATATAACCGATGCTCCTGTCCCCGACAGTGCCGGTGTCTGCGACAGCATAGTCTGTATATCCGAAAGATATACAAAGCTCTCCAAACGCTCAGTTCGGATTGTTAAGTCCGTCACCGCCGTTTCAAGTGCCGAAATCCTGTTTTCCAAATCCGAACAATCGCAAACTCCTGTCGCTCCTGTAGCTCCTGTCGCACCCGTTGCACCTGTAGCTCCTGTAGCACCGTTGTCGCCTTTAATACCCTGCTCCCCCTGCGGTCCTGTTGCACCTTTAACGCCTTGTATACCTTGAATGCCCTGCTCCCCTGTCGCGCCTGTAGCACCTGTTGCGCCTACACCTGTAGCACCCGTAGCCCCTGTAGCTCCTGTAGCACCGTTGTCGCCTTTAATACCCTGCTCCCCCTGCGGTCCTGTTGCACCCTGAACACCTTGTATGCCTTGAACACCCTGCTCTCCTGTCGCGCCTGTAGCACCTGTTGCACCTGCTTCTCCCTGCAAGCCTGCCGCGCCTGTAGCTCCTGTAGCACCGTTGTCGCCTTTAACCCCCTGCTCGCCTTGCAAGCCTGTTGCCCCCTGAACGCCTTGTATACCTTGAACGCCCTGCGCCCCTGTCGCGCCTGTAGCACCGGGAGTTCCTGTCGCGCCGGTTGCTCCGGGTTCTCCTGCCGCGCCTGTAGCTCCTCTTTCGCCCTGAATGCCTTGAACACCCTGAATACCCTGCGGACCTCTTATATATCCGACGTTTTCCCACTGCGACAGTGAACTGTTCCAGACATAAAGCGAACCTTCAACAAGATAGGCATCCCCCGCGTTGCCTGTTGGGTGTGCATTTATAAAGTCATCATAATTTTCATATGAGTCGAGTATATTAAGCCCTGCTCCGTCCGCGCCTGCCTCGCCTTGAATACCTTGAATACCCTGTATTCCCTGCTCTCCTTGTTCTCCTGTTGCACCTCTTTCGCCTGTAGCACCCGTAGCTCCTCTTTCTCCTGTCGCGCCTGTGTTGCCCTGTATACCCTGCACACCTTCGACTCCCTGCACGCCCTGAATACCCTGCCCACCTTGAATGCCCTGTTCGCCTGTCGCACCCATCGCGCCTGTTGCGCCTCTTTCGCCCGCAGCACCCGTAGCTCCTCTTTCTCCTGTAGCACCTGTGTTGCCCTGTATGCCCTGCACTCCTTCAACGCCCTGCTCTCCCTGAATGCCTTGTATACCCTGAATACCCTGTTCGCCTGTCGCGCCGGTTGCTCCTGTTGCACCTCTTTCGCCCGCAGCACCTGTAGCTCCTCTTTCACCTGCCGCACCTGTGTTGCCTTGTATGCCCTGCACACCTTCAACGCCCTGCTCTCCTTGAATGCCCTGAATGCCCTGCATACCCTGTTCGCCTGTAGCTCCTGCCGCGCCGGTTGCTCCTGTAGCTCCGCGCAGTCCGCGCATACCCTGCGCTCCTCTTGCTCCTGTAGCTCCTGTAGCTCCTGTAGCTCCCGTAGCTCCCGTGGCACAAACTACCCTTCGCGAACAACCGTCAGATACCGTCGGGCAGTCATTGTATCTTCCATTATTTATCATTGCTGTGCCCTCTTTTTTCTGAAATATTGCCTATTATACTCCACAGAAGCCGAATCGGGACGCAGCTCGGCGACCTTCTCGTTATACTCCTCAGCTTTGTCGATGTCGCCAAGCTTGTCGCAGCAAACTACGCACTCCGCCAAGGGGATATAATCCCAAAACTCGGCGCGTATGAAACCCCATGTTTTCGGCTTTTCCAACGCAAGAACCGATTTGAACCAATATAACGCCTTTTTCCAGTCGTTTTGTTTCTTATAGATATATCCTATCTTGCAGCATATTTCCGCTCTCGGTGTATCATATAAGAAGCTTTGGAACAACGTCACAAGAGCTTTCTTGTCATCTCCTAAGGAAGAGCAGCAGTCAGCCATGCCTTCACAAGCACTTATCCTATCCTCTACCCAGCCGTCCTTGCGTGAGAAAAAATCGAGATACAT
The DNA here is from genome assembly GCA_031262985.1 of Oscillospiraceae bacterium. Taxonomy (GTDB): domain Bacteria; phylum Bacillota; class Clostridia; order Oscillospirales; family Acutalibacteraceae; genus JAISGQ01. The sequence continues at coordinate 14,003 of JAISGQ010000019.1, forward strand.
ATCGAGCGACGCCTTATAACGTCTGAAGGAGTAAAGCTCACGCGCGTAGTAGTAAAGCCCGCGCGTGGAGAGGGTTTTGCCCTCCTCAATCTGTTTTTCGTATATTTTCATATTGCGGTCACTGTAGCTCCTCGTATGCTTGTTGTGCTTAATAACAATGTCCGCCTGTACTATTTTTCCGCTCTTTTCAAGATACTCGTGGACAGGCTCATGCCAGCGATAGTTGTTCACTCGCTTTGACATACGTTCTCTAAAAAAAGAGAACGTGTACTCTCCCCTATCGTTTGTCTGTGTTGCGTACCGCATCATTATTACGTCATCGTCTGTGATTTTATCCTTATACTCGATGAATTTCGCGATGTTCTCGTCGTCGATAATGTCGTCGGCGTCGAGCCACATTATGTAGTCCTGCGTCGCGAAGCTGTAGGAGTAATTCCTCGCCGCCGCAAAGTCATCACACCACTCGAAATCGTAGATTTTGTCTGTGTACCGCTTTGCAATCTCCTTTGTGTCGTCGGTCGAGCCGGTGTCCACGATAATTATTTCGTCCACGATTTTTTTGGCACAGTCAAGGCAATCTGCTATATTTCCGCCCTCATTTTTCACAATCATACATAAACTTACAGTAGCCATAATTCCTCCTAAATATTAAATATTATTAGCATCCGCCGAAAAAATCCGGAGCAGCTCCGAGTACTCCTCTGCCGTTTGCAAGCCGCGTTTCCCCTCCACGGGAATGCCATTGACAAAGGCTGCGACAGTAGGAACAGAATTAATGCCGTAGAAATCAGCCGTCCTGAAATTGTGTTCCAAATTCAGCTCCGCCAACTTCACCTTTGCCGCCTCCCAATCCGCCTTCCGCTCCTTTGGCAGATGTTCGAGGGTTTCTCTCGCAGCCGCGCAGAGGGGACACCAGTCGGCATAGAAAAAGACAAGACAATTGTTTTGCTCTGCAAATTCACCGAATGTCGCGTCGGTCAGAGTATGAAGCTTCATTGTATCACCCTCCTGCGGTGTGTTTCTTCAACTACACAATATGCTTTAGGAGGAGGGATTGTTACAGGGAGAAAGGAGGAAAATGCCGCTTATCGGCAAAAAACGAGCTGTATTTCGCAAAAAAATCCTCCAATCACAAAATTTGTGATTGGAGGATTTTGCCGTATGTAGAGCTACTGTATCAGAGAGGAGCGGGAGGAGCTACAGCGATTGGTTTTGTTATCCCCTCATTTTTTTCAATTGTTCCTTTGCGGAGGAATTTCCCAATGCCGCCGCTTTTTCATACCATTCTATCGCTTTTCCATAATCCTGCGGTACACCTTGACCATGCTTATATGAATAGCCCAAATTATTCATTGCAGAGGAATTTCCCAATGCCGCAGCTTTTTTATACCATTCTATCGCTTTTCCATAATCCTGCGGTACACCTTTACCATACTTGTATGAATAGCCCAAGTGATTCATTGCGGAGAAATTCCCCAGTGCCGCAGCTTTTCTCCACCATTCAGTAGCTTTTTCATAATCCTGCGGCACACCTTGACCATTATAATATAACACTCCAAAACTATTCATCGCGTTGGAATTTCCCAATTCCGCCGCTTTTCTCCACCAGTCAGCAGCTTTTTGATGGTCCTGTGATACACCTTGACCGTTGTAATATAACGCACCCAAATTTCTCATTGCGTCGGAATTTCCCAATGCCGCTGATTTTGAATACCATTCAGCCGCTATTTGATAGTCCTGCCGGACACATTCGCCATTGTCATATAACAAGCCTAAATTATACATTGCTTTGGCATTTCCCAGTTCCGCCGCTTTCGCATAAAAGACTATCGCCTTTCCGTAATCCTGCCGGACACCCTCGCCTTTTTCGTATAGCCAGCCCAAATTGCACATTACAGCGGAATCTTTCAATGCCGCTTTTTCGTATAATTCAGCCGCTCTTTTATAGTCCTGTTCAACTCCGTCGCCGTAGTAGAACATATTCCCCGCTTTTAACTGCGCGGCGGAGAAGCCGGAATATGCCGCGCCTATTATTTTGTCCGCGCCCACTTTTTCGTCTTTCTCTATAACTCCCGAAAGTCCGTTTAAGTAACCAAGCCCCAGATAATACCCCTCATCAATTGAAAGCTTGTCGCCCGATTCAAACTTCTTTACGGCAAGCCTGATATTATCCTCATCGGTTTTGCTCATCAGAATATCGTCGAGCCACTTCTTCAAATCCTGCATATACCGCTCGCTGTCAGTCCTTAAAGGATTTATTCTATTTAAATTGTCGTTCATTTGCTGCTCGGTTTCCGGCGTCAACTGCTCAACAACTATGGGCAGAATCGGAACAGGATGCCGCTGTCCCTCGGGTATGTGATTGCCGTTGATGTCTATTTTCCCCTGCGCGAGAGGGATCTCACGCTCTACCACATAGCAACCCATCTCAAATGTGTTGTTTGTGACAATAAGTACCATCAGATTCGCCGCTCTTACTGCGCGGTCGATTTCGGTATCCCATTTGTCGAAACCTATGCTGTCGCGGTCGCACCAAACTCCGCAGTCGAAGGCACGCAGAAGGTCGCCCTCGACGCGGTCGATAAAGCTGTTATCAACCTTCCTGTGGCTGAGGAAAACATACGGTTTTCCCGTACCGTCATGTTTTCCGTATCTTGTATGCACTTTGATTTTCTTCTCCGCCATTGCAGGCATGATTCTCCCTCCCGTCATTTCAAGTAAGTGTGGAACAGTATTACTTATACATATCAAACAGCTTGGTTCTCCTGAGTGTCAGTAGGAGCGGTATTCCCAGAAGGCACACTACCGCCAGCTCCCCTGCTCCCACAGACAAGGCGCACTCCCAGAACGTGTCTGCCGAAAAGAAGTAGGACAGCTCCGCGCCTACCATGACCGCGTTGACCAGCACAGGCGCGAGGAGTGACACTACCGAAACCGAAAATACGCGTGTTTTGTTTCTGAAAATCCGCGTGATTACAGCCGCTATCAGTGTGGCGGCTGTGCCGATAATCACATCGGGGAGTACTGTCTGCCCCATAGCGACACCCGCCGCATTGGATATGGCGCATCCCAGCGTCACTCCGTACACTCCCATGGGAGTGAGCATAGGCAGGAGTGTCAGAGCCTCCGTCGCCCGAAACTGCACCGGTCCGTAGCCTAAAGGCGCGATGGCGATGGTCACAACGGCGTAAATAGCCGCTATCAGTCCTACCTCCGTCAACTGGTGTGAACGCAAACCGTTTTTTTCTCTTTTCAATTTTAATTCCTCCGTAGTATTTTTTTATGGTCAGGATTTTGCGAACTGACCGCCGATGGGTTTAGTGTGTACTTCCTTCTGCCCTCCTTTCTGTAGGGCGACACCGCACAACCGGCGGCGAGTATAATTGCAAGGATACTCGCCGAGCTTTGTGCGGTGTTGCCTTATATATTAGTATCAGCACCGCCCTTGACTACAAGCACCTTGGAGATTCTTCTGTCCTCCACAAGCTCGACTGTCAGGGTGGACTTGCCTACGTTTACAGACGGTCTGTCGCCGCGCGCGGGAATCCGCCCTATCACGCTGACGATATACCCCGCCACTGTGTCATAGTCGCCGTCGGGAATCTGCTCGCCTATAAGCTCGGACACCTCGTCTACAGAGGTCGCGCCGTCAACTGTGAAGCAGTTGTCACTCACCTGCGAGATTTCCTCCTCCTCGTTGTCGTATTCGTCCTGTATACTGCCGAAAATCGACTCGATTAAGTCCTCCATAGTGACCACGCCCGCCGTGCCGCCGTACTCGTCTACTACGACCGCCATCTGGATTTTCTTCGCCGTCATCTCGGAAAAGAGGGAGGACAGCTTCTTCCCCTCGGGGATGTAGTACGGTTCTCTCATCAAGTCGCCTATGGATATGTCGTCAATGTCGGTAGTTCCGACATATTTCAGAAGGTCCTTCACATAAATTATGCCGACAATAGTATCTATATCGCCCTCGTAAACAGGGATACGCGAATAGCCCGTCTCTATTGCCGATTGAGTGATAGTCATTATGTCGTCGGTGTTTTCCACTCCTACAATCTCGGTTCTGTGGGACATTATTTCGCTTGCGGTAGTGTCGTCAAACTCGAAGATATTCTCAATCATCTCGCGTTCCGACTGCTCGATAACGCCCTTCTGACCGCCTACGTCAACCATCATGAGAATTTCCTCCTCCGTGACGGTCGACTCCTCCTTGTTCGGGTCTATCCCTATGAGGCGGGATATGCCGTTGGTGGACACGGTGAGAAGCCACACAAACGGAGTGAATGCGCGTTTGATGAAGAGCAGCGTGCCTCCCACCGCGAAGGAGATGGACTCCGCCTTCTGCATACCTATCTTCTTCGGGACAAGCTCGCCGAAAACTAGATTGAAAAACGCGAGGAGCAGCGTTATAATAACAGTTGCAGCAGTCTTTGCAGCCGCGTCGCTCATGAAGCTGAGCTTTGAGAGAAGCGCACCGAAATCACCTGCGAATGATGTCGCCGCCGAAGCGGAGGACAGAAAACCCGCAAATGTAACTCCGACCTGAATGGTCGCAAGAAAGCTGCTGGAGTTGGCGGTGAGAAGCTCGATTTTCATCGCTCCCTTGTGTCCGCCTCCTGCCATTCGCTCAATTTTAGCGTCGTTGAGGGTTATTATCGCAATCTCACTCATAGCGAAAAACGCGTTGAGCAGTGTCAATAATAACAGAACTATCAGACTTACAATCCCGCTCATACAAACTCACGCTCCTCTTCTCTTGAATATGGAAGGTGCGTGAGCCATCTTCGTTTAGGATAGGCAGTGTCCGACTCAGTTGTCATTTTGTTTTTTTCCCCTTTCAACCGATAAATACTATAATATACCAGCTTGGGAGATATTATACCAACTGATGAAATAAATGTCAATGCCGTGCGATTGTCCCGCTCATAATGTGACGGTTTTAGGCATATTTGAATGATGTTGTAACGATTTGCAATCTGCTCAATCTTATTTGCGAAAGGGAGGTGAAACAGGTGAGTGACTTCGAGAAAATATACGAGCAGTACGGCAAGCGCGTATATTATTTCCTGCTTTCACTCTGCCGCGATGAGGACTTGGCGGAGGAGCTTACGCAGGAGACTATGCTCCGCGCGATAATGAATATCGGCTCATTCAGAAAAGAGAGCAAGCTCTCGACTTGGCTCTGCCAGATAGCCAAAAACCTCTACTTCGAGTGGCAGAAGAAAAGCAGGAGAACCGTGCCGCTTGACGAAAACGCCTCCCTTGCCGACTGCGGGGAGGACATTGAGGAGCGGCTTTCCGATAAGGAGGACGCACAGCGAATACTCCGCCGCCTGCACCTCCTCGGTGAGCCGTACAAGGAGGTATTCACCCTGCACGCACTCGGCGGCGTATCGCTCACGGAGATAAGCAAGCTGTTCGGAAAGAGTGACAGCTGGGCGAGAGTTACCTACTATCGGGCAAAGGCAATGATAATTTCAAGCATGGAGGAGAAAGACACATGAATAACACTAACAACGCTACCCATGAGATAAAATGCTGTGTAGTTTCAGATTTACTGCCGCTCTATATCGACAAGGCTTGCAGTGAGGAGACCGCGCTGATTGTGAGTGAACACCTGCAAGGCTGTGAGCGGTGCGGGAAGCTGCACGAGGAGATGAGTGCGGCTATCGGCGGAGACTTGCCTACTCCCCGCTTCGAGAGCGGGAAAATCTTCCGTCACGCGCGCACAAGCATACTGGGAATCATCATCTCCCTCGCCGTGCTTCTCGCCTGCCTCGAGCTTAATATGGGCGGCGCGTGGGACGGCGGCAGGGCGGGAGGCGAACATTTCGCTGTCACTGCCTTCTACATTGTATTTTTCGCGCTGTTTTCTTTTATCTCCCGCAAATACAAGCCGCTCATAAAGACTTCGTTTGTTCTGAGCGTTATCAGCTTTCTGTCGGCTCTGATTGGGCTTTACTCGCGGCTCTTTACTGCGGGAGGATTTATCGCCGCGTTTTTCGGAATGTTCTCCGCCGTTCCCTTCTACGGGCTTCGTCTGTTCATGGAGTGGACTGCGCTGTACGCGGCGGCGGCGGCAATCTCCCTCTGCTGGGTGATTTATGCGGGAGTAAAGTATCGCGCATTGAGTGATGTGAAGTATCATGAAATATAATTTTATGGCGTGAAGTGTTGTTCTTGCGGACAACGTGAAGCACCTTCTGAATTGACACTCGGTGTCAATTCAGAAGGTGCTTTTTGCACAAGTCAAGCTCAATGACGCATAGCGTCATTCGAGAGAATGATACTCCGCTGCATATCGTCGCCGAAGTTCCTGCGGCGAAGAAATATCTTCACGCTCTCTCCGCCGTCTTTCGCGAAGGAGGAGCAGGCGTCCGTCAGTAGCTCCGACAGCGCAGGAGCTACATCCTCGCTGTCAACCAAAATCATCGCCGCTCCCGCACCGCAAATCCTGCTGATGTTATGTATGCAGACAGCGAGATGGGGAGCTGTCTCCTGCCAAAAGCGCGGGTCGCACTGCGAATACTCCTGCTCTTTTTGCCGGAGGAGTTCTCCTAATGTGATACTCACTCCCCCATCTTCAAGAAGGAGCAGATAGCCGCGCCAGTCGATTGCCCTGAAAGTGCAGTCAGCACCGAGTGAGAACGAAGAATCGACTGCGTTACCCGAACCGACTGCGCCGCTCTCGCCTACTGCGCCGAGTTGGTACTCAGCGACACAGCCGTCGGCGCATAGGTCGATGACAAGCACTTTGCCGAACGGAGAAAGCAGGGAGGAGTGTGCGGCGGCGTGTGCCTTAGAACTGCTGTAAAAATCGAGGGATATATCTCCTCCGAATTTTTCGCAAATCAGCTCGCCTAACACCCTTTTGTCGATTTTTAAATCAGGGAGAATGTCGTATATCATCTGTATCGAGAGAATGGAGCTTCGGTCTATCTCGTTCTTCTCGCAGATCAGATTCGCCGAAAAGAAGATGTTCTCGGCAATACTGCTCACCGAACATCCCGCTTCACAGGCGATTTTGCACACATCAACCGCATCTCCTCCGAGATTGTACATCACAATGCGAAGGGCTTCCCGCTCTATCAGCACGGACATAATATACCCGCAGTTAAAGTTTGGGGAGTAAAGCTCAGGGCGTTTCCCTCCCTCATATGTGGAGCTTCCCTTGCCTGCTTTTACGACAACTCCCCGCTCTGTGAAGTAGGAGAGCAGCTTTGCCGCCGTAGTCCTGCCAACGCCTGCTTTTTCGGCAATTTCGCTTATCGGCGCGTCCTTCAGACTAAAGATAACGCCGAGCAGTCGTTCTGCTATCTCGCTTTTGGCGGGGCAGTCCTGCCTCTTTAAAATACGCGCAAACACTTCTACCTACTCTCGCGGCAGGAGGCTAAAATCCCGTCTATCAGAGAAAGCTCGTCCGAGGTGAAAGTGAGATTGTCCGCCGCGCCTACGCAGTCCTTCATCTGAGCGACTGTTCTCGCACCGATTATGACCGATGTGCTTCTCTCCTCCCTCAAAACCCATGAGAGAGCAAGCTGTGCCAGTGTCTGATTTCTCGACTGCGCAAGCTCGTTGAGTGCTGTGACCGCCTTCATTTTAGCCTCTGTGAGCGACGATTCGGTGAGGAAAATACTGCTCGACGCTATTCTCGAATCCTTCGGGATTCCGTTTATGTACTTGTTGGTCAATATACCCTGCTCGAGAGGAGAGTAGGCAATCGCGCCCACGCCGTTTTCCTCCAGCACGTCGAGCAAGCCGTCCTCGGGGGTTCTTGTCATCATGGAGTACTTATGCTGGTGGATAAGGCAACGCACGCCCATAGAACGAAGCACCTCTACCGCCTTCTCCGCCTGCTCCGCTGAGTAGTTAGATAAGCCGACATAGAGAGCCTTTCCCTGACGAACCGCGTGGGCGAGTGCGTCCATCGTCTCCTCCACGGGAGTTTCGGGGTCGGGGCGGTGGTGGTAGAAAATATCCACATACTCAAGCCCCATTCTCCTGAGACTTTGGTCGAGGCTGGAGGTGAGATACTTCTTCGAGCCGAAATCCCCGTAAGGACCTTCCCACATACCGTAGCCCGCTTTTGTGGAGATAATAATCTCGTCGCGATACGGCACGAGGTTGTTCTTGTATATTTTGCCGAATGTCTCCTCCGCCGAGCCGTGAGGAGGACCGTAGTTGTTCGCGAGGTCGAAGTGTGTAACCCCCAAATCAAATGCGGAGGTGACTATGTCTGTGCATACCTCAAAATCCGCGTCCTCTCCGAAATTGTGCCAGAACCCGAGTGAAACCACAGGCAGCTTTAAGCCGCTCTTCCCGCTTCTCCTGTAGGTCATGCCATCGTATCTGCCGCTGTTTGCCGTGTAACTCATTTTACTCTCTCCTTTGTTTTGGATGGTGTTGACGCAAGTGTACAACGCCACCTAATATACTAATACTAATATTAATACCTCACCGTAATCTCCGCTACCTCGCAGTGACCGCTCGTCCTCATGATAGGACCCCATATGCCTACTCCCGAGGAGACAATGGTCTGAGTTCCTGTAGCGGGGTTTTTGTAGTAGCCGTAGTCCACGTCTCCTATGAGATTGGTGATAAAATTAATGGGGATAATCTGCCCCTTGTGCGTGTGACCGCAGAGAATCAAATCCGCCTCCTCGCCGTATTCGCGGATGTTGGTCGGCTGGTGATCCATCACTATAACGGGAAGGGAGCTGTCAACAGAGGACAGCACCGCCTCTGCGGAAGTGCGGGCAATTCCGGCACTGCCTATGGAGCGTGAATCGGCTCGTCCTACTATGGTAAACGCGCCGCCGACGGTGACTGCCTCCTCCCTGAGCAGGGTCATGCCCGCCGACTTGCAGAAATCAACCATTTGCTCATATGTACTGCCCGCGTCGTGATTCCCGAAGGCGACATACACGCCGTAGCGCGATTCAATCCGCAGAAACTGCTCCGCAATTTTTTCGGGATTGCGAAGGGCGTAAAAATCGCCGTCGAACAAGTCTCCCAAAATACAGACGACATCGGGGTTTGTGCTGTTTATCACGTCTACCGCCTTTGCGAGGTGCCGCTCGTCGATAAGATTTCCCAAATGCACGTCGCTGATCATCGCTATTTTCAGTTCTCCGTGCTGCTCTGCGTTCTCAATCTCCACCTCGTAGGTAGTCTTGCTCACCACGTTCGCGTTGACCCAGCCGTACACCGTAAAGCCCACTGTGAGCAGGCAAACTGCCGCTCCTACATACGCATATGCGGCGGAAGGTATCTTTTCGCTCACCTTCACGAGCTTGAGCAGCAGACGCACTATCTGCACTACAACCGTTATGAGGATGAGATTTATGTAAAATCCCAATGCGTAGCTGCCGAGCTTTATGATTATATTCGGGAGAACTACCGCGCGTCCGCCGATAAACACCGCGATGGTCGCGACAGTTAAAACGGCGTAGATTATGTAAAACACCGCGGGAGAAAGCTTCTTTAATATCAGCTTTAACCACGAGAAGGTTACAACTCCCGCGTTTATGAGAAGTGCGGTCATTACGGCAAGCATCACTAAGGGTATAATGAACATCATCAAAAATCATCCTCTTTTGTCGTATTTTTCTACTCCCACACATTATATCATTATGGCGAGCCTCAATCAATCAAAGAATAATTAAGAAATGGTGAAATTTGAAAGCTCTCTTCAGCGGCATTAATCCTCAAAAAGAAAAATGTGTTGACATCACAATCGCAAAGTGATACTATGTAGGTGTACTACCCCAAGTGGTACACCTAACCTGCTGTAACGCGGAGCAGTATTAGTAATTCGTAAACAGGAGATGAAAGCAAATGGCAACTCGTTTTTTCAGCAAGAATATGTATCGTGAGGGACTGAAGAGGACAAGAGCGGTGGGGCTTATCTACACAATCACAATGCTTGTGTTCTCACTGATCGTTGTTTGGAGTACACTGTCAGACGCCTACGGATATCGAGGTTTGTCCGTACTGCGAACCGTTGAAGCCGATGCGGATGCGGCTTCCTATTTTGAAATATCGTTTTATGTTGCGCTTCCCGTGCTGGCGTTTATCGCCTTCGCATTTTTGAACAAAAGGAGTGCCTCCGATTTCTACCACTCCATACCCGTGAGGCGTGAGGCTTTGGCACTGAGCCTAACTGCGGCAGTACTCACATGGGCAATCGGAGGAATTCTTGTCGCGGCTATCCCCTCCTCTCTCGTATTTTGGCTTAACCCGAACATATTATTTGACGGCACGGAGTATTTCGCCTTTGCAGCATTGTGTGTAGGAACGATGATTTATCTCGCGGGGGCGATTCTCATAGCTAAGAGCCTTACGGGAACAATATTTTCAAATATTGTCGTATTGGCTATGATAATTTTAGCTCCCAGAGCAATTATTGATGTTGTTTTCATGCTAATAGATAAATACGCCGTCTTAACAGGCGGCATAGAGCAGATTTTTCCCCTTGCCGATTATCGCCTCAATCATCTGTATTATTCGTTGTTTCCCGTTAATTTCATAACTCCTTTTTCGGAAGAACGTCCGCACGATTTTGAGGTATCCGCTTACATGGCGATTGTGGGTATTGCCTATACGGCAATCGGCACTCTCCTTTTCGCGAAAAGAAAAAGCGAACTTGCGGGAACCGCCTCCTTAAACACAAAGATGCACTGTGTAGTGAGAACCCTTCTTGCCTTCTTTTTTACAATTCCCCTGTGTCAGGTTGTCATGTATGTAATATTAAGTTGGGTTTACTGGCCGAGCTATTCACCTCCAAGCGGCTATGGAGATAGTTTTTTACCCGCTTTAATATACGCGATGTTTGCCTACTACACCTATGAGATAATAGTTTCGCGCGGCTTTAAAACCATAAAAAAAGCATCTAAGCAGCTTGTCTATCTGCTGGCTGCCAATGTACTGCTCATAGCTGTTTCCGTAGGCTCTGTGGTGGTACTCAATCTCTCGCCTTCGGTGCAGAACATTGACAGTGTGGAGTTTGACAGAGTGGTGTTTGCAGTCAATCACAGTACAGAGCAAGACGAGTTTTTTACTCTGTATGAAATTAAGAACGACTCCATACTCAAAAACCGCATGGAAAACGTGGAATTTGACAGTGACGCTCTAAAGAGCATAGTAGTAAACCGTATGCTGCAAACGGTAAAAAACAGCGACGACCCAATGTATATGACGTCTTCAATCGACCCTATCGTCAATTTCAAATCGGAGTTGACTATTCATTTAAAATGGGGAGGCAGTATCAGGCGTTCTGTTAATTTTTCACTTTCTGACTTTTTGGCAATGACAGATACAATCATGGATGAATTTGCCGGACAGCAGCTTCTAACTCTTCCAAAATATAAAGCGATTGAGCAGGATTCATTGACCCTTATTTTAAAAAATACTCCCTCTGTATTATGGGGAAATTCCGTCATTGACAAATCCGCTTTGTATGATATGTTTGGCAACAGCAGTACCCTCAACCTTCTTTATGAGGATTACCTCAAAGATTTTGATGCTCTTTCCGACATCAACAAGCTAATTTACCTCTCTTCTTTAGTTGAAGGAAAAAGCTCAAACAAAGCTTCTGTTTACGATTACTACAATTACTCTTTTGACGGAAAATATTATATAAGATCAAATTTGCCGCCTGAAATAGCGACTGTCCCCAAACTTCGGATTTTTTATAATTCGATTAATGGGAAGCGTTATTGCAATGATATGCCTATCAACACGGATACTCCGAGGGCGTATGATGTTTACACTCAGATAACAAATGCAGATAAACAAAAGGTGTTTAACAACTTTAAAAAGCTTCTTTACAACGGTCAAATTTCATCCTATTCTTTCTTTATCGATAAGGATTATTTTAATTACTATAATCAGGGCGACAATATTTCCGAATATGACAAGGCGGTCTTTGAAGAGATAGACGAACATATTTCGAAAGACCTTTCGGAAATTGACACCACAAAGCCTTATCATTCACTCTACTTGAACTACACAACGCAGAACGGCAATAACTTCTACTATTGGTTCTATGTGCAGAGCCAACATGGAATAATACTTGAAAAATGAGGTGATCTGATGTTTTTTATAGATAACCAATCGAGACAGGCGGTCTATGAGCAGATTATCTCTCAGACGGAAAAGCTGATTCTTACAGGCTCGCTGCCTGCCGATTCACCCATTCCGTCAGTGAGATCTCTCTCATTGGATATATCCGTAAACCCGAACACAATCCAGAAGGCGTATTCCGATTTGGACAGGCGAGGCATCATCTACTCCTCGGCAGGAAAAGGGAGCTTCGTTTCCCCTGACGCCGTTCAAATACTGCTGAAAGAAAAAATAAGCAACATTAAATCCATAGAGACTATGGCAAACGAATTTGCCGTTGCGGGAGTAAAAAAAGAAGATGTTGTAGCCGCTGTCGAAAGAGGCTACGAACGCGCGCGGGAACAAATGAAAGGATTTGAAAACATATGATTATTGCTGAAAATCTCACTAAAAAATTCGACGACACATTGGCTCTCAACAACCTCAACTGCAAAATCAACGAAGGCTGTATCTACGGGCTTGTAGGCGCGAACGGAGCGGGTAAATCAACCTTCCTGCGGCTTTTGGCGGGAGTATACAAGCCCGACAGCGGCACAATTACTGTGGACGGAGAAAGCACATATGAAAACACGGCGGTAAAAGCCCAAATGGTGTATGTTCCCGACGAGCTTTATTTCGTCGCGGGAGCTAACATGAAGCAGATGGCGGCTCTCTACGCCTCGGCATATCCGAACTTTGATTACGGGCGTTTAAACGAGCTGGCGGAGGCGTTCGGTCTTTCTCTCAAGAAGCCGATAAACACCTTCTCTAAGGGTATGAAGCGGCAGGCGGCTACCGTTCTCGCCCTCGCGGCAAAGCCGAGGATTCTCTTCTTCGACGAAACCTTTGACGGACTTGACCCCATTGTCAGAAACACCGTGAAGAAAATTATATGCGCGGATGTGGTTGACAGAAAATCAACTACAATTATTACCACTCACTCGCTCAGGGAGTTAGAGGACACCTGCGACCAGTTAGGGCTTATGTACAACGGCGGCATAGTGTTTGAATCGGACATAAGCGATGTGAAAACCGCGCTCTCCAAGGTGCAGATTGCCTTCTCGTCGGAGGTCTCAAGGGAGAGCATCGAGGCTGTCCTCGGAGCTGAAAGCATACGCAGCTACACAAATAAAGGCTCTGTTTCAAACCTCATTGTAAGCGGAGATAAAAAAGAGGTTGTGCAGAAGCTAAACTCCCTCTCCCCTATTTTGCTCGATATACTCCCGCTCTCTCTTGAGGAGTTCTTTGTCTACGAGATGAACTCCCTCGGCTATAATTTTGACGATGTTTTCGCAAAGGAGTTGGCGGAAAATGGCAAGTAGATTTTGGAGCAAAAGTATGTACCTCGACGGTCTGAGGAGAACAAGAGTAGCAGGGATTATATATGCGGCGGCAATGGCGATTTTTACCGTCTTAACGGTCGGCGACATATTGGAGCAGGCTCGCCTCACGGCAGCGGAGTCCGACACCGCGCTGAATGTCATAAAAGTAGACGCGGCAGACTTCTCGTTTCTTACTCTTTCGTATTACATCGCTGTGCCAGTTCTTGCGTTTATGGCTTTCTCGTTTTTATACAAAAGGAATACCTCCGATTTCTACCACTCGATACCCGTCAGGCGCGAGGCGCTGGCACTGAGCTATACCTCGGCTGTCATCACATGGGCAGTAGTAGGAATTGCCGTGTCGGCTTTGCCCTCCGCGGCTGTGCTCGCAGTCAGCCCCTATGTATCGGTTGATTGGACTGAATATTTCACCTTTTTGTTGATGTGTGCGGTACTTTCAATACTCGTTGCCGGACTGATTCTCGTAGCCGCAAGCATTACCGGCAGGCTGTTTTCGGGTGTAGCTGTGCTTTTCGTCATGACTTTTCTGCCATTTTTTACTCTGTTAGCTTTCGTTGAAATCATTGTAGATATTTCTTTTTTAATAACTGAATCTTCGCAAATCATACCTTTTTTAGACTCCTACCAACTGATATACTCACTCATCAAGCTGGACTTCACTCCCGCGCAGTCACTAATCACGGCGGGACTTGGAATTGTCTTTATTTTCTTAGGCACATATCTTTTCAAGAAGAGGAAAAGCGAGATTGCTGAAACTCCCGCAAGTCCTGTCGTCTACCGCATAATAAGGACGGCGGTGGCATTTATGTTTACTCTCCCGTGCTGTGCTGTTATCGCTGAAAATTTTGACTCCGAAGAGGGAATCCGCGAGTTCTTTAACGGCGATGATTTAATTATGACCATTGTATTTCTCTTCCTCGCCGTTATTGTCTACTACGTCTTTGAATTAATGGCGACGCGCAACTTTCGCGGCTTTAAGAAGGCAACTATGCAGATTGTTTACGTTTTCATTGCGGACGCGTTCTTTATCGGTGCAATATTCGGCGCAAACGCGCTGATAGTCCTTGACAATCCCTCGCCCGAGGAGATTGACTGGGTGTCGTTTGATATGTACAGAATTGCTACTCCCGCTATAGCATGGGAACACGACCCCGATTTAAAGTACGACGGGCTTGACCCTGCCTACGAGGGGTATGTGTTTTTGAGCAGCCATGAAATTTTTTCAGACAATATTTGTAGCACAAGGTTTGAAGACATTGAAACGGTTCGATTGGTCTCAAATCGTCTGTCGAAAGCAATAGAAACCTCATACGGCAAAACGAAGGACGAATGGTTTGCCGATTCGGAGCAGGACGCTCTGCTGAGTACGCGTGATTATCCTGCCGATGTTACTATTAAGGCAAACGGAAGAACCATAAAGCGCACTCTGTATTTGTCACAGGAGGAATGGTTAGCTGTATCGCGGCGGGTCTTTGAAGCGGACGTTGCGGAAACTGTTTTCGCTCTCCCTGATTATGACAGCCTCTCCGAAATATATATATTGAATGCCATCCTTCCAAACGGTTATGACAATGAATTCCACAATAAGGAGGCTTTAGAAAAAATATACAATCAATACAAAGAAGAGTTTGAGGCTCTCACTGAAAATCAAAAGCTCGGGCTTTTATTCCAAACCTTCGAATGGAACTTAGTGAAAGGCAGCGCATCTAAATACGCTAAATACGCTTACTATGACAGCGACTATATTCGTATACATATTGTTTTGGAAATTGACGGCGAGGAGTACTTTCAGAACCTGTCGCTGGGTCACTTAACTCCTAAGGCATTGAATATGTATTCTTCGTATCGGAGGCAGTGGTAAGCAAAGGAAGAGCGCACCGAACAGCACCGCCGATTGACAGCCAACATCGAACACGTCATTAAAAGTTCATGCTTTATTTTGTAATTTATGTTGACTTCACGTCGTTTTGATATATAATTTATCTATGTGAATTGTTGTGAGAACTTTGTTTTCATCTTTATATGGAGGTTTTGTATATATGATAAGTCAGCACTTGACGGCATGGCAGAAAAAAAGAGGTATGCGCCTTGACGGCGATGTGGTATACGGAGTAAGCGACGGCGTGGGCTTCTCAATTTGTGAGGAAGACGGCGGCAAGCTCACAGTTTTCATGCTGACAGCGAAGTCGGACAGCTCCCTCGATGAGCTGGAGGCGGTTCTGTCTCAAAACAGGAATCTCTCCGAGCTTCAGGTGGGAGATGTGGAGGGCTACCTCGCTCTCTTCTACGATGAGTCACAGGGGAATATGCCTCACGGGCTTATGGATGAGATGCTCAATTTTATCGGAACGCAGTACAGAAACTACGGGTTCAGAGCACCTAATGTGTGCGTAGTATGCTCTGCTCCGGCGAATAAGCGCGCCTTCTACAACAACATTGTTCAGCCTATGTGTGCCGATTGCAGTGCCGAAAACAACAGACGGCAGGCGGAGGAGAAACGCAAGGCGGAGGAACGCAAGCAGAAGCGTGAGGTCTACGGCGATGAGGACTACGGAACTCAGCCACTCTCCTCCGGCAGGGTTCAGTATGACGAGGAGTACGACGAGTACGCGGGAATGGAAAGCCGCAGAGAACTCCCCTCCCGCCATATGCCGGCGGAGAACGACTATGTGGAGGACAAGTCTACCGGCGACGAGAGCATGGGCAAGGGCTTGCTCGGCGCGGGAGTAGGAGCAATAGGCGGAGTGATACTCTACGGAATTACTGCGCTTGCGTCATTCCCTGTGTCGGGACTGTGCGCCCTGTCGGGAGTACTGGCAGTGCTGGGCTACGCCGCGTTCGGCGGATTGCGGGCAAAGGGCAAGGCCACGGGCGTGATTCTCGGCGTATCGGCTGTTGTAGATATTCTGTTTGTATTTTTGTTCTCCCTGCTTTTCCAGATGAACTCCTCCGGTTTATCCGCGAGTAGTGCCATGACGATAATGAGCGGCAGTATTATTGAACTGATACTCAATCTGAGTATGGCGGTTATCGCTATGCTACTCGGCTATGTGCTGGCGGGAAGCGCGATGAGGAGATATGTCAATGATTGATTGATATCTGTCAAAGCGGTTATTTGTACATCCGGCGATAATATACTAAATTAACTCCCAAACTCAATCGATAAAACCTGTAAACACCCCATAATTCAAGCATTTTTGAAGTTTTTATCGGGAGTTTTCTAAGTTAATTAACTATATAAAATTTCAGCGACCATCGCCGCAGAGGTTCTCCCCTCTGCGGCTCTTTTTAAGTGAAAGGACACACTATGCACGAAATACACGAAAACAACGAGTACCGCCAGATTGCAGTGCTTGCGGCTATCGACTTAGGGCAGGACGACTTCGAGCTGTCCCTCTCTGAGCTTCGGGAGCTTGCCGACACCGCGAACGCCGAAATTGCAGGCGTGATTACTCAGAAACGAAGCGCGATAGAGACAGCTACGGTCATAGGCTCAGGCAGGCTCGCCGAGCTAAAGGAGTTTGCGCACTCCAACGACGTGAATCTCATTATATTCGACATGGAGCTTACTCCCCGCCAGATAACCAACATAGAGCGTGAAACCGACATAAGGACTATCGACCGCACTATGCTCATACTCGACATATTCGCCAAACGCGCGAGGAGTGCGGAGGGCAAGCTTCAGGTGGAGCTTGCACAGCTCAAATATATGCTCCCCCGCCTAACCGGTAAGGGCGTGGAAATGAGCCGCCTCGGTGCGGGAATCGGCACGAGAGGTCCGGGCGAAACAAAGCTCGAGACCGACCGCCGCCACATACGAAGGCGAATTGACACTCTCAAGGAGCAGCTCGCCGAGGTGCGTCTGCGCCGCGAACAACTAAGACGGCGGCGAAAGAAGGACGAAATAGTTACGGCGGCTATAGTGGGCTACACAAATGTGGGCAAAAGCACACTCCTCAACAAGCTGACCGACGCGGGAGTGCTTGCCGAAAATATGCTGTTCGCCACGCTCGACACCACTGCCCGCTCCCTTCAGCTCCCAAGCGGCTCGCACGTCATGCTAATTGACACGGTAGGGCTTATCCGAAACCTCCCCCACCATCTGGTCAACGCCTTTAAATCAACGCTGGAGGAGATGCAGTACGCGGATATCTTAATTTTGCTGTGTGACGCCTCCTCCCCCGAAATTTCCGATCAGCTCAGCGTGACTAACGCCTTGATTGAGGAGCTTTCAGCGGGAGGAAAACCCGTGGTTACTGTCCTTAACAAGATAGATATAGCCGACAAAACTCAGTTAGTCGGGCTTCCGGGTGTGAAAATCTCCGCCGAAAGCGGCGAGGGGCTGGACGAGCTGCTGTCGGAAATCGACCGCGCTATGCCCACTCGCAGGATACGGACGCGGCTTCTTCTCCCGTTTGACAAAATCGGGTTGTCCGTTTCGCTCCGAGAAAACGGCACGATTTTCTCCGAGGAGTACGCCGAGGGAGGACTGCTTCTCGACGTTTCGGCGGACGCTCCCTATATAGAAAAACTGCGGATATATGAGCAGACGGAGGAGTAGTCCTCCCTGCTCGCCCCTATGCCCCGCATTTAAATTCGCAAAAAATAAGAGGCGGTGATTATATTGAGAAAATCAATTCCTGCTGCGAGAGTGTCTGCGGTAATTTTGGCTCTCCTCCTTCTGATAACCGTGATTTTCCCCGTGAGCATCAGTGCGAGCGAGGCTCAGACCGAGCCTGTCTCCGCAACCGACATGAGCGGAGTATTCATCCCCGCGGAGTATCTGCCGTGGACAGTGGAGAAGCCGACCTTCTACCTCGAGGTGACAAATGTTAGCTGTCTGTATGTCTTTTCCGATGTTTCGGGCATTGTTCACAAGCGGTACTACGGTACAATAAACGGCGTGGCGGGGTTCTACGCCGCGTTCGGGGAAACCAACACGGTGGAGGACAACTCCCTGCCTATTGACACAGAGGACGACAAGCTTATATCGGCGGAGTATCAGCTTGAGTTGCGCAACGAGGGCAAGCTCCCCGGGAAATTTATCCCCGACGAAAAAGAGGTTGACCGAGTGGATACAATATTCGGGATTCCATTCATAAAATTCATTATTTATGCAATCGGAGGAGCAGTGCTTTTCCTCGGGGCTATTATGCTTGCCGCAAGTTGGGTAAGGCGTAGACAGGGTACAGATGAATAGGGTCTGTTGACACAAGTTAAAATGCTTGGATTTTGAGCAAATTTTTGTGATAGATATACTAAATTAACAAGAAAACAATCAAGCCTCCACGGGCGAAAACCGGACAAATCAGGGCTTTTCGCCCGTGTTTTCTTGTTGTTTTCTAAGTTAATTAACTATAAAGGCAAATTTTTGAAAGCATAATTGGTTTATGGTAAGAAAATTTAACGAAGTATAGCCAAAAATTTGCCAAAAGACGGGCGTTGTACACTTGTGTCAACAGACCCTAATACTGAATGAAAATTACGCAATATAGTCACAAAACACAGCCAAACAGCATCGGCAATTGTACACAACCTACAATCATGTATAAATATTCATAAAACACTTGCAATCATGCATTTTATGTGTATAATGTATATCATTATAATAAATTATTTTACGGAGGTATTTTCATAATGAGCGAAATCAAAAAGGTAGTCCTTGCCTACTCGGGCGGACTGGACACATCAATCATCATCCCATGGCTCAAAGAGAACTACGACAACTGCGAGGTTATCGCCGTTTCGGGCAACGTAGGTCAGGGTACTGAGCTTGACGGACTTGAGGAAAAGGCAATCAAAACAGGCGCGTCTAAACTCTACATAGAGGATTTAAACAAGGAGTTTATCGAGGAGTTTGTGTTCCCTACGCTAAAGGCTGGGGCAGTCTACGAAAACAAATACCTCCTCGGCACAAGCTTCGCGCGTCCCGTTATAGCAAAGAGAATTGTGGAAATCGCCCTTCTGGAGGGTGCGGACGCCATCTGCCACGGCTGTACGGGAAAGGGCAACGACCAAGTGCGTTTTGAGCTGACAATCAAGCACTTCGCCCCTAACATGAAGATTATCGCTCCGTGGAGAATATGGGATTTGAAAAGCCGTGAGGACGAAATCGACTACGCGGAGGCGAGAAATATCCCGCTGAAAATAAGCAGGGAGACCAACTACTCAAAGGATAAGAACCTGTGGCATCTCTCCCACGAGGGCATGGACCTCGAAAATCCGTGGAACGAGCCTATGTACGACAAGATTCTTGAGATGGGCGTATCTCCCGAAAAAGCTCCCGATGAGGCGACGGAGATTATGCTCTCCTTCGAGAAGGGTGTGCCTGTAGCGATTGACGGCGAGAAGCTGGGAGCGGTCGAGCTTGTAGCAAAGCTCAACGAGCTTGGCGGAGCGAACGGCATAGGCATTGCCGACATAGTGGAAAACCGCCTTGTAGGAATGAAGAGCCGCGGAGTATACGAAACTCCGGGCGGAACTATACTCTACCACGCACACAATAAGCTTGAGGAAATCTGCCTTGACAGAGATACCTTCCACTACAAGCAATTAGTCGGCATGAAGTACGCCGAGCTTGTCTACTTCGGTCAGTGGTACACTCCTCTGCGCGAGGCGTTAGACGCGTTTACTAACTCCACTCAGGAGACTGTGACAGGCGATGTTCGTCTGAAATTATACAAGGGTAATATTATCGACTGCGGCGTGCGGTCTCCCTTCTCCCTCTACGACGAGGAGATAGCCACCTTCGATGAGGATCAGGTGTACAATCAGAATGATTCCGCCGGATTTATCAACCTCTTCGGGCTTCCCATTAAGGTTAAGGCACTCAAAGAGGGCAAGTAATCGGGCGTAGACACAGGTTACAGTTAAGCTACCGAAATGCGGCGGCGGACGAGCGGAGGCAAAGTCAGCCGCCGTACTGCTTTTGGTACGGCAGTACAAATTGTAGTTAATTAACTTACAAAACACCAAGAAAACACGGGCGAAAAGCTCGAATTTGTGCGGTTTTCGCCCGTGGAGGCTTGATTGTTTTGTGGTTAATTTAGTATATTCCGAAAGGACGAAAATTTATATGAAGCTTTGGCAGGGACGTTTTCAGAGTGAGCTGTCTGAAATAACCGATGATTTTAATCAGAGTATCGCGTTCGACAGCCGTATGTACAAAGAGGACATCGAGGGCAGTATTGCCCACGCGCGGATGCTCGGCGACTGCGGAATAATAGAGAGAACGGAATCGGACAAAATAATAGAGGGACTTCGCGGAATCCTCGCCGACATAGATGCAGGCACGCTTTTAATTGATATGAAGGCTGAGGACATACACACATTCGTGGAGGGAGAGCTTACCTCCCGCCTCGGCGGCACAGGCAAACGCCTTCACACCGCGCGGAGCAGGAACGACCAAGTGGCTCTCGACATACGCCTCTATCTGAGACGGCAGGCGGAGGAGACGACAAATCTGTTGGAGCGTCTGCTGTCGGTTCTGTGCGGCAAGGCGGAGCAGTACAGCGCGGCGGTAATGCCGGGTTATACTCACCTACAGCGGGCACAGCCGATAACCTTCGGACACCACCTTTTAGCCTACGCTCAGATGTTCCTTCGCGACATAGGACGAATCGAGGACGCGGTGAGGAGGATGTCTGTTTCTCCTCTCGGCTCATGCGCCCTTGCGGGGACTACCTACCCGATTGACCGCCTCAACACCGCAATGGCTCTCGATATGTACAATTTTTCCCGCAACTCCCTTGACGGAGTGAGCGACAGGGATTTCTGTGTAGAACTGGCGGCGGCGTTGTCTCTCGTCATGGTGCATCTGTCGAGATTTTCGGAGGAGATAATACTGTGGTGTTCGTGGGAGTTTAAGTTTATCGAGCTTGACGACGCGTTCTCCACAGGCTCGTCGATTATGCCGCAGAAGAAGAATCCCGACATAGCGGAGCTTGTCAGAGGTAAGAGCGGCAGGGTGTTCGGTGACTTGACTGCACTGCTCACCGTTATGAAGGGGCTTCCCCTCGCCTACAACAAGGATATGCAGGAGGACAAGGAAGCGATATTTGACGCCTTTGACACGGTTAAGATGTGCTTAACTGCTTTTACTCCCATGATTGAGACGATGAACGTGCTTACTGAGAATATGCGAAACGCGGCGGCGAAGGGGTTTATCAACGCTACCGACTGCGCCGACTACTTAGTCAAGCAGGGGATGCCGTTTCGGGACGCATACAAGTTCACGGGTGAGCTTGTGGCGCGGTGCATTGAGCTTGGGGAGACGCTTGAAAGTCTGCCTATGAGCGAATACAAGGCACTGTGCGAGCAGTTTGACGAGGGTGTATACGAGGCTATAAATCTCGATAAGTGTGTGGGAGAGCGGCTGTCGGCAGGCGGACCTGCTCCGGAAAATACGATAGCGGAAATCGCACGGATCAAGGGACTGCTGACTTGCTAAGTTGCTGACTGACTTACTGACTTACTGATTATTACAATCTGTTGCCAAAGAGTTAGAGTTTAGGTCAAGCCTTTGCAAAGGCTTGCAGGTTGTTAGGACGGCGTCCTAACTCGCCCTCCGCAGAGGGCGAAACTCTTTTATCGTCAGAAAAACGCAGGAAGGTAGTAAAATGTCCCGCTGGACATTTTACGTAGGAAACCCTCGTCGGGGGTTTCCTGTGTAGGTCGCCTTGCGACCTACTTACTACTAAAGGCTTACGAAATTTTGATTAGAAGCCAAAAAACAAAAACAAGAAAAAGCTTTCCTATTTAATTTAGAATGAGACCCGTGCAAACCTTTGAAAAGCCACCCGCGAACTTCACCTCCTTGGCAACAGATTTTAGTTGTATGTTAAATATTCACCCGCGAAAGGCAGGAAACAATATGGAAAAATTCAGAATCGGCATAATCGGCGCGACAGGCTACGCGGGAGTTGAACTCGTGCGTCTGCTCCTCCTTCACCCGTTAGCGGAAATTTCCGCTCTCGGTTCGGTTTCGTTTGAGGGAAAGAAGATAAGCGAGGTGTACCCGAACCTCCTCGAGATATGCGACTTGCCCTGCCTCACAAATGAGGAGGTAATCGCTCAGTCGGATGTGGTTTTCGCGGCAGTTCCCCACGGCATGAGCCAAGAGCTGGCGGCGCAGTGCATACAGAATAAGTGCGTTTTTATCGACCTCGGCGCGGACTTCAGACTGTCCGACGAGGAGGACTACAAGCAGTGGTACGGCGGTGAATTTAAGTTTAAGGGTCTGCACGACGCGGCTGTCTACGGCATACCCGAGCTGTTCAGAGGAGAGATTCTCGGCAAGGTTCTGCTCGCTAACCCCGGCTGTTATCCTACGAGTATCGCACTCGCACTCAGCCCCGCACTCATGGGCGGCTTTATCGAACCAAGCGGCATAATCATAGACTCAAAGTCCGGCGTAACAGGCGCAGGCAGGGGACTTACCCAAACCTCCCACTATGTGGACGTCAATGAGAATTTCGGCGCGTACAAGGTGGCACAGCACAGGCACACTCCCGAAATTGAGGAGACGCTCTCCCGAATGGCGGGAGAAAAGATTACCGTGACATTTGTGCCGCACCTTCTTCCGATAAACAGGGGGATTCTCTCCACCTGCTATGTAAAGCTCAAGGAGGGGTTCACTAAGGAACACCTCCGCGCCGCCTACGCCCATGTGTACAAGGATGAGCCGTTTGTGCGTATACTCCCTGACGGACTTTGTGCGGCTGTGCGGAATGTGAAGTACTCCAACATCTGCGATATTTCAATCCATGTGGACGAGAGAACCAATACTGCTGTATTCTGCTCCGCTATTGACAACATGATTAAAGGAGCGGCAGGGCAGGCGGTGCAGAACATGAATATTATGCTCTCGATTCCCGAAACAACGGGACTGGAGCTGATTCCTCCCGCGTTTTGATTTACTCACATTAAAATTTGTTGCCAAAGAGTTAGAGTTTGGGTCAAGCCTTTGCAAAGGCTTGCGGGTTCTTAGGGGAGCACCCTAAGTCGCCCTCCGCAGAGGGCGAAACTCTTTTATCGTCAGAAAAACGCAGGAAGGTAGTAAAATGTCCCGCTGGACATTTTCTGTAGGGAACCCTCGTCGGGGGTTCCCCTGTGTAGGTCGCCTTGCGACCTACTTACTACTAAAGGCTTTGCGGAATTTCGATTAGAACCCAAAGGCAAACTTTGCCTCCTTGGCAACAGATTGTAATTAAGCGTTGATATTCCCCATTAAGGAGATATGATAAACCATGAAAAAATACCTGTTCACTAACCCCGACGCAAAGCTGATAGAGGGCGGCATATGTGCTCCTCTCGGCTTTACGGCATCGGGAATATATGCCGGAATCAAGCAAAGTGTAAACTCCGACAGCGCGGCGGAGGGAAATGAATCGCCCGTAAAGCAAAAGAAGAACGACCTCGCGCTCGTTCACTGCTCCGGAATATGCAAGGCGGCGGGAGTATACACTACTAACCTCGTCAAAGGCGCGTGCATAGACGTAACCAAGCGGCACATAGCCGACGGCTACGCGCAGGCAATCATAGTAAACAGCGGCAACGCCAACACCTGCAACGCCGACGGCAAGGAAAAGTCGGAGATGATGTGCAATTTGGCGGCGGATGCCCTCAGAATTAAGCCGGAGGACGTAATTGTCGCCTCCACAGGCGTGATAGGGCAGGTTCTCCCCATAAAGCCAATCGAGAAGGCACTGCCCGCACTCGCCGAAAGCCTCAGCCGTGACGGAGGAACACAGGCGGCACGCGCTATTATGACTACCGACACCTACGAAAAGGAGATGGCGGTGGAGTTCGAACTCGGCGGCAAGAAGGTTCGTATAGGCGGTATGTGCAAAGGCTCAGGCATGATTCACGTCAACATGGCGACTATGCTGTGCTTTATCACCACCGATATTGCTATTTCGAGAGAGCATCTCCGAAAGGCACTGCGGCAGGCAGTAGGCGACAGCTTCAACATGGTCTCCGTAGACGGCGACACCAGCACAAACGATATGCTCATGATAATGGCTTCCGGTCACGCGGGAAACAAGGTTATCACCGACTCTAACGCCAACTACGATAAATTTGTATTGATGCTCAAGGAGTTCTGCGTGGCTCTTTGCAGGGAGATTGCAAGAGACGGCGAGGGTGCTACTAAGCTCCTCGTGTGCAATGTGCGAAACGCGAAATTTGCCCAGACTGCCAAGAATCTCGCGAAATCGGTCATCTGCTCAAGCCTCTTCAAGGCGGCTATGTTCGGCGCGGACGCCAACTGGGGGCGTGTGCTATGTGCTATGGGCTACAGCGGCGAGCAGTTCGACCCCGAGAAGGTGAGCATCGACTTCCAGTCGGAGGCGGGAAAAATCCGTGTATGCGAAAACGGCGCGGGGGTTCTATTTTCGGAAAATGAGGCTAAGAAGATACTCTCCGACGACGAGGTGTATATAGAAATTGACGTTGCAAGCGGAACGGAGAGTGCTACTGCCTTCGGCTGTGACCTCACCTACGACTATGTAAAGATAAACGGCGATTACAGGACTTAGGGAGACTGCGGCGGTGGTAACTGTGGCGGCTACTGCGGCGGTGACTACGGTAGATATAGCTACTACGGCGGCTATGGCGGCGGTGACTACTGCGGTAGATGTGGCTACTACGGGAGCTATTACAACTCCGGCAATAATCGGCGGCGAAAGGAAAATCTTATTATGGAAATATCCAACTCACAAAGGGCGCAGGTGCTTATTGAGGCACTCCCCTACATACAGCGGTACGAGGGAAAAATTGTAGTGGTCAAGTACGGCGGCAACGCTATGATTAACGAGGAGCTGAAAAAAGCGGTCATGAGCGACCTCGTACTCCTGCACATG
The DNA here is from genome assembly GCA_031262985.1 of Oscillospiraceae bacterium. GTDB lineage: Bacteria > Bacillota > Clostridia > Oscillospirales > Acutalibacteraceae > JAISGQ01. The sequence goes on from JAISGQ010000019.1 coordinate 39,312, forward strand.
GTAGGCATAAACGTAGTTCTCGTCCACGGAGGTGGTCCTGAAATAAACGATATGCTCGACAAGCTGGGGAAAGAGAGCAAATTCGTCAACGGGCTTAGGTATACCGACGAGGAGACGATAGACGTTGTGCAGATGGTTCTCGCCGGAAAGGTCAACAAAAGCCTCGTCAAGCACCTCTCCGAGCTTGGAGGGAACGCACTCGGTCTGTGCGGACTTGACAACAATATGCTCGTGGCAAAGAAGCTCTCCTCCGAGGAGGATTTAGGCTTTGTGGGAGAGATTACGAAGGTCAACGAAAAGATTATCTCCGACTCCATAGAGAGCGGGTATATACCCGTTATCAGCACTATCGCGGTGGGAGAAAACGGCGAGGTGTACAACATCAATGCCGACCTCGCCGCCGCACAGATAGCGGCAAAGCTCCACGCGGTAAAGCTGCTCATGATGACCGACATACGCGGACTGCTTCGTGATGTGAGTGATGAAAGCACGATAATTAACGATGTCAAAGTGAGTGATGTTCCTCGGCTCAAGAGCAGCGGAATAATAAAGGGCGGCATGATTCCGAAAATCGACTGCTGTGTAGAAGCGGTCAGGAGAGGCGTTGAGTGCGCCAATATTATTGACGGCAGAGTACCTCACAGCATACTGATAGAAATGCTGACGGACGAAGGGTTCGGGACTATGTTTCACTGAGTGTGAAAATATGGTTGAAATTACAGGACGATATAGCCGCTTGGGTAAGACTTCGGTTATAAGTAGGTCGCAAGGCGACCTACACAGGGAACCCCCGACGAGGGTTCCCTACGGAAAAATGTCCTTAGGGACATTTTTCCTACCCCTCCTGCGTTTTTCTGACGATAAGGGATTTCGCCATCTGCGGATGGCGACTTAAGACGCTGTCTTAAGAATCTGCAAGCCTTTGAAAAGGCTTGACCTAAACTTTGCCTCTTTGGCAACAAATTTTAGTTTTGTGTAATTATAAAAGGAGGACAATTATCAAATGGACTCAAAGAAAATAATAGAACAGCATGACCAAAATGTAATGCACAGCTACGGTCGCCTGCCTGTCGCGCTGACAAGCGGAAAGGGCGCGGTGTGTGAGGACGCGGACGGAGTCAGCTACATAGATTTCGGAAGCGGCATAGGCACTAATAGTCTGGGCTTTGCCGACGAGCAATGGGCGAACGCCGTAGCCGCTCAGGCAGGGCGTATACAGCACATTTCCAACTACTTCTACAGCGAGGTTTCCATGAAGGTCGCCGCAGCACTCAACGAGCGGCTCTCCACAAACGCCGTTTTCTTCGGGAACAGCGGCGCGGAGGCGAACGAGTGCGCGATAAAAATCGCGAGGAAATACTCCTTCGACAAGTACGGCAAGGGGCGGCATAACATAATCACTCTCGTCAACTCCTTCCATGGCAGAACTATGGCTACTCTCTCGGCAACTGGGCAGGAGTCCTTCCACAACTACTTTTTCCCATTTGTAGAAGGCTTCAGGTTCGTTCCCGCGAACGACATAGCCGCACTGAGAGACGCCGCCGACGATACTGTTTGCGCCGTGATGTTCGAGTGTGTTCAGGGAGAGGGCGGAGTAGTCCCTCTCGAGCAAGACTTTGTCGATGAGATATTCCGCATTGCGAAGGAGAAGGATATACTCACCATAGCCGACGAGGTGCAGACAGGCGTGGGCAGGACAGGGAAGTTTATCGCCTGCGAGCATTTCGGTGTGAAGCCCGATATTGTAACTCTCGCTAAGGGGCTGGGCGGCGGTCTGCCTATTGGAGTGTGCTGTGCGAGAGGCGCGGCGGCGGAGGTTCTCACTCCCGGCACTCACGGCTCTACCTTCGGCGGCAACCCCGTTGTGTGTGCCGGCGCGTTGACCGTACTCGACAGGCTTACCCCCGAATTTATGGAGGAAATCAGGCGTAAGGCGGAAAAATTCCGCTCCTCCCTCCTTAAAATGGGGAAGGTTACTGCGGTTACAGGCAAGGGACTTATGATAGGCATTGAGCTTAGCGGAATTACTGCCGGTGAGGCACTCACGGCGGCGCGGGAACGGCAGCTCCTCTGCCTGACGGCGAAGGAGAAGCTGAGACTGCTTCCTCCGCTTACGATAGACGATGAGCAGATTGAGAAGGGGCTTGCTGTTTTGTCGGAAATATTGGCGTAGAAAATACAGGTGTGCAGGCGTACACAGATACAGATACAGAAAGGGTTTGAGATAATATGAATCATTTACTCAAAATGCTCGACTTGACCACTGCGGAAATTGACGAGATACTCAATCTCGCCGACCAGCTTAAATACGAGCATAAACACGGCATGGCGCATCCCATCCTTGAGGGGAAAACTCTCGGCATGATATTCCAGAAGTCCTCCACCCGCACAAGGGTTTCGTTCGAGGCGGGAATGTATCAGCTTGGAGGACACGCACTTTTCCTCTCCTCCAACGACCTTCAGATAGGACGCGGCGAGCCTGTGGAGGACACGGCGCGTGTTCTCTCCCGCTATCTTGACGGAATTATGATACGCACCTTCGAGCAGAAGGAGGTCGAGGATTTGGCGAGATACGGCACAATTCCCGTAATCAACGGGCTTACCGACTTTTCCCACCCGTGTCAGGTCTTAGCCGACCTCATGACCATACGCGAGTTTAAGGGGCGGCTTGACGGACTGCGCGTAGGGTTCATAGGCGACGGAAACAATATGATGAACTCCCTTATTGTAGGATGTCTTAAATCCAAGATGCACGTGGCTGTCGCCTGTCCTGAGGGATACGACCCCGCCAAGGAGGTCATAGACTTCGCGGCGCAGGTAGGACATTTTGAGATGTACCGCGACCCGAGAGGCGCGGCGCGTGCGGCTGACGTGGTTATCACCGACGTTTGGGCGTCCATGGGGCAGGAGAGCGAGGCGAACGCACGCAAGATTGCTTTCTCCGGCTTCCAGATAAACGAGGAGCTTATGAAGTACGCAAAGCCCGACGCTATGGTACTTCACTGCCTGCCCGCACACAGGGGCGAGGAGATTACGGCGCGGGTGTTCGAGTCCCACGCCACCGAGATTTTCGAGGAAGCGGAAAATCGACTGCACGCACAGAAGGCGGTTCTTGTAAAGCTTCTGGGCAAAGAGAAGTAATACTGCTAATGATATTGGGGTATGGCATGATGAAATGTGCCATACCCCTTCTCTCAGGCGGGAGTATCACACTGATGAGTGACGATTTTGATTTTTGATCTTGTGAAATTTTTAACTAAGGTTTTTAATTAGAGTTTGTTAATTGGTTGTTAGTCTCTTTTTTTACTTAAAATTGAAAAAATAAGCATAATAATTTGACTTTTATAAAAGAATGTGCTATTATTTGTCGTGTAGTGCAAGAATTGTGCGGTAAATTGTTGTACTGTATTATGTATGGTCTCTCGGGATCGGTCAACTATATGTTGTATTGATTGATATATCCCCCTAATATACCTTGTCTAAAGGCGGTTTTTTAATATGGATTCAAAACTAACTCCAAATAAAAAGAAGAAAATGCTCATTGTAGACGATGTGGAAATTAACCGCATCATACTGCGCGACCTCCATGAGGACAACTATGAAGTTCTCGAGGCGGAGAACGGAAAAGTCGCCATTGACCTGCTCGAACAGTACGGCGACAAAATCTCCATCGTCTTGCTCGATTTGGTTATGCCTGTTATGGACGGCTTCGAGGTTCTTGTTTACATGAACAGCAACTCGCTCATACAGCGCGTACCGGTCATTGTGGTCAGCGGGGAAAATGACGAGAAGAAGAGCCTTGTAAGCTACGAGCTTGGCGCCTCTGATTTGATATCGAAGCCGTTTAACGCAGATATAGTAGTACGCCGTGTTACCAACGTGGTCGATCTGTACGCCTACAAAAAGGGGCTGGAGCATCGCATTGAGAATCAGGTGAAAATACTCGAGCGGCAGGCGGAGCGTCTCAAGCAGTCGAATCAGTTCGTGATTGACGCGCTGAGTACGGCTGTGGAGTTCCGCGACTGCGAGTCGGGACAGCACATCAAGCGCATACGCCTGCTGACGAAGATAATTTTGGAGGCGGCGCGGGAATACTACCCGCTTACAAATGAGCAGATAGAGTTTATTGTCAGTGCCTCGGCTATGCATGATATAGGCAAAATTGCCATTCCCGATGTTATTCTCCTCAAACCCGGGCGGCTGACTGCGGAGGAATTTGAGATAATGAAAACTCACACAACACGCGGCTGTGAGCTACTCAAAACTCTCGATTATCCGCAGGGGGACGAGTACTTCAAGTACTGCTACGATGTGTGCAGGCATCACCACGAGCGTTGGGACGGCAAGGGCTACCCCGATGGGCTTGTGGGGGACGAGAACGCCGTCTGGGCTCAGGCTACGGCGATTGCGGATGTGTATGACGCGCTTGTGAGCGAGCGTGTGTACAAATCGGCGTACTCCCACGACGACGCCGTAAGGATGATAGTTAACGGCGAGTGCGGGCAGTTTAATCCTGTGTTGCTCAAATGCCTTCTGAAGGTGAAGGATGACATATATAAGATGACACAGGAGCATAAGTAGGGATTTCTTTGCGTAATGTTTCAATAAAACTGAAATAATGAGATGAATCCGCTTCCGGCTGTGCCGGAAGCGGATTAGTTTTGCCGTACTGCCATGACCCCAATTCACTCAGATTGTAAAAATGATGGCAAAATTCACAATTTTTATTGAAATGTGATGTTTTATATGGTACAATTAGGTGAAAATATGTTGAAAACGGAGGAATCCCTATGGAGATGCTGTCTGAAAATGCCCGCAAGGATATTTCTTGGAGCGAACAAAAGCCAAATGGGGATAGAGTGGGCTTATTTGATAAACCCACACATTTGATTGAACGTAGCAGCGATGATATAAATTGCGTTATCTCAGCGGGAGACTTGCAAGCTCGCATAGAATCATTTTGCGTTGATGTAAAACATCCGGTCTCCTTATATGCCATATATGACCGCTCAGGTGGTAATATGCAAAGAATAAACGCAAAAACAGCCTCCGGCTCAATTCATTTTTGCTGTGAATCATTGCGCATATGTGCCGGAAAGGAATATTGCGAGCAATGTGATATTGATCATGCAGAACTGTTTAAAGGCGAAGACGGAAAACCAATAAATATATGGGATTTAGAAAAAGAAATTAAGCGAAATATCGAAAAATATAAAAATGATACATACAAGAACTCCATTTACTATAACGAGGCTGCTCCTGCACCTGAATTTACACCTTGGGGAAATGGAAGGCACGGAGGCTATATCAGCTATTATGGAAACCCGGGAGGCTATATCAGCTATTATTGCCCCATACTGGGTTACCGCGAAATGATTTTTCCAGTTGTGGTTTCAGATTTGGTTTTGGGAGTAATATTCAGGAGGCAGATACAGCGAAATGATGATGATCCAGAAAAATCAAAAACTATAAGAAAAAGCTTTATTGATAGTAAGCTTGATATTTTTGATGCTTATTTCTCGCATCATAAAGATAAATATGACGACGATAAAAAGGCAAAATTTATTGATGATATGTATGAAGGTAAAGATCTGTATCTCGCCGCCGCGGAAACGCAATTAACAATAGATAATAAATCATTGGTTGTCGGTCACTGGGTTAGCGAACGCAAAGAACCATACTCTAAAGATAAATTTGATTTATTTATAAGCGATATGCAAAAAGCACTGGAAAACTTAACTAAACAATTACAAAATTCCATGCAAACATTGAGGAAAAACTATGTTGCGGGTGTAGTAAGAGAGATAAGTGCGTCCTTTTATCGCAAAGTAATGTTAGATAATTCCAAACTGACAGATGGAAAAAAAGTGCATCCATCAGAAACAAACCCTAACATTTATGATAAGGTAGGAATTTCACCTTATTGGAAACGTGTGGAAATCGAACTTGGAAAGCTTGTTGAAAAGCTGGATCTTAGGGATATTCAAGTGTACGGAGCCGCAAAACCGCACAGTAAGTTTGATAATTCACGTTTGCTTGAGATGGTGGCGTTTTACAGTAAAGGAAATATTGATAGTGATAATCAAGATTTTATTCGAAAAAGCCTTTTTTTTCAAATGAAAGAAGATGACATAAAATTCTCATACCCGCTTCACAGTTCAATTCCGTTAAACGATGATAAAATACACATTGATGAGAATTTGTGTGAGAGAATAGTTGTTAAAAAAACAATCAGAAATTATTTAGGCTGGGAATTAGATGAAACAAAAAGTGAAATTATTGCCACTGAACATGATGATTGTATGAATTTATTATATTATCTTGTTCATGACAGTCCACTTCACTCTACCGCTGTAGTTGTAAGCTATGAGGAAAAATCAGATACATTATTTCGGGACGATTTGTATATTATTGAGACTATACTTAACGAGCTTTCGTATTTTTCCACACAGATAGCATATATCAGTTCATATTTGCTGGACAACCTGCTTCAAACTGTTACAGAGCAAAATTTGCGAATTTTTAATCATGAGCTTTCAAATGCCTTGCTTGAATTTGATGGCTTGCGTAGGTTATATATAAATGACCCCAGAACCTTCTTACATTTAGAACCGAAAGAAAGATGGGATATCATTGAAGATTTTAAGAGAATTGAGGAGACGATCAGAGCAGTTCCCAAAAATATCAAAATTTTAACCACTCCGAATGAAAATATAAAACCTATTAATAAAAAGCCTGAGGAATTTGAACGATTTCAAATATTTAAAGATATGTTTCACAAATGGAATAATTTATATAAACATAAGCTTAGTGAAAAAAATATTTGTTTTAAATTTCCGCCAATAAGTGCTGACGATCCGAACGGTTCGTTATCGATTCTTAAAGATAAACAAATATTCGAACAAATTGTTTCAAATATTGTGTATAACGCTGTAAAATACTCTCATCACGGAACGCAAATTCATATGGATTGCAAGCTTCAATATAACGATTCTATACAAAGACGCACAATGAATCAACAATATCTAAGGCAGGTTTTGTCGATAGTTGATTATGGCGTTGCAATCGAAAGCAACCAAAAACCATATCAACTCTATTATCGAAATAGTGATGCTCAAAATATGGTTGAAGGCAGCGGTGTCGGATTGTTTGTTGTCAAAAGACTTGCGGATATTCTCGAAATACAAGTGCGTCATAATTGCTTGCCAATATCTGATTATAACGTAGCATTGATTGACGAATACATAAGAAGAGGCGATAATGCAAAATTGAAAGATGAGATAGCAAAAGAAAAGCATAGACTGGGAGGCAAAATTAATGAAATTGTAAATCCTTACTCTTTGTTATCCGATTTAAGCAAAACTGATTTGGAAGAAATGATAAAATTATCAACATACAAAGTGATATTTGAGGTGTTAATATGAATATTTTGCTGTTTGAAGACCGAACAAATTCAGCAAGAATAGGTGAAAAAATCTTAGAAAGTGAAGGTCATTATGTAAAACACTGCAGAACCTGCGGTGATATCATTGATGCAATGGACGCTGGCGAAAAATATGACAGATATATATTGGATTTAAATGTTTCCGCACTTGGTCTTAAAGATACCGAAGCCCAAAAAACAGAAGGCGGACTTTTGACCGGATGGGTAATTCTTATACACAGAATATATCCAAAAGATGAAAACGCACTGGAAAAAGCCATTATTTTTTCGGATTACGCTAATGATCTTCGAGATTATATTGATTATCCACGTGCAAACAAGAATGAAAAGGAATATTTTGCGTTGTTAGATAAACGCGGAGCAATTATCCACAAGTCGGAGGGATACGGTAAGTTATTAGAAGTGTTAGCTTCTGATATTATCAAAAAAGGGATTGAATCGTACTAATAATGGGAGAGGAAGCTGTTCTTTATGGATAATAACGGAAAAGTAAAAAACACACATACAAACAGAACATATTTGTTTAGCTCTGTTATTTTATTTTCGGTTGTGCTACTTTCGGTTTTGCTTTTTGTTTTCTGTGTAATAAAGTTCTTTGCTGAAAATAATAGAATAGCAGATACAGTTTTAGATTTAGCTAATAACAGCAATATTTCAAACAGCGATCTCATTAGATTTGAAGCTATACAGGGATATTATAAGGATACTTCTAATTTTCAAATTGTTTCTCTTATAAATACTTTTATTATTACTGTGATTACGGGATTATTTGCTTTGCATATAAACGAACAGAAAAATAAATTAGATGAAATAAATGGTAAAGTAAAAGAAACAACACTACTAAGTGATGTGTTGCAAAAAGATTTGAAGAATGAATCTAAAGAAATAACAAAAAACATTGATAATTTAAAGGGTAAATTTAAAAAAGCATCACAAAAAAGTGATGATCTGCAAGAAAAAATAAGCGAAAAATTAAAGGAGGCATCGCAAAAAAGTGATAATTTGCAAAAAGATTTAGAGTTAGACGAGAGAAAAATCACATTTGCTTCTTTTGCAAATGACTTGAACACAATTTTGATGTTTGCGTCATCTCTTAATGCTATGTGTAATACTCCCAATATGCAGGCGGGTGACGTTACCGGTTTTACAACCCGAATAAGAGATAGTTTTAGAAAGGCTATTAATTCAAGCGAAAAGCTCGTTCAGCTTCAACCGACCTACGAGGAAAAAACAGGCATTACAGATATAATTGGTGATATTGAGGATATATTGAATTTTGCCGCTTTAGGCGAAAACAAAGGCTACCCCAAGCCAACTCAGACGGAATTCGGAAAATACTGCGACGAGATTCGGGGTAAATTCAGCTAAATAGAAAGTGCTGTAGTCAAGCCTCTTTCGAAGAGTGTTTAACTACAGCACTTTTTGCACACGCCCACATTCCCGCCTCAAATTATCCTATACATAATCTCATGCTCCGAAATCAAATTCAAGGGGTAGGAGCAACACCTGCTCCCCCATATCCCGCCTACCCGTTGACCAGCCTTGCGGCAAGCACGGTCATGTCGTCACTGAAATTCTCCTCGTCAATGCCGCCCGCTTTCATCAAAATTTCATCCGTCAGCTTGCGTATCTCCTCTCCCTCAAACTCAAGGATAGTTCGTTCTATGACCTCCTTGTCGAGGTTCACCCCGTCGGAAATCATCACGATGATGTCTCCCGCGGCAAGATACTCATGCTCCTTCGCGAACTCCACCTCCCTGAGTATTCCGAGCGGCAGGGTCTCAGGCATAATACAGCGCACGTTCCTCCCCATTCGGATGTAGGTCTGAACCGCTCCCGCCTTGCACAAGTCCGCCTCCCCCGTGTAGAGGTTAATCTTCGTTATGTCGGCGGTAGCGAGCGACTCGTCGTCCGACTTAACGAGGAGGGAGGAGTTGACTATCCTCATAGCTCCGTCGAATCCGAAGCCGGCTCTGAGCAGTTTGCCCGTCAGCCCGCAGGTCATAGCGGAGTCTACGGCGGCGCGTCCTCCCGTACCCATGCCGTCGCTTATCATCATCACAGCATAGCCGCCGTCGTCCAAGAAAGCCTCGTAGGAGTCCCCGCAGAGCCGCTCTCCGTCACAGCAGTGCTGTGACACGCCGAATTCAATATCAAGATTGGGTAATTGCACAGCCTTTATTGTGAATTCGGCTGAGCCTGTTATGACAGGCTCGGAGAGCGGCATATCGAGTGCGTTCTCCATCTCGTAGATTATCTCCGAACGAGGTATCGCGCCGCTCCGCCTATCCCCTATCTTAGCCGTAATCTCCAAGCCGCCGCAGTTGTTCCTACTGCACAGAACGCTCTCGGGTGTGTAGCCGCAGCCGTGTATTGCCGCCGCAACTGCCTTTGCCGCCTTCGTGTCGCATATCTCCGAGGCGGCTATCTCCTCGGCAAGCTCGGTGAGCATTATGCTCACGCCGCCTAACTGGTCGCCCACCACCGAACGCACCTGTGAGATTCTGCGCTTTGCTCCCTGCCGCGCGGAGTAGTCAGCGTAGCAGAGATTTATCTCATCGGTCAAGTCGCAGGAACGCACACAGCGGTTCTTGAACTCCGCCGGCAAATCCTCGAGTGTCAGCACGCCTTTCCCGAGGAGGACGGCTTCTGTTTTGTTTAAGGATTCCTGAGTGCTGTCCCGCGCGATTTTCCAGCACTGCTCGGATTTTCCGCACTGCGTACACAGCTTTTCCGTGGCGAGCCTGTAAACCTGAGAGAGGTTGTCTCCGCTGTATTTTGAGAGCTTCCCCGAAACCTTCTCCACCGTCTCCGACACTCCGAGGAGTGCGGAGGCGGCGTCCTCTATACGCCTTGCTATCGCCTCCCCTGAGAGAGTGCCTGAGGTGACTTTATCCTTGTGAAAGCCTGTCTTTATGAGAAGGCTGTTTATTTTGTGCTCCGGTACGAGCGAGAATACTACTGCCGCCAACAGCATTTCGCCGAGGAAGTAGATATTGAAGCTCCCTGTGGCGAACGCGCTCAGTCCGCACACCGAAAGCGCACTCACAGAGATTGCTATAGAGCCTAAATGCGAAAATACTCCCGAAAGAAGCCCAGCTATGGCGCATATACCCGCCAGCCGAAAATCTCCGCCCGATATTGCAACGATTGCGCCCGCAGTTATGCCCGCCACCGCGCCGCCAAGCTCACGCATTTTCCGCGCGGCGCACAGCATTGCGAAAAGCACAGCCGCCGTACCTACCGAAAAGCCGAACACAGTTAGGCGGCAGATGGAGATAAACATAATCGAGGCGGTTATCAAAAGCGCGGTTATCTCCTCCTTAGGCAAGGCGTATTTCCGCTCCTTTCCGAAACAGCCGAACGCCTTTGAGATGAAGTACGCTCCGGCGGCGGCGAGCAGTCCTTCCGTGACATACAGCAATAGGTCGTAGGACACCTTCGCGCCTATGGAGTAGGAGATTACCGCTCCTGTGAGTACTGTTCCCGCCATTGCCGCTATGGGCTTAAACGCAGGATGGCGGCTGATTCTCCGCTGTTCGCTCAACGCCCAGCGTATCCCCGCTACGGCGACTACTGCGGCGGAGTTTCTAAGGATGTCGTTCTTTAAAAATCCGCCGCCTATTCCGAAGAAGATGCAGCCGATTAAAGCTCCAAGCACCGACAGAGCGGCGTACCCCCTCGGAGCGGCAGCCGCATACGCCGCTCCGAACGGGGACACAGTGCCGAACACGTTCGCACTCCCCATGAGAATGCCCCCCACAAATGCACCTACTTTAGGCGCGAGAGCCTTTATCCTCTCAAAGGAAAATTTCATCTGTCCGAATTGTCTTTCAATATTCGTTCGTGTCATGGGTCTGTCATTCATATGTACGTCCGTGCCTTTCTGTCCGGTGTGCAACAAATTATGCAAAACAACCGCAGTATATTTATGTTGTCAACGGCAGACCGCAAACTCCGCCGTTATGTTTATTTTACATAATTTGTCTGTGAACAGAATTATACACCCTCCTTTTAAAATAATTTGTCACTTTGTCAGTAGGGAATTTATGAACAATCGGTTGACCTTTTATGAATTAAATAGGGTTTGACAGAACTGTGAAAAACTGTGTATAATTATGTCGGTATATTTTATGGAAAGAGATATTAATATCAATATAAGGAGAATGTCATGAAAAGATTTTTCGCACTGTTTTTACTCCTCGCGCTTTCGCTTGCCTTGCTCTCTGCCTGCAAAGATAACGGCGGAGGAGATGTCTCCTCCGTAGATTCCGGAGAGAGCGGACCTGCCACCGTGAAGGTGACATTCGCGGAGGGGCTGACCATAGCGCAGTTCGCCAAACGCCTTGAGGACAAGGGAGTATGCTCCGCCGAGGAGTTTATAAACACCTGTAACAATGTGGATTTTTCCGAGCAGTTCTCATTCCTCCCCTCCTTCGACTCTCTCGCCGACCGACCGTATAAGCTCGAGGGCTACCTATTCCCCGACACCTACGAATTCTTCGCACCTGAGGGAGCGGAGTCGGTAATCAAGAGATTCCTTCGCAACTTCGAGAGCCGCGTCAATGAGGAAATTATGGCGGATATTAACTCCTCCGACTACTCGCTCGATGAGATTATCACTCTTGCCGCTATAGTCGAGAGGGAAACTCCCAGCCAAAGCGAGATGGACAAGGTGGCGGCTGTATTTTTCAACCGCCTGCGCAATAAGAAGGAGTACCCGCGCCTCCAGTCGGACGCGACGAAATACTACCCCTATGTGTACGGTGACACGCTCCCCGACGGGTTCGAGAGCGAATACAACACCTACAACGTCAAGGGGCTGCCGAAGGGTCCTATCTGCGCGCCAAGCCTTGCGGCGATTAAGGGATGTGTCTACCCCGACGGCGATACGGATGCCTACTTCTTCTACACCGACAAAAACGGGAAGCACTACTACGCGAAGACATACAAGAATCACCTCAAAAACATACAGTACTGCAAGGACAACGGTCTTGCGGGGTAGGGATGGAGTTCTTGTGTTTAATACTATCGAAAAAGCAGTACTATAGTTAATTAACTTATAAAACCTTCAAAAGCCCCGAACATATGGGGCTTTTGAAGGTTTTATAGGTTGGGTTTAGGGGTTAATTCCGCATATTTGACATTACAATCCTCAAACATCAGCAAATTTCCAAAAAAGAGTTGAATTTTATCTTTAAAAGAGGTAGAATTACTCGTCAACTATTCCATTAATTTTCGCAAAAAGGAAAACACATCATGCGACTTATTGTTCTGAAAGCGGCGGTACTCCTCATGAGGGCGGCTTATTTTTTTATGAAATTACTGCCTTCACAAAAAAAGGTGGTTTTTTTAAGCAGGCAGAGTAACTCCCCCTCCCTTGATTTTTCGCTTCTCGCGAAATCAATCGACTCCCTTTCACCCGATGTGCAGATTGTTTTTGTGTGCAGAATGATTGAGGCGGGAGCAGTCGGCAAGCTGTCCTACCTCGGCACGGTACTCCGCTCTATGTACCACCTCGCCACCGCGTCGGCGTGCGTGACCGACACCTACAGCATCCCCGTAAGCCTCCTGCGGCACAAGCGCGGTCTGTTTGTCCTACAGCTCTGGCACGCGCTTGGAGCAGTAAAGAAGTTCGGCTATCAGACGCTCAATAAGCAGTCAGGGAGCAGCTCCGCAGTCGCCTCCGCCATGTCGATGCACAAAAATTACGACTGCATAGCCTCAACGGGGGAGCGAACCTCCCGCATATACGCACAGGCGTTTAACACCGAGGAGGACAAAATCCTCCCTCTCGGAATGCCCAGAATCGACTATATCCTCTCAAAGGACGAGCAGAAGCTCTCCTATATACGCGGGCTTGACCCTCGCCTAACGAGCAAACGCAACATCCTCTACGTCCCCACGTTCAGGAGGAACTCCTCGGGGGAGATTGCCGATATTAAACGGCACTTCGATTTTGAAAACTACAACTTGATTATCAAGCCGCACGTACTCGACACCGCGACAGCGTATGAGGAGCTGGAGGACGCGATAATCATCGCGGACGAGAGCGTCCTTCTGTACGATTTGTACAAGCTGTGCGACATAATTATCACCGATTACTCCTCCGCCGCGTTTGAGGCGGCACTTCTCCTAAAACCTGTTTATTTCTATGTCTACGACATTGATATGTACACAGACGACCCCGGGCTCAACGTCAATCTCCTTGAGGAGATGCCGCACTGCACATCGAGACGCTTTGAGGATATTATGGACGGCATAAGGAGCGGGAACTACAGCTCCGAATGGATTGCCTCCTTCCGCGACAGCTTTTTTGACGTTGATTTGTCGCAAAGCTGTTCGGATAATATAGCGAAATTGATACTCCAAAAAATTTAAAAGGATGAAGCCGACTTGAAAAAAAAGATAAGTGTTTTTGTTGGGAAGCTATGCAAAAAGAGCGTTTTTATAAGAACGTGCGTCAAAAAACTCCGCCTGCTTTACAGGAAAGCGGTGTACTTTTTCGGGTACTACCTAAAGTACAGGGTAGACGACAAAATTATTCTTTTTGAATCGTTCAAGGGCGCGTTTTTCTGCGACAGCCCGAAGGCGATATACGAGGAGATGCTGAAGGACGAGCGGTTCAAGGATTGCACACTCGTGTGCGTCACCTCTTCCAACAGCAAAAAACTTAAATCCTCCCTCTCCACCTCGGTGGGAGAAGCGACAAAGGCGGATAACTCCATTTTTGTACGATACAACAGCCGCGAATATCTGAGATACTACGCGAGTGCGAAATATATTGTCACCAACTCGATATATCCCATTTTGGTGATAAAGAAGAAAAAGCAGGTATATGTGCAGACGTGGCACGGCACTCCCTTCAAGAGAATAGGGTGCGACATAGTTGTTGACCACGAGAACCCCTACAACACAGTGGCGGAGATACATAAAAAGTACGAGAATGAGGCGAAAATCATCGACTATATGCTCTCTCCCTCCGCCTACACTACCGACAAGCTGATTTCCTCCTTCCATCTCAATAAATTGGGTAAGGAAAACTCAGTGCTGGAGCTTGGCTACCCCCGAAATGACTTCCTCTACAACTACACAGAGGAGATGGTCGAAAAAATTAAGTCGGATTTGGGTATCCCCGCAGGCAAAAAGGTCATACTCTACGCGCCTACCTTCAGGGATAATTCGCACACCACGGGCATTGGGTATACCTACTTCCCCGACACCGATTTTGATTACCTCAGGCAAGAGCTGGAGGACGACTTTGTCATTCTTTACAGGGCGCATTATTTCATAAACGATACATTCGACTTTGAAAAATACGCTGGATTCATCTTCAATGTCTCCACCATTCCCGACATAAACACGCTTTATGTAGTCAGCGATTTGCTCGTCACCGATTATTCGAGCGTATTTTTTGACTACGCCAATCTAAAGCGTCCCATACTCTTTTATATGTATGATTTTGACAACTACAGAAACAAACTGCGCGGCTTTTATATGGAGCCGGAGGAACTGCCCGGGCCTATCTCCGGCACAGAACAGCAGCTTGCGGGAGATATAAAAAGGCTCGCGGAGTCGGGATACGACTACGGCTCATTTAACGAGCGATTCACCTACCTCGACGACGGACAGGCGTCAAGGCGCGTGATTGACGCGATATTTCAAAAGTAACCGATATTGCTCCTTCTATACCTCATCCTAAATTTTGAAAGGTTGTCACAGATGAAAAGGATTCTTACATACGGAACGTTCGACCTGCTCCACTACGGTCACATACGCCTGTTACAGCGGGCGAAGGCTTTGGGAGATTATTTGGTAGTGGCACTCTCCACCGACGAGTTCAACTGGAACGAGAAGGGCAAGAAGACCTATCACAGCTACCAAACGAGGAAGGAAATGCTGGAGGCTCTGCGCGTTGTTGACCTCGTTATACCCGAAAACAACTGGGAGCAAAAGCCCACAGACGTAAAGGAATACCACATCGACACCGTAGTAATGGGCGGCGACTGGGCAGGAAGCGATAAGTTTGAGTACCTCAAGGAGTACTGCGAGGTTGTCTACCTCGACCGCACCGAAGGGGTCTCCACCACCAAAATCAAGCAGGAACTTCAATTGCAGGAGCCTAACGGCACGCAGCTGCCCGAAACTCCAAGCTCTAAGGGATAATATACTGAATTAACAAGAAAACAATCAAGCCTCCACGGGCAAAAACCGCACAAATCAGGGCTTTTCGCCCGTGTTTTCTTGTTGTTTTCCAAGTTAATTAACTATACTTCCGGCACACTCCCAATTTTTCAATCCTACTCTTCGCGGCGAAAGGAACAATCACTATATATGAAAACATTAATCGAAATAATCAAAGAGCATATCGGCTTTAAATCTCAGATATTCAAGCTTGCGAAGTCCGATATAATCCGAACCTATCAAGGCTCTGCACTCGGCTGGCTTTGGGCTTTGATAAAGCCCACCATAACCATTTTTGTTTACTGGTTCGCCTTCTCCATAGGAATCAGAAAAAGCGGGGACGTTGTTGTGAAGGACGTCGCCTACCCCTTCTTCCTGTGGCTTATCGCGGGAATTGTGGCGTGGTTCTACATCAGCGAAATGCTCACTCAGGGAACGGAGAGTATCAGAAAGTACAACTATCTTGTTACGAAAATGCGCTTTCCCGTCTCCACCATTCCCACCTTCGTCAGCATCTCAAAGCTGATTGTACACCTCATATTGCTCACTATTGTCATCGTGATATTCTGGGCGTTCGGATATCCGCCTGACATATACTATTTGCAGCTCCCGTTTTACATTATGTGTATGTTTGTTTTTTTCACAATATTTACTCTTACTACGGCTACTCTGTCCGCAATCAGCAAGGATTTTTCCAATTTGGTAAAATCAATTGTCACCGCGATATTTTGGATCTCCGGCATACTTTGGGATGTGGACACAATAAAGATTGGGTGGCTCAAAAGCGTTTTGATGTTCAATCCCGTAACCTTTGTGTGTACAGGCTTTAGGAATGTGTTTATCAATAAGATATGGTTCTTTGAGCAGCCGCAGAGGCTATACTACCTGATATTTATGACGGCCTTTATGCTCATTTGCTCTCTGTTTTTCTACAAGAAGCTCCGCAAGGACATACCCGATGTTCTGTAGTTTAAATTACAATATTTAACCCAAGAAAGGACATGAAATATCAATGTCTGAACCTATTATAAAATTTACCAATGTATCGAAAACATACAAGCTCTACAAGAACGACAAGCACAGGCTGATAGGCATTTTCCTTAAAAACTACAAGCACACAAAAAAGCAGGCGATAAACAATGTTTCGTTTTCAGTCGAAAGAGGCGAATCGGTAGCTCTGTTCGGCAAGAACGGAGCAGGAAAATCCACCATACTCAAGATGATTACGGGGGTGTGCTTTCCTACCACAGGGGAGGTTGCGGTTCACGGAATTGTCAGCGCGTTGCTTGAGCTGACAAGCGGGTTTGACCTCGAGTCCTCGGGACGCGCAAATATCTACCTCAAGGGGCAGATTTTGGGTCTCAAGGACGAGCAAATCAAGAGCTTGGAGCAGGGAATAATAGACTTTGCCGACATAGGCGAATACATCAATCAGCCGGTGAGAACCTACTCAAGCGGTATGAAGGCGCGGCTCGGCTTCTCGATATGCGTCAACATAAACCCCGAGATTTTTATAATAGACGAGGCTTTGAGCGTAGGCGACACGGCGTTTAAGAATAAGTGTCTCAAAAAGGTCAACGAGATTATAAGCAAAGACGATGTTACCCTCCTGTTTGTAACTCATTCTCCCGCTATGGCGCGGGAGTTCTGCACAAGAGGAATCGTACTCAGTCAGGGAAAGAGCGTGTTTGACGGAAACATTGACGAAGCTATTAAATACTACGAATCCACTATATAAACAGATACTATTATATACGAAAAACTACTACTCCATTCTGATTAGAGGTGATGTTTTTGCCCGCATTGGATATCGGTATTGACTTAGGTATCGATCTCGGTACTTCTTTTATAAAAATTTTCACCCCCGGACGCGGAGTAATCCTCAACGAACCGGCGGTAGTAGCCGTTGACCGCGACACCGACGACATAGTGGCAATAGGCTGGGAGGCTTACAAAATGCTGGGCAGAACCTCCGACCGCATCGCCGTGGTGTATCCGCTCAGAGACGGAGTAATCGCTAACTACGAGCTTGCCGAAAATCTCCTCACCGCGCTTGTACGCTTGGTGTGCGGAAACAGGGTGTTCATGCCGCGCGTGGTGGTGTGCGTTCCCGTTGGCATTACGGAGGTCGAGCGAATCGCCGTAGTCGATGCCCTCCGAGTTGCCGGCGCGAGGAAGGTTTGCCTTATCAACGAGGTTATAGCGAGCGCGCTCGGTGCGGGAATCGATATATTCAAGCCCTACGGCTCAGTCGTGTGCGATATAGGCGGCGGCACTACCGACACAGGGGTCATCTCGCTGGGAGGAATGTCCGTCTCCAACTCCGTGAAGGTTGCAGGGAACAGGTTCGACGATGCTATCATAAAGCACGTACGACGTTATCACAATCTGCTCATCGGTCCGCGCACCGCCGAGGACTTAAAGAAGGAGATAGGCTGTGTTTTCCCGCGTGACAGGATGCTGACCTCCATTGCGAAGGGGAGGGACGCTCACTCCGGACTGCCGGCTCAGGCGGAGATAACCTCAGATGAAATTTGCGAGGCTCTTGAGGACGACTGCATCTACATATGCCGCTCTATCCAAAATGTGTTGGAGCAGGCTCCTCCCGAGTTGGTCTCCGATATTTTCGAGAGCGGAATGACTATTACGGGCGGCAGCTCCGTGATGTTCGGGATGGATAAGCTGATTGCGAGAAAGACAAAGCTGAGTATCTACGTAGCTCACGACGCGCAGAACTGCGTGGTTATGGGTACGGGCAAGGCTCTGGATTTTATCGATTTTACTTCCGATATAGATATGGCGACCTCCCCGCTGGAGGTGTACTCCTATTAGGGGGAGGCGCAAAAGAGCGATATATGTCAATGCAGTTTGTTTGACATATATCGCTCTTTTTGTGTTTTCCTGATACTGCTACTACTGCTCCACTGCAAGATAAAGAGGGGGAGACAAAATCCGGATTGCCTCCCCCATTGAGCAGTGTTACACCTTCCCGCCGAAAACCGTATCATAACGGTCAATGCACTCATCGACAATCTTAACTGCGTCCTCTTTTCCCAGTATCTCCTGCACGCTTGTGTGAGAGCCTTCAAGCGTCTTGTAGACCTGAAAGAAGTGCCGTATCTCGTCGAGCAGGTGGACGGGAAGCCCCTTTATATCCTCGTAGTTGTTGTAGGAGGGGTCGTGGGTGGGGATGCAGATTATCTTCTCGTCCGCCGAGTCGTTATCGACCATCTTGACAACGCCGATAGGGTAGCACTCGACAAGCGTCATGGGCAATATCGACTCCTGACAGAGTACGAGAACATCGAGGGGATCGTCGTCGTCTGCGAATGTGCGGGGGATAAACCCGTAGTTCGCGGGGTAGTGCGTGGAGGTGTAAAGCACCCTGTCAAGCTTGAGCAGTCCTGTCTGCTTGTCAAGCTCGTACTTGTTTTTACTCCCCTTTGAAATTTCAATGCAGGCGACAAATTTATTGGGGGATATGCGTTCCTTTGCTATATGATGCCATATGTTCATAAAAATACCTCAAAGCCTTTCAGTGTTATGGGGGGATGGATTCTGCTACTGAGATTCTACCACAACAATCGAAATTTGTCAAAGAGGAGGAGGGGATTGTACTGCTGAAATAATGGGCTTCCCCCGCCTAATCCCCCGTTTTTGCAAGTTCCCGCCCAAAAAATTGCAAAAAACTTGAAATCTTCTCAAAAATAATGTATAGTAGTAATCGAACTATTTGAAATTAAGAGGTGCTGCAAAGTGGGAACTCCGCTGTTTAAGATTATCGAGTTGAGCATGAATAAATTCTCCAAAGGGCAGAGGAAAATCGCCGAGTTTATCGTAACGGAGTACGACAAGGCGGCGTTTATGACTGCCGCAAAGCTGGGAAAAACAGTGGGAGTGAGCGAGTCCACAGTGGTTCGTTTCGCCTCCGAGATAGGGTTTGAGGGCTACCCTCAGCTGCAACGCGCCATGCAAGAAATAATAAGCAACCGCCTCACCTCCATCCAGAGAATTGAGCTTATCAAAAACCGCATAGGCGACGAGCATATCCTCAAGGGAATCATGAGCCTCGACATAGAGAAGATAAGAAAAACCATAGACGAGGTGTCCACCGACGAGTTTGACAATGTAGTCGATTCGCTGTGCGAGTCCGCCGACATATACATACTCGGCACGAGGAGTGCGTCCGCTCTGGCGGCGTTTTTCGGCTACTATATGTCGCTGATTTTCGATAATGTGAAGATTGTCGACCCCTCCAACGAGAGCGCGATTTTCGAGCAGATGCTCCGTATTTCGGAGAAGGACGCGGTAGTCGCGATAAGCTTCCCGCGCTACTCCTCGAAGGTAGTCAAGGCAATGCGCTTCGCCAGCGACAGGAACGCGAAAACCATCGCTCTGACCGACTCCATGTCGTCGCCGCTCATTCCCTACGCCTCCTACAAGCTTTTAGCTAAGAGCGACATGGTTTCGTTTGTCGATTCATTTGTCGCTCCTCTGAGCATCATAAACGCGCTTATTGTCGCCGCCGCCTTCAAAAAGAAGGAGGAGGTAGAGCAGATTTTCACTCACCTTGAGGCTGTGTGGGCGGAGTACGGAGTGTACGACAGCAACGAGATAGCACCTGCGGAGGGACACTCTGCGGAGGGAAAGCCGACGGAAGGAAAACCTGAGGAGGGTATACCTGCATCGGACAACCCTACGGAGGAGAAACCCGCGGAGGGTATACCTACATCGGACAAGCCTGCGAGGAGCAACGCCGATGATGAATAAATTTGATGTGATAGTAATAGGCGCAGGTCCTGCCGGAATGATGGCGGCGGCGACAGCCGCCGAGGGCGGAGTATCCGTTGCGGTAATCGACAAGAACCGACAGCAGGGAAAGAAACTGCTCATTACCGGCAAGGGACGCTGCAACGTCACCAACAATTCAGACAGCGACACCTTCTTTGCAAATATCGCGGTCAACAAAAAATTCCTCCTCAGCGCGTATTCCTCCTTCACATCGAAGGACACCATGGACTTCTTCACCGCTAGAAGAGTACCCCTTAAAACTGAGCGGGGAGGACGGGTATTCCCCGTTTCCGACAACTCCTCCGACATAAATAACGCCCTCATCTCCTGCTGCAAAGAGCGGGGAGTTAAGTTTTTCACTGCAGCTGTCGCCGAGATTGTCACCGATTCCGGTGCTGTTACGGCAGTCAAAACCGAGGAGGGCGAATTTTACTGCTCCTCCTGCGTGCTGGCGGCGGGAGGGAAGTCCTACCCCGTCACAGGCTCAGACGGAAGCGGCTACGAGCTGGCTAAGGCGTTGGGGCATACTGTAGTAAAGCCGAAGCCGTCGCTTGTCCCCTTGGTGTGCGAGGGCAAGATGTGTTCTCATATGCAGGGGCTTTCGCTGAAAAATGTCGCCCTTACGGTGAAAAATCAGGAGGGAAAGACCGAGTACACCGATTTCGGGGAACTGCTCTTTACTCATTTCGGGCTGTCAGGACCTGTAATCCTAAGCGCGAGCAGTCACATGAGCTTTGAAAAAAGCAAGCGGTACACCGTCTCCATAGACCTAAAGCCCGCCCTCTCGCACGAACAGCTCGACGCGCGGATACTGAGGGATTTTTCCGAAAACATCAATAAAAATTTCGCCAATTCTTTGGGAGGACTATTGCCAAGGAAAATTATTTCCACTATAATTGAACGGTCGGGAATCGACAGAAACGAGAAGGTCAACAGCATTACGAAGGAGAGCCGTCAGAGGCTCGTTTCGGCAATCAAGAGCTTCGACATTACGGCTATCGGGTTTCGCCCTATCGAGGAGGCGATAATCACCTCAGGCGGAGTGAGCGTAAAGGAAATAAGCCCGAAAACCATGGAATCAAAGCTGATAAAAGGGCTTTATTTCGCGGGGGAGATAATTGACGTTGACGCCCACACGGGCGGCTTTAATTTGCAGATTGCGTTTTGCACAGGCTTCTGTGCGGGAAAGGGAGTACTAAGCGTATGAGTATAAATATTGCCATAGACGGTCCTGCGGGAGCGGGAAAAAGCACAATAGCGAGAGAGGTAGCAAAGAAGCTCGGCTTTATATATGTGGACACAGGCGCGTTATACCGTGCTACCGCGCTGTTTGTCCTGCAGAGGAACATCGACCCCTACGACTCGGACAGGGTGAACGCCGTCCTCCCCATGGCGGATGTGGAGCTGAGATATGTCGGCGGCGAGCAGATGGTCTACCTCTGCGGAGAAAACGTATCGCGGGTGATAAGAACTCCCGAGGTGTCGAAAGCCGCTTCGAGCATTTCGGCTAATCCGAAGGTTCGCGAGATGCTTTTCGACCTGCAGCAGGATATAGCCTACAGCAACAATGTTGTGATGGACGGGCGGGACATAGCTACGGTTATCCTCCCCGACGCGCAGATAAAAATCTTCCTCACCGCCACTGCCGAGGAACGCGCGGCGAGGCGGTACAACGAGCTTACCGAAAAGGGAATGAAGGTAAGCTACGAAGATGTGCTGGAGGACGTAAAGGCGAGGGATTATCAGGACGAACACCGCGCTATTGCTCCTCTCAAGCAGGCGGCGGACGCTGTGCTGGTCGATACTACGGGCAAGAATTTGCAGGAGGCGACAGACCTCGTGCTGGCGGTAGTGTCGGAGAATATGCCCCTATAAAAGTAAACTACAGGAGAACAAACATGATTCATCTTGCGAAAACGGCGGGCTTCTGCTTCGGAGTAAACCGCGCCGTGGAAATGGTAAACGCGCTTATCGAAAAGGGCGAAAAGACCTACACATTAGGTCCTATCATCCACAACCCTCAGGTAGTCGATGATTTGGAGCGTAAGGGCGTGCTTGCCGTCGATACTCCCGCCGACGTTATCTCGGGAGGAGTACTTGTCATACGCTCCCACGGAGTACCTCAGAGCGTGTATGACGAGCTTAACGAGAAGGAAATACGCTTCGTCGATGCCACCTGCCCTTTCGTTGCGAAAATACACAAGATAGTCTCCGAGGCGTCAGGCAGGGGCGAGGCAGTCCTCATCGCGGGAGACGCAAAGCATCCCGAGGTTTTGGGCATACGCGGACATTGCTCGGGCAGCTCCTTTGTGTTCTCCGACTCAAATGAGCTTGATGAAATACTCAAAAACAACCCCGATTTGTGCAAAAAAAGCCTGTGTGTAGTAGCCCAAACGACCTACAATTCACAAATGTGGCAGAAATATGTAAAAAATATAAAAAAGGTATGTACAAGTGCAATAATTTTTGATACAATATGTAGCGCAACTATGAGCCGTCAGCAGGAGGCAGCTGAGCTTTCCGAAATTTGTGACCTGATGCTGGTTATCGGAGGACGGAAAAGCTCAAATACAGCCAAGCTTTTGCAGATATGCAATGGCGATTGCAGCAAATTCTTGATTGAGAGTGCTGCTGAGGTACCGATTGAAGCCGTTCGCAATGCACGTGAGATTGGTATCACAGCTGGTGCTTCTACTCCGGCTGATGTAATTAAGGAGGTAGTTTTAACCGTGAGCGAAATTAACAATTCAGAAAACTTTGAGGCAATGCTGGAGGAATCCTTCAAGCAGGAGAATACCAACGGCAAGGTCGTGCGAGGCGTAGTAGTAAGTATTGCGCCGAACGAAATCTGCGTGGATGTGGGAAGAAAGCAGTCGGGCATCGTTGCCCTTGAGGACTTGACCGACAACCCCAACCTGACGACAAGCGACATTGTGAAAGTCGGCGACGAACTTGACCTCATGATTATGAGGACAAACGATCAGGAGGGATATATTTACCTCTCCAAGCGTATTCTCGACTCCGCGAAGGCATGGGATGAGATCAAGAACGCCTCTCCGAAGATTATCGAGAAAAAGAGACGCAGGTTTGACGATGAGGATACCTTTGACTCCGACGACTCGGCAGAGGAGGACAGCAAAGAGGAAACCACTGTTGAGCAGAAAGAGCCTGTTATATTTGACGGCGTTGTGACTGAGGTCAACAAGGGCGGCGTTATCGTCTCCTACAAGGGAGTAAGGGTGTTTGTGCCCGCCTCTCACGCCACAGTTTCCCGCAACGAGCCGATGGAAGGGCTTCTGAGGAAGAATGTGCAGTTTAATATTCTTGAGGTAACTCCCAGCCGTAAGCGTGCGGTCGGTTCTATCAAGAATGTCGCCTTCAAGGAGAAGCGTGCGAAGGAAACGAAGTTCTGGTCTGAGGTCGAGGTAGGCAAGGTCTACAACGGCACAGTCAGATCACTCACCGACTACGGCGCGTTTGTCGATTTGGGCGGAGTTGACGGGCTTGTGTACATAACCGAGCTGTCGTGGCAGCGCGTCTCTCATCCTTCTGACATCCTGAGCGTTGGCGATGTAGTTGAGGTTTACGTCAAGAAGATTGACGCGGAGAAGAAGAAAATCTCTCTCGGCTACAAGAAGACAGAGGACAACCCATGGGAGATTATGAAGGTTAAGTACCCTGTGGGCACTGTCATTGAAGCTAAGGTTGTGGGTACTCCCGACTTCGGCGCGTTTGTCAATATCCTTCCGGGTATCGACGGACTTGTCCACATCTCCCAGCTCTCTACTGAGAGAGTGGAGAAGCCTACCGATGTTGTCAAGACAGGCGACACAGTTACCGCCGTTATTACTGAGGTGGATTTATCTAAGAAGCGCGTAAGCCTCTCAATCCGTCAGGTGCTTGAGGCTGCGGCGGACGCGGCAGAAGATGCTGCTGAGGCGGCAGAGGACGCGGCTGAGTAAGGCGCGGTAGGGCAAAATATCGAATAATGCAAGAGGGGCTGCGGCACATTTGGTTGTGCTGTAGCCTTTTTGTTGGTTACAATCGGATTGAGCTATATATACTAAATTATTGCTCCGACAACCCTTTAAAAACCTTGCCATTTCTGGTCGGTCTTTTTACCGCCTTGCATCGTTATCGTTCTTGCCTTGCGCCAGCAAAGCGGCGTCCTCTGCCACGACATCCTAATCTCTCATAAAACGGTAGGCAAAAATCTGCGAAAAAACCGCATATAGTTAATTAACTTAGAAAACACCAAGAA
>JAISGQ010000038.1 GCA_031262985.1 Oscillospiraceae bacterium
GAAAAGCGCGAAAAAGCTTTCGCATATGGTTTTTTTGGGCTTTTCTTGCATTGTTTTGTTAGTTAATTTTGAATGTGAACCATGCAAGCCTTTGAAAAGGCTTGACCTAAACTTTTGCCACTTTGGCAACAGATTTTAGTAATATGTTAATTGATATGTTTCTGAAAGGAGACCGACCATGTTATTTCCCCGCAAACAGCAGTCAGCCGAGTGGCTGATAGTCGGGCTTGGCAATCCCGGCAGAAAGTACGAGAACACGCGGCATAACGCCGGATTTATCGCCCTCGACCGTTTCTGTGAAAAGCACGCTATTAAAGCCGACCGCCTCAAATTCCACGCCCTTACCGGAACGGGAACAGTAGGAGAAACCAAGCTGATAGTAGCAAAGCCCCAGACCTACATGAATAATTCGGGGCAGTCGGTCAGCGAGATGATGAATTTCTACAAGATTCCCCCCGAGAGAACAGTTATAATATTTGACGACATATCACTCCTCCCCGGAGTAATCAGAATCCGCCGAAAGGGTTCGCACGGAGGACACAACGGCATGAGAGATATTATAGAGCTCACAGGCTCTGACAGCTTCCCCCGAATCAAGATGGGAGTAGGAGCAAAGCCGCACCCCGATTTCGACCTCGCCGACTGGGTGCTCTCCTCCTTCACAAAGGAGGAGGAGAAGCTCATGAAGGATGCCGCCGACACCGCCGCTTCTGCCGCAGAGCTGATTATAGGAGGAGAAATTGACGCGGCGATGAGCAAGTACAGCAGATAATCATACTATAGTAGCGAAAATAGCGAAGCGCGGCATACATACTAAAACAACCATCAAAACCGCTTTGAAACAGAGGTATTCTCAATGCAATTCCTATCATCAATACTGCAAAACGTCACCTCCTATCAGGAGCTGCTCACAGCAATCAAGCAGAGCAAGCTCCCCGCAGGAGCAATTGGGCTGAGCCTTATCAACAAGGCGCATTACATAAGCTCCGTATACCGCGACACAGGCAGAAAATCAATAGTCATCGTCTCCGACGACAGGGAGGCTGGAAAGCTCTGCGCCGACCTCAACGCGATGGGCTGTGCGTCCTACATCTACGCGGTGAAGGACTTGAATTTCCACTCGCTCGACGGACGAAGCCACGACTACGAACACAGCAGAATAGGAGTACTATGCCGTATGCTCACAGGAGAATACGGCTCTGTCGTCATGGTTGCGGCGGCGGCAATGCAGCTGACCATCCCTCCCGAGCAGTTAGCCGAACGCACCCTCACCCTCACAGCGGGAGACAGCATAAGCATGACCAAATGCGCAGAGACACTCCTCTCTGCGGGCTACGAACGCACCCACGAGGTGGAGGGGGCGGGGCAGTTCTCCGTTCGCGGCGGCATACTCGACCTCTACCCGCCCGACAGCCCCTCCGCCGTGAGAGTGGAGTTTTGGGGCGACACCATCGACACAATCAGCTACTTCGACCCGCTCTCACAGAGGAGGAGTGATTCGCTCTCCTCTGTCAGAATACTCCCTGCGGAAGAAATTATCATCTCCGACAAAGAGCGTCTAGCGCAGCAGCTTGAGGATATAGCTGCCTCCCTCAGGGGCAAAAACTCGGAGAAGGCGCGGCAGAAGTTAGAGCGTGAAATCGAATCGCTCAGGCACAATCTGCCTGTCGCTCCCGACAAATACACCGCCCTCTTGTGCAGGCGGGAGGCTACCGTCCTCGACTATCTCGATGAAAACGCGCTTGTCTACTCCTCCGACCACTTTGAGCTGTCGAGGCAGATTAAGGATTTTGAGAATCACTCAAATGAAGAGGTGCGGGAGGCTGTGCTAAACGGCACTCTCTGCCGCCCTTTGGATAAATTTATAATTCCCGCCTCCGAACTCCTCTTTAAGATAGAAAAACGCGCCGTATTCCTCGACACCTTCGCGAGAGGGAGCTACGAAACGGGGCTTAAAACTCTTATTGCCTGCAACGCCAACATGAGTTCGGCGTGGAGCGGCTCTGTGTCGGTTCTGTGTGAGGACTTAAACGGGCTTCTGCGGCGCGGCTTCTCCGTTGCCATAATGGCGGGTTCTGAGCGTGCCTGTCTGGGGCTGGTCAAGGATTTGACCTCGGAGGAGCACAAAATCCCCGCTTTCTACGCAAACAGTCCTGCCGAGCTTGCGCCGGGGAAGGTGTCGGTCATAGCGGGGGCTTTTTCTGCGGGATTTGAGTATCCCGATGTGCTTTGCTCGGTCATAACATGGGGAAAACAGCAGCCGGCTTCCACCTCCACGGCAAAGCGGAAATACAAAGCGGGAGCGGCGATAACCGACTTAGCGGAGCTGTCACAGGGCGATTATATCGTGCATGAAACCTACGGAATCGGCGTGTTCGGCGGAGTACAGACACGCTCCGCCGACGGAATAACACAGGCGTTTATAAAGATTATCTACGCGCAGGACGATATTTTGTACATCCCCATTACTCAGCTCGACTTAGTGAGCAAGTACATAGGCGGCGCGTCCGACGGCAAGGTGAAAATCAGCCGTCTCGGCTCGGGCGACTGGCAGAAGCAGAAAAACCGCGTGAAGAAGGCGGTCAAGGACATAGCGAAGGAGCTGACCAAGCTCTACGCCGAACGCGCGCGAGCGGAGGGCTATCCCTTCTCCCCCGATACGGAGTGGCAGCGCGATTTTGAGAATAAATTTGAGTTTGAGGAGACGGACGACCAGCTCCGCAGTATAGCCGAAATAAAGCAGGACATGGAGACGGCGCGTCCTATGGACCGACTTCTGTGCGGAGACGTCGGCTTCGGCAAGACGGAGGTGGCACTCCGAGCGGCGTTCAAGTGTGTCATGGAGGGGCGGCAGTGCGCCATTCTCGCGCCTACCACCATTCTTGCGTGGCAGCACTATCAGACGGCACTGCGCCGCTTCGACCAGTTTCCCGTAAAAATCGA
Source organism: Oscillospiraceae bacterium (assembly GCA_031262985.1). Taxonomy (GTDB): domain Bacteria; phylum Bacillota; class Clostridia; order Oscillospirales; family Acutalibacteraceae; genus JAISGQ01. The sequence goes on from JAISGQ010000038.1 coordinate 2,944, forward strand.
GCTTCTGAGCAGGTTTCGAACTGCCTCGGAGCAGACAAAGATAAAGAAGCGGCTCAAAAGCGGCGACATCGACCTCGTGATAGGCACTCACAGCTTGGTGCAGAAGGGCATTGAGTTTTCCGACATAGGGCTTGCCATAATAGATGAGGAGCAGCGGTTCGGCGTGGCTCAGAAGGAGCGGTTCAAGGAGATGCTCAAATCTGTAGACGTACTCACTCTGTCGGCTACTCCCATTCCGCGAACGCTCAACCTCGCGCTTTCGGGTATGCGCGACATATCGGTGCTGGAGGAGGCACCGCACGACCGTCACCCTATTCAGACCTACGTCCTCGAATACGACGACGGCATTATAGCCGAGGCGATACGCCGCGAGCTAAGGCGGGGCGGGCAGGTGTTCTACCTCCACAACAGGGTGGAGTCGATAGAAAAGACGGCGGCGCGAATCGAAAAGCTCGTCCCTGAGGCTGTAGTCGCCGTGGCTCACGGCAAGATGGAGGAAAATGAGATGAGTGCGGTGTGGCAGCGGCTCATTGAGCATGACGCCAATGTACTCGTGTGTACTACTATTATAGAAACTGGCGTGGATGTACCCAACTGCAACACGCTGATAATCGAAAATGCCGATTGCTTCGGGCTTTCTCAGCTCCACCAGATACGCGGACGCGTAGGCAGGAGCAACCGCCGTGCCTACGCCTACTTCACCTTCAAGCGAGGAAAAAGCCTTGCGGAGATGTCGGCAAAGCGGCTTGAGGCTATCAGAGAATTTACCGAGTTCGGCTCGGGCATGAAAATCGCCATGCGCGACCTCGAACTGCGTGGCGCGGGCAATATTTTGGGAGGAGAGCAGTCGGGCAACATGGAGACTGTCGGCTACGATATGTATCTGAAGCTCCTCAACCAAGCTGTCGCGGAGGAGAGCGGCGGCGCGGATAAGGCGGTAAACACCGAGTGCCTTATCGACCTGACTATCGACGCCTACATCCCCGAAACCTATATCGAATTTCTCAATACGCGCCTCGGTATCTACCGAAAAATTGCGGCTATACGCTCGGACGGCGACCGCTCCGATATGCTCGACGAGCTTATCGACAGGTTCGGAGAGCCGCCCGCTACAGTCTCCGCGCTGTGCGACGTCGCTCTGCTCAAGAGCAGAGCAGCCGCCCTCGGCATAACGCACATACGCCAAAACGGCGGGAAGTATATCCTCTCCCTCGCCAAAGCCGATATGGAGCAAATCTTCTCCTTCGCCTCTAAGCTCAGAGGTAGGGTGCTGTACACGCCCGGAGCAAAGCCGTATCTCACGGTAAAGAGGAATCCGAAGCTTGAGATTATCGACGATGTCACGGATATAGTCGCGGAGTTCTCCTCGGCGGGAGGCGCGGTTCGGCGATGAAATATTTGTACATATGTGACAAATATTTTAATTTTCTATGATTTTTATTTGTCGGGATTGTTTTTTGATGAAAAAAGAGGTATAATTTAGAAAAGTCACAGTGGATTACTCTAATACTATAATGTAGTGTGATATAATACGACAAAAGAGAGGGCGGTTTTATGCTTACATCGCAGAAGGTTTTTTACATCATAATTCTTTCCATGATGTTTGTTTGCAATTTCACGGGTATTAATTATCAAGATGTCGCGAATGTCTACGGCGGCGGCGACGACTCGTTGTTTATAAACAGCGAGCTGTCTCTCGACCCCGATTCGGAAGAGGGGGAGGGAGAACTCGGGCTTCCCGAAGAAGGAAGCAGCATCAGCAATATTGAAACTATCGTTCCTGCAGATGGACGAATTGAGGTCAACGGCGGCAACTCGCAGAATCCCGCTGTCACACCCGACGACAACGTAATAACCAACGACGTTCCCGCAAATCCCGACGAGCCGACGACAGAGCCTACTATAGGCGGCGATATTATCGGAAACGACCCGGGCGAGACTACTACGACAACTACTACAACTACTGCCGCCGCACCTATCGGCGGGCAGGAAACTCAGCCCAATCAACCGGCTCAGCCGATTCCTACGCTGCCTCCCCAAACTCAGCCGGCTCAGCCCAACCAACCGGCTCAGCCTACTCAGCCTCAGCAGCAGGAGACGCAGCCTACAACACAGAAAACAACGACCACCACTACGAGACCTACCGCCGCGCCTGTGCAGAACTACTCAAACGTCGGAGATATAAGCTTCTCCTCCGTCAAAAACGGCGCGACTGTCACCGATATGCGTGTATATCTCGGCGAAACCGCTGCTCTGTATCTCAATGTTCCTATAGGCGCGTCGAATATCGCCGTTTACTCCTCCATGGACAGCTCGATTGCCTCCACCAACAGCGGCTCGGGTTCTGTCACCGTTAGAGGAAACGCCCTCGGCACGACATGGGTTAAAGCTACCAACGCCAACAGGGATGAGTGCTACTGCCGCATTACGGTAGTTGATTACGCCACGCAGGTTATCTATCTCGTGAACGAACAACGCGCCGCCGCCGGACTGCCTCCTATGACGCAGGGCGGAGCGGAGCTTCAGAACGTTGCGAATTTGAGGATGACGGAATCTATGTCACTCTTTTCGCATACCAGACCCAACGGGCAGAAATTCTCCAGCGCGTTCCTGCAATGCGGGATAACGAGCGGCAAGATGGGAGAAAACCTTGCGCGCGGGCAGAAAACCCCCGAAATTGTAATCAGGGAGTGGATGGCTTCTCCTACGCATAAGGCTAACATCCTCAGCACCGAATTTACACAGATTTGCGTCGCCTACGGAGTAAAGCCTGCGGACAATCTCGCCTACTGGGCGCAGTCCTTCTACCGCGAGCTTGGTTAGTGGCAGGAGGGGGAAGCGGTTTATACTCCCCCTTCTCGGCATGAGGAACAGGAAAGAGTTCGGATTGCAGACACTGCGGTAATATTGTAAAAAATGGGAGCTACCCTGAAAACCAGATAAAGAAAAACGAAGATAAGAGTACGACAAATAAGCCTGCTAAAAAGCGGGCTTATTTGCATATTAGGGAAACAAATTTATTAAGAGGGCAAAACTAAGCCCGAAACATCAATGCCTAAGTTTTGAAGAGATTTAATATGTATTTTTATACTTGTTGGTGATTACTAGGGTCTGTTGACACAAGTTAAAATGCTTGGATTTTGAGCGAATTTTTGGATAGACAAGGCAAATTTTTGAAAGCATAATTGGTTTATGGTAAGAAAATTTAACGAAGTATAGCCAAAAATTCGCCCAAAGACGGGCATTATACACTTGTGTCAACAGACCCTAATCATGCTATGGCTGTAGCAGAACAAAAACTGCTGTAACCCCTCAAATATATTCTGTTTTGGCAGATATTTTATTCGGCACGATTTTTTCGTCGCACTACAGAAACTACGGTCACTTTTTCCTGTAAATGGCAATCAAATCGCTCTCGTGAAGCACCAGCTTGTACCCTGCGGCAATATACTGCTCTGCGTATGTTTTGGAGGTCTCAGACGCACTTCCTCTCATGTCGAGAACGAGGTATTCAGTTGACGGAGTGGGATGGTAGGCGATTTCGTAAACCTCATGCCTATCTGACAATCGGGCGACAAAGAAGCCGGATGCCGTGACAGACGCGTCCTTCGGAATTTCACTCAGAATGGAGTTAAGCTGTGCGTACTGCTCATAATTCGCGCTGTAGGCATCGGTATAGTGTGTGTATTTAGGTATCATTATCACAATAAATAGGAAGCAGGAGGAGATTGCCGCCGTGAGCGATAGACTAAACTGCCGCTTCGGTTTTAACTCCGACAAATTTAAAACGGTAATGTAGAAAAGATATGCGGTTATTCCGAAGCTGTACTGAAAGTGAGTGTTGAACTGGTAGCCGTACTGCGTAATTAGATTAATCAGAATCGGAACAATCAGTATATATCTTGTAAATTTCCGTGAGATAAACGGTATAAGAGCGAGAGGCAGCATCATTTGTGCAAAGTAAAAGAGCTTTTCACTGTCGAGATTGTTTGTCTTAAATATTTCGCCTATAGTAAATCCGGGGTTTATAAGTATAGTTTTGACAGCACCGAGCAATCCTTCATCTCCCACTAAGAGATTGCTGTAGCGGTGAGACATTACGCCTTCCCCGTAATTCGCGAGCATAAGGCTGGCGAATGCAAAATACAGCAGGCAGGAGGAGAGCATAATCGCGCCTTTTTTATTCTCCTTCTTCGCGAATATCAAGTAGACGGCAAAGATAGCTACATAGATAAACGCGTCCTCCTTCACCAAACATACGAGGAGTGCAAATATCGCGAACGGCACGGTTTTCTTTCTCTCGTAAAAGCAGAACATCCACAAAAGAAGCGGCACGAGGAAGCAGTTTTCGTGAATATCGTAGAGCGTTCCCGCACTCAGAGGAGGATACGCGGCATACGCAATCGACAAAAGCACCATAACCCTGCGGGAAAGCCCGCGTTTTTTCGCCAATAGAAGCAGAGGAATAATTCCGCTGTAAAGTATAACTACTTGCCCTACCGCGAGGGTGACGGGGCTTGGGAAAATCATATAGAATGGCAAAAGGAGATAGAAGATAGGTGAGATATGCACCGCGAAATGAGAGAGGAGCATATCACGCTCGCTGCTGATGTAGGGTACAAACTCCGTTTTCATATGGTAGAACATATTGCAGAAAAGCCCGAAATCGAAATTAGGCGCGGAGTATGTAAGATAGCGAAGCACTGAAACCGTTCCCGTTATAAACGCGAAAAAGAGTGCCAAGAGTGCGGTTAGCGCGTATATCGTCTTTCTCGGAAATTTAAAGCGAAGGGAGGACAGCCCTCCCTTGCCGCCGAAATCAGCATAGTGGATAACCAAAAATAAAATAATCAGCAACGTAAAGTAGGTGTACATACTGCTGTTTACAATGAGCAGAACCACACTGAAAGAGCAGAAGGAAATGAGCAGAGAAATGCGAGCTATGGGCAGCTCCTCAAACAGCCATTCGATTAAGGAGAAACAAATAGTGCCGAAAAATATGGGAAACAGTATGAAAACCAAGTTTGAATCACGCATAAAGTTTACATCGATGGTTTCGCTGTTTCTAGAAAGAATAAACAGACCGCTAACCATAAACCAGCAGATGAAGAAGTTTACAATAAAAGTCTTTCTCCAAAACTCGGATTTAACATATATTTTTTTAAGGACATACGAGAGTTTCATGTAGGCATACTCCTTTAATTATACTACTCCGCATTTTCGCATACAGCGCAGGCAAGGTATACAGATGGTGTCGCCGCAATTGGTTTTTGACGGCGTTAACGGCGTTATATATAAAAATCCTTTCAATATACATCAGTTGCCGTTTCCCGTCTTACAACATTCCACCCGTCCAACTCGTGATAGATGTGAAATCCGTGCTTTTCAAAAAGCTTCATCGGACCTCTGAAATCGTCAAACTCATTTGCAAAGTGTGTGTTGGGATAGCACTCAACCGCGTCAAAACCATCTTTAGCGGCATCATCACAAACCCGTGTCAATAAAGCAGAGGCGATACCCTTGCGTTTCATATCGGGCGCAATGGCAAAACAGAATATTGATTTTATATTTTCTTTTATGTCCACAGGGACATCTTTCACAAACCTAAGCCAACTAAAGCATTTTGTGCAGTTTGTTTTGGTGTTTGCATTGACCCAACCTACAACACGTTCTTTGTCATAAGCGAGATATCCCTGCAGCTTACCGTTTTTTATGTATTCTACAGCCATATCCCGCCGTTGTGACGGCAAGCTCGGGTCGGGTATCGTGCTATGGTCGTCGCTCGCAAAGCATATGCAATAACACCTGTCCCAATCTTGGTCGGGATTGTCGTGGCTTACCTCGTTTTCGAAAAAGTAGAGGTAATCGTCGGTGAGGTCGGGTGTTAAGGGTTTGATAGTTAAGTTCATGTTTTTCACGTTCCCTTTAATTTATTTTACCTCCGCACAGAGATATTCTCGCCCGCCAGATATTTCTTTAAATCGGGGATGGTCATCTCCTTGAAGTGGAAGAGGGAGGCGGCGAGTACCGCGTCCGCCTTTCCCTTAATAATCGCGTCTGAAAAGTGGGAGTAAGTACCCGCGCCGCCCGAGGCAATTACGGGGATATTTACGCTCTCGCTTATCGCTTTAGTCAGCTCTATGTCGTATCCCGTCTTTTGTCCGTCGCAATCCATACTTGTCAGGAGTATTTCGCCCGCGCCGAGCTTCTGAGCCTTTACCGCCCACTCAACCGCGTCAATGCCCATGTCCACACGTCCGCCGTTTTTGTAGATAGTCCAGCCACTGCCGTTTTCTCGCCTTTTGGCGTCAATGGCAATGACCACGCACTGGCTTCCGAATTTGTACGCCGCCTCCGAGAGAAGCTCGGGACGCAGAATAGCCGCGGAGTTTACGGAGATTTTGTCCGCTCCCGCCTTGAGTATTTCGGAAAAATCCTCAACCGTGCGGATTCCTCCTCCCACGGTGAAGGGGATGAATATCTTTTCTGCAACACGCGACACCATGTCGGTCACTGTTGCGCGGTTGTCGGAGGAGGCGGTGATGTCGAGGAACACAAGCTCGTCCGCTCCCTGCTCGTCGTAGGCGACGGCACACTCCACAGGGTCGCCCGCATCGATTAGGTCAACGAAGCTGACGCCTTTGACCACTCGCCCGTTCTTCACATCGAGGCAGGGGATGATTCTCTTTGCGTGCATACTATATCTCCTCCTTGCAGATTTTTGTGAAATTCCGGAGCATTGTGATGCCCACGCTTCCGCTCTTTTCGGGGTGGAACTGCGTTGCGAAGACGTTTCCGCTCCATACCGCGCTGTGGAACGTCTCGCCGTACTCCGTAACTGCGGAGACGATAGACGAATCAGCCGCGCTGACATAATAGCTGTGCACGAAGTAGACGTAGCTGTTTTGCGAAAGTCCCGTAAACAGCGGGCACTGCTCGTTAAACTCTATGTTATTCCAGCCGATGTGGGGGATTTTGTTGCCGAGGCTTTCGTCAAACCGCACCACCTTGCCGCCGAATACCGACAGCCCTTCTGCCCCCGGCGACTCCTCACTTTCGGAAAAGAGCATCTGAAAGCCTAAGCAGATGCCGAGAAACGGCTTGCCGTTCACTATATTCTCCTTTATGGTAACATCAAGTCCGCTTGCGGTAATCTGATTTACACAGTCCCCGAACGAGCCTACTCCGGGGAGTATAATTCCGTTCGAGGAGTTAATCAGCTCCTTGTCGGCGGTAACTCTGCACTCACAGCCCGTGTAGTGGAGTGCCTTTCGCACACTTTCGATATTTCCTGCTCCGTAGTCAATAATAGAAATCAAAGAAATCAACCCTTTTTTATAATTCTTAATGCTTAATCTGCAATGCCTAATCTGCCGCTTCCCATTTCATCGAACGCCCGACAGCCTTCCTCCAGCCGTCCATCAGCTTCTTCGCCTCTGCCGCGTCCATGGCGGGAGTAAACTCCCTGCTCAGCTTCCATATGCGCCGCAGTTCCTCCTTGCCGCTCCACACTCCCGCCGCAAGTCCGGCGAGGAACGCCGCGCCTATGGCGGTGGTCTCCACGCACTGCGGTCTGAGGACAGGTATACCCAGCAGGTCGGATTGCAGCTGCATTACAAACACGCTGTTGCTCACTCCTCCGTCAACACGCAGTTCCCTAAGCGTCAGCTTGGAGTCGCTCTGCATAGCGGAAAAGAGGTCGACGCACTGCATGGCGATACTCTCGAGAACCGCCCGCGCGATATGCTTCTTGTTTGCTCCGCGCGTTATGCCGAGCAACGCGCCGCGTGCATACATATCCCAGTAGGGGGCACCCAGTCCCGTAAACGCGGGAACGAAGTACATACCCGCCGAATCGGAAACCTCCTCTGCGAACAAATCCGCCTCCTGCGGAGTTTTTATTATGCCCACCTCGTCACGCAGCCACTTTATGGCAGAGCCTGCATTGAAGGCACTTCCTTCAAGGGCGTATGTGACCTCGCCGTCAATCTGCCACGCTATTGTGGTGAGCAGTCTGCTCTCGGAGAGAACGGGAGTACTGCCCGTGTTCATCAAGATGAAGCAGCCCGTGCCGTAGGTACTCTTTGCCACTCCCTCCTCAAAACAGCACTGACCGAACATCGCCGCGTGCTGGTCTCCCGCAACGCCTGTAATAGGGATACTCACGCCGAAAATCGACTGCTCCGTGTATCCGAAAAGCCCTGAGGAGGGCAGTACCGAGGGCAGTGAGCTTTCGGGAATCCTGAATAGGGCGAGGAGTTTTTCGTCCCAGCAAAGCCTGTGTATGTCGAACAGCATGGTTCGCGAGGCGTTTGTTATGTCCGTTCGGTGGACTGCGCCTCCTGTGAGGTTGAATATGAGCCACGAATCGACAGTGCCGAAGCAGAGGTCGTTTGCCGCCAAAAGCTCACTCACGGCGGGGACATTGTCAATCAGCCACTTTATTTTAGTCGCGGAGAAGTAGGAGTCAATGAGCAGTCCCGTGGTGTTTCGGATGTAGTCGGAATATCCGTCTGCTGTGAGCTGTTCGCACAGAGCCGCGCCGCGCCTGCACTGCCAGACGAGGGCGTTGTAGACGGGTTTTCCCGTTGAACGCTGCCACGCGACAACTGTTTCGCGCTGATTGGTAATGCCTATCGCGGCAATGTCGGAGGGTGTCAGCTGTGCGGCTTCTATCGCCTCCTTGGCGGATTTTAGCTGAGTGGACAAAATGTCGTCTGCGGATTGCTCCACAAAGCCGGGCTTCGGGTATATCTGAGGGAACTCGTACTGCGCCGAGCCTGCCATTCCTCCCTTTTGGTCAAAAACGATACTTCTCGAACTGGTAGTGCCTTGGTCCATTGCGAGAATGAATTTTTTTCCGTTAGCCATAGTTAAAACCCGTCCTTTCTGTGAAATGTCATACTGACACTAATATCTGTTGCCAAAGAGTTAAAGTTTAGGTCAAGCCTTTTTAAAGGCTTGCATGGTTCACATTCAAAATTAACTAACAAAACAATGCAAGAAAAGCCCAAAAAAACCATATGCGAAAACTTTTTCGCGCTTTTCTTTGTTGTTTTCTAAGTTAATTTAGAATCGGGCAGAGCCCTGACTCGCCCTCCGCAGAGGGCGAAATCCTTCATCGTCAAAAAACGCAGGAGGGGTAGGGAGAAATGTCCCTAAGGACATTTCTCCCGTAGGGGAACCCTCGTCGGGGGTTCCCCTGTGTAGGTCGCCTTGCGACCTACTTCTTGCTTGTCAAAGCACTAATTTACCAATGTAACAATACACCCTTATTTAATCATATTTCATCATCAATTACAACCTATATCCTGCCGCACACATCGCATATATACTCCACCTGAGCGTCACTCAGCGAGTGATACACAGGGAGGAAAAACGAGGAGGAGTAAAATTCGACTGCGTTTTCGAGAAAGTTTTCAGTGTGCCGAAGCCGCTTGAAGGCGGGCAGGAGCTTTAAATACTCCTCCGGCATTGTCCTTGCCTCCACCCCCGATTCGCGGAGTTGGCAGACAGCCTCAGTGCAACGCTGTGTCGACTGCGCCTTCACGGCAAAATATTCGTAGGAGGAGGGAGTTTTCGGCGGCGGGAGCTGAGGTCGCATTCCGCTTCTACTAAGGGCTTTCCTGTAGGCGGCGGCAATCGCGGCTTTCCGCTCTATCTTTGAGCCGAGCGAGAGGAGATTATGCCCGACTACCGCGCAGGTAAGCTCGTCGGGGATTGAGTTTTGCGTGTATTTGAGTAAGCCTAAATTTCCGTTTGAAGGAGTGGAGCTGTTTACAAACGCTACAACTCCGTAATGCTCCAGCCCTTTGAGGTTTCGGTAGGTAGTCTCGTTGCTTGTCAGCACCGCGGCGGCACTCCCGAAAGAGGATAGGGGAGAGGGGTAGGATAAATCCATCACGACCGCGTCCGACAGAGGAGGAGAAATCCTGTCTCCTCTCTTTCCGCCCGCCGCGCTTCCGTTGCCCGAGCCTTCACTCGCCGCGTCTCCGCTCCTACCCTCGTTGACCGTGCCTCCATTGCATATGCCTCCGCCCGCCGCCCACGACAGGGAGGCGTTGTGAATGAGCAGAAGTCCGTACTCATTGCATATGTCTGCTATATCTCCGCAGGGAGCGGGAATACCGAACATATCGGAGAGAATAACTGCGCGTGGGTAGAACTTGTCCTTCTCAATGCACCTTTGCACCGCACGCTCGATAGCCTGCGCCTTTACGAAGGGGGTATTATGCCCTATATCGCAGTAGACCGGTACAGCTCCGGCGTTCAGTACGCAGGAAACCACAAACGGCGGCGACAGTGCGGAGATGAAAACCGCGTCATGTGACGAAAACGACCACGAGATGAGCAGATTGAGAAGTGCGGAATCTACAGAGGCGGCAGTCAGGCAGTAGCTCATGCCTGTCTCCCGCGCCAAATCAAGCTCCAACGCTTTTCTGAACTCCCCGTCAGACAATCGCCCTGAGGAGATAATCTGAGCCGATATATCTGAAACAAACGCGGCGTCAATATCCGCTTTTTCGGGGAGGAAGGGTATGTTCACAAAATCAGCTCCTTAAACTCAGCTTTGTACAGTATAGTTAATTAACTTAGAAAACAACAAGAAAACGCGGGCGAAAAGCTTTGATTTGTGTGGTTTTCGCCCGTGGAGGCTTGATTGTTTTCTTGTTAATTTAGTATATAGCGCATGGGAGTAAAAATAAATCCGTCCTCTTTACGCGTCGCCCCGGTAGGCACAAAGCCGTAGTGCTTGTAGAACGGCAGTCCGTGAGGAGAGGAAAAGAGCGTAATTTCGGAAAATCCGTTTGCGGAAAGTGCGGCAGTCATAAGGTTTGTGAGTGCTGTGGCAATACCCCTGCGATGATAATTTCCATCGACAAACAGCAGGTTGATATGCCCGTCACTGCGCTTTTCGCCTATTACTCCTACGATTTTGCCGCCGTCGAGGGCGACAAACATTAGGTTCTTTCCGCTCACCCAGTTTTCTATGGCTGTGCTGTTATGGACAATATCCCGCTTGAAGTTGTCGGTAGCCTCGGGGTCGTACTCCTCCGCCTCAAACTTGAGGAATACGCTCAGAGCCAAGTCTAACGCCGGCTGCACCTCATGCGGCAGTACGCGCCTGAATTCCAATGTGGATTCCTCCTTTTTGGGTAGTATAGTTTTTGTTCGCTTAGAAGCCGATTACGCTCTCATAAACGCGGAGCGGTATTACTCCCAAATTCTGTCGCTTGGAGTCATGTAGCTGTAATTGGCTACAAAAGGCCATTTCCCTGTAGCGGAAATAGTTGTCGCGTTGATATTGCCGAGATGAGCGTACAGATGGCGAAACTGCGCCATAATCAATGTCATTCGGTCGGCTTGGCAGCCTGTCGGAGTTTGCAGCAGCATTTCATCGTCAAGAGTATCCAGATATTGAAATAATTTGGCTTTAATCTCCTCAAAATAGCGAAGCAAATCTTCCCTTGACAGCGCAAAATCATCGGGAGGAATGTCGATATTGTTAAGCTCTGGCCGATGGAAGGGCGGCTCATCATATACTGTAGGATTGATGAACCATCTGTCCAGCGAGTGAAGCATATGGTAAGCGTGCTTCCAGATCGGCACATTGAAAAACACCGCGTCCATATCACAAGTCAGCAGGCAGTCACGCACATTGCGAAACACAACGTGCATATAGTTAGTGATGTCATTTACAAAAGCTCGCGACATAGTAGATACCCTCCTGTTATATGAAATGAAAAATGATGAACGATTAATACAAAAAAGTGCAGATGTCAGGCGAGTGTTCAATAAAAGCTAAACACTGAACAGCAAACACTGAACAGCACAATATCGGTTCGCCCGATATTACATATCGGAGTAGAAAACCGTACTCTTACTGTTCACTGTTCGTCGTTCAGTGTTCATCGTTCACTCAGGCTCAAAGAGCTGACACACAATAACGACTTGCGTCGTTATTTATGCCTGCGGGCGGTTTTTTCAGTGAACAATGAAGTCGAGCTAACACACTAATGAACAGTGAACAATGAACAGTAAAATATCGGCTTAGGAAACCGCACCTGTACTGTTCACTGTTCATCGTTGACTAATCCTCAATAAGGAAGTATGTAGGCGGCGGGGAAGAAATCCTCACCGCTTGCGGCATTTGTGCCGCTGATGACGGCTTTACGCCGTCTTTTGTTCTTTAGGCTTTTGGTTGCGCCTGCACTCGGCGATGGCTTCAATCCAAGCGTCTTCCTGGGAAACATCAAGCACCCCGACGCAGTTGTAGTAAATCTCCACCTTCTGCTTGCGCGTGCCGCTTGACCTATCCGGCGCGTGAATCACGATTTTCTGAATAAACTCGTTGAGAATCGTGGGCGTTAGGTCGTCAATCTCGGTGTAGCTTCGGACGAGTTCCAGAAATCGCTCCGTGTTGGCGGCGGACTGCTTTTCCTCGGCAAGCTCTGTTTCCAGTTGGACGGTTTCGGCTTTCAAGGCGGATTGCTCTGCCTCGTAGGCTTCGGATAGTTTTCCAAACCGCTCATCGCTGAGCCGTGCGGCAACGAAATCCTCATAAATCCGCTGAAACAGTACATCGAGTTCGGCTATGCGCTTCTTGTTGCGCTCACACCGCCGTTTCTTTTCTGCAATGGACTTCGCTTGCTCCTGCGTGGACTTCTGGTTAACTGCCTGCACGAAATACTTTTCGTACTTCTTCACATACCGCAGCGTACCCCGCAAGTGTTCCGGCACCAGATTGTACAGCACGATGTCGCGGATATAATGAGCGGTGCATTCGCCGCGTCCGCCGCGATACCTACTGCAAACGAAGAAATCATTGTTTGCGTCCTCCGTCTTTTTGCTGAAATACAGCTTGCTGTGGCAGTCGGCACATTCGAGTAATCCCGAAAACAAACTGGTCTTGCCGCTTTTAGGTGAACGCCGCTTGTTCTGGCGGATTTCCTGTACCCGTTCCCACGCGGATTTAGCGATAATCGGCTCGTGGTGATTCTCGAAAACCTTCCACTCGGACGGGTCAAGCCGTAGCTGCTTTTTAATCTTAAACGACTTGCGCCTTGTGCGAAAGTTAACCACACACCCCAGATACTCCTGCCGCTCAAGCATGGCGGCGACGGTGGACGGTTCCCACTGAAACGGCACTCTCGGCGGCTTTTTCGGCGTTTTCACCCCGATGCTCCGCAGATACTCCACAGGGGTCTGTACCTTTTCGGATTCCAACAGCCGCGCAATCTGTGAAGGACCTTTGCCGTCCATACAGAGAGCGAACACGCGACGCACCACCTTGGCGGCGGTTTCATCCAAAAGCCACTTGCGCTTGTCCTGTGGGTCTTTGAGGTATCCGAAGGGCGGGACGCCCGAAAGCGGAATCCCCGCGTTGCCCTGCGCGTGCTTGACGCTGCGCACCTTCTGACTGGTGTTCTTCGCGTGCCATTCGTTAAACAAATCCGCCATAGGGATTAAATCGCTTAAGCCTTGTTCGCTGTCGATGTTGTCCATAATGGCGATATACCGAACACCGTACCGCTCAAAATCTTCCTCCAAAAGAGTGCCGATAACGAGCCTGTTGCGCCCGAGCCGCGAATGGTCTTTGACGATAATGGTCTTGATAGTACCGCTTTTTACGCCGTCCATCATAGCTAAAAAGCCCGGGCGGTCAAATACAGTCCCCGAAAATCCATCATCTACGAAAAATTCAGTCCGGGTAAATCCGTTGTCCTTTGCGTACTTTGCGAGTATCGCCTTTTGATTGGCGATGCTATTTGATTCGCCCTCCCTTGCGTCCTCCTGCGAGAGGCGGCAATACAGGGCGGTAATTGGTTCCTGCTGCTTGCTCATAGTTTCCTCCGTTTCCGCAGCCGGAACACGGGTTCTGTAGCAAACACATTATACCGCATTTCGGCTGATTTTTCAATGCAAATTTTGTGAACAATTCGCCTCACGGCTGTATCACCTCGCTTGTTATCATGCGTTTTAGCTTTTTGATGAAATCATCTGTAGAATCGCCGTTGAAATGGGATACCACCTCATATTCTGTGCCGTAAATCGTCCATCTAAAGTCGATATTATGCGGAACACGCAGTTCGCGAAACATATCGCGCAGCTCCTCCTCCGGCAGATTTATCAGCCACTTGAAGTTGTCGTTGCCTAACGCTTCTCGCCATTTTGTTTCATCAAAATTTATACCTGTCATCTTTCATTCCCTCTTTCTTTTTGTGTTCTGGCTCTTTCGGCCTGTTTTTGAATCTCATAAAACTTTTCGCGCATTTGGAGGGGCAACCGCCCGACCATGCTCTCAAACTCATACGCCTGTTGGCGCAGCTTACCGCGTTGTTTTACAGTGTGACCACACCAAACGAAGGGAGTAAATACAATGAACAACCAATACTATGAAGCAATTCTAAGCGGTGAGGTCAAAGGCAAATCCGAAGGCGAGGTCATTATCGCGAGAGCGTATCGCGACGCGAAACACCACGGCGCAACTTGCCCGGTCATTGAACCCGGCACCTGCGTATTCGAGAGCCAAGTGGACGGCATTATGCAGTCGCTCCGCGATTCCGGCACGAATGAGTTCTATATGGCGAGCGGGTATTCCAGCCTCCTCGAGGTTCTCTACCTCCTGCAAAAAGCGGGCTGCGAGTTAGGTCGTATTTACGACATAGTATGGGGCGACGAATACGAATCCGACAAAAACCTCCGCGCTATGCTTATCTCTATTCCGTATCATGTAATGAATAAGAGATAAATCGTAAGCAAAAACCGCCCGAGAGGGCGATTTTTGTGCCAAAAAGTACCGAGAAAAAAGAGCAAAAAAGCTCTTGGCACACGGCGCATTTCAGAGTACAGTGTGTCCACAGGCAAACGCCTGAACCAAACAAAACGGAGGAAAAAATCATGTGGAACGAAGGAATTATTACAAACCCCATCACGGGCGAGGATTTCAAATACTGGGTCAAACATTTCGAGGAAGGCTCGGAGTTCGGCATTGACGGCGGTCGCATCAGCAAGCTGACAATCCGCAAGGTCGGCGAGAATTTGAACCGCGTCAATTATGATCGGGGATGGGACAAGACTCCGACCGAGGAAACGCAGGATGTATATAACGTCATTTTGGAAATGTACAATTGAACGCAAAACGGGCGGCGCAAGCCGCTTTTTTCGTGCCAAAAAGTTCCGATAAAAAAGAGCGAAAAAGCTCTTGAGTTTCGACCCGTTCCAGAGTACAGTGTGACCACACTAAGAACGGAGGACACGAAAATGAAATTAACACACAGCGAGCGGATTTTTAAAAACTTCAAGAAGCACAATCCGGCGGTAGACAAAATTGAGGTAGAAAGCAACGGCTTTTATGCCATATACGACGCTGACGGGAACGTACTTGCCCGGGGCGATATTCTAAAAGGCTGGAGCGACGGACGCATTCGCGGCGTCAAAGCCGATTATTAAGGAGGGTGCTACAATGAGCGCATACCATTATAAGGTGTACGACAATCAATTCACGCCGCGCCGCTATATTATTCTGTACGAACTGGACAACCGCGAGGAATGGACAGACCCGGCGGCGTGGGTGAAAGCTAACCCGGCGTTAGGGGCGGTTAAAAAGGTTGACGACCTGACAAACAAAGTCGAACGGGCGAAGCTGAACCCGCACGAACTGGCGGGCGTTCTGTGCAAAGAATTCAATATCCGCTCAACGTCAAGCGCGGCATGGTTGAGTTTTCAAGACATAGACAACACGGACACATTCGCGCTTTCCGACTTTCGCGGGGCGTATTGCATAGGCGGCGCAGACCTTAGCATTACAACAGACTTGACTTGCGCGTCATTGTTATTTATGAAGCGCGGCGAGGATAAGAAGTACATCACGCAAATGTATTTTCTGCCCGCCGACAACTTAGCCGAGCGCGTGAAACAAGACAAAATCCCGTATGACAAATGGTTTGAAAGGGGCTTGCTTAGACTGTGCGACGGCAATTCTATCAATTACAGCGACGTTACACAATGGTTTGTTGATACTGTAAAGCAGTATGAACTATTCCCGGCGTGGGTGTATTATGACAGCTATTCGGCGCGTTACTTTGTCGAGGAAATGCAAATGCAGGGCTTTAACATGGTACGCTGTATTCAAGGTGCGAAAACGCTTAGTCTGCCTATGCAAATGTTAGGCGCGGACTTGAAAGCC
Source organism: Oscillospiraceae bacterium (assembly GCA_031262985.1). GTDB lineage: Bacteria > Bacillota > Clostridia > Oscillospirales > Acutalibacteraceae > JAISGQ01. The sequence goes on from JAISGQ010000038.1 coordinate 19,133, forward strand.
CACAAGGTTATTTACAACAATAACCCTGTTTTGAAATGGTGCTTGACGAATACGGGCATACAGACCGA
>JAISGQ010000045.1 GCA_031262985.1 Oscillospiraceae bacterium
AAGGCAAAAAACGAGGACGGCAAGCGAACACAGCAAGTAGACATCTACTACAATTTCATCGGCAAAATGTAATCGGCACAGCGGTTAGGCTGTGCCGATTATTTTTTCGATAAGGAAAATCCCTATCTAACGCCCCCAAAGGAGGGCTGTTTTTTTGCATATTATGTGTATATTGCCGAATAACATCGACTTATATCAAAAATTTAACATTAGATTAATGTTTTGATACTTGATATAACTGTGCTAATAATATAATATGTAGATATGGTGATGGAAAAATTACGTAAACTTGGAGTGTTCGGTTTGAGGAAAAAGCATTTTTATTTCATTGTTGTGTTTTTGATTTTAATTGCTGTCATAGCAATTTTAGGGACTGTTCCCAATAAATATTTTGAGATTGCCGGAGGAGGAGCGGGAGATGTGAACTACTCCCTTTCCGGCTCGGACGTTTCCGCATCGGATGTGGGTATCCCGCCGAACGACAGCTCAACCGAAAGCGAGTCTGCAGAGCCGACCTCCTCTGCGAATGATACGAAAAAAACCACAAAGCCTACTAAAGCTCCGAAGGGAAAGCTCGCCTACCTCACCTTTGACGACGGTCCGTCGGAGAACACATTCGCCATTCTCGATATACTCGATGAGTACAACATCAAGGCGACCTTCTTTGTGATAGGCAAAGAGAAGATGGGAAAACAGTACAAGGAGATAGTGAAAAGAGGACACGCAATAGCTCTGCACACCTACTCTCACAGCTACAAGAAGATATACAAAAGCGAGGCTGCGTTCTATAAGGACCTTGAGAAGATACGTACTCTCGTAAAAAAGGAAACAGGAGTAGACACCAAGATATTCCGATTCCCGGGAGGTTCGAGCAACACCATCAGCAAAAAATACAGCAAGGGACTTATGAAGAAGCTGATTGCCTCCTCGGCGAAGAAGGGATATATCTACCACGACTGGAATGTCGATTCGGGAGACGGAGGAGCGACAAATCTCAAGAAAGAGAAGCTGCTGAGTAACATTAAGCGCGACTGCAAGGGCAGGGACGTAATAGACGTGCTTATGCACGACTCCGGCAAAACAAAGCAGACCACAGTCGAGGCACTCCGCGATATAATAGATTATCTCAAGTCCGAGGGGTACAAGTTCCTCCCCATTGACGAGGGCTCAGAGCCTGTGCGGCATAAGCTGAGAAAGTAGCGATAGTAGTATGAGATAGCTACTCCGCCTCTCTTGAAGCGGTTTACTATAAATCCCCCCATCCCCTTTTAAAAAGCACATCCTCCTGCCATTTCTGTTTTTATGGCATGAGGATGTGTTTTTCTCGATTATTTCACTATATCCGTAAGCTCGTTCAAATCATACGGAGTTTGCTGGTATACATAGTAGTTGAGCCAGTTGGAGAACAGCATATGCGCGTGCGAACGCCAGAGGTGCAGTGGAGTTTTCGCGGGGTCGTCCTCGGGGAAGTAGTTTGTCGGTATTTCGGGGTTAAGTCCTCGGTTGACGTCTCTGAAATATTCTCCCGCAAGCGTCATTCGGTCGTACTCCAAATGTCCCGTGGAGAAGAACTGCCGCCCGTTCTTGTGAGCTATGATAGTACTCCCCGCTATATCCGACTGCGCGAGGATGATTAGGTCGTCCACCTTCTCGATATCCTCCCCGTTAATGGTGGTGTTTCGCGAGTGGGGAGCTGAAAACACGTCGTCAAACCCTCTGACTATCGGGTGGAGCGGGTCGAGAACCCTGTGTTCGTATATCCCCGAAAGCTTTTTCGGGAGCAGATATTTCGGTATACCGAAGTGGTAGAACAGCCCTGCCTGTGCTCCCCAGCAGATGTGGAAGGTGGAGTAGACATTGGTCTTGCTCCAGTCCATAATCTCGGTAAGCTCCTCCCAGTAGTCAACCTCCTCGAACTTCATAGTTTCGATCGGCGCGCCCGTGATTATCATGCCGTCGAACTTCTGCCCCTTGATTTTGTCGAAGGTCTTGTAGAAGGTGGTGAGGTGGCTCAGAGGAGTGTTCTTGCTGTTGTAGGACGCCGTTTGCAGCAGTTCCACCTCTACTTGCAAAGGGGAGTTCCCCAGCAGGCGAAGGAGCTGAGTTTCGGTGTCGATTTTTGTGGGCATGAGATTGAGTATGACAATTCTCAGGGAGCGAATCTCCTGAGAGGTGGCTCTCGTCTCCGTCATGACAAAGACATTCTCCTTTTGGAGTATGTTGTTTGCCGGAAGCGAATCGGGTATTTTAATAGGCATAAAAACATTCCTTAATAAGAGAGTTGAGGGCAACACCGCGCTTTGCGCGGTGTTGCCTTATTGGGAGGGGAGTAACTTCTCCTCCCCTCGGTTTGCTCGGAGTGTACCTTATCGGGCGGAAGGAGTTGTTCCTCCTCCCCGCAGTTTGCGCGGAGTTGGCTTTATGGAAGTATGCGTAATCGCGCCTACTTCTCCTCCCGATGACTTTCGTCGCGGTCGTTCATCCTGTAGCAAAGCGTCATGAGACTGTCGGTGAGGTGGACATTCTCCATGATAACATCGCCGTACTTAACGGTCAAGTCGAAGTGACTGAAGTTCCAGAAGCACCGCACTCCCGCCTTGTAGAGCAGCTCGGCGATTGGCTCTACGCTGTCGTAGGGGAGGCAGAGGAAGGCGGCGTCGGGTGTGTTATCCGCTAAGTATTCGGGGAGCGTGCTTATGTCGCGGATGGTGTGGTTCTGCAATTGACTGCCCACGACTGACTGCTCTCTGTCAAACATAGCGTCGAGTATGAACCCGCGCTCCTCAAATTTAATGTGAGTAGTAACCGCCTTGCCGAGGTTGCCAACTCCTATTAAAACTGCGCGGTAGCTGTTATCCAGCCCGAGGATTCCGCCTATTTCGCCGTACAGCTTGTCAACGTCGTAGCCGTAGCCCTGCTGACCAAAGCCGCCGAAGCAGTTTAAATCCTGCCGTATTTGCGAGGCGGTAAGTCCCATCCTCTCCGACAGCTCCCGCGAGGAGATACGCATAATCCCCTCCTTCTTGAGCTGCAGGAGGAAGCGGTAGTAGCGCGGCAAACGCCGTATTACGGTTATAGAAATTTTACTGTTTTTAGACATATTTTGAAACACATCTTTCTTAAACTGGTTTTGTATATAACCTGCCTCAATTAGAGGCTTTCCACCGTACCCATTACGTAGTTGCCGAAGTCCTCGCAGGTGCAGCCTGTGTCGCGTCCTGTGATAGACATTTTCTTTTCCTCATACATACATATATCCAATGCGCGTTCAAGCTTGTCCGCCTGCTCCTGATAGCCTATGTGCGAGAGAAGCAGAACGGAGGCGCGGAGCATGGAGCATGGATCTGCGTAGATGCCGCGTCCCTCGTTCATCATGCGCGGAGCAGAGCCGTGGATAGCCTCGAACATGGAGTAACGCTTGCCGTAGTTCGCGCTGCCCGCTGTTCCTACTCCTCCCTGGAACTCAGCCGCCTCGTCCGTGAGAATGTCGCCGTAGAGGTTCGGGAGTACGAACACCTTGAAGTCCTTGCGGCGTTTTTCGTCCACAAGCTTCGCGGTGGTTATGTCGATATACCAGTCGTCTGTCTCGATTTCGGGGTAGTCCTTAGCGACGTCCTGACAGATGCTGAGGAACTTGCCGTCTGTAGTTTTAACTACATTCGCCTTTGTGATAATCGAAACTTTACCCTTGTTGTTTTTCCGCGCGTAGTCATACGCGAGGCGTGCGATTCTCTCAGTACCCTGAGTTGTTGTAACGGTAAAATCAACCGCGAGGTCGTCGGTTACGTTAGTGCCGTCCGAGCCGAGAGTGTATGCTCCCTCCGTGTTTTCACGGAAGAATGTCCAGTCTATGCCCTCTGCGGGAACTTTTACGGGACGCACATTTGCGAACAGGTCAAGCTCCTTACGCATAGAAACATTCGCGCTCTCAATATTCGGCCACGGATCGCCCTTTCGCGGAGTAGTAGTCGGTCCCTTGAGTATGACATGGCACTCCTTGAGCTGTGCCAAAACGTCGTCGGGGATAGCCTTCATGACCTCCACGCGCTTTTCTATTGTAAGCCCGTCGATGTAGCGGAACTCCACCTTGCCGCTCTCCACCTCTGCCTTGAGGAGGTACTCAAGCACACGCGCCGCCTCGTTTGTGATGACAGGACCTATGCCGTCTCCTCCGCAAACGCCTATAATTATCGTATCGAGCTTTGAGAAATCGACAAAGTCGTCTCCGCTCTTCATTTTTTCAACTCTCTCAAGCTGAGCCTTCATTACCTTCTCGAACTGCTGTACGGCAACGGAGATTTTCGCCTCAATGTTTGACATATCTAAACCATTCCTTTCTTATGGGGGTATATATTGCAGTCTTAGGTGTGCGGGCGTGAGTTAAAATACGCGTATTTCAACTCCTCCCCGCCGCCATGCGTATTTACTTTGAGTTTTCCCTTGTGTAGTCGAGCAGACCGCCGGCTAGGATAATCTCCCTCTGCCGCTCGGAGATGTCGCAGTTGACTGTAAACTCAGTGCCTTTGGTTTCGTTTATCACAATCAGCTTGCCTACTCCCGCCAGCTCGCGTACATTGGGAATAGTCAGCACGTCCATCTGGTCGAGAGCGTCATAATCGGCGTCATTCTCAAATGTCAGCGGGAGTATTCCTGCGTTGACGAGGTTCGCCATATGTATTCTCGCGAAGGACTTGACGATAACCGCCTTGATTCCGAGATAGAGCGGCACAAGCGCGGCGTGTTCGCGTGAAGAACCCTGTCCGTAGTTGCTTCCGCCCACAACTATGCCCTTCTTGTACTCCCTGCAACGCTCGGGGAAGGCTTCGTCGCACACGGCGAAGCAGAACTTCGAGAGGTAGGGGATATTCGAGCGGTAGGGGAGGATTTTTGCTCCCGCCGGCATGATGTGGTCGGTGGTGATGTTGTCGCCCACCTTGAGAAGCGCGGATGCCGAAATGCTCTCGGGGAGCGGTTCACTTGAAGGAAAGGGCTTGATATTAGGTCCGCGGAGTATCTCCACGGAGTCCATCTCCTCCTCCGGCACGGGAGGAACGACCATGTTGTCGTTTATGAGGAACTGCTTGGGCAGATCAATGGAGACTGCCTCTCCCAGCGTCCGCGCGTCTGTGAACACTCCCGCGAGGGCGGAGACGGCGGCAGTTTCGGGGCTGACGAGGTAGACCTGCCCGTCGGCAGTGCCTGAGCGTCCCTCGAAGTTGCGGTTGAAGGTGCGAAGCGAGATTCCGCCCGAATTGGGGGATTGTCCCATGCCTATGCACGGACCGCACGCACACTCGAGTATTCTTGCTCCCGCCGCTATGATGTCGGCGAGTGCGCCGTTTTCTGCAAGCATATTGTAGACCTGCTTACTGCCCGGCGCGATTCCCAGACTTACATCGGGATGCACCGTCTTTCCCTTGAGTATAGCCGCTACGCGCATGAGGTCGAGGTAGCTCGAGTTGGTACACGAGCCGATAAGCACCTGATCAATCTTCTTGCCCGAAAGCTCCTTGATTGTCTTTATGTTGTCGGGGCTGTGAGGAGCGGCGGCAAGCGGTTCGAGTTCGGATAGGTTTATCTCCACCACCTCGTCGTACTGAGCGTCGGCGTCTGAGAGAAGCTCCGTCCAGTCGCTCTCCCTGCCCTGCGCCTTCAAAAACTCCCTCGTAATCTCGTCGGAGGGGAAAATTGAGGTAGTAGCCCCAAGCTCCGCGCCCATGTTGGTAATGGTAGCTCTCTCGGGAACGGACAGGGTTTTTACTCCCTCTCCGGCGTATTCTATAATCTTGCCGACACCGCCCTTGACGGTCAGCACCCTCAGTACTGCGAGGATTATGTCCTTCGCCGCCACCCATGGAGAGAGCCTCCCCGTGAGGTTGACGCGAACCATCTTCGGCATGGTGATGTAGTACGCGCCGCCGCCCATGGCAACAGCAACGTCGAGACCTCCCGCTCCCATGGCGAGCATACCGATTCCGCCTCCTGTGGGAGTGTGGCTGTCAGAGCCGATGAGGGTTTTGCCGGGGATACCGAAACGCTCCAAATGAACCTGATGACAGATTCCGTTTCCCGGGCGGGAGTAGTAAATGCCGTGCTTTTTCGCGACACTTTGGATAAACCTGTGGTCGTCCGCGTTCTCAAAGCCCGACTGCAGCGTGTTGTGGTCGATGTAGGCGACTGAACGCTCAGTCTTAACTCGCGGAACACCCATAGCCTCAAACTCCAGATACGCCATTGTACCCGTAGCATCCTGTGTGAGCGTTTGGTCGATTCTAAGACCTATGTCAGCTCCCTGTACCATCTCGCCTGAGATGATGTGATTCTTGATGATTTTTTGCGCGATTGTAAGTCCCATTTATAACACCTCGCCTGAAAATATCTTTTATTATACTAAATAAGGGGAGGATTGTCAAATGTGTATCAAGTGGGGGATTTAGTGTAAAATTAATGTTGAAGAAAGATACAAAAAGAAGCTAAAAAGCGGTTTAATAGAGTTGATAAACTTAAAATCACTTAGTAAGGAGGCACTCTCTTGTGAAAAATACTTTAACAGAAATTGCGGCGAATTTAATTATTGATGAACCAATTAAACCTTGCCATTCAGCGCGTGTGTTGTGTGCAAAATCATTGAAATACAGCCGTTTTATCTTGAAGGTGTGGCAAGGTTTAATCTGGGGGGAACAATAACAAAATCGTAAAACTGATGACAAAGGGCGAAAAACTTCTCGGAACTTAAAAAGCGAACAATAAACAATAAGGGTACTGCTCAAGCCGCACCCTTACTGTTCACTGTTGTAGTTCTTAGCAATCACTCAGCGCGGTACTCTCCTTTGATATTTTATATCTGCGGAGAATTCCGTTCCGTCTGCTCCCCTATCGCCTGTCTTGCTCACATCCTCAGCAGTCCCCTGAGGAGGAACTTGAAGGAGGTGCCGAAGGTCACCTTCTCTGTGGCTTTTGACGTAACCACATTGTACTCACCCAAAATCTTGTCGTCGATGGAGAGGGTTATTTTCCCCACGCACTCGCCCTGCTCCACAGGAGCAGAGACATCCTCGGCAATCTCCGAGGTCATGACGACCGCGTCCTTCTGCCCCTTCGGGATAACGATATATCCGCTCATTCCGCATTCGGCAGGGAGCGACTTATCCACCCCTCCTATAACCGACACATCGGAAAGCTCGGGCTTGTAGCTCTCCACATCCGCCAGCTCCCAATTGGCAAAGCCGTAGTCGAGCAGCTTTGTCGCGTCTCCGAAGCGGCTCTTGCTGTTCGGAGTACCCATCACTACCGCGATAAGCTTCATTCCGTCACGCTCCGCGCTTGCGGTCACACAGCAGCCAGCCTGAGAGGTCGTACCCGTTTTAAGTCCGTTCGCGCCTTTGTACTGCTTAATGAGTTTGTTGGTGTTCGAGAGTGTAAACTCCCCGTTTCGAACGCTGTCCATCCAGATTTGTGTGTACTCCAAAATGCTCTCGTGCTTCAAAAGCTCACGCGAAACTATGGCGACATCCAGCGCGGAGGTGAGGTGTCCCTCAGCGTCAAGCCCCGTGCAGTTTTTGTAGGAGGTATTCTTCATGCCGAGGTCGCGTGCCTTATCGTTCATCATCGTCACAAACATCTCGTGCGAACCGGCGACATATTCGCCCAGAGCTACTGCCGCGTCGTTCGCGGAGGCGACAACCGTCGATTTAATCAAGTCACGCACGGTCATCTGCTCCCCCGGCTCGAGGTAAATCTGAGTGCCGCCCATACTCGAGGCGTGTTCACTGCACGATACCATATCCTCAAATGTGATTTTTCCGCTGTCTATCGCCTCCATAACGAGAAGGAGGGTCATCACCTTCGTCATGGAAGCCTCGGGCAGTCTGTCATTTTCGTTGAGGGAGTAGAGTATGTCTCCCGTGTCGGTGTTCATGAGTACCGCAGATTTCGCGGTAAGTCCGAGGTCCTTCTGAGGCTCTTTCGCCGCAGCTGCCTTCTCCTCCGCGAACACCGCAGAGCTGAAGGAGTAAAACATAAGTAGCAATACCAAAACAGTGCTGATTGTTTTTTTCATAGATAAACACCTCAAGCGTATATATTTCACCCGACTGTTGTCTCAATACCAATCGGGGAGCAATATATAATATGCCGAAAAGAGACAAGGTATTACAACCTGTCTCTTTTTCGGCATATTGTGATGTTTTCGGCGTTTTTGAGCATTATACTGCTCCTACCCTACCATCTCAAGAAACTGCTCCTCCGTGAGTACAGTAACTCCCAGCGAGTTCGCCTTTTCGAGCTTGCTCCCCGCCTTCTCGCCGGCTATCACATAGTCGGTCTTCTTGCTGACAGAGGAGGAGGTTTTCCCGCCGAACGACTTGACTAAATCCTCCGCTTCCTTCCTGCCGAGGGAGCTGAGCGTGCCTGTAATGACAAATGTCTTCCCCTCGAATCTGTTATCGGAGAGCGGCTTCTCCTCCGCAGTCATATTTACTCCCGCCTCTGTCAGACGGCGAATCAAGTGGTCGGTTTCGGGCAAGCTGAAGAACTTCGCAACGCTCTCCGCCATGACTGCTCCGAAGCCGTTTATGCCCGTCATCTCCTCCTGCGAGGCGTTCCTCAGCGCATCGAGAGTGCCGAAGTGTTCGGCGAGCAGGACGGACGCGCTTTTCCCGATATTCCTTATCCCGAACGCAGTCAGCAGTCGGGATAGGTCGTTGTTCTTCGACTTCTCTATGGCATTAATCAGATTATCCGCCGATTTTTCTCCCATCCTCTCGAGGGAGGAGAGCTGCTCCCTCGAGAGATAATACAAATCGGCGGGGGAGCGGAGAAGCCCCTCCTTGATAAGCTGCTCGGCTATGGCAGAGCCGAAGCCGTCTATATCCATCGCCTCGCGGGAGACAAAGTGGATGATGTGCTGTAGCAGCTGTGCGGGACACTCGGAGTTTACACAGCGCAGTGCCGCCTCATCCCGCAGGCGTATCGCCTCCGAACCGCAGGAGGGACACTCCGGCGGCATTTTGTACGGCTCTGCCCCCTCGGCGTGGGCGACCACCGCCGCCACCTCGGGGATAATCTCCCCCGCCTTTCTCAGAAGCACCCTGTCGCCTATCCTTATGTCCTTTTCCGCTATATAATCCTCGTTGTGGAGGGAGGCGCGGCTGACTGTAGTGCCGCCCAGCTCCACGCTGTCGAATATCCCCGTGGGAGTGAGAACCCCCGTCCTGCCCACTGAAATTTCTACTTCGCGAAGAACCGTCTCCTTCTGCTCGGCTGGATACTTGAAGGCGACCGCCCACTTCGGGTATTTTGAGGTGCTCCCCAAGCTTCTCCTCGCGGCGAGGGAGTTTACCTTAACTACCGCACCGTCCGTGTCAAACGGGAGGTTCGCACGCACGCTTCCTATCCTGTCAATTTCGGCGATAACCTCCTCTCCCGTTTTGCACACAGCACACACGGGGAGTACGGAAAAGCCCTTCTCCCGTAGGTATTGCAAACTTTCGCTGTGAGTTTCAAACTCCGCGCCGTCCGACTGCTGGACGTTAAAGAGAAATATATCGAGATTCCGCGCGGCAGTAATGCCAGCGTCCTTCTGGCGAAGAGAACCCGCCGCCGCGTTTCTCGGATTTTTGAATATCTTGCCGCCCTCCTGCTCCTGCCGCTCGTTGAGCCGCGCGAACTCCTCCCTCGGCATATAGACCTCTCCGCGTACCTCGAGGAAGTGAGGAGCATCGGGAATGGTTTTCGGAATCGACTTGATGGTTGAGAGGTTTTCCGTCACGTCCTCGCCCACCTCCCCGTTGCCTCTGGTTGAGCCTCGAGTAAACACTCCGTCTGTGTACTCGAGGGAGACGGACAGCCCGTCTATTTTCTGCTCCACGGCAAATTCGGTGTCGGGGTCGAGCGAGAGCATGGAGTTGCAGAAGCTCTCCACATCCTCTTTCCTGAACACATCCTGCAGGCTCTCCATCCTCACTGCGTGGGAGACGGGCGAAAATTTGAGATTCGCCGCTCCTCCTATGCGGCGGGAGGGAGAATCCTCCACTGCAAGCGCGGGGAACTGCGCCTCAAGCTGCCGAAGCTCGCTTGTCAGCCTGTCGTACTCGAAATCGTCTATGGAGGGATTGTCGTTCTCGTAGTAGGCGATGTTGTGCGCCTCTATCTCGCGCCTCAGCTCGGAGATTCTGTTTTTTGCGGAGGTAATGTCCATGTGCATACACCTGTCCTTTAGCTATACTGATATACCCATAGTTTACCACGAAACAGCGGGATAAACAAGAAAATCCGTACTGAACCACAAGATTCAGTACGGATTCAAGTTATCCTATCTCAACATTACGCATTAAGAATTAGCCTTCGCCTTTTTCCTCTCCGCTATCAGCTTGACGGAGATAAATATAGCGAATGCGGAGGTGAGCATAAGGTTTATCAGCAGTGCAAATGGGGTGTCGTTCTCGTCACCTGTGCTGGGAGTACTGCCACTGCTTGCGGTTTTTACCGTAAACTCCGCTGAGACACTCTTGTCGTCAGTAAAATTAATCCTTATCGTGTGCTTTCCTGCACCCAGTTTGTTGAGGAGCTTCGACTTCAGTGTCACGATGGTGGTGGTTTCCCCTACCGTAATGCTGTAGTCGCTATCGTCGATGACGAAAACTTCTCCGTCGAAATCCCCATTCTGATAAATAGGCTGTCCGTCGATGAAAATCATATCGTCAGCCATGCCGAGTGACGTCTCCACGGTAAGCTCAAGATTTTCGTCAGAGCCTATAGTGTGCGTGCTGTCGCCGTCCTTCCACGAGTAGGGAATCGGCGTGGTGTCAACAACACTGACAAACATCTCAGGGTCTGTGCCGCCGTCCATATCAAATGTCACGAAATATCCGCCTACGGGATATTCCGAGAGCTCCTCTGCTGTCAGAATCGTAACCTCGACAGGCTTATTGGAGATTTCGGCAGGAATGGATATTTCATGTCCATCCATTGTGATTGATTCAAGTGTATATGAGCCGGGGTCAAACTCGACTACGAGGTCTTTGTGATCTTCCGATTCTTCGTACAAATCGAATGTGAAATCCTCGGGAGTGACAGACGCGTCCTTGAAATCGGGAATGTAGAGCTTGTACTGCGCCGACACCAAGCCGTTCTCGCCCTTTATCAAGAAGTAAATATCCTTCGCACCGCTTGTTATGACAGCAGTGGTCAGAAGCACACTTCCGACAAAGGAGACAGCTACGCTTTTATCGTAGGTTTCGCTTGAGCTTGTGTTGATTACCGGCGCAGGAGTAGTTCCTGCGGCTACTACTGCATAGTATAAATCACCTTTAACATTGGGATTAAAGTATAAGTTCGCCGCAGTCGCGCTTATCCTCTTGGAAGATGTATTGGCAAGAACGGGAGTAGTTTTCATTACTGTTACTTCCTCACCGTATTCCGCTGCTTCGGAGGACACATACTCATTGCGCGCACGGACTTTGACTGTGTAGTTCGCTCCCTCGGTAAGCCCTGTTATGGAGTAGGAAAGTGTGCCGGTGTCCTCGTCAGTGGCAGGAGATGCAATTGCTTTCCACACATCATCATCTCCCGACTTTGTCGCGGCGTACTCATAGCCTTCAATCGTTCCTGCGTTAAAATCACTAAATGCCTCCCCGGGAATCTCTCCTCCATTGGTTGGGGGAGTCCATGAAACCGATATTCCGCCGGGATTATCGGAAACGGCAGTAACACCTGTGGGAGCGGAGGGTCTTTCATAGGTTACTGAACCCTCACCGCGTATACTATTGGCATGAACGGTTGCATTGTCGGAGTCTATCGAAACACCGCCGTTTGCGTAGATGACGTCGGCGTTTACAGTACCTCCGTTAAAAGTAGCGGTAGAACTTTCGGCTTGTATATGTGGAATATTAACAATTCCGCCGTTTACCACAATTCCGCCTTTGCATTCCAACTGTCTGGCATTGAACGTTCCGCCTGAGATTGACAACGTCCCTTCTCCGGAGACATCCGCATATATACCGCCGGAAACATTTATTGTTCCGCCTAAGATTGACAAAGAGCCGCTGCTTCCGCCGAAATTAAGTGCCGCACCTAACATAGAAGTTCTAAGATTTAATGTGCCTGAGCCATTAATGGTAATATTTGCACTTTCAGAACCATCTATGGCGTTGCCGTAATTACTATCTCCCTCGAGGGTGTTTGTGCCGGAAACATTAATCGAGGCAGTAGAGCCTTTTAGGCTCAGTGCGCTTATGTTAAAGCCTTGTGGATATATTTGTGCGTTCTGAAGCGTAATACTCACATTCGAGAGACCGTTTGCAATAACCTTAACGCGGTTTGTAGTCCCGTCGCCCGTAATGGTGACATTCGCACCGTTCTCAATCATGAAAGCGTTGTTTACAGAATCATACGTCCAGCCTGTTCCCGACAGTGTCTCTGTATCGGAGAGGTCGATAGTAGCTCCCGAGCTTGCGGCGTATGCACCCATCGGCATTAGACCTACCGAAAGAAGCCCGCCCGAAAGCATGAGGAAGGAGAGGAGCAAAGCGATAATCCTCCTTGAGTTTAGTCTGCTGTTTCCGTATGACATAAAAACACTTCTTCCACGTTAAATTTCTTTACTGAAATTATACTACAAGTTCACAAAAAGTTCAATAGTTTGGAAAAATATTTTACGTGAAATATACCCTCACTATCATCCGATTTGCGTTTTTTAAATTTCTCCCTTCATTTTCCTCCTCTAAGGTGTTATACTGTGTAGCATAAATAAATCCGAGGGATGATAGATTGAGAGAATTAGCGGTAAACAAAAACGATTCGGGGCAGAGGCTTGACAAGTTCATACAAAAAACCTTCCCCTCCATGCCTGTTTCGGTTATGTACAAGGCGATAAGGACAAAGCACATAAAGCTCAACAAAAAACGCTGTCAGATAGGAGACAAGCTCGCGGAGGGCGACAAAATTGAGCTGTGGCTGGGCGACGATTTGCTCCTCGAGAAGGAGTTCGAGTACGAGTTCATGAAAGCCTCCTCACAGCTTCAAATTGCCTACGAGGACGAAAACATCCTCGTAGCCGACAAGCCGCAGGGGCTGATTGTCCATCAGGACGAATCATATCAGAGCGATACTCTCATAGCACGGATACAACGCTACCTGTTCGAGAAAAACGAATACTCCCCAAAGGAGGAGAACAGCTTTGCTCCCGCGCTGGTCAACCGCATAGACCGAAACACGGGAGGGCTTGTAATAGCGGCAAAAACTGCCTCCGCGCTTCGGATACTCAACCGGAAGATGAAGGACAGGGAGATAAGCAAAAAATACCTGTGCGTCGTCCACGGAGTTCCCAAGAGGAGAGAGATGACGCTCACAGGCTACCTCGATAAAGATGAAGGTAAAAACAGGGTGTTTGTCCACAGCTCCCCGAAGGCGGGGCTGAAAACAATCAAGACGCGCTACCGCGTACTCACGTCGGTAGGAGACAAAAGCCTGCTGGAGATTGACCTGCTCACGGGAAGGACGCACCAGATACGCGCGCATCTTGCCTCCATAGGACATCCCCTTGCGGGAGACGGGAAGTACGGCACAAACGCGCAGAATAAGGGTGCGGGCTACTCGAAGCAGGCGCTGTACTCCTACAAGCTGAGGTTCGATTTTACTACCGACGCGGGGGAGCTTAACTACCTTAGCGGAGTGGAGGTCATGGCGAAAAATGTGGCTTTCCTCAAGGATTTCGGGTATATGATATAGGTCGGTATATAGGCGTTGGGGCAGGAGTTGAAACGCTCGGTTTTCAGCTCCTGCCCGCACTGTTTAGGACACCGCCGCAACACCGCCGCAACACCGCCGCGACACCGCCGTGACACAACCACGACACCGCCGCGCAAAGCGCGGCGGCACACTCCCTCTCGATATGAAATTTAAAAAAATTTAAATTTTCGGTGAACATCTGTTGATTTTACGTACAGTTTGTCTATAATGAAGATATTATAGCAAAAACCTCACAGAAAAGGGGAGTAAAACAAAATGTCCATACTCAATTTCTTGTCGGATTTCTTCTTTCCGAAAACCCTGCCCGAAAACGGAGGCTTCACGCTTTACGGCAAAACTCACATAATCTGGATTGCCGTAATCCTCCTGTCGATTGTTATTCTCTCAATCGTTTACCGCAAGTCGGACAAAAAGGCGAAAAAGGCGATACTCATCTCCGCGGGGCTGGCTCTTGCCGTGAGCGAGATTCTGAGGATTGTGTTTCACGCGGCGATGGGCAATCTCAACTACGACCTCATGCCGCTCCACCTCTGCGGAATTGCCATGCTGGTTTGTATATTCTACCCGTTTAAGAATATCGAATTTTTAGGCGACTTTATGTACTCCACGGGACTGCCCGGTGCGGTCTCCGCGCTGCTGTTCCCTAACTGGACGAACTATTCGGCGGGTACATACTTCAATTTCCAGAGCTTTTTCGCCCACTTCATCATAGTATTGATACCCATACTCATAATCGCGGGAGGAGACTTCAAGCCGAACTACAAGAACCTCCCCAAGTGCGGGCTGTTCCTGCTGATAATAGCGGCGGGAAACTACTTCCTCAACATGAAGATTATGACCAACTTCATGTTCCTGCGCTACCCGTCCCCCGGCTCTCCGCTGGTTATATTTGAGGAGTGGCTCGGCAACCCCGGCTACATCTTCGGCATACTCATCACCCTGCTCGTCGTGTGGCTGGTACTCTACCTGCCGTTTGCGGTAATGCAGTGGGTGAGCGGCGCGAAGAAGAAGGCACTCCCCGCAGAATAACCCCTACGATGAGTAGTAATACTGCGGCATACTACTTTCCGTTTACAAGCTCCTCGTACCATTCGATAAACTTAAACTTAATTTTGTAGTCGCCGGAGATGAGGTTTACCTGCTCATCTGAAAGCACCTGCGACATCTCCTTGGTTTCGCTGCCTGAGGCGGCGGGCAGGCACATCCCGGGGAACATGACGCACCACCAGTTCTGCCCCTTCGCAGAGCCTATCTCCACCTTGACAGCCTCGTACTCTCCTGCGGGTAGGGTGACGTCGCCGTAGGTGCGGGTGTTAAAGTAGGAGGGTGCTATTTTCACCGTGACGCCGTAGTTGTAGCCCTGCTTCCGAATCTCGTCCTCCGCCGCAAGTGTGAGGAGGGCGACAGATTTTTCCGCAAGCGCGATTGCCTCCTCCTTGCTCTCAGCTCCGCTGAACAGCTCCTCCGTTTCGGCGAGCAGGCGGTCGCGTACCTTTAGCTTGAGCGACTGGTCCTCCTCGGAGTCGGAGTTTGCGAGTATGTGCAGTCGGAGTACGCTGCCGCGAATCTCCTCGCACTGGTTGTTGGTAGCGAAAAAACTGAGAAGTGCGGTGAAGATAAGTCCCATAAGTAAAGCTGCTTCGATTTTTTTCATAAGTAAAAGCCTCCGCTGATAATTTTCCGGCAAATAGGTGGTGTTGATACTACCTAAGTCTGCCATGGAAAGTATTGGCGGGGGCTTTGATTATATTCAAGCGGAGAGAAAAAATGTGCGGGGGAGGTGAGGATATCTGCTACGTGCGGGTGCGCTACAGTGGATACACGGCAGCAATAAATTTGTAGTAAAGTTCGTTTCTGTAAGGCGTTGTCATAACACGTTTTCCTCAATCACCGCGCAACGCCAAGCTTGCGCTTTGCGCAGGATTTGGCTTACAATTTCGTCTTTGCCTTCGGTATAAGCATTTCTGTCAGCCGGATATTTCCTTGCCAGTTCTGCTTTGGTCTTTTCATATGCATAGGCGGCAGTACTATTGGCATTCAGATAGTCCCGAAAGCTAATATAGTTTTTCCATTGCGTACTGCCATAAATCACGATATGAATATGATGTGTTCTCGTGTCAGCATTTTCATCGTCGTCACATATTAAAATATCGTTCTCAACGGCGTGTAATTTGCTTTTATAAAAGCCTTTATCTTCAAGTGCTGCGATTAGCGGCAAAACACGGTTAAAGCTCATTACACCAACCGCAATATCAATTATTGGCTTTGCTTTGACTGAGCGGATAGAGGTGCTGCCAATATGCTGAATGTCAATGGCGGCTTCACCAAATATGCTTTTTAGCTGTGAAATTGTCTGCGCCGCCACGATTTCCCACTCCGGGTTGTGGTCGTATAATTCCACCGTGCCGCGTTTTAATCCCAGTATCATAACACATTCTCCTCCAATCACTTTGCCGCGATGAATTTCGATTACATTAAAGAAAAGACAAGTGCGAACGCTTCACCTACTGCAAAGCAGCGAATGAAATAGCTCACATTACGTCCGTTTGGCAGGACATGATGAAAAAGATGCGCCACGAAAAATTACGACACAAGGCACTTTCATGCCCCGCCTTTTCTACGATGATAAGCATCGAACAAAATGAAAAACGATAAATGATAATTAATGAATAATAAATACAAAAAGTGCCGATTAGCTCCCTCTTTCTTATTCATCATTCAAAATTTATCATTCATCATTCTTCATTGCCATTCGCAAATGGCACTTTTTGGCAAATCACGTCAGGATGCATATAATCACACGATTCATATGCTTATAAGACTTGTTGCTTGCTTTGGGTGCATCTGAAAATGAGAATCGTGTAGACAATAGAAACGAATGCATGAAATTGAATATTATACAGGTCACCTTTGAAAAAGGATGCTGCTTGTCTTGCCTTTTTACATAAAATAGCGATAATCATATACAACGCCATCGTATTGAGAAAGTAATCTCCCAATTCGAGCAATTTCATTGGATGAAGCAATTGTACACGGTAACTTTGAATATAAACCGAAGCTGTTCCAGTTCATCTTAGACAATCCCAAAATTTCCGTTGCTATTTGAGACATTGTGCCGTTCCCATGATGTTTAACAATTTTTAAAGGTTGCGGGATAGTTTTACCGCCCTGAATATATCTGTAATTTGGATTTCTAACGGATGGAGCTATCCCGTGAGTATAGAGGTACATTGTATTGTCATTTAAGGGGAAGCATAGCCCTCTGCGAACCGGGAAACCATCAATTGCATTCATCGCACGATTATATTCAAAACACTTAAGATCATCTTCAAGAGTGATTTCTAACAAGTCTATATCTTTAATCCCCGCACTGGACAAGCTGTCTGTAAAACCTTTGATTTCCTCTCTCCGAAAGGGTGTCCTTTTATGAATAGCAACTCTCTTTGGCAATTCTGAAAAAGATTTGTAGAACAACTCTTTTATATTCAAGCCGAGCCGATAGGCTTCATCTTCAGATAAATACGGGTTCTTTTTATTATCAAAAGTGCAATCATCGATTTTCGATAGTTTATATTTCATGCCTTGACCGTCAGATGAATAGATATGGCTACAACCAACAACTATATTTGAGCCGCTGTCTGTATGATTTATAGAATATCCGATTCCTGCAAATGCGGTATCGCTACTAATACCAGACACAACCCATGGTATACGGCTTGATTTCACATAAATCGCTAAAGACAACGCCCACATTATTTGACAAATCATATCGCTTTCAATAGTTTTTTCACGCACAAACTGGGTGGCAATATTTCTTTGCGCTGCGTATGATTTTACATAATCGTGCAAGTCAAATCTTTCGTTTCCTTCAACATATTCCGTTAAAGGTTCATATTCCTTTGGAATATATATCAAAGCAACATCAACAGAAGCAGCACTTAACCTGTCAAGACTCTGGCATAGTGTTGTTCCCAATTGATTTGCTGCTGAATAAAGACTATCCGTTCTAAGTATTCTCTCGCTTATCCACCTATTTTCGCCGGGATTGGGAACATCCAAATTTGTTTTGTACGCTTCATAAAATCCTTTGAATGGAATCACATATTCTTGATTATACTTTACGTTTTGTCTGCTATTAAGTTGATTTAGAAAGGTATAAAAAGCTTCATTATGCTCAGAAGGGCAGATTGCACCTAATGATATTGTAGACCTCAGCACATTATCGTTCAAAGAATAATCAAATGGTGCATTATTTATCAATCCACGCATAGGGTGAAAGTCTGTTACGCTGTGCTTTTGTGAAGGATTATAAAATAACAAATCGGTATCACGCACTTCTCTACCCTTAAACACTATACGCTTAGCATCAATTGCTTGAGGAAACTGGATTGAATATCGTTTACCTGTGTCCGCTCCAAGGATAACACTGCGTGGGCGAACCGTAAAAGAAAAATTCGTGGCAGAGTTCAAAGGAAAAACAGTTTTAATCCCGCTCGTTCCAAACAGCCGCTCTCTCCATTGGTCAATATAATCGTGGACTTTGGAATTGGGCTTTCCAGCGTTAACTTCAGCAGTAAATGCATCCGCAAACTGCTTCTTTTCCTCACGAGTAAATGTTACGCCTTTTTCATAACTGAAAGTCGGTGTTATTGTGATATATGAAAATTTCATATCGAATAATAAGGAAAAGCGTACACCTTTATATGCAGTGATTGACTGTGAACCAATTCGCCGATTAACTACTTCATTTGTATCCCAAACTTTATCTTTAGAAAATGGTAGCGAATTGCTTTGCCCAATAACTGCTGTCATTGTTTTTAAGAGTAATTCCTGAAATATCCCGTTGTGCATTACGTTTTCGCGAGTAAACGGAGTCAAATTAAGTTCGCTTTTTATTCTACCGCTACATATTTCTTGAATTTGAGCTTTTTCGCCCCATGCATATAAAAATCCATGTAAGGGAACAGCCATAATACCATTCTGGGAAAGAAACTTGCAAAAATCCCACGGTTTTTCACCGTCATTATACTTTAATTCAAATTGATAACAGTTCTTCGGAAATACTATTGGAAAAGTGTTTGTATCAGTAATCTTATTGATTGTGGGTACTTTGATTTCAAAGCTGCTTGATGTTTGAGTTAAAGAAGCACCTAATTCATTTTTAAGTGCATCAAAACTACGTAAAAAATCCGCATCATCATTCATGCAGTGTCGAGCAAGACTATATATGGTCTTGTCAAAGCCATCGGTCGGAATATAAAACGCAGAACGACCGTTTTCATTAGTTGAATTGATTAATTCAACTACGGCTGTTGGTGCATCGTTTCCATAACCGCACCAAAAGAGCTTGCCTTTACCTTTAGCTTGATAAGCGGCATTCAGAGCATTCATCAGAGACTTATCGCGTCCGCTGTAGCCTATAATAATCAGATCCCTATCAGTCAGTTCGTGTGTAAGTGTTCGAATAAAAATATCGTTTTGGGAGTCTAATTCTGAAACCGTATTTTTCAAAGCCCCGTATTTATAATCGCCGTGTAAAGCAATACAAAGAAGCTCGCGGTCAACATCACCACGATATATTCTATCGGATGTTTCAGCAGTTATTTCAATTGGATTGAGATTATATTTATGAGCAGCTTTCAGCATAAGCCCGTCAAAATTTGTAGTCCATACACTCTTAAAAATATTCTTTTCCGCAAGCATGGCAATCAAGTGATACCCAATACTGGGATTAATGCCTGAAACTAAATGCTGAAAATATTTGCGTCTATCATCTGCGATTGGATAGGTTCTTTCGGCATAAAAAGAATATTCTTCGTCAGAACCACTTTTGGGGAAACCACCGTTATTATCGAGCCATCTTTGGATAGCTTCACGAACGCTGTCTACTTTTATATTGCTATATGAATCTACTAAGGTGGGATTCTGTGATAAAAATATCTCTCTTTTCCACTCCCACACACAGTCGCTTGCAGACCGCACACCAGACTCAACAGACGCGCCCGCGCCTAATAGCAAAGAATGAGGCGTATCTCTATTCTGCTTAAATGAGCGTAAAAGCTCGTCAAATGTTAATGTCTGCATAAGCGTTCTCCTTTATAATCTGATTAAATATATGCTTGCGAATAATAGGCTCACTGCCTACACCCCTACCTTAAACTCCGTCCAATCCCTCACAGGCTTGCCGCTGAACACCACTCCGCTGCCGAGAGCCTTGAAATGCTCCTTGCCGCAGTGAATTTTTTGCTGTTCCGGCGTTTTGAGATTGTGCAAGCCGATTAAGCCCGACACGCCTTTGGTTTCAAGTACAAAGTACAGTTTCTCCTCTCCGTTTTTGTCGAGATAAACTGCCCAGTCCGGGTTGTAAGTTCCGATTGGCGTTTCAATCTTGAATTTGTCTGGAATCTTGAAAAACATCCGAACATCGGGATCATCATCCATTGCCACAGCAAACGGACGCTCCACGGTTTCGCTGTCATAAATAACATAGTCATAAACGCTGTGTTCAACCGGCACGGCGTTTTTGCCAAGATAAGCAACAAGCTCTGTACTGTCAAAAATCTCCTGAAGGAAATATTCTTCTCCCGCAAGTCGGTGATAACGAATTCCGTCAATCTCCATGGAGTTTTGTACCATTTTAATGGTTTCTATAAACATTTCAGTCATGCGCTGTGGGTTGTTAAGAAAATCCTGTAAGCGTCCGCTTTCAAATAAAATTGACGCAATAACTCGCTGTGAAAGAAAACACTCGTTGTCCACGGCACGGAGAAAATCCGGCAAGCGGTGTTCCTCATTTTCAGGTTTCGTAGCACGGACGGTTTCGCCGGAAGCGGTCACGCCTGACATTTCAACATTTAATTGCGCTGTGCGGGTGACGATATGTGCCTTCGGAACGCGCTCCTGCTTTGAAAGCTCCTCAATACAGCGTCTTTTCAGCTCAGCATCGTCAATGCTCACGCGATAAGCCGTGCGCCCTTTAATTTTATCCCACAGAGCCATAAACTCCGGCGAAATCATTACTTGCTTCTTCAATTTCACGCGCACTTCTTTTGCTGCATCATGCACGGGTGGTTTCGTGTTAGCCTTGCTAATCACATTCTCAAATTTAGTCCTCGCCGCCTCAAACTTTGCAGGTAAATCGAGAGTGCCATTTTTGAGAGCTTCTTTCATGGTGTCTTTGATGTTGCCGGATTTGGTTACATATCCCTTTTTCTCAAAGTGGCTCATAAGTTCTGCGGCATCATCATAGGAAACGGCTTTCTCTACTTGAACCGTTTCTGTATAAGTGGTTTGGGCGATTTTCTCCGGCGTAATCTCCGCTCCCATTTGTGCGGCGGCAACAGCTTTTTCAATAACGGGTGCAAGGGCAGGTGCAATCGCAGGCGGCGGAGTGATTATGGGTGAATTTTCTGATGTTTTGCCATCTTCCATTGTTGTTTTCGGCTTTGCAACCAACGCCGCCACATATTCAGCGATACGTTTTGCCTGTTCGCTCGTGACTTCCTTTTTTTCCTCAACAGTATCTGTGAATGTCATGCCGTTGAACATAGAAAGCTGCAAAATACCAAATTTAACGCCCGTTTCGGTTTCAATCTCTTTTTGCAGGGTTTCGGCAAATTCTGCAAAACTCTCGTTCGCCATAACGTGCAGTATATTAATATTTCTATCCTCAATCCGTTCACCGTCCTGATTTACGCACAGGCGCAAACCGCGTCCGACTTTCTGACGGCAAGTAAATGTGGATTTCTGGTCAATCAACGTGCAAACTTGGAATACATTAGGGTTGTCCCAACCCTCTTTCAATGCAGAATGTGAAAAAATAAACCGCAGTGGGCAATCGAAAGACAGCAGCCATTCTTTGTCTTTCATTATGGTGTTGTAAGTGTCATAATCATCAGCGGTATCGCCCTTTGTGTTCTTGTAATTACCCTTTTTATCCTGCGAAAAATATCCGTTGTGAACGCTCCCGACAACGGCAGGAAATTTGTCACGCAAAGGAGCGTATTTTGGGTTAGATGATAAAAGCTCATTGTAGCATTCTTCAAACATCTCGGCATAGATGCCTTTATCTCCCTCAGCAGTTCGATATTTTCCAACTTCATCAATAAAGAATAAGCTCAGAACCTTAATACCTTTTTCGGTGTAGCGAAGTTCTTTTTCAAAATGCACCTCTATAGTGCGGCGAATCTGTGCCCTCCTAACGATATTTTCATCAATATCACCGATCGCCTTGCCGAGTGCAAGGGTAGTGCTGTCGGCAAATTCGATGCACTCACGTTCCGAGGTGCAGTCAATCCCAATAACCGAACAGCCTTTGTATAAATCACGTTCGCCGGAAAGCGCGTACAAATCCGCACCGGGCTTTATAGTGATTGTTTTGCGCGTAACCGCGCCGCCTTTGCCGAACTTATCAATCTCCACTTTAGCAGAAAATCCGTTCTCGTTAGAAACCGAAACAAGCCTAATATACGGGCGGTTAAAGTCATTCTCAATCTGATTGCTCGACACACAAATCTGCTTAACTAAGCCCATTTGATAAGCGTCCACAGGGGTAAGGCGGTAGAGCAAATTAATTTTCTCGCGGTGGGTTGCGGAATAACGCAAGACGCACATCGGGTTAAGACTTGCGATTGCGTCCTTGGCTTTCGGCGTATTATCCACGCTCTGTGGCTCGTCAATAATTACAATCGGATTCGTTGCCTGAACAAGGCTCATTGCCGTATCGCCGTTTAATTTTTCGGAGTCTTGATTAAAAATATTTTCAGCCTTTTTGAAAGCATCAATGTTGATAATCATTATCTCAATGTCACTTGACGTTGCAAACAGCCGAACGCCGGAGAGCTTTTTGCTGTCGTAAATAAAACAGCGCACGGGCGTGTTATCATATTGGTCGGCAAAATGATCGGCGGTTATCTGAAACGACTTATATACTCCCTCGCGGATTGCAACGGAAGGCACAACTACGATAAATTTCGTAAACCCGTACTGCTTGTGCAGCTCGTAAATCGTTTTGGTGTAGACATAAGTTTTTCCCGTACCTGTTTCCATTTCGATGCAGAAACGATTGCCCGATAAATCCGATGTGACGGGCAAACTGTGCTTTTTCTGCACGGCGTTCATATTTGCAAGCAGTCGCTCGTCAGTAATGGTTAAAACATTGCAAAAGCCGAGATTGTCAGTAAGGCTCATCTGTGCGGAGTTGGTTATAGTGAACGTGTACTGCCGCCGCTCTTGTCCGTCAAATAAATCAACGACAGCGGAAACAGCATCCGTTTGGAAGGCTTGGTTTTTAAATTTGAGTTTCATATGGTGGTCAATGCCTTTCAAAGCCTTGTTCTATAGTGTTTATCCATCTCAATAATGTTGATTTCCTTAAAATTATTCTTGCTGTTACATTTCCTCGATGCACATCTTCCATGACAAATACATAATCGTTTTCTATAACATTATCAATCATATTTAATCTCCCGTGTGAAAAAGAATTCCTAATATGTGCAAAAACAGACATAAATTGATTTGACTTGCTATC
>JAISGQ010000046.1 GCA_031262985.1 Oscillospiraceae bacterium
AAGGCAAAAAACGAGGACGGCAAGCGAACACAGCAAGTAGACATCTACTACAATTTCATCGGCAAAATGTAATCGGCACAGCGGTTAGGCTGTGCCGATTATTTTTTCGATAAGGAAAACCCCTATCTAACGCCCCCAAAATGGCGCGGCTTTTGTGTGCTGAATTTTGCGTAAATCGTAGCAGATACTTCATTCACCGAATTTCGTTTTCCCTCCTCCCCTATCCCCTCTTCCGATAAAGCGGCTGAAAAGCGGATAGAGAAACCACACAAACACGGCGTTTCCCAGCGCGTGATATGTATCTAAAGGCAATCCACTGAGCCAGTAAAGTACATACCCCTGATTCGCGCCTCCCATACTCATTATGTTGTAGGAGACGGTGGAAATCGCCGCTCCGTAGAGGTAGCCGCACAGGAGCGACCATGCGAGCAGGAGATACCGATTGTGCTTCTTTCTGAAAATCAGCCACGAAATCAGCACGATGACACTCCACGCCGAAATCTGTGTAAACGTCCACATTCCCATGCCCATGTAGAGATTTGTCGCGACAACTATAACCACAGCGGAGCAGAGACTGTCGAGTACTCCGACGAAAACGGCGGTTAAAATCAGTATCGCGGTGACAGGCTGCACGTTCGGGAGGAAGGTCATGCCAATTCTCCCAACCACGGCTACGGCGCAGAGCATCCCGATGAGGGCTACTCTCTGCGTCCTTCGGTTTATGTCGATTCGCACGCTGTTTGACATAAATTATCTCCTAAAATTGTGTCAATGTGAACACGATTTTGTCGTTCTCGGAGGGGTAGCAGTCTCCCGCTCCCACCTCGGCAGAAACGCCGTTGACGGTGTACACCCACCACGCGTTTTCCGTGCCGGCGGCGGCGGAGTTCTGCTCCACGCCGCAAAGTGAGGAGATGAACCCGTCTGTCTCCGCAAGCTCAACTGCCGCCTTCATCGAGGCGAGGAGGGATTCGCCTGCCTTTATCTCAATTGTGCCGCTGTAGAGGAGCTTGTCGGCGGAGAATATCTCCAAGCTGTAGACTGCCTGCGAATCTGCCGCACTCAGCGTACTGCTCGGAGAGAGTGTGGGGGCGTCTGCGTCGAATAGATTTGTCTGTGTCTTTAGTATCACAAATACCGCTGCGGCAATGAGCAATACCGAAATAACTACACCTAAAATTTTACCTGCTGTGCTTTTCTTTGCTGTGTTTTTGTCTTCCATTTTGTTTTCCTCCTGATTTTTGTTATTAACTTGAAACAACCCGCACTACTCCTCTACTATGTTAAATTAACTAAGAAAACAATCAAGCCTCCACGGGCGAAAACCGCACAAATCAGGGCTTTTCGCCCGTGTTTTCTTGGTGTTTTCTAAATTAATTAACTACGAAAAAAACAGCGGCAGGACGCATACACGTCCTACCGCTGCCGTTTTTCAGTAAGAAAACAAGAGCCTTTCCAAAAGTTCCGTTTGGAGGCGTACTACAGATAAGGAGGTCTCCCGACTTATACTTTATTCGCCTACTTTCGCCTTCCCAAGTTACACACCCAGTGGCATAGTGAAAGCAGCCTCGGTATTTACGGTGGCGGCTCCGCGCGGGATTTTCACCCGACTTCCCTTTTCTTATCCGCGATAATTCAAGTTTGTGTAATTATACCTATTGTGTATGATTTTGTCAATACGGAAAATTTACACATAGCTCAAATTCAGAAAAAGCCGCCGCCTCCCTACTAACCTCTCGATGAGGATTGGGGAGGAACATTAATTTTCGTTGTGTGACTGCCGACAAACACGTCGCACTCTTGTATCATATGAAAATCCACGAAGTAGTTTCCTGCGGATTTTTGACGGCGAACCTTGTGCATTTTGGATGCCATAATAAGAAAAACAATTATGGAAACGCCCAATGCCCAAGGAAGCACTATCAAAACCATCGTCAAATAGTCTTCAGATGTTCTGTAATAACGATATTGATCATAAGGCCGACCGGCTATACTCTCCGCGATATATTCATCGCATAAATATATGTATTTTTCACACGCGATGTTCCAATCTCCTTTTGAAAAGTCGGGATCAATAATGCGATGCATATTCATGCGACCGAAATCATTAAAATGATCCTCCGCCTCTCCGTAAGTATAAAAAAAGGCATCTCCGTGCTGAGTTGTATCAATAAACAGTACTATGACATCCTCGGGAAAATGGTTGTAAGTACAATAATCGTCGACAAAGTCACTGCCAGATTCTTTATCTCCCCTGCCGACGTTAGTTAAAATCAAAACTTGGACGCCGTGCTTTTCAATTACCGCCTCTATATTCTTGGTCAAATTGGCGACTTGTTCGGCAGTAAAAAGATTGGCATTGTCAAAAACCAATTCTTGGTTGGGGTTCGGCAGTGGATTTTTGGGGTCATCAAAACCGGGTTTGAAAAGATGCCCCGATGCGATTTTCTTTTCTATAAATTCCTCACACAAAGCTATGTATCTTTCGAACGCCTTGTACCAATCCCCATTAGGAAACTCGGAATTAAGCATTTCCTCTATTTTTACGCGGTCGTAATAAGGAATGTAATCGCCTGCCAGTCCGGCTGTTCCAAAAATCAAATCTTTATAGTTAGTATCAAGAAACAGAATAATACAGTCCTCGGGAAAATTATTGCAAATGTAATAGGCAGACATAAAAGCATCCGCAGTGCCATACTCATACCGTCCGTACCCCTCGTTAGTTACGATTATAGCCATCATGTTATACTTTTTTTTAAAATTCTCTAAAGCCTTTGTCAAATTTGCGACTTGCTTGGAGGTTAAAACCTTCCCATTGTCAAGAACCAAGTCGTGGTTGGGGTTAGGAAGCGGATTATAATCATACTCTGCGTATACGGTCACACCTGACAACAAAACAAATAATAACACACATAAAGAAATTATTTTTTTCAAGCCTTTTCCCCGCCTTCCTTCCGCCCCTCGGGCTTATTTTGTTCATCCTTTAGCTCTTGCTTTTTTTATTACGCCATTTGACAAACAGAGAACCTGCAAGCACCGCTATCATCACCGCCGCAAAAGGTATTCCCCACTCAATTGATGTGCTGAAATCGGGCATGTAAATATCTGTACACATGAAAATAATATAACAATAGATAATCGCCCAAATGATTGCGAATATCGAGCCGCCAATCAAGCCCGCGAGCGTTCGGTCTACAGGAACCTCTCCCGATATCTTGCCCGTCTGTCCGTTCATATAGAAGGTGTACTTTTTATCCCTCCACTTGGTGTTGAGTATCCACACAGGAAACAGCGCATATTTGATGCTGCTTTTTTTAATACGCACCTTGAGTTCTCGTGTTGTAACTCCCGAATAGCCGGCTATAGTTGATAGCAGTTGTTCCGAAACACTCGCGATTATCCGCTCGTTCACTCTTTCTTGGTTCTGTTCGCTGTCCACATCGTATTTATCCGCCACGTATCCGGAAAGATACGCCATTGAGAAGTCAGTAATCTCGCGGTAGTCATACGGCTCTATGGACTCCATCAATATGTCGTCCATCTTCTTTGAACCGTCTGCGGGGATTTTTTGAAAATCCACACTTGCCATTCTGCTGACAAAATATGTATTGGTTTTTGTGTAGCGAAACTCCCCCACTATCATCAGCGTGACTTTATTTGCGCGGTATGTGGCACCTGCAACTGCACTCGCGTCATAAAGCCAAAAAGGTACATACACTCCCATGATTTTATCAATTTGATTTTCCTTCTTAAAAACCCTTGGGAGGAAAAGCTTACCCTTGTAGAACTTTTGCAGCTCCAGCTTCGCCTGCTCCTTTTCAAGCTTAAACGGAATAATCCAATCGGGCTTCAGCACTCCCGACAGGCGGCTCTGCACAATAGTGGGATTTCCGCAAAACGGACACTCGGTAGACACCGTAATCGCATCCGCTATTATCTCGCCGCCGCAGGAGGGGCAACTCAGCGCTTGTATTTCGTCCTCCGACAGAATTTCTCCGTGATACCCATCGAAGCCGTCGGTGTCTTGATTGAAAGCCTCGTAAAATTTCTCAAACTCCTCAACCGGCAGCTGCATTTCGCAGGAACTGCATTTCATTGTCTGGCTCGCAATATCGAACTCCAACGGAGCATCGCAGTTAGGACATTTGTACTGAACGGAGGAGGTTTCAGCGGCTGAACCGCCGCCTGAGTTGCTTTGTTCATTTTGTGCGGTTGACTTTCTTTTTTGCTTTTTGCTCATAGCTATCCTCCTATGCGCGGTTTGCCGCAATTAGAGCAGAATTTTCCGCTGTTTTCAGTGCCGCAGACACATTCCCATATGACCTCCTCACCCATCGGCTTGCCGCAATTTGAGCAGAACTTGCCCGCGTTCTCCGCTCCGCAGTCGCACTTCCACAGGCGCGGTTTCGGATTTCCGCAATTTGAGCAGAAATTTCCCGTGTTCTCAACTCCGCAGTCGCATTTCCATTTGTGAAGCTTACTGCCTTCGCGGACACTCTCCTGCGCCTGCTTGTTGTAGAGCGAATTGATATCCGCGCCTCCGGCAACTCCCGCCATATTCATGCCCATAAAGCCCATCATCGCTCCGTTAGGATTGCCTGCGGCAGTCCGCATTGCCTCTCCCTGAGCGGCTACAAGATTTGCCGCCGCCATACCGGCATTTTGGAATACCGCCATCTTCTGGAAGTCGTTGAAGGCGTCCTTGTCGTCCTCGCTGAGGGTGGGAGGGTTCATATTGACTACGACCAAGGATATACCGCGCAGCTCCTGCCACTTCGCGGAGAGGGCTTCGCTGAGCGTGTCGCAAAGCTCGAGAGCATGACCGCTTATGTCGCTCGGACGTATGCCCGATTCGCCTATCTTCGCCATAGCAGGCTGGAGCGCGGTTATAAACTCCGCCTTCAATTGCCCGTCAAGCTGCTCACGGGTGTACTCCTCCTCCACGTTGCCGCTGACGTTCGAGTAAAAAAGCAGCGGATTGGTTATTTTGTAGGAGTACGAACCGTTGCAGCGGAGGGATAAATCTATATCCAGCCCCGACTTGGGTTCTACAAAACGGTAGAGTATCGGGCTGGGCGTGCCGTATTTGTTGTCCATAATCTCTTTGATGTTGAAGTAGTAAACCCGTTGGTCCTTGGGAGCTAAGCCGCCGAAGGTGAAACGCTTTCCGATACTCGAGAAGGTTTTCTTGATACTCTCAGACAGCGGACCGCTGAACAAACTCGGCTCGGAGGAGGCGTCGTAGACGAACTCGCCCGCCTCGGCGCAAAACTCAACTACCTTGCCCTGCTCGGTAATGAGCATTGCCTGCCCCTCGTTGACAGTGATGAGTGAGCCGTCGGAGATGACGTTGTCGCTTCCTTTTTTGTTTGAGGAACGCTTGGAGTTCATCTTCTCTCCCTTTGCGACTAACACGTCTGACGACAAGCTGTCACACGCGAACATTTCCTTCCACTGATCGGCAAGTACTCCGCCGACAGCTCCCAGACCCGCTTTAATTAATCCCATTATAAATCCTCCTTGCAGTGTGTTTTATTCTGATAGGTAGGCACACCCAAAGCTTGAGTGTGCCTATGTCTGCGGTACTATTTTATACTACTGTAATTGAAGCTATTCAACGGTTGAAGGTGATTCAATTATTTCCGTTAATTTGTTGTAGATTGCCGTCTCCAGTCTCTTTTTCTTGCTTGCACTCAATTTATCTGAAACACGTATTACGCAAGTTCCCAAAACAGAGTGTGAGCCGGAGGCGAGGATCGTGCCATCAAAAGAGGCTAAGTACTCATCTCGTTGCTGTGCTTCTTCTGCGGTTGCGTATACTTCTACCTGTCCGCCTCCGCTTGTGCCTTTATCCAATATATTCTTATTATTTTTGTAGTATTTGTCGGTTACAAGAGAACTCTCAAAATACACGGCGGCTATATAGAATCCGGGCTTGTTCAAATTTCCGTTCGGGTCGTTGTCCTCAGTTACTGCGGCAACTCCTGTGACTGTTTCGA
Organism: Oscillospiraceae bacterium; assembly: GCA_031262985.1. Lineage (GTDB taxonomy): Bacteria > Bacillota > Clostridia > Oscillospirales > Acutalibacteraceae > JAISGQ01. Next base: position 6,000 of record JAISGQ010000046.1, read on the forward strand.
CGTCCTTAAGACGCTCAGCAATAAACTCAGAAGTTGGGGCTGTCACCTGATTCATGCGCTGTACGCTGGTTTTGAACAGCTCTGTCTTTTCGCTCAAAACGGTGAGTTCCTCACTGTAGGAGAGAGGCTTTGACAACTCCTCTGCCGCAACCAGAATCTCATCTGTTTTTGAGGGCTTCTCGGGGATAATGCGCTTTGCGTCCTCCGCCTGTGCGATTGCGTCGCTGAGTTCGGTTGCGGTGGCTTCTTCAAGCGGCTTATCGTTGTTGAGCATAGTTTTCGCGGCTTCTAACGCGGTTTCAAGCTCATTGTTGATGGAAGTTACTGTCGCTACTGCACTCTCGAATGCTTCCGTAGCTTCATTATACGGGCGAATCAGTCCTATGTAGCAGGCGATGAATACGCATATCAGAACTGCTCCTCCTGCGGCGATAGGTATGAGGGTTTTCTTGTTTGTGAAAAGAGGCTTTACCTTCTCATTAAAGAACGGGAGTACCTTTTCTCCGAAAAACTTACTTATTTTCTCCATAAACAACTTCCTTTTTATAATTTATTTTTCTGCCGCATGGCAAAAATTTCAGATGGGAGGGGGAGCAACCCGCGCAGTTTCGTATAAGCGAAGGTTAATTAAAAATGACGAATTATGAATTATAAATACAAAAAAGTGCTGCAAACTTCACATATGCCTTGTTCATCATTTTTTATTGCCGACCGAAATGACGACACTTTTTGTATGAGTCTTTACAGCAAAGACACATCGGTTTTTAGTGAAAACAATATAACATATTTCGATGAAAAATGCAATTACAATTTTGCGAACAATTTCAGCGATGTTGAAAATCTCTTGATGCGTATTTGCCCTGCAAATTTAATTATACAGCTTAAGAAAATGCCCTTATGCTGTTGACAGAGGGGCTGGAAAAATCAGTGCCTTTATTCTCTATTCGTATTTAAGTGCAAAGCTTACAAGCTTTGCTATATCTGCGCTTGGCTTCTCCGGGAATATTTGAGTGAAAGTGTCGCTTATGAGTTTAACAGTGTTTACGTCACAATTCTTGTGCCCGATAATCATTCTGTACGCACGGAGTTTCATCACCGCTTTAGATAAATCACAGAGATTGTTTACCCTGAATTTATAGCGGCACAGAGCCATTAAAGGGGCATCTGCACGAGTTAAATCAATATCTGCAAGATTCACCTTAGCAAAAGGCTCTATCTTGCTTTCGCTTATGCCTTCGTAGGAGTAAAACCAGTACTCCTGCCCGTTTGTAAGTATAGCGATATGCGTTTCCGTACCGTTAAAATACCTCGATACCTGCTCTTGATAGCTGGGAGAGGAGAGACTGGCGCGGAGGGTTTTTGATTCGATAAGAATTGCAGGAGCTCCGTTGAATATTATGGCGTGGTCGGCGTGACCTCTGTCCCCGACACGATACTGTTCGACCCACTGCGAGAAATTACTTTCATCCCAGCCGAACGCCCTGAAAAAAGGCAGAATAATTTTCACAATCGTATCCTGTTCCAATATACGATGAGGCAGATCGCTCATTTGTTGGGCGCGTTCGTGCAATTTTCTCAGTTCGTTTGTAATGTCATTCGCTTTAGGAGATGTATCTTTTGTTACTGCAAGTGCCGGCTGCTGTGCGTTATCATTTTTGCTTTTAGTGCCTGTAGCCATTTTTCTGCTCCCTCTTAAATTATTCTCAAGGCTATTATATGACATTTGCACACAAATTTCAACAATAAAAATTGAACCTAAGAAAGACTAACTATTAAAAGTCAAGAGTGAAAACGAAAAAATGCACAAAACAATCCGCCGCCCATGACAAACAGCATTCAGATGCTGAAAGCATTGGGGAGGCGACGGAGAGAACAA
>JAISGQ010000020.1 GCA_031262985.1 Oscillospiraceae bacterium
TGAATCCTATTGAGAAAAAATGGGCTTGGCTTAAAAAACGGTTGCGCAAAATCTTGCCGGATTATGATTCTTTTGAGCATGCTCTAACGACTTGCTTTTAAAGTGGTTTAGCTATAAAATTATGCTTAAACGAACAGCACCTATATACGCAGAAAAACGCCGTCCAAAGCCCTCGGACAGCGTTCGATTTTTGTTGTTTATTTGATGTTTAACGGCGTAAAAAACGGCAAAATTCCGCTGAAAGCTACGAAACGAAAACGCCCGAAAAGCCCGAAGATACGGCAAAAGCCGCCACATTGCAAAACGCAACGTGACGGCTTCCGTCCTTGGCAACTGACGTCAGAACGGATACAATAACATTTTGCAACGCATGGTTACACTAAAACATTTTCCGTATTTCCGACAGTTTCTGCGCTTGCTTTTGCACGTGGTGACTTCTTAAGGAGGGTTGTGAAAAAGGCGATTAAGCTAACGAGTTTTGGCAAAACAAATCTATTCAGTTTTGAACAAATACTTATAAAGCAATTCATCAGCCTTCGCACCAATTTTGTTATAACGCATGGCAGTAGATACCTCTCTAAGCCGACTTACAGCAAGTGCTCGGTCAGCAAAGTCAAAGTTCTGTATGCCAGAAAAATTTACATATACGCCCACGCGTTTTATGCTGCCAACGTCCCATTACTCGAAAAAACACGCCGATTATGCCGTGGCTTTTATCGAGAATTTGCAGCACACTAAGGGCATTTGGGCAGGGCAGCCGTTTAAATTATTTCCGTGGCAAGAGCAGATTGTGCGGGATTTGTTCGGCATTCTCAAGCCTAACGGATACCGCCAGTTTCGCCAGTGCTTCGTAGAAATATGCAAAAAATCCGGCAAAAGCGAACTTGCGGCGGCGATTGCGTTGTTCCTGCTCTGCGCCGATAAGGAGCAGGGCGCGGAAATTTATGGGTGCGCCTGTGACCGACAACAGGCAAGTGTGGTGTTTGATGTGGCGCGGGATATGGTCATGCAGAACGCTGCCCTGCGCCGGGTTTGCAAGGTTGTAAACTCGCAAAAACGCATCATTTACTTGCCCACGCGAAGTTTTTATGTTGCCGTATCCAAGTACGTCGTGTCGAAGTTTGGCATAAATGTCCACGGTTGCATTTTTGACGAGCTGCTCGGTCAGACCGATCGCAAGCTCTATGATGCCATGCTAAACGGCGCGGATGCCGCCCGAAAACAGCCTTTGGGATTCGTCATCACCACCGCCGGAAGCGACCGCAACTCGATTTGTTACAATGTCCACCAAAAAGCTCTGGATGTTTTGGAAGGGCGAAAAATCGACCCGACTTTTTATCCTGTGGTTTTTTGCGCCGAGGACGATGACGATTGGCGCGACCCGGAAGTTTGGCGGCGTGTGAATCCCAGTTATGGGCAAATCGTGGACGATGAGTATTACGAAAATTTCTACGAACGGGCAAAATCTGACCCTGCCGAGGAAATTCAATTTCGGCAATTTTTCCTTTGCCAGTGGACAAATTCGTCAAAACGCTGGCTGCCAATGGACAAATATGACAAAGGAAACGTGCCTTTCAAGGCAGATGATTTGGCGGGAAGAGTGTGTTTTGCCGGGCTGGATTTGGCTTCCACAGATGACATTGCGGCTTTGGTATTGGTATTCCCGCCCGAAAATGAGGGAGAAAACTACTACGTTCTTCCGTACTTTTGGATTCCCAAAGAGAACCTATTGAGGCGCGTGAGAAAAGACCATGTTCCCTACGATGTTTGGGAGCGGCAGGGCTACCTCGAAACCACCGAGGGCAACATCATTCACTACGATTTTATCGAACAGAAGATACTGGAACTGTCGCGCAAGTTCCACATTGTAGAGATTCTCTACGACCGTTGGAGCGCGATTCAGATGGCGCAAAATCTGGAAGGGTACGACATCAAAATGACAGATTTCGGGCAGGGGTTCAAGAGCATGAGTCCGCCGAGCAAGGAACTGATGCGAATTGTGCTTGACGAAAAATTCATTCACGGCGGCAATCCGGCACTGCGTTGGATGTTCGACAACGTGTTCATCGAGACGGACGCTGCCGGGAATATCAAGCCGTCAAAAAAGAAGTCAAGCGAGAAAATTGACGGGGCTGTGGCAACGATTATGGCTCTGGACGGCGCGATTCGCCGCAGTGACAAAGCCGCCGAAAGCAGTTCTTCTGTGTGGATTTTTGACGGCGATAAGATGTACAAAAACAATGAGATTTGGGAGGGTGATTGAAATTGCCGACAAAAAATAGCCGCCACTGCGCGTTTCCCGGCTGTCCCGGTTACGCCGAAAAAGGGCAATATTGCGCCGCTCACGCCGCCGCCTACAACAAAATCCACCGCGACCCGGAACGCAAAAAGCACTACGGGCGGCAGTGGGAACGGCTGCGGACGGCGTTTCTTTCAAAACACCCGCTTTGCCGAATGTGCCAAGAAGCCGGGCGGCTTGTTCCCGCAACCGAGGTGCATCACATTGTTCCCCTTGCTGACGGAGGCACGGATGATGAAGCGAATTTGATGCCGCTTTGCAAGCCGTGTCATTCGCGGTTTACTGCCGGGGAGTGTTGGGGGAAGGGGGAATAAATTCTCCCGATAATGTAACACATCCAAATAATAGCACAGTCAATGTCCATCACAACGCAATCAATTTCGCCACTTCGTCTTCCACATCCGCGAAAAATCGTGCAATGTGGAAACCATCGGCAACGGCGTGGTGAATTTGCATTGAAAGCGGCATTAAAATACGTCCGCTTTTCTCCTCATATTTTCCCCAAGTAATGACAGGCGCAAGCCATGTGCCGTTATCGAAGACGTGCATATCTACAGATTTATAGTGAAGCCACGGCAAGCAGGACACATCGAAAACATTTCTGCGGTCGAATTCGACTTCAAAGCCGTGTTTGTCTTTGTATCTGTCCATATCTTGGGTGACAGTGCGGTAAAAAGCTTCAAAGTCCGGGCTATAGTTGCTAACAAGACTGGCAAAACCGCCGTCATCTCCGCGAAAATCAGCGTAGGACGGATTGACGGAATCCCAAACAACCACTTCACCATTTTCATCATACCCAAAGCGAAACTCCGACCGCTTGTTTACCGCCTTGGAAACCACATAAAGAAACGATGGAAAGAAGCGCAAGCCACGGTTCTTGTTCCAATGAACAAAATTTGTGACATCTATGTCGGCGGTCACACTTATCACACAGCGTACATCATCAATAAAATGACGAAATATCGCCGTTCGCGACCAAGTATCAAAGTTAATTTTCGTGCAGTTTGGCAGCATTTTTATCCTTTTCCTCCACTTGCTCCACTCGCCAACGGGTAATGTCGGCAATCAAATCAAAGTCTATCGGCTTATCAAGCGGCAAGCGAATTGTGCCTTTTGAATAGCTGTAATCTTTCAGCCGCTCGGCAAAAACTACCGTTGCCTCGCCGCCGGGATACAAGCCGATATGCTTACTCGACACAGCAAAATGAATCAGATTCTCGCCCTGCCAAAATGTCGGCATCTGCCAACTTATTCGCTCCTCTGCGTTAGGTGCGGCGGCGTGGATAGTTTGCCGTATTTGGGAAAGCAGTTTTTGCAGTTCTTCCGGCTGTTCGGAAATGTACTGGTCAATCGTTGTGACATTGCCGCAGTAGTGGCTCTGGTTTTCGCTCTTGAATTTGCGTTCACATTTTGGGCATTGCCACATTTTGTTTGCTCCTATTTTCTCAAAATCTTTTCCATGGCTTTGCCCTTTGCCAATTCATCAACGAGTTTATCAAGCCAACGGATTTTTTGCATAAGCGGGTCTTCAATATCTTCCACTTGAACACCGCAAACAACACCCTTGATTTTTTCGGCATTGGGGTTTATCCGGGGAGCTTCGTTATAAAAAATCTCGTGGATGACTTCTTTATCAAGCTGAGATTGCAAAGTAAGCGAATTTGACGAGGGGCTTTGGAGGGCAACAGTGGAAAATGTGACCGTCCATTCCCTGCAAGACGTGCGGGTGAAATTCCGGGACGGGCGGGAGGTAAAAGTTGATGTATCGCGATAGTTTGAAGGCATTGGTTTTTCCGATGCCTTTCTTTTTGGAGCAGGAGGGATTCGAACCTGTCCGTTTTTTCAGCGGCTCGAATTCCCTCGAAAACCGTCATGGTTACACAAAAACATTATGCACAAGCCCCAAAATGTTATGGTTTCAACTTTGTTTTGGCGAGGTTTTGAAGGCGCAAAAATGGCTTGTTTACTGGGTTTGTCCGTCTTGTCCTTCTGCAACTACTGCTTGTATATAGTGTTTTTGAAACAACTTGTACTTCGCCCAGATTTTGGCATTTGGACAAAGCAAAACGTCAGGAGTATTCTTCCTGACGTTTAGACGTGGCGGAGAAGGAGGGATTTGAACCCTCGCGCCAGTCACCCAGCCTGCTCCCTTAGCAGAGGAGTCCCTTCACCACTTGGGTACTTCTCCAAATATCCAAAACTAACCAACGTCCCATATTGTAGCACACAATAGCCGATACGTCAATACATTCGGAGCTTGAATTTTCGTTTTTTTGTATGCGTGTATTTTAAATTGCAAACTGCATACATAATTTGTAGTTTAGATTATAACAAATTCATTTTCCGTTTGCAATCTGCCACAATATTGCCGTGATATTTTATCACGGCAATATATTATTGCTCCGACAATCAATTAAAAAACAATCATCAATACCACAACTGCCAGAACAACTATTGGAGGAATACACAAAAGCGAAACGAGCACCAGTTTAGAGCGGGTTTTAAGTGTATCGGATCTCACTATCCGAACCATTATGTAAGCAGTCAGTGCTATCAGAATGGGCAGAAAGAAAACAATAAACCTTTGCGTTAAAATCAAAAAGAGATACTCATCAACAGGGCTTTCCGGCGGAGAGTTGGAGGTAACAGGATTATTGACAGTATTCCAATATGCCCGAAAAAGCAACAATTCATTTAGCAAAATACTGAAATACAGAGTAACTAAATGTCTGTGAAAGAACGGTTTTATCCCTCGTCTGTTCGCGTTTTTTTGTTGGTTCGCCTATTGCTTTTGTATCTGTGGAGGACGATTTTTTCAGGTACTTAACCAGTTTTATAATGCCATTGACTATAATACCCCGTTTTTAAATATTTTCTCCAATACTGCCAAGTATATCGTTAAATACAGGCACGACATTTTCGTACTCCGATTGCAGTGACCATGCGGTGAATTGATAATATGAATCGCCTATTTGAGCACAGGTTACAAGATATTTTGCGTCTATTCCCTGTATGCTTCCCTCTATTTCAAATTGTATGGCTTTGATGTTTGTTCCTATAACTGTTTCTGCCGCTTGAGACTTCATAGCGGAGTCAATATTTCCCGACATATACTCCCCGAGCGCGTCGGCATAATCCTCCAGCTCAAAGTCGTATCCGAAATCCGCGACAGGCTCTGAGATTATAATCATATATTGCTCCTTGCGCGGATTGCCCATCTGGAAGGAGGCGGCGTCATTCAGATCCAACTCGGTCCAGCTCGACGGAACACTGATGCAAAATTCAGTGCTCGGAATAACAAAAGTCTTAACTTTATACTCGTCAGATACATTGTTTGTAAAATACATGAAGCCGTATACTGTGTTAAAAGCCAAAAATGAAATTATTACAACCGCGCTGATTATGAGCGGGAGTATGGAGGATTTGAGCTTTAATTTATATTTTCCCTTCAATACATTCCTGCCGATAATATCGCGAAAACGGACTATACCTTCTTCTGTCATTGCGGATTTGTCTATTATCAACGCTTGGTATTTTGAAAGAGATAAATAGAAAGCGTATTTTGTTTCGTATATCTTGTTGAACGACTGAAAGCTGTAGACACTTTGCCCTGTAGCATTCGACAAATTTGAAGTAAGCACTACTCTGTCGTCATAAATGTCATATATATTTAAAGATCCGTCTACAAGCTTGTTTCGGTCTCTTGTCATTAAGAGCTTTAACATAATAATAAATGGGAAAGCCAGTGACAAACCGGGAGCTATCAATACAACCGAAAGAAAAAATTCTTCAGGCGTCTCAGCGGTCATGACACAGGAAAAAGAGAGTATCATTGCCGCTAATTCAGCGATAATGTACAGTATCCACAGTGTCTTATTTTTTGTAACACTAAACCTTGCCAATCTTCCGAGTGTTTCTTTTGTGTAAACTGTTTCAATATGTATAGGCATAATGACTCCTTTCTGTCGCCGGAGCAGTAGTAGGATGTATACGCAAGATTCGTACTCCAAAATACGACAGTGAAATTATATCATATAATTTATGTTTTTCAAAGTGTATTTTTGTTTACATTAAATATTTTTTTAAATCAACCGTTCCTTCATCGGAAACCTCAACTCCCTCACTACGCAGGAGTTCTATCTGCGCGTTTTCTCCTCCGAAAACGAAGGCTTTACTGCATTGCCCGAGGCGGTTTACCACCCTGTGGCAGGGGATTTCCGACTGATTGGGATTTGCGTGCAGGGCATATCCGACTACACGCGCCCATCGCGGATTTCCCGCGAGAAACGCGACCTGACCGTATGTCGCTACCCTGCCTGCGGGAATGGTTTTTACTACTGAGTAAATTCTGTCAAAGACAGAGGTAGGGGAGGAGGGGGAGGATATACTCATTCAAATGTTTCCTTTCACTGCTAATGGAAACGCTATGAACGGGAGGTGCAACAGCCCATTCATAGCGTCTTGTGTTTATCTCCTATGCTTATCAATATGAAATATCTTCCTGAAAATCTCGCTGTACTTCCTCATGTAGATAAACATGAACTTGCCGAGCGCAACATCATACAGCACAAACGCCGCGTTTGCCGCAAGGAGGAAGGCACACAGCAGCCACACCTCTGCCCCCTGCTCGAAAACGGGTATTCCGAAAATCCACATTGCCAGAGCTACCGCCGCGAAGGCAGAGAGGTTGAAGTAAATCAATCTCAGCAGAACGCGCAGCCACCTACTGCCGAGCTTAAAGAAAAATCCCGATATAATCGGATACAGCCCGAAGATGAAGACATACATCAGTGCCGCTTCTTTGTCGCAGGGGAGGATGAAACTGAGTGCAGACGTTCCGAAATACACCGAAAACGCAGTTCTCCTATCGAACTCCGTTAGGGGGACAATCAGCAATCCACCGGCAATCATAGCAAGGGAGTAGGAGAGAGTGGGAAGCAAAAATGAGAGCATCATCACAACTAATCCGAGGGCTATGGTTATCCCCGAAACGGTAATTTTCGCACTGTCAGCCTTCAAGTGTCAGACCTCCTACCTATACTGCTCGCCACAAGTTTATCTCCTGACAAAGAGCGTACCCCATCGCCGCAAAGTGTATTCTCCTCGCAACAAGAGTATATCCACCTAACAGCAGCTTATCAAATCTCCTCCGCAGCACTCGCAGCAGGAGTCCGCACACAGCAGTCCGCAGCAAATCGAAAACGGGTCGCAGCCCTTGTCGTTCGAGTCGGTGTCGTACCTGTAGCCGCCGCGCTTCGCGCCCGAACGCTGTTGCTGGGCTACGTTGAAGGCGGATCTGTACTCCGCGTTCGAGGGGTCGAGCTGAACCGCCTGCGAGAGATGCTCATACGCCTGCTCAATCCACCCTCTGTGGTAGAGAACCGCGCCGCGCAGGAAATACCACTCGGCGTTTCGGCGCATTACCGGCACTCCGTCGAGGAGCTGCTCCGCCTCGTTGTATCTCTTTCCGTTTATCATCTGCCGAACGTCGGCAAAGTCGGTTTTCGGCTGGGAGTAGCCTGTACCGCTCCCTCCCATATTGCCGAAGGGAGAACCCGCTCCGCCCGTGTTTGAAGCTCCCTGAGAATAGGCTGAGGAGTAGTTGCCACCCGTGCTGCCCGTGCTGCCTCCTCCGCCTGTGCCGCCCGTGCTGTCAGTTCCGTTTTTGCGGTCGGTCACAATGGTGTCATACGCGGAGTTTATCTCCTTCATCTTCTCCTCGAAAACCTCGGCAACAGTGGGATTTTCCGACTTTGCCACGTTGTCGGGGTGGTACTTCTTCGCAAGCTCGCGGTATGCGGACTTAATCTCCTCATCGGAGGAGGTTCGCGCAACGCCTAAAACAACATACGGATCGCTCATTTGTTATCATTCTCCTTAGAGTGCATGGCAAGCCGCTGAGAGTTTCCCATGCCCAGAAATATTATATTATCGAGTACAGGCTTAAAGCAGGTGAATTTTACCGCCTCATTCAAGGCGTCGTACTGAGTTATCAGCTCGTCAATGGACATATTAAGGCACTCGTTTGCGTAAATACACGCCTTAACGAAGCTCTCCGACCGGTTCTCCGCATCGGATTTTGTGAGGGAGAATTTCCTTGCGAAGGGGTTAAACGCGCCGTCCTTCACATCCTTCGGCAGGTCGTCGAGGGCGTCGATAAAGTATATCCACCGCCCTAAGAAATAGCCGAATTTCGATAGCGTCTCCTTTAGCTCCTCCCGCTCCGACATCATCTGAGTGAGGACTGAAATCAGCCGTGCAGTAGGCTCGGCAGCCGAATCGGGGGATACGTCCGCTTGCCGCTCCGCCTCCTTCTGCCGCTCCATATACTCCTCCACCGCCTGTGCGATAAAGGGGTATCGCTTTTTCGCCTTCTTCATCAGAGGGAGGGCGAAGAGCCTGAGCGTATTCCATCCTGCCTTCGGAAGGAGCGAGGAATCGTCGGCGTTGTCGCGAAGCTTGTGGTAAAACATAATAGCCGTCAGTGCCGCCGTAACCTCAAAGGCGTCGCCGCCGGTGTTGCAGTTCCCGCACCTCTTTGCGGGATTAAAGGTACAGCGTCCCTTTGACATATGCGGCATATCGCCCTCTATATCCATATACAGCATGGCGACAAATGTGTAGTCGTAGCTGAGCAGCATCCTCGCGAACGGTCCGTACCGCTTGCCCATGGTCCTGCACAGAGTGCAGTACACCGCCTGATACCGCTCGTAATCACAGATTTTCATCTGCGGCTTGAGTATACGGATATATCCGAACAAATTACAACAACTCCCGATAATCCCGATAAGATAACTGCCTTAAAGCTAATTTTACAATATTATAATTGTGTAATGTTTAAAAAAATGTAAACATATCCTGATTTTTACAGGATTTTTAAAGAATTTTCCTAAGATACTGCCCCGTGTAGGAGTTTTCATTAGCCGCTACTTGTTCGGGAGTTCCCGACGCTATAACCTGTCCGCCGCCGCTTCCGCCCTCGGGACCTAAGTCGATAATATAGTCCGCTGTCTTTATTATGTCAAGATTGTGTTCGATTACAACCACGGTGTTACCCGCCTCCACAAGCTTGTTGAGTACGTGCGTGAGCTTGTGTACATCGGCGGTGTGCAGTCCCGTAGTAGGCTCGTCGAGGACGAAAATAGTCTGCCCCGTCGCGCGTTTGGACAGCTCGGTGGCAAGCTTCACTCTCTGCGCCTCGCCGCCTGAGAGTGTGGTAGCAGGCTGTCCTACCTTGATGTAGCCCAGTCCCACATCGCACAGGGTATTAAATTTCCTCGCGATTTTCGGAACTGCACCAAAGAACGCCGCCGCCTCCTCAATAGTCATATTGAGGACGTCGCTGATATTTCTGCCCTTATACGTAACCTCGAGGGTTTCCCTGTTGTAGCGTTTGCCCTTGCAAATCTCGCACGGAACGTACACGTCGGGGAGGAAGTGCATCTCAATCTTTATAATTCCGTCGCCCTCGCACGCCTCACAGCGTCCGCCCTTCTTGTTGAAGGAGAATCTGCCCGAGTCGAAGCCGCGTATTTTCGCCTCCGCAGTCTGCGCGAAGAGGTCGCGAATCTCAGTGTACACGCCCGTATATGTGGCGGGATTTGAGCGGGGAGTACGCCCTATGGGGGCTTGGTTTATCTCGATAATCTTGTCGAGATGCTCAATGCCCTCTATTTCGTCGTGGTCGCCCCAGATGGGCTTTGCGCCGTTAAGCTCGTGGGCGAGCCGCCTGTAGAGTATTTCGTTTATAAGGGAGCTTTTGCCCGAACCGGATACGCCCGTAACACAGGTCATCACTCCCAGCGGAATTGAAACGTCAATGCCGCGAAGGTTGTTCTCCCTCGCACCCTTTACGGTGACGAACTTGCCGTTTCCCTTCCTCCTCTCAGAGGGTACGGGGATGGACTTCTTCCCGCTCAGGTACTGCCCTGTGATGGATTTTTTGCAAGAGATAAGTTTTTCTACTGTGCCTGAAAATACGATTTCTCCGCCGTGTACACCCGCTCCCGGACCTACATCCACAACGTAGTCGGCGGCGCGTATCGTGTCCTCGTCGTGTTCGACCACTATGAGCGTGTTGCCCAAATCGCGCAGGTGACGGAGGGTCGCGAGTAACTTATCGTTGTCGCGCTGGTGCAGTCCGATACTCGGCTCATCGAGTATGTAGACGACCCCCGTGAGGTATGAGCCTATCTGCGTAGCCAGCCTGATGCGCTGACTTTCGCCTCCCGAAAGAGTGCCTGCCGCTCTCGAGACAGTGAGGTAGCTCAGCCCCACGCTTTGAAGGAATCCGAGACGCTCCCGAATTTCCTTGATGATTCTGTCGCCTATGATATGCTCCCTCTCGGTGAGGTTCATTGTGCCGATAAAATCAAGCGTTTCGGTGATGTTCTTTTCGCACAAATCGCTTATGGTTTCTCCTCCCACCGTCACAAATAGAGATTCCTTGCGAAGTCGTTTGCCTTTACACTCATCGCACGGCTCTTCGCTCATATACTGCTCTATGTCCGCCTTGCTCCACGAACTGCCGGTCTCGCTGTACCTGCGCTGGAGATTGGGGATAACGCCCTCAAACTCAGTTTCTATCGTCCTGCTTCCGTAGGCGTCCTTGCGGGTGCACTTGATTTTTACTCCCTTCGTGCCGTAGAGAAGCACGTCAAGCTGCTTCTCCGTGAGCTTGTTTATGGGAGTGTGCAGTGTAAAGCCGTATGCCTTCGCAAGTCCCTCGAAATACATCAAGGCGATGGAGTTGTTAGAAGTCTGCCAGCCTGACGCCTTTATCGCGCCCTGCATTAAGGAGAGCTTCTTGTCGGGGATTATCAAATCCTTATCTATCTTCATGAACACGCCCAGACCCGTGCATTTGGGGCATGAGCCGAAGGGGTTATTGAAGGAGAACATTCTGGGCGTAAGCTCGTCTACGCTCACTCCGTGCTCAGGACAGGCGTAGTTCTGCGAGAACATCATCTCCTCACCGTCTGAAACGCTGATCAGGGAGCTGCCGCCTGTTAGGTTTGAGGCAGTTTCGATTGAATCACTCAGACGGCTTTTTATGTCCTCCTTTATGACCAGTCGGTCAACGACAATCTCGACTGAGTGCTTTATGTTTTTGTCGAGCTTTATCTCCTCGGATAAATCGTAGATATTGCCGTCTACACGCACGCGGACAAAGCCTGACTTTCTCGCCGCGTCAAACTCCTTTAGCTGAGTACCCTTCCTGCCCTTGACGATAGGAGCTAAAACCTGAATTTTAGTGCCTTCGGGGAGCGACATGACCTTATCCACAATCTGGTCTATGGTCTGCTGTCTTATCTCCTTCCCGCACACAGGGCAGTGGGGGACGCCGATTCGCGCGTACATCAGGCGCATATAATCGTAAATCTCCGTCACAGTACCCACAGTGGAACGCGGATTTTTGGAGGTAGTTTTCTGGTCTATTGATATGGCGGGGGAGAGCCCTTCTATGTAGTCCACATCCGGCTTCTCCATTTGCCCTAAGAACTGCCGCGCGTAGGAGGAGAGCGACTCTACGTATCTCCTTTGCCCTTCTGCGTAGATGGTATCGAAGGCGAGGGAACTTTTTCCCGAACCTGAAAGCCCTGTGAACACAACTAACTGATCCCTCGGAATTTCGAGGGAGATGTCCTTGAGATTGTTTTCTCTCGCGCCTTTGACTTTGATTGATTTTATTGACAAAATATTTCACTCCAAAACTTAAAACTATTAGCAAATTAAAATTTGTTGCCAAGGAGGCAAAATTTAGGTCAAGCCTTTTTAAAGGCTTGCAGGTTCTTAGGACGGCGTCCTAAGTCGCTCTCCGCAGAGAGCGAAACTCTCTTAGCGTCAGAAAAACGCAGGAAGGTAGGCAAAAATGTCCCTAAGGACATTTTTGGCGTAGGAAACCCTCGTCGGGGGTTTCCTGTATAGGTCGCCTTGCGACCTATAGGGCGTCCCCGTTGGGGGAATTTGGGTTTTACACACATATTGCGAAGGTTACTGCCGTATGATTTTGCCGCCTGTTATCGTATGAGTTAGGTCGCACAGCGACCTACTTGTTATTGCTCCCCCGATTAAACCTTGCCACATCTTCAAGATGAAACGACTGTATTTCAACGATTTTGCACACAACACACGCAGTGAATGGCGAAATTTAATTGGTGCATCAATATCGTATGAGTTAGGTCGCACGGCGACCTACTTGTTAGCCTAAGTTTTTCTGACATTACTCTCGGAAGCCTGAATTTAAAAATCCCCGAAACGCGCCGTCAACGCACGCTTATAGGATATATGTCGCAAGCTATGCTTACTCTGCCCTCAGTAACCTTAGCAGCTTGAGATAACTCACAGTTTACCTAACGGGGATGCCCTATAGGTCGCACGGCGACCTATACAGGGGAACCCCCGACGAGGGTTCCCCTGCGGAAAAAATGTCCTTAGGGACATTTTTTCCTACCCCCTCCTGCGTTTTTCT
>JAISGQ010000003.1 GCA_031262985.1 Oscillospiraceae bacterium
AGTTTAATCATCGGCAGGTTTTGAATGAGCGCGACGAATAACTGAAAGCCCGCTAATACAATCTTGTCGATGTTTCCGATGATAGCATCCACCAGACTGCTGACGATTTGCGGTATCGCCGCGACCACCGTTGTGATGATTTCCGGCAGATTTTGAATGAGCGAAATTAGCAGTTCCACTCCGGCATCAACAATGAGGGGAATGGAATCAATCACAGCGGTAATAATGCTGTCGATGATTTGCGGGATCGCGGCGACAATGGCGGTAATGATGGTCGGCAAGGCTTGAACAAGCGACACGAGAAGCTTGATGCCCGTGTCAATGATCAGCGGAATCGCCCCGATGAAATAGTCCACAATCGCCTTGATAATTTCGGGGAGGCGTTTTATGATAACTGGGATGGAGTCAATAAGCCCCTTTGCAAAGCCTGTGATGAGCTTTAACGCCGCTTTCAGGAGCGCGGGCAGGTTATCAATGAGCGTCTGCGCCACCAGCATGATCGCCTCCACGGCGGCGGGAATCAGTTCCGGCAACGCCTCGCCAATACCCTCCACCAGCGCGGAAATCATCTGCATGGCCGCTCCCACCAGCGCGGGAAGATTGGCGAGGATGCCCTTCACGAGTGTCAGCACCAACTGAATCGCGCCCTGCGTCAGAGCGGGAAGCGCGGCGATAAGGCCATCAAGGAGTGTCAGCACAATTTGCACTGCCGCGTCCACAATTACGCCGAGGTTATCCATGATCGCCCCGCCGATGGCGGCCACAATACCCATCGCCGTGTCGATGATCAGGGGAAGCTGTTCGAGGATCATAGCGGCAATCCCGCCGACTGCTTCGCCTATGACAGCGGATACTTTCGCGAGATCGCCGCCCGCTTCGTTCAGCCCCCGCGTGAAGTTGCCGAGAAGTTCCACCCCCTGCGTTCCCAGAGCATCGAGCGTGGGAAGAAGCACCATACCGAGAGCGTTTTTCGCGGCTTGACTGCCTTGGGTGAGCCGCTGAATGGTGTCGTCAAACGCTCCGGCTTGCAGGAGTTGCTTGTCAGACAGCACCGCGCCCATGGCCTTGGCTTCTTCGGTGAGCTCCGAGATTCCGGCTGAACCTTGGGCGATTAGCGGGTTTAGATCACGCGCCGATTTGCCGAAAATCTGCATGGCAAGCGCGTCGCGTTCGGTTTCGTTGGAAATCTGCCCCAGCGCATCGGTAGCTTCCCAGTAGACTGTTTCGCCATCCCGCAAAGCCCCATTGCTGTCCGTGACCGCTACACCGAGGGCGGCATAGGCGGCCTGTGCGGTTTTTGAACCGCTCTGCGCGGAGGACATGGCCTTGACGTTCCTCGCCATGCTGCCCGTCATGGTTTCGAGAGACACATCCACGAGGTCGGCGGCGTAGGAATACGCCTGTAAGTTTTCGGCTGACACGCCCGTCACGGTGGAGAGCGTGAGCATTTCGTCGGCGTAGGCCGCCGTGCCGACAGCGTAATCGGTCAGCGTTTTTGTTGCCGTGATAGCCGCCGCGCCGACCGCCGCAAACACGGCCGCCATAGCCACACTCACGCCTTTGAGAATCCCGCCGAGCTTATCGAACTTGCCGCCCGCATCGTCTGCCGATTTGCCCGATTTATCTACTTCGTCGGCGAGAGTATCCGTCTGTTTGGCGGTCTGATCTTCTTCTGTACCCATTTTGTCGATGGCTTTGGTGTTGTCGGCAACTTCGCGCTCCATGTTGTTGAGTTCGGCTTCGGCTTTATTGAGCTGGATTTTCCAGTTCTGCGTCCTTCTGTCATTTTCGCCAAAGCTCTCGGCGGCGTTGGCAAGCGCGGCGCGGAGGGTGTCAATCTTGCCCTTCTGCGCGTCGATTTCCCTGTTCAACACTTCGTTGCGGGACGTAAGGGATTGAATGGATTTGTCGTTTTTATCGAACTGGCTGGTGATGAGGGTCATCTCCGAGCCGAGAACCTTGAACGATTGGTTGATGTCGGAGAGGGCTTTGCGAAATTCGCGCTCGCCCTCTACCCCTATTTTGAGTCCGAACGAATCAGCCACGGAAATTCACCTCGAATCTAATCAGTTTTTGTGCTATTATGAGAAGGGAGTGTTGTACTTGCATCAAACTCGTAACACCGGGAGGAAAAATGAACATAGAAGTGCGCCAATATACAAACGAAGATTTGCCTGAAATGCGAATCATTTGGAATGAGATCGTTCGCGAGGGGAATGCTTATCCGCAGGAAGAATACTTGGACGAGGAGGATGCCAGACATTTCTTTGCGGAGCAGTCCTACACGGGCGTGGCAGTGGACTCTGGCAACGTGGTTGGACTGTATATCCTGCACCCAAACAATGTCGGTCGCTGCGGTCATATAGCCAATGCGTCCTATGCGGTTAAGTCCGGCCAACGCGGCAAGCGTATTGGTGAAAGCTTGGTTGTGGATTCTATGCGTGTGGCTAGTTTGCTGTCGTTTCGTCTGCTTCAATTCAATGCCGTGGTCGCGTCCAACGAGAGAGCCATACGTCTATACAAGAAGCTTGGGTTTACGAGGCTGGGAACGATTGAAGGCGGCTTTCGGATGGACAACGGGCAATATGTTGACATCATCCCTTTTTACAAAAAACTGATTTAACAATCCAGCGGAATAATATCGTTGATGTTCAGTTCTCGGTGTGGCTTTTCTATGCCGAGGAACTGCTTGTGACACGTCCACAGATCGAGGAAAAAGCCGATGGGCGTGAGCCAGAAAGCGGATTCGCTCATATGCATTTGCATCGTACCGTAATAGTAAATGCTCTCAATGACTGGTCACCGCCTTAGGCGGTGGCTTGTGTATATGGCCTTATTACCGCCTAAGAAAATGCTAAATTTTTTCTGGCGGGCAAACGACGATACGCGACGTAGAACGCCGACGGAATTCAGCGAATTGAAAAACGACAAAAATCAACATGTGTTGGGCATTGCGTGAAAGCCCACAAAGCCAGCAATAAAAACAAAAAACGCCGCTCCTCAAAATTTGAGAGCGGCGTAAGGCGGCGCGATTCGACAGAAAATTTCTTCAAAAGTGACCAACGAGCAACGAAAATGAAAAATTGGCATACCCGAACGGGCATTGAACTCTTGACTTTTATCCGGTAAAATATGTATCGATGGATAGGCTTTTTAGGGAGGCGACCCGCTATGGGCAGAAAAGAGCAAACCGAAAACAATATCATAGAGGCTGCTGTTCGGCTATTCGCTGAAAAGGGCGTGCGGGAGACCTCCGTGCGCGAGATAGCGAGCGCGGCGGGTTGTTCGGCGGCGATTGTCTTCAAACGCTTTACGGACAAGGACAGCATTATCCGCATCATCATAGATTTGCTGGCGGAGTTTCACGAGCATTACGGGTATAACACATGGAGCATGGACAAGTTCCGCGAGATGGATGACAGGGATATTGCCGATGCCATCATGTCCTTCACTGTCCTTGAATTTCCAAAAGGCTATGAGGAATATTATCTCAACATCTATAAAGTGGTGTTGCAGGAGCAGTTCCATAATCCCGCCGCCCGCGCCGCCGCTATTGAGTTCTTCTACCAAAAGAATCACGACTACATACACGGAATACTGAGCGAGCTTTCGGAGGCCGGATATATCGCGTGTGACGACATAGGGTTAGTCGCCAAGATTTACGCCGAGACCGTCTACTATTACGCTTGCGGCGAATCCCTCGGTTACGCCGAGCGTAGCCCCGTGTACAAGGGCGTTGGTATGGCCAATTTGCTCAAACGCATTCTTTCGCGCTATATCCGTCGTACCATTCCAAACCCGCAGACTTTGATTGTTGAGGATAAACCCGACGCTTCTTCCGTACCGCTTCTACGCCGCCCAAGGCTCAACAGCGTATTCCGGGAGATTTTTGATTCCGGCAAACACTCCGCTCTGGTGATCGCTCCGGCGGGCGCGGGGAAGACCTGCGCTATTCAGTCCTTCTTGGAGAATGATAAAGAGCGACGGGATGTAGTCGTCGAATGGGAGGATGCCTCGACGACCGACCAACCGGGCGAACGCTTCTGGGAGAG
This sequence comes from Oscillospiraceae bacterium, assembly GCA_031262985.1. Classification (GTDB taxonomy): domain Bacteria; phylum Bacillota; class Clostridia; order Oscillospirales; family Acutalibacteraceae; genus JAISGQ01. Next base: position 4,053 of record JAISGQ010000003.1, read on the forward strand.
CTTTACGCGCGGCGTTTGTCGTTTTGATGCGCCACTTGCGGCAAACCTCGCAGAAATCGGGTTCCCCGAAAGCGAGGGCGCGTTCCAGAAATGCTTAAACATCATCCGTCCGGCATTAAACAAAAACATCGTGTATTACTTCGTCTTTGATAACTTTGAAAACGCCACGCCCATCGTCTGCGAGTTCATGCAACGCATGATTAAAGGCCTTAAAACCGGCAGACTGCGGGTAATCATCGCTTCCCGTGAAATGCCGCCTTTCCGCATGGGCGACATGGGCTTTATCAACCGCGACGACCTCCTGTTCACGCACAGCGAGATAATAGAATACTTCAAACTGCTCGATGTGAATCTGCCGGATCGATATGCTTCAATGATTTTGCGCGATACGCAGGGTTGGGCTTACCTATTGAATCTGCTTGCCTATGCCGTGGCCAACAACGGCGGCAAGCTGCTCTCCGAGGCGGCGTATATCGAATCTGTAAATGCGGCGAAGCGTTTGAGCGGCGGCTTTATGGGAGCGGAGGCGTTTGACAGTCTCTCGCCGACCTTGCAGAAAATACTCATCATGCTCAATCTCATACCCAGTGCGCCCATTCAGCAAGTGTACGAGGTAAAAGAAAGCGAGCGTTCCGCGCTCTCTATTTTTGCGCGGTATAACCCGCTCACCGAGACATATTCCGTCCAGCCCTACGCCGCCGAGTTCCTAAAATCCCGTGAGGTGGAACTGACCGGGGAGAATAAGCGCAACCTATTCTCTAAGATGGCGCAGTGGCTCTTTAAGAATAACCAGTATAATGCGGCGACCCGCTATTATGCCATGAACCGCGACTGGGAGGGTATTGTCAACGTGGTACTTTCTATGCCGCTCTCTGTATCCGACGCTTTCGCTGAATCCATGCTGGAAGTGATAAACGTCATAGAACCGCAGGAGGGCGACGAGCTGGACGCGAATTTTAGCTTTCTTAAAAATGCCACCCAGCCAAGACTTCTTATGAACCTGCGTAGATATAGAGAAGCAGACAAAGCCGCCAAGGAGGCAATCGCACGGCTTGAAGCCGCAGATTTGCCGCATTCCCATTTCCAGATCATGCTCAATAATGTAGTCCTCGGCATGATACGGGTGCGCAGTAACAATGCCACGCGAAAGACGGAATTCGCCGGGTATTTCAAAGAAGCGGTCAAGCACTACAATCTTTGTCCCGAAGGCACAATCATGCCACTGAAAAACTGCCGTTTTACCATAATTCCAACATACTCTGGCATCGTCGCCGCGAATGCTCCGGCAGGCGCGATAGACCGCTTCCTTGAAGAATTGGATGAGAGTATGCCCTGTGTTGCGCGAATCATGGAGGGCTTGCTTGCGGGTGCGGAGGTTCAGGCGCGTTGCGAGGCGGCGTTTTTCCGAAACCGACTAGCAGAAGCCAAAACCCTCGCCTATGAGGCTATCCTCCAAGCCCATCTCAAAGGCCAGCACGATATAGAAGCCCATGCTAGAGGCTATTTGCTCCGCATCCTCATTTTTGAAGGTGACGACAAAGGCGTGATTGAACAGCTGAGTTGGTTTGAGGACAGCATTCATAATACAGGTAGCAATTTCCGATTCGGGTTGCGCGATTACGTCCTCGGTTGGACATACTCCCACTTCGGCATTACCGACCGCGTGGCCGACTGGATTCGATACGCCACTGTACCAACGGGTACTCTTTTGCACGAGGCAGAAATACGCATACGCTCGCGTTATCTGATTGTAGAGCGTCGTTTCGAGGAAGCCCTGCGAGTGATGAACGTTGAGATAAGTCCGCTCGAAAATTATCTATTCTTTGCTGTAGGCACGGCGTTAAACAAGGCTTACTGCCATTTCTCCCTCGGTGATTTTACTGCTGCTGCTGATTGTCTGCGCAAGGCATATAACGTCGCCCTGCCGCACGAGTTACTCACGCCATTTATTGAGCGCGGCGCGGAGTTTGTGGAAATGGCAGACAAGCTCGGCGAGATTGACGGCATTCCAGCCGAATGGCTCAAAACAATGGCGGCGAAGGCGGCGGTCTATGCCAAGAAGAAATCGTTTGTACTTGCGGCGATCAAAAGCGTTTTGAATATGGACGCCGACATTGACCTAACCCAGCGCGAGGCGGCGGTGTTGAAAGACCTGTACCACGGTCTGACGTATCCAGAAATGGCGACTCATCAAGGCGTATCCATAAATGCAATCAAACAGGCACAACAATTACTTTACGGTAAACTGGGAGCGACGAACGGTATTGATGCGGTACGCATCGCGCAGGAGAGGAGGCTCATTTAAGGTGACGGGGGTTTTAATAAGGGAGGAGGAGAGGCGTATTGCGGAACAGCACGTCGTGGAGGTGATCTTCGCGTTCGGCATTCCGGCAAGCGTTAAAGGTTATCATTATTTGAGAGAAGGGATTATTTACGCGGTTTTGAACCCGTTGCCGCTGGATTCCCTGACAAAGCAGCTCTATCCGTACTTAGGGCGGCTATTCCATAAAACGGGCAGCAGTATTGAATCCAGCATACGCCGCGCCATAGAATACCTGCCCGCCCGCGCAGACGAAGAAATCCTGCGCAGCTATTTCGGTGTCGAGTACGCTTACAACGAGTTCTGGCGACCGTCAAATTCGGAGTTTATCTCGGTGGTATCCGAGAAGGTACGGGTTGATCTTGGGCGGATGGCTATGTGGAGGATGTGACGACAACAATTTGATAGTATGGAGGTTTTTCTTTGGATGATCAGCCTATGGATTGACAGCCCGTGACGGAATGTTGCGGGTTGTCAATTCGTTGCAATAGAAATAGTTTTTGCAATCGCAAAATATTCGTTGACGTTCAGTTCTTGTTGTGCTATACTATCTTTGTGAATTTATGCGCTTATGCAAGAGGGGTCGTGGTGTAGAGAGATGGCGTTTTCCTATAATAAGCTGTGGAAGCTACTGATTGACAAGGGCATGAATAAACGAGACCTTAAAAGTTTGTCTGGCGTAAGTACGACATCTATTGCAAAACTCGGTAAGGGTGAAAATATAACGACAGATGTGCTTGACAAGATTTGTAAGGCTCTGGATTGCGATATTGCAGAAATAATGGAGCATTGTAATAACGAGCCTAATGGCTAATATAAAGTGGAGGAGGTATCCCAGTGGCTGCGAACAAACAAGAATCGTCATATTCCGTTGTTTCATATTTTTGCGGTTGTGGCGGTCTCGATTTGGGCTTCCGCGGTAATTTTCGATACCATGGAGAAGAGTACGAAAAACTACCTTTTAACATAAAAAAGGCATATGATTTCGAGCCAAAGTGCATTGAGACTTATAACGGCTATTTCGGCGACCATGCGGAACGCGCCGATTTATCAAAGATAGACGTTACCACTGTGCCTAAAGCAGATGTACTTGTAGGCGGTTTTCCATGCCAAGAGTTTTCTTCTTGCGGGCCTTTGGGAGGTCTTGAATCCGAGCGCGGTCAGTTATACAAGGCGTTAATCAATTACATGAAACTGCATAAACCAGCTTTAGTAATTGGCGAGAATGTTATCAACTTAGAGCGTATGGATAACGGAAACGTATTGAAAACGATAGTAAGTGATCTTTCACAAGCAGGATATAAGGTTGAGGTTTGGAAGATGTATGCGCCAGACTATGGTATTCCGCAACGCCGTACTCGTTTATTTTTTATATGCGTAAGGAATGATATATACAACAAATACGGATTTCCCAAAAAACCCGACCCTACATATGAACATAATCACAGAAGCGTTGAATGGGCTATTGGTGATTTGGTTGACATTGCAAACGAGACGGTGCCAAATCAAAGCCAATATTTCGGTGCATCAAAAGCGAAAAAGGGTAATGGTCAGGGCGATGAAAACAGCAAGAAAGACCTGCCCGCTTACACAATTCGAGCGAATCCGAAGTCGCGTGTTCAATTTCATTACTCCTTGGATCGAAGGTTAACAGTGAGAGAATGCGCAAGGATTCAGACGTTCCCAGATGACTTTGTATTTCATCATGCGAAAACAGCGAGCATATCGCAGATCGGCAATGCTGTGCCACCAGTCTTGGCACATACAGTTGCTAAGGCGATTTCAGATTATTTACAATTGGCTATAGAGGGAGTGCAGAACAATGACTAATAACGGAATCGTCGATATTACCCCAACACCGAGGATTCTTCGCACTCTCGGAGAAATCCCATTTCAAACGTGGCAGTGCATTGCGGAGTTAGTGGACAACTCTATTGATGCATTTCTCTCGAATGAGGCCAATGCACCCGAAGACTACGAAAAGAAAATTACTGTTTCTTGGACTGGCGATGCCGTTGCAGCCGCCGATAGAACCGTTGAAATAACAGATAATGCGTACGGAATGACCATTGAACAGTTGCAAAATGCTGTTCGTGCTGGATATACAAGTAATGACCCTATAGGAAACTTAGGCTTATTTGGTATGGGTTTTAATATTTCCACCGCCCGCCTTGGTGAACTCACAAAAATACTTTCCACGCAGAAAGGCGACCCTGAGTGGGTAGGCGTTGAGATTGATTTTCAAAAGCTCATAGACTCAAAGCACTTTGACGCTCCAATTATTAGAGAACCAAAGATTGACCCCTCGGTTTCTGGGACTAAAGTCAAAGTGTCCCATTTGAAACCGGGCATATTAAGTGAATTACCAATCAAAGAGAATGATATACGCCAACGATTAGAAGCTATTTATTCTCCACTTCTGAACACAAAAGATATAGCTATTTACGTTAAAGGTAGGCGCTTAATGCCGCGCAACCTTTGCGTATGGTCTGCCTCTCGTTTTGTCATTTATAACAGCCAAAATGTATCTGCACGAGTTGATATTGATAGAAAACTCGGGGATGCACTTTTTGATCTAAGCAAAAACGCTTATCTTACTGCCGATGAAGCAGAAAAATATTATCTCGATCAACAAGAGGGTATAGATTTGCCCTCAAACATTGTCGAACGTAGCAAACGTCTCACGGGATGGCTAGGTATCCAGCGTTATGCTGATCCTAACGACTTTGGTATAGACTTTATAAGAAATGGTAGAAAAATTCTTATATCGGACAAGTCTCTCTTCCAATATGAAAACCCGATAACAGGGCAGAAAGAATTACAGTATCCGTTGGAACTTGGCACATCGATTGGTGGACGGATTGTCGGCGAATTGCACGTTGACTACCTGCTGCCAACCTATCAAAAGAATGATTTTGATAGAGCCGACATTTCGTGGATTCATACTATTGAAGCCATTTGTGGCATGGGGCCATTTTTGCCAAAATCGAGAAAGGCCATGGGGTTTTTAGACTCAAATACATCTCCGCTTGGTATGCTTGTAAACGCTTTTCGTCGAGTTGATAAAGGTACAAAGTGTTTGTTCGCACCAAACGAAGTGGCTAAAAATTATGCTGCTCAATTCAAAAAGAACCAGCGTGATTACATGGATGACACTCTATGGTGGAAGGCGGCACAAGAGGAAGACCAAAAGCAAAATACAGGTGGTATGCGTTCCACCGAAGTCAATAAGGGGGAAACTCCCTCTGACGATATAGGCAGTTATTTTGGAACGCCAGATAGTGGCAGTACTGTTAATGTCGGTAATCTTAGCAGTGACCAGAATGCGTCTAGCACCACAGCTTCACAACAAATTTCCCCTGTCTCGGTAGCACCCGAAACATCCATACTGGATGAACTCATTCAGATGTCAACGAAGGTTACTCAAATGAGTGGGAAGCAATACAGGTTTGGTAATTTAGCACCGCTCAATGTACAAGTTTATGAATTAAACAAGGGTGCTATTTACCTAAAAGGAGAACGAAAGCCGACTTTCTTTGCTTCCGATGGGATAGAATGCGATTTCGTATATGATCCTACGCATTCGGTGTTGACACAGTTTCCTATAACGCCGAAAATGCTTTTGCTTCAATACTTAGCGGAAAAACTTAAAGCTCGTGACAATTTGGCTGATTTGGTTTTAGTGTATTCCGACTTAGTGGAATCCTCTATGCCGGAGGCTAAAATAGATAGGCAGACACTACAAGATCGCGCAAGTAGTGCCTTTGAGTTGCTTCGCGAGAGACTCTCTGTTGCCTTAAAGCCTCGTGCTGTTGATGTTCTAAAAGTTGTTCACGAGGCCGTTGGCGACGTTGAGGAAACCCTCAACAGTATTCAGTCAAACTCTGCTCTGATTAAGGCTTTCCAGAGTTGTACTCCAGAGGGTTTTGGGGCAATTGATTTTGTGCCGCAAAAGACGCTTGTACGCCTTGTTGAAAAGTTCCCCGAGGACGTATTTGATGGTAAAGCGTTGTCCACGTTGTACTTGGAAATACAATTGCCCGACGAGAATGCGACGAAAAGAGTTAGAGATGAATCAAAGGAACGTGTAATCTCATTTTTGAAGGATGCCCTGCGCGTAGCAACAAACTCTATATCCGGCCAACGCGAGCAAAAGAACGAACTTGCTCGTGCCTCCTTGAGTGTTGACTTCTTGCTAAAGGAGTTGGAAACATGACATTCTATACGGACGATATATCGAACGGGTATAATTGGCGCGGCCTTGAACGAGTTGTTGCTCGACTAATGAGCCATATTGGTTGGAATGACACCAGTGTCATTGGCGGCTCTGGCGACAAGGGCTGTGATATTCTTGCTACAAAGCCCGAAAACGGGCACATAAAATCTTGGGTAGTCCAAGCAAAAGCTGTATCCGGCGATAGGTATATCGGGCCCAAAGCCTTAGACGAAGCAATATCGGCATTGTCTTTCTACGAGGCAAATATCTCTGCGGTTGCGACAAATGGGGAATTTACGCGAACGGCTCACCAAAGGAAAGACCAACTTGAAAAGAACGGATTCACACTTAAACTCTGGAATGGCGCATTTTTGCATGGCCTGATAAGTCGAATGTCAGATGACCATGCGGGCTATAGAAAGTTGCGCCCATATCAAGAGAAGATTGTTGAGAAGGTTATAGCCTCATACGATAAAGGAGAAAAGCGAGCATTTTATATCGTTGCAACAGGGCTAGGTAAGACAGTAATCGCCGCCACTATTGCTCGATCTCTGTGGGAGAGGGGTTGTCGCCGAATCCTTGTGCTTTGCCATGCCACGGATTTAGCTCTCCAATTAGAACAGGGATTTTGGCCGCAAATAAAGAAAGAAGTCCCAACATCCGTATTCTTTGACGGACTGCCGCCTCGCGATACGGAAGGGATTTCTTTTGGTTTATATCAGAGCCTGTACGGGTATTTACCAGGCATAGAGCCGGAGCAATTTGATGTTGTTGTAGTGGATGAAGCTCACCATGCGCTCGCGCATGGTTTTCGTGCATGTTTAGAACATTTGAAACCTAAGTTTCTCATTGGTATGACTGCCACACCGTGGCGTGGAGATGGACAAAGTCTTGCAAGCGTTTTTGGCGATGCCATCGAAAAGGTTTCCCTTGTGGACGGAATGGCACTTGGTTATCTTGCTAAAGTCGATTACAGAATTTTGTGCGATAACGTGGACTGGGACAATATGCAAATTCTTAGCAAGCAGAAGCTCTCCATTCGCGATCTGAACAAACGGCTCTTTTTACCGCAGAGAGACGAGGCTGTGATTTCTGAAATTCAGAAAGTTATTAAAACAGTCCCTAATCCAAGAATAGCTATATTCTCGCCTTCTATTGAACACAGCAATAGATTTGCCGGAATGATGTCGGCAGCGGGAATCCCATGTGCTGCATTATCTCGCGTTGACAAAGCAGAGCGGCGGCGCCGTTTGCTCGCTTTTGCCGCTGGTTCATATACAGCAATAACGGCAGTTGATATTATGAACGAGGGTATTGATATACCCGATGTCAACATTCTGGTTTTTCTTCGTGCAACTCATTCGCGCAGGATATTTGTTCAACAGTTAGGTCGCGGTCTTCGGTTGTCTGAAGGAAAGGAGAAAGTAATCGTTCTTGATTTTGTCTCCGATATTCGCAGAATGGCAGACATGATTGAGATGAACAATGAGGGAAAAGCAAAAGGCACAGAAAATGAGGTGCTTTACTTGCAACAAGGGTTTGTCTCATTCTCCGATGCGCAGATGGAGCGATTCGTAAATGTCTGGTTAAACGATGTGGCTGATTTGGGCGACTCTGGCGAGGATACAAAATTAACTTTTCCGGAGGGATTTTGATATGGCAAAGAAATTGACCGCAGAAAAAAAGGCGAAGGTGAAGCAAGTAATATACCAAAAGGCTGACGAGTGCGATTATCTTTCCCGTGGTCGTATTGATAACGGGAGATTTATGGATGAATTAGTGAACGATCCAGAGGTCGGCGGCATTCTAAAAGAGTACATGGATAAAGAAAGAATCCGCACATACGTAAAGGACAGTGTTCTTAATGCATATGCAAAAAATAAAAAGAATGCAATCCTTGCCGCAATCTCGCCGGAAGCAACGGTGAAGAAACTTTTCAATAAAGACGCATTTGTTATTCAAGAATGCAAAGGAAAAGATAGCGGGCTTTGCGTCTGCCGCTCGACGGATGGTTTAATTTTTGTTATCAGTACGGGTACCGTCCTAAAATGGGAAACCGCCTTGCGTAAGGCTCTTGAACTAATAGCCAGAGAGCCAACGCTCATTTTAGACACCATCCAGCCGTCGATCTGTCTAAAACTTGCTGTCGCGAGTGAGGATTTTACGGACGGAGAGAAGGTACATATTGAAACAGCATTAGCTGCAATATCGGTCAAGGCACTGTTTTGTAAATAGCGGATACTCAGAGAAGCACTATGAAAGGACATTAGAATAATGAGAGATAGATGCTTACTTGTCAAGGCAACTGAACGCAAATATGCTGAGTCGTTAATAGCTGGAGAGGTATATATGCGACCACTCTCATCATTTTGGAGTATTTTTAACAAGGATGATAGTTCTGTCCAAAATGCCTTTCGAGGAGATAATCTTGAAGGCCTTGGTGCTTTATTCATGTCAAATAGTGATTTTGGTTCCTGTTCAATTCCTAATACAATTCGCTCTTTTATAGAAACCGCATTGCCACCAAATGCTACACTTGTCGGATTGCAAGATGCCGCTATAGGCTCTGAGAAGATTTATAGTCTATATTCGCTATTATACGACGAAACTGAAAAATCATTTGTAAGACCAGACCCAAGGCTCAGGGAATTTGGAGATTATTCCGTAATAATTCTTGATTCCTTTTCCTTTATTGCAAAGATTCTAATTGCGTTATTTCACAAATTCGGCGATAGGAGTAAATCTTACGATACCCAGCCTTTTTGGTTTGCTTACAGAGAATTAGATTATAGCATTGATATAGACAGTCCATATGATTCTATTACTGATGAATTTACAAAGGATAGGCGTTACTCATGGCAGAATGAGTTTCGTATTGCACTTGACTTATCCCCGCATGAGGCTGCCTACTCTGATGAAGTATCTGATTTTGCCATACTAACAGGTGCTCCACCGAGGCGTACAGATAAATGGATAGATTCTCCTTTGACCTTGCAAATTGGAGACATTAGCGATATATGTCTTTTAGTGCCAACGGACGAGCTGGTAATCCCCAAACAATTTGATAAACTGCAATCACGACTGCCTACGCCGAAAGAAATTGAAACCACTCAATTGTTTGCAAGAAAACCCAAAATAACCGCTTACCGACCTGTTGCGAAGTTTGATTGATGTATCACCCCACTCATTTCCACCCAAAACTCCACAAACAAAGCTTGCTTTCCACCCTCAAATCCGTAAGCTGTGAGGCACAGGCGATGAGCCTGAACTCAAACCGAAAGGACGGCATACAAAATGAAAGCAGGAACAATTACAGCGAAACTCCGCGATGCGGTGCAGGTGAGATTTTTCGAGGACGGAGCGGAGCGTATCCGCTTCAAGAACATTGAGATTCCCGACGCGCTCAAAGAGCTGGAGATTCGGGACTTCGCCTTCGACGTACCCACGGACGGCAGCAGCAAGATTACCTTCCAATTATTCTTTGACGACGGCATTCTCCCGACCGAATTCCCTCCGGCAAGGCCGCGCGTAACCCGCGCCGAGAAAGCGGCCATGAAAGCGGCTGCGCAGGAGACCGAGGAGCAGCCCATTCCCGAAGCGGAGCTTGTACAGCTTCCCAGCGCGGAAATGGGCGACGAGCCAGCCGAGGAAACGCCGGATGAACCCGCCGATATGGAGCTTCGCTTCAATGTACAGGGCAAAGACCGAAAGGCACTGGTGGACACTATGCACGAGATACTTGGCGAGGAATTCAAGTATGTGCCGGGTAACATCTGCGGCTATGTAGGCGGCGGTTACACCATCGACAAGGACGGCACGGTCACGGGCGCGTACAACGCCGAGCTTATCAAGGCTCTCGAGGAACGCGGATATTCAGAGTAATAGACAAAAAAACAACGCCGGACGGTCATTCAAAACCCGTTCGGCGTTATTGTCGTGTGGCGTATATTGCGAAAAACCCTGTATTCATGCGGTTTTCACGGTTTGGGGATAATTGATTGTCGCTGTTGCTCCTGTTGCTCCTTGCAGACCTTGAACACCCTGAATGCCTTGTTCACCTGTAGCACCTGTAGCTCCCGTTGCACCTGTTGCCCCCGTAGCTCCTGTAGCTCCCGTTGCACCTGTTGCTCCTTGCAGCCCTTGAACACCCTGAATACCCTGTTCGCCCGTAGCTCCTGTAGCACCTGTTGCTCCTGCTTCACCTTGCAGACCTTGAATACCCTGTTCTCCTTGAATACCCTGAGGACCTGTAGCACCGGGGACGCCCTGTTCTCCTTGTATTCCCTGTACCCCCTGTATTCCTTGAGGTCCTGCAATCTGTCCTATATTCATCCATGATTGTGTGTCTTCGTCCCAAATATACAAATCGGGATTGATGTAGTAGGCATCTCCTACATTACCTGTCGGATGTGCCGCAATAAGGGCGTCGTAATTTTCATACGAACCATTCAACGTACCTACGCTTCCCTCTATTCCTTGGACGCCTTGAACACCCTGAATACCTTGTGTGCCTTGCTCGCCCTGAATACCCTGTTCGCCTTGTATTCCCTGCAAACCCGTAGCTCCGGTTACTCCCGTAGCTCCTGTATTACCTGTAGCTCCCGTAGCACCTGCCTCCCCTGTTGCTCCCTGTTCACCCGTAATACCCTGCAATCCCGTAGCTCCCGTTGCGCCTGTAGCACCCGTTGCTCCTGTGCCGGAAGAACCTGTAGCTCCTGTTGCACCTGTAGCTCCGGTAACGCCTGCCTCTCCCGTAGCACCTGTATTGCCTGTAGCCCCTGCCTCGCCCTTAGCTCCCGCAACACCGGTTGCACCCGTAGCTCCAGTAGCTCCGCGCAGACCGCGGATACCCTGCGCCCCTCTTGCTCCTGCCGCGCCCCTCGATCCGGTAGCACCTGTAGGTCCGGTGACACGAATTATGCTCGGCGAACAATCGTTAAATTCTATGTTGCAGCAATTAGGCCTTTTGTTATTTATCATAGCTATGTCCTCCTTATTGTTTTGCTAAAACGCCGTTCTTATATATTTTATGACAGATTTTATTTCGCGGCATATATCTTCTCTCGGTGTATAATATGCAAAGCTTTCTGACAATGCTACCGTTATAGTCCGTTACGGCGTGACGGATGAAAGCAACGGACGCACAAAGCCCTCCGAGGTTGTAACCGCTACAGACATCCCCTGCCATATATCCTATGAGGCAATTAAACCCACGGCATCCGTTGAGGCGGCATCGCAAGTTGTCCAAAGCATAAAGCTGTTTGTTGATCCGGCTGTTGTTATCCCAGAGGGATCAAAAATAACGGTGACACAAAACGGCGTTACGCGGGACTACGAGCAAAGCGGCACGGCGGCGGTGTACTCAAAGCACAAGGAGATCCCCGTGGAGCTTTTCCGGGGGTGGGCTTAGTGGCTAAATGGGGATCAGCAGATTTTAAACAACTCGAACGGCTACAGCAGAAATTAGCTAAGTTTGAGGAGTTAGACCTTGATGCACTCTGCGCGGAAATTTCAAAGGAACTTGCAGCCCGCCTCTTAGCGTTAGTGATACCATCCACACCCGTGGGGAAATATCCGGCGTCAAGCGGCAAAAAAGGCGGCACGTTACGGCGAGGGTGGACAGCGGGACAAATTGATACAGCCGCTAAAAGAACGCTACCGATGAAACGCACGGCCGCCTATGCGAGCGGTCTTAATATTGAGCAGATCGGCGATGATTACAGAATAACAATCACTAATCCGGTTGAGTACGCCAGTTATGTAGAGTTTGGGCATCGCAAGGTAAACGGCGGATGGGTTGACGGACAACTCTTTTTGACAAAAGCGGAGTTGAAACTCGAAAGCATTGCCCCCGGAATTGTGCAAAAGAAACTCGAGGCGAGATTAAAGGAGCTTTTCAATGTCTAATATCAGCTTTAACAGTATTCTTGACGGCGTTAGCCTCAAACTCCGATCCGCTTATCCAACCGCCCAAATATGGAGCGGTAACGTAAAGCAGAACCTAAAAGATCGGGACTTTAACGTGGTAATGCCACTTGCGACACATACAGGACAGCTTGGCACACGGGCAGAACGCAGACCGTACATCCTCATACGCTAGGCACGTGGAATACAGCCACATTCACGGACGGTACGGGGATAAGTTCGGCGGCGCAGCTTATGTATTGGATTGCCGGAGCACAGTCGGGTGTTGCCGTCAACAAGTCTCTCACCAACACAACCTACTCAAGAAAATGCTCTACTTTGCCATAGTCGCAGTCGCTCATATAGTGGACAAGGCTACCAACCTCGGAGGCTCACTACGCACGCTGGTTATAGCTTTTTTGGTCGCGAATGAGGGAATAAGCATCCTCGAAAACTGCGGCAGGAGCGGACTGCCTATCCCGAAACGGCTTATGGATGTGCTGGAGCAGATATGGGAGAAAGAGGAATAAGTCGGGGGAATCACACGAACCGCCTATACAGCCCTTTTCGAGGGTGCTGTATAGGCGGTTTTTGTGCATTTTCTACAAACGGACGCGAATTGCAAATACGTTCTTTACAACGAACACACAAAGCGGTTCGTCCGTGTTGCGGTTGGTGGAGGCGACGGGAATTGAACCCGTGTCCGAAAGTCACTTACAGCAGCTTTCTACGAGCGTAGCCGGTTGTTTGGGATTCCCCTCATCAGCCGCTAACAGGCAAGCTACTGACTACGGTAGTTCCTATTGCATGACAGAAGCCGAAACACTCCTCTGTTCACGTTCACCGCTAATTGACGCCCTTGCTAAGCCGCGGTACTCGAAGCTCGGACGGCTGCTTAATTAAGCAGCAACAGCAATTGTATTGTTGTTATTTAATTTATAATTTACGACTTTTAAAGTGTTGGCCGATACCACTGCTCGCTTACTGAAGCTCACAACCCCCGTCGAAGCCTTTACGCCCCCATGAAGATACGTTGCCACGCTACTCATTATAGCACTATTATTTACTCATTTCAACTGACCTTGTGAATTTTTTCGTTCTGCCTGAGCAATATATCAGAATCGATTGACATTTGCTCAATATAGTGAGTAACAGGGAGCAATAGGCGGCATAGTCAGATACCCAATATTATATCTATTATTCCCCATTATATAATAGACAAATTGGACTGCCACACAAAATAGTGCGGTAGTCCTTTTGGCGCGGAGGGTTTGTGCGGTATTTACCTAAAATCCCGCAAGTTTTACAATTTTATCTGCTATATCAGAATTATCTTTTTCTTGCTCAGTTTTTGTTTCGTGCCTTGTTTTGTTGATTCTGATAAACTCCATGCCTTTTTGCTTGGCAATTTCTTCGACAAGAGTATAGGTGTAGCCTTCTGACCTTGAGGCACAAATAATAACATCTGCCGTAATATTTTCTTTTTCGACTTCTTTTTCGACCCGTTCAAATTGATTTTGGATGTATACTTTATCATCGCCAAACGTAACAACAACGATAATAATACCGTTGATTGTTATAATTGATGTTTTATTTCGTGGTTTATCCTGTAGTTTATTGTGGTTACGAGGAACGCTTTCGTACAAGATTTTTTCTTTGCCACCCGACGAAACCAACTTGTCAATCACTTTCAGAAGTGCTGAGGTTTTCCCGCTATCAAAAACACCGGAGAGTGCGATTAATTTCCCCATGTATATACCTCCTTTTGTTTATATTAATTATACTGAGCTTGTTTGCGAAAGTCAACATAACGGCAACCGATACTGCTCCGCATTTAAAACCATTGTATCTTTGCGGTCTTTTTTCGACTGACTGCACTATAGCTGTTCCGCTGCCCTCATTTGTGCGGAATTGCCATAAAATCCGCCGCATATCCTGCTATACTGTGACAATAGGAAAAATTTAGCCGATAGGGTGAAATCCCGCCTCGCGTATGCTATAATTAAGATGTACGATTTTGACTTTTGCCCGATATAGCGAGCATAGTCAGACGCACAATATTAATCTACACCATCTGGGGTAGTTGTGAATTTACGGAGGTAAAATGATTACAGTATCTAATGTGAGCCTGAGCTTCAGCGGCTCAAGCTTGTTTAAGAATGTGGACTTGAAATTCACGCCGGGCAACTGCTACGGCATTATCGGCGCGAACGGAGCAGGAAAATCCACCTTTCTCCGAATCCTTTCGGGAGAGCTTGAGCCTTCCACGGGAGATGTAATTATCCCCGAAAATACGCGTATGTCGGTTCTAAAGCAGGACCACTTCGCCTACGACCAATACACCGTCCTCGACACGATAATCATGGGCAACGAGCGTCTTTACCAAATCATGGGGGAGAAGGATGCACTCTACGCAAAGCCCGACTTCACCGAGGCTGACGGAGAGCTTGCGGCGGAGCTGGAGGGCGAATTTGCCGAGCTTGGCGGCTGGGAGGCGGAGACCGAGGCGTCGAAGCTGCTCAAGGGCATGGGGCTTAACGACCTCGACCTCTACACGCAGATGAGCCTTGTGGGGGACAACGAGAAGGTCAAGATTCTGCTTGCTCAGGCTCTTTTCGGACAGCCCGAAATCATCCTCCTCGATGAGCCCACCAACCACCTCGACATACACTCCATTCGCTGGCTGGAGGACTTCCTCATGGACTATGTGGGAACGGTTCTGGTCGTCTCCCACGACAGGCACTTCCTCAACAACGTCTGTACGCACATATGCGACATAGACTACACGAAGATTAAGATTTATGTGGGCAACTACGACTTCTGGTACGACTCGAGCCGCCTCATGCAAAGGCTTATGCAGGATCAGAACCGCAAGACGGAGGACAAAATCCGCGAGCTTCAGTCGTTCGTATCGCGCTTCTCCGCCAACAAATCGAAGGCGAAGCAGGCGACGGCGAGGAGAAAGCTCATCGACAAGCTCTCGTTTGAGGAGATGCCCGCCTCCTCGAGGAGATACCCATTTGTCGGCTTTCAGATGGACAGAGAGCCGGGCAAGGAGATTCTGTGGGTAGAGAATCTTACAAAAACTATCGACGGAGTAAAGGTACTGAACAACGTGTCTTTCCGTCTGAGTAAGACAGACAAGGTAGCATTTGTCGGCAACGAGACGGCAGTTACCGCCCTCTTTAAGATTTTGGCGGAGGAGGACACTCCCGACAGCGGTAGCTTCGGGTGGGGAGTAAGCACCACTCAGTCGTATTTCCCGAAGGACAACTCGAAATACTTCAACGACTGCAAGATGAATCTCATCGAGTGGCTCGCGCAGTTCTCCGCAGACCAGACGCAGACCTACCTCCGCGGATTTTTAGGAAAAATGCTGTTCTCCGGCGACGACGTACTCAAGGAAGTGCAGGTTCTCTCGGGAGGAGAAAAGGTTCGCTGTATGCTTTCGAGAATGATGATGTATGGCTCTAACGTACTCATGCTCGACCAGCTTACAAACCATCTCGACCTCGAATCCATCACGGCAGTAAATGACGGGCTGATAGCCTTCAAGGGAGTAGTGCTTTTCGCCTCCCACGACCATCAGTTTATCGAAACAATCGCCAATCGCATTATTGAGCTTGGAGACGAGGGAGTAATCGACAGGCTCGGCACATACGAGGAGTATCTTGAGTACAAGGATTCAAATAATCTGTAGGAAAAACCGATATGCCTAAAAGGGGGGGGATGTGCAGTATGAGCAAGGGAGAAAAAACCAAAGCGGCTGACAATACGGCTAAAAGCGTATGGAGAAAAGCGGAGACGATTATTATCCTCGCCGTTTTTGTCCTCTACATAATGCTCATGATAAGGATGCTCGTCATCTCAAGACTGCACGTTTTCTCTATAATCGGGGGAGAAAGCATCCGTACAAGGGAGGTAAATCTGATTCCCTTTCGCACTGTCATAGAATTTATCTCAGGCAGAACTGAGAGCCTGAGGAATTTCGCTGTCAGCAACATAGCGGGTAACATACTCCTCTTTATTCCGTTAGGAGCTTATGTCCCGCTGTTCGGCAGGAACAAGGGGATTGCGCGAAGTTTGCTGATTGTCCTTGCCGCCAGCTTGCTTGCTGAAATAATTCAGATAATATTAGCTATAGGAGTAGCCGACATCGACGACCTCATACTCAACTGTCTGGGAGGATTAATCGGCTTTCTTATATATAAGCTTGCGGCAAAGCTCTTTCGCGGCGAGCGTGGAGTACGAACTGCCGCCGCAGTAGTATCAGCCGCTACAACTCCGTTTTTGCTGTATCTTTTGTTCTATATGCGTATGTTTTATTGAGATAGGTTATAGAAAATATCGGGCGATGAAAACTCATCACCCGATATATTATTGTAACAATTCGGACATAATAATGTTACAGATTTTAGTTACAGTTGCGCCTACTCCTCGTCGTCGAAAATCTTGAGGTTTCTCTCCACAGGAGCTTTCCCCCTCCACATATACGCGCGGTCGGAGGCGGCAGTCGCAAGCCCGTTTTTCGTCACATCAGGATTCGCCTTGTCGATAAACGCCGCTATGTAGGTATCCCTCGCGTGTTCGTTGTGAGGACAGACATTCTGGCATATATCACAGCCCCACACCGAGCCGACCTGACGCACTAAGCCCGCCTCCGCCGCTGTCAGCTCACCCTTCTTCTGAGTGATGTGGGAGATGCACAGCTCGCGGTTGAACCCGCCGCCCTCTCCTCCCGCGAGCGCGCCTCCCGGGCAGGAGGAGACACACCTACCGCAGTGTTCGCAGAAGGTCGCCGCGCTTCCTGTCGCGGGAATCTCAAGATTGGTCACTATCTCGCCGATAAAGCAGAATGTGCCGTAGTCCTTATTGATGAGCAGTCCGTTATCTCCTATATCTCCCAAACCGCTGATTGACGCGGCAAGCACCTCGGGGATAGGGGAGTTGTCGATAAACCACACGAATTTATGCTCCGGAAACACTTTCGAGAGAGCGTCGCAAACTACAGTCAGCATATGCCCCGCTATTTCGTGGTAGTCGGGAACTGCTGCGTATAAAGACAGATTGCCCTTCTTCATGGGAACTTTGTAGGGGAACAGAACGGAAATTATACTCTCAGGGCTGTCCGGCAGCCGCCCCTTCGCCATGCAGTTGAGCAGCCTGCCGCCGACCTCTTTGTAATCACACACTCCGAAATCGTAGAGACCGCTTGCGTTCATTATTATGGAAAGCATACCTGTCATAAGCCGCGACACACCCTTTCTATTGCCGTTATTTAAACTACTATCTCAATCAGTCAGCAGTATAAGACACTACTGTCGTACATTGTACTATATTTTTTCCGAAATTTCAAATAGTTTTTGTTACAAAATACATTATTTACTTTCTCGACAATTTAAGATAAAATAAAGTATTAATAGTTATCGAAAAAAGTCGGATTATCAATTCGTTTACAACATATTATATATAGTTACGCACATTCAGAGAAGGGCTTGGTTAGAAATGCAATTCAAATTAAAATTCAAAGTAATATCGGCAGTAACGCTTATCGTATCACTGCTTATCGCGTCTCTCGCGCTTATGAACTCCTGCACGGGAGGAGATGAGCCTCAGCCTCCCCTGACAAGCGGCGAGGTAGTAGTGACAAGCGGCTCGGAGATACCGAAGGGAATCACTCCCGACATAAAGGGGAGAATCACGAGTATCAGTATGCTGCCTGACGGAGCTATCGCCCTTGTGGAGGGAGACAACAAGGACAATCCCGACATAAAGTACCAAAAGGCATATGTCAGGCTTGACTTAAAAACCGCCATAGGAACGGATACGGACGACAAGCTGATAGACCGCCTCAAGCTCTCGGCGGGAGATAGGGTAGAGGTGTGGTTCAGCGGAGTAGTCGCCGAGACCTTCCCCGTGCAGGCATACGCACAGGCGGTTCGTCTAATCACAGTGCCGGAGGAGGACATAGCCGGCATAAAAAACCTGCCTCAGATGAAGATATACAACGGAGGCGCAAGTATGCTCGCCGCTGTCTCTCAGGTTTACTGGCACGACCTCGATGTGCGTATAGGAACTGCGGCAGAGGTGCTCAAGGACAACTACGGAGCTAAATTCAGCGTCAGAGCGGGGGAGAGTATCTCTCTTTCCTTCAATATGCCGCCCGACGGATATACAGTGTCGTACCGCGCGGAAAACAGCGACTCCAGCGCGATTAACCTGCCCACAGAAAATGACAGGATTACTATACCTGCCGATTTAGAGGGCAACATAATCTTCACCGTAAACGCAAACTGGGAGGACGACAGTATCTCATATGTTTTCTCCGTTTTTGTGTTTAAGTAAGTTGAGAACACCGGAAGCCTTTGGAAAAGGCTTCCACTAAACTTTAACTCCTTGGCAACCGATTTTAATTGGTTATTAATATGAATTTGTTCGCCGACAGGGAACTTTTGAAAGGATGACATTTTGATGAAAAACAGCGAGAAAACCATGGAGAAAATTGTTGCACTGTGCAAGGGCAGGGGCTTTGTATATCCCGGCTCGGAGATTTACGGAGGGCTTTCCAACTCATGGGATTTCGGACCTCTCGGCGTTGAGTTTAAGAACAACATAAAGAGAGCATGGTGGAAGAAGTTCGTTCAGGAGAACAAGCTTAATGTAGGACTGGACAGTGCGATTCTCATGAATCCGCAGGTTTGGGTTGCCTCCGGTCATGTAGGCGGATTTTCCGACCCGCTCATGGATTGCAGGGAGTGCAAGACAAGACACCGCGCCGACAAGCTCATTGAGGACGCGGGCGGCGACCCCAACGGCATGACCAACGAGGAGATGAGTGCCTACATAGCCGAGCATGAGATTCCCTGCCCCGACTGCGGAAAGCACAACTTCACCGATATACGGAAATTCAACCTCATGTATAAGACCTTTCAGGGAGTTACAGAGGACGCTAAGAGCGAAATTTACCTCCGCCCCGAAACCGCGCAGGGAATATTCGTCAATTTCGTCAACGTCCAGAGGACTACGCGAAAGAAGGTTCCCTTCGGCATAGGACAGATAGGCAAGAGCTTCAGAAACGAGATTACTCCCGGCAACTTCATATTCAGAATCAGGGAGTTCGAGCAGATGGAGCTGGAGTTCTTCTGCAAGCCCGGCACGGAGCTTGAGTGGTTCTCCTACTGGAAGGATTTCTGCAAGAACTGGCTACTTGGTCTCGGCATGAGCGAGGAGAACCTGCGTCTGCGCGACCACTCCGCCGAGGAGCTGAGCCACTACTCCAACGCCACTACCGATTTTGAGTTTGCCTTCCCGTTCGGCTGGGGCGAGCTGTGGGGAGTTGCAAGCCGCACTAATTTCGACCTCACACAGCACCAGAACACCAGCGGCAAGAGCCTCGAGTACTTCGACGAGCAGGCGAAGGAGCGTTACATTCCCTACGTCATCGAGCCGTCTCTGGGAGCGGACAGAGTGACGCTTGCCTTCCTCTGCGAGGCATATGACGAGGAAGTAGTGGGAGAAAACGACACGCGCGTAGTTATGCACCTCCACCCCGCGCTTGCCCCCATAAAGGCGGCTGTATTCCCACTCTCGAAGAAGCTCGCGCAGGGAGCAGACGAGGTTTACTCTATGCTTTCAAAGAGCTTTAATGTCGAGTACGACGACGCGGGTTCTATCGGAAAGAGATACAGAAGGCAGGACGAGATAGGCACTCCTCTGTGCATCACATATGATTTTGACTCCGCCGCGGACGGCTGTGTAACCGTCCGCGACAGAGACACAATGCAGCAAGAGAGAATAAAAATCGACGAACTCACCGCATATATTGCCGCAAAGCTTGAGTTTTAGGGAGTGCCGTAACAGCACACCAATAAATCTCGTCGAAGGGGAGCGTCTGCAATGTCTAAAAAGAAAGCGGTAACTAAAATTGAGCAGGTCGAGGTAACTGTTACTCTGACCTCGGGCGACAGATTTCAGGCGGAGAAAATCTACTTCCAAAAGCGCAGGAAAAGCAGAATGAGAAGGCGGTATCTCGTCTTTGGTTTAGCTTTGCTTTTCCCCGTTATCTGGCTCATGTTCAATCAATATAATAAGATAACGCTTTCGCTTGAGTTGTATTTTGATGCTCCCGCGTCTGCCATAGAGCCGATTTTGACGGCTTTCAGGGCGTTTGTCATAGTGATTTTCGTCATAGCGGGAGCGGGTACAGTCTACCTCGCACTCCGCCGCCGCGCACTCCGCCGCCGATTCAGGCGCGGACTTGACAGAAGAGCCGCCCTCTGCACCTACACATTTGACCGATTTATAAACATAAAGACGCCGAGCGACGAAACCATAATGCGCTACGACGAGGTTTCCGAGATAATAGAGGACTTCTACGGATTGCTCATTGTCCCCTACAGAGGCGACGTAATTTATCTCCCCACAAGGGTTCTCTACGGGGAGGAGTTAAAGCGTGCGACCGATATTCTCTACAACAAAACTCTGCTGACCACCCGATAGAAAAAAGGAGCGAGAAATATGTTTGAAGGATTTTCCCCGCGTACAATAGACTTTATGTGGAACATTCGGTTTAACAACAACAAAGCGTGGTTTACCGAACACAAATCGGAGTATCAAAGCGACTTCCTCCTCCCCATGAAGGAGCTGGGAGCGGCGTTGTATGAGCGTATCAACGGGCAGTACCCCGAACACGGTCTGATGCTAAAGGTTTCGAGAATCTACCGCGACGCAAGGCGGCTTCGCCCGGGAGACGGACCGTACAAGGAAAATTTGTGGCTCTCACTCGAAAAGCCGTCGGAGGAGGGGGACTCTACCGTCGCCTTCTGGTTTGACCTGTCGCCCGAAGGCTGGTCATACGGCATGGGCTACTACAGCGCGCGAGCCGCGACTATGGCGAAGTTCCGCGAACGGCTGGAGGAAAACCCGCAGGAGTTCGAGAAGCTGGTTGCTCCTATCATGGAGCAAGGGGAGTTCGTGCTTGGCGGAGAGGAGTACGCGAGGAAAAAGCCTGCTCCTACCGAAGGCACACAGGCGTGGTACAACAAGAAATCCTTCTATTTTGAGCACAGGCAGGAGAACGGGGAGGAGCTGTTTTCTCCCGATTTTGCAAACAGGCTGGCAGAGGGGTATATCCTCCTCATGCCGCTGTATGATTACTTGATTGCGATTGATTAAAATGAAGATAGGTTCGGCAAAACAAAGTTTTGCCGAACCTATAATAATATATTTATCAGAAAAAAGGAAACAAAAGCCGAAGTATTTCAATGGCTTTGCCGAGAACATCATATTTATCTACGTCAAAACCACTGTCGGGGATAAGCCAATTAATTAAAAAGAACACGAAAACACAGAGCAAAAATATCAAAAGTGCCGTAGGAAACTTTTTGTTGACATACTCGCCGTGATGCTCGACGGGCTTAGGCAAGTCCTCGCCGTTGTTGTAAAGCATTCTTGCCCATTTGGCATACTTCTCGGCGTAGGAACCTTTTGTGACGTATATTATCAAATTCGGGCAACCCGTGAAAGCCCCGTCGCTGATTGATGTAACGCTCTCGGGTATATCCATTCGCTCTAAAGACGGGCAATAATAGAAGGTCAGGTTGTTAATTTTTGTGATACTTTTCGGTATGCTTATCCGCCGAAGGGAGGAGCAGCCCGAGAATGCCGATTGCCCTATCGTCGTAACGCTCGTGGGCAGGTTTATCTCCCGCAGTTCGGAGCAATGGGAGAAGGCGTTGCTCCCGATTGCTGTGACGCTGTTCGGCAGGAATACCTGTATTATAGTTGAGCATTGATAGAAAGCCTTTACGCCTATTTCGGTTATCCCGTTCGGCACTGTGACAGTCGTTTCCGCCCCCGTATATTTAACCAGCAGGAGACCGCCCTTGCCGTTTTCTTCCGTGATGAAGTTTTCAGCCATTTTTCTTTCTCCTTATAAATATTACTCTGCCGCAATTTGCTACTTTAGAACAAATCGAGTAAAAATTCCAATATATATCCAATAACATCATATTCTATAACTGCGGAGCTAATCCACCCCAAAAAACAGACCACGGATAGGATAATTGAGCCGATAATACGCGCCTTATATTCCCTGTATAGGATTTTATCAATAGAACTTTTAAAATTTTCCCAAGAATCATCCTCTTCGGGAGGTAAATCTATGCCGTTGTCGCAGGGTATTCTTTTCCTTTCGGCGTAAGCTTCGGCATAAGAGCCTTTTTTGACGTGTATTGTCAGATTAGGGCAGCCTGTGAAAGCACCGTCGCTGATTGATGTGACACTTGCGGGTATGTCTGCCCGCTTCAAAGACGTGCAGTTGTAGAAGGTCAGGTTGCGGAGCGAAGTTATGCTGCTCGGTATGCTTATCTGCCGAAGGGAGGAGCAGCCCGAGAACGCCGATTGACCTATCTCCGTAACGCTTTCGGGCAGGTTTATATCCCGCAGTGCGGAGCAGTAGCTGAAAGCCGATTGACCCATAGACGTAACGCTCTCGGGTATGTTTATCTTCTTAAGCTTGGAGCAGTGAGCAAATGCACTGCTCCCTATTGCTGTGACGCTGCTCGGCAGGGATATTTCCCTTACGGTTTTGCATTCGTAGAAAGCCTTCGCGCCTATCTCGGTTATTCCCTCCGGCACTGTGACATTTTCTTCACAGTAATTTTCTTCATAGTATGAATAATCTTCTGCATAATCGTCTTCATATTCGTCTGAATAATCGACGGTATATTTAACCAGCAGGAGACCGCCCTTGCCGTTTTCCTCCGTGATAAAGTTTTCAACCATTTTCCTTCCTCCTTAAAATAGAATAGGACACGCGTTCACATTATCCGCAACTCCGCGCCGGAGTTCAGTTCCTGCGTGGAGTTATTTCACACAGTTCGTGGCATGAATTTACAGCAGGGAGTGGATATAGTCTGTGATAGACTGCACAATATCGGTGTTATAGCAGAAATAGAGTGCGGCAAGCGCGGCAGAGGTAAGCAGGAGGAGCAGCAGTGCGGCAAGCCACGGATGTTTTCTCCTGCTGGTGGCTTTTGGCGGGGCAACTTCTTCAACTACATCTGCGGCGGGAGGAGAAAATTCGCCGTTGCTGTACGTTATGTCGTTCTCTTTTGCATATTCTTCGGCGTATGAACCTGCGGGTGTGTATATTGTGAGGTTGGGGCAGTTGGCGAAAGCCCCAAATCCGATTGATGTGACACTGTCGGGTATGTTTATCTGCGTTAAGGAGGTGCAATTAGAAAAAGCACTATTACCTATAGACGTAACGCTCTCAGGTATATCTATCTGCGCTAAGGATTCGCAGCTTACGAAAGCACAATCGCCTATCTTCGTGACGCGGTCGGGTATGTTTATCTTCGTTAAGGATTCACAACTCCAAAAAGCGTTTGTGAGGATTGATGTGACGCTGTCAGGAATGTTTATCTGTGTCAAGGATTTGCAGCCGGAGAAAACACTATCTCCTATCTCCGTAAGGTTGTTCGGTATGTTTATCTTCGTTAATGCCTTGCAATTCCAGAACGCGCCGACGCCTACCTTTGTGACGCTGTCAGGGAGGTCTATCTGTGCTAATAACGAGCACCCCCAGAAAGCACTATCGCCTATTTTCGTGACACCGTCGGGTATGTTTATTTGCGTTAAAGCTTTGCAGTCTCGGAAAGCACTATCGCCGATAAAAGCGACACCGCTTGGTATGTCTGTCTGCTGAAGGGATGAGCAACCATTGAAAGCACCTTCTCCGATTGACGTGACGCTGTCGGGCAGTTTGTAACTCTTTAAATTCAAGCCAGCGGGGAAACATATTAATTGTTTTATCTCATAGTCAAATAAAACCGAATCAATAACTTTAAAATCCTTATTTGTATCTGATATGTTTATCTGAGTTAAGGATGAGCAATTACCAAAAGTTCCATCACCAATTGATGTGACGCTGTCGGGTATATCTATCTTCGTTAAGGACAAACACCCAAAGAAAGTGCTATCACCTATCTTCGTGACGCTCGCGGGTATGTTTATCTGCGTTAAGGATTTGCAGCCGGCGAAAGCTAAATTGCCTACCTCTGTGACGCTGTCGGGAATATTTATCTGCGTTAAGGATGAGCAACCGTAGAAAGCCCCTTTGCCTATCGTCGCAACGCTCGTGGGTAGGTTTATCTCCCGCAGTGCGGAGCAGTGGGAGAAGGCGTTGCTCCCGATTGATGTGACGCTGTTCGGCAGTACTACCCGCATTATAGTTTTGCATTGATAGAAAGCCTTTACGCCTATCTCGGTTATCCCATTCGGCACTGTGACAGTCGTCTCCGCCCCCGTATATTTAACCAGCAGGAGACCTCCCTTGCCGTTTTCTTCCGTGATGAAGTTTTCAGCCATTTTCCTTCCTCCTTAAAATATAAAGTATTCCCCTCGCCACACAGCGGAGCTGCCACTGTACCTGCCCTTCATTCTATCACAAAATATCTCCCCATTCAACCAATATTTTACATAAAACGCCCTCCCTACTCACACAACTCCCGCCCTAAATTTCTACTTGTTTATTTTGGCATATAGTGCTATAATTAGCAAAAATAACGTTATCGGAGGTATTTTTATGAATAGGGTCAGTGCCAGCAACATACTCATCAAGGAGCGTAAGAGGCTCTTGTTTTTCGCCCTTCCCTTCACGTTCACTACATACACCCTCACCGACAAGGTGCTGATTACGAAAACAGGTTTCCTCAACACTGAGGAGGACGAAATCCGCCTCCACAGGATACTCGATTTGACAGTCAAGCGTTCGTTTTGGCAACGTATCATGGGGCTTGGCAATATCGAGGTCAACTCCTCCGATAAGACTACTCCCTTCCTCGTGATTAAGAACATCAAGCACACCGGCACCTACCGCGCCCTGCTCTCCGAGGTAGTGGAGAAGGAGCGTTTCCGTACCAGCACAAAGACCGCCGAGGTTATCGACGCGCCGAGAGACGACGGGTACGATTTCGACGGAGACGGAATGCCCGACTTGGATATACACTAAGTGCACTCCTATCGGTTACTCCTCCTGTTTGCTTTACTCGAAAAATCCCCGTAAAAATTCCAAAAAAAGCTTGTAATACGCGTCATGGTGTGGTATCATACCATGGTAAGTAAGAAAGTTAGTTAGTGTAAAGGAGTGGGTTGACGCCCGCTCCTTTGTGTTGTGCAGCATTGGTCAATAGGAGGTATCACTCATCATATGGCAAAAAGCAAGGGCGGCATTACAGTCGGAAAGATAGCGGGAATAGTCGAGGCGATAGCCGAGGAGCAGGGGCTTATCCTCTGGGACTTGAGGTATGAGAAGGAAGGCGCGTCTTGGTATCTGCGAATAATAATAGACAAAGAGGGGGGAGGCGTCTCCCTCGACGACTGCGAGCGGCTGAGCAGAGCGGTTGACGGTCCTATCGAGGAGGCAAACCCCATAGAGCAGCAGTATTTTCTTGAGGTGTCCTCTCCCGGGCTTGAGAGGGAGCTGACAAAGCCCTCCCACTACGAGATGATGGCGGGCAGAGAAGTGTCGCTCACGCTGTTCCGCCCCGCCGAAAACGGGGAGAAGGAAATAATCGCGACGCTCATAGGACTGTCACAGGAGAAGACGATAGTCCTCTCCGACCTTGACGGGGTACAGTTTGAAGTCCCGAAAAAGGATGTCGCAGTAGTGCGGCTGTATGAGGAAATTTGATGAGGAAATTTGATGAGGAAATTTGAAAATTACAATGGAGGTAGTTTATAATGGCAGCAAAGAGGAAGGGAAAGTCTCAGGAAGATACGGGAATTAACAAGGAGTTTTTCGAGGCTCTCGAAATTTTTGAGAGAGAGCGCGGAATCCCCGTCTCCTACATGATAGAGAAAATCAAGAGGGCGATTGTCGCGGCAGTAAAGGGAGCGAACAACGGAAACGACGATGTTGTGGTCAACATCGAGCCGGACAACTACGAGTTCTCCGTGTTCATAAGGCAGACAGTGGCGGAGACTGTGGATGAGAAGTCGAAGGGGCACAAGATTCTCCCCGAGCAGGCGCAGAAGTACGACAAGAAAGCGGAGATAGGCGATGTAGTCAATGTCCGTCTCGAGCCTAAGCAGTTCGGACGAATCGCGGCTATGACGGCGAAGCACGTAATACGTCAGGGCATAAGGGATATGGAGAGAGAGCAGGTCTACCTTGAGCTTAAGAGTAAAAATCAGGAGATTGTAACAGGCACTGTGGAGCGTATTGACCCGAAATCAGGCGCAGCTACAATCAAGATAGGCAAGGTAGAGGTTTCCCTCCCGAAGAACGAGCAGGTCAGCACGGAGCATATCTCCGAGGGCAATCTCATTAAGGTGTTTGTCGTTGATGTGCGTGAGCTTGAAAATACCAAGGAGAACGACCGCATTCAGAGAGCTACAATCTCGAGAACTCATCCGGGGCTTGTCAAGCGTCTGTTTGAAACTGAAGTTCCCGAAATTTTTGACGGCACGGTGGAGATAAAGGCAGTCAGCCGCGAGGCGGGCAGCAGGACTAAGCTTGCGGTGCTGAGCAACGACGAGAACGTAGACCCTGTCGGCGCGTGTATCGGACCTAAGGGTTCGCGTGTCAACTCCATAGTAGACGAGCTTGGAGGAGAAAAAATAGATATAATCAAATACAGCGAAGATCCCGCTGAGTTCATCGCAAAGGCGTTGTCGCCCGCGAATGTCATCAGCGTCACTATAGATGAGGAAATCCCGAAAAACTGCCGTGTGGTAGTTCCCGACGACCAGCTTTCACTGGCTATCGGAAACAAGGGGCAGAACGCGCGTCTGGCGGCTCGTCTTACGGGCTGGAAGATAGACATCCGCCCTGAGAGCAAGGCGCATGAGGAGTAGGCACATCAGCAGTATCAAGAGAGAGGGAGATTATGCAGAGCAGAAAAATTCCTGAGAGAATGTGTCTCGGATGCAGGCAGATGAAGCCTAAAAAAGAATTGATTCGCGCGGTGAAAAACAAGGAGGGCGAAATTTCGCTCGACCTTACGGGAAGAAAACCGGGGCGCGGAGCATATATTTGCAACAGTGTCGATTGTTTCAAGAAGGCGCGTAAGAGCAGAAGTCTTGAGAAGGCGTTCAGCTCTAAGATTCCCGAGGAGATATACGACGCTATGGAAGGGGAGTTAACCTCAAATGAATGATAAGCCCCTTTCTCTTATCGGACTGGCGAGAAGAGCGGGAAAAGTCGCGCTCGGATTCGATGCAGCGGTTGACTGCGCGGTCAAGAAAAAGAGAAGGTTTATATTTACAACAAACGACATATCCCCAAAGAGTCTCAAGGAGTTGAGATTCAGGCTTTCCGAAAGTGACGCGGAGATACTTGTTATGCCGTATAACCGCGAGGAACTGGGTGCGGCTGTGGGGAAAAATGTCAAAATCGTCGCAGTCGATGATGAGGGGTTCGGCAACGCCGTAAAGAAACTCATCACGGCAATGGACGAAGGAGAGGAGTTACACAATGGAGATAAAAACTAAAATAAGTGACCTCGCAAAGGATTTCGGTATGCAGAACAAGGACATAGTGACCTTGCTCAAGGAGAATTCATCCTCAGGCAAAAAGTATACTTCCACTACAACTATAGATGGAGGAGATATGAGCTTGGTTTTCGACCTCCTCACGAAAAAGAATGAGGTGGAGAGCTTTGATGAGTATTTCGCTAAGGCGCGTCCCTTAGCCTACTCCGAAGTCAAAGCAGAGGAGAGCATCCCCGCCGCACCTAAGGCGGAGGAGAAGCCCACCCCTGCTCCTGTCGCACCGAAGCAGCCTAAGCCGCAGAGCGGCGGCGCGGCTGTGCTGGGAACTCTGCCGCAGAGAAGCGTGCAGAGCAATCAGCAGCGCAGTAACGCAAAGCCTACAGCTCCGCAGAGACCGCAGCAGTCTCAGCAGAGACAGCCCGGGCGGCAGTTTAACAATCCCAATCAGGGTCAGCAGGTTCGTTCGGCGAACGCGGCGAAGCCTACAGCGGGAGGAAAACCGGCGGCAACCAACAGACCTGCACCTCCCCGCCACAACAAGCCGCAGAGTGCGGTAGTTGTCGGGCAGAACGTCAACAGAGGCGCGGACGCACCGAAAACCCGTATCGTCGATACGAGAACCACTCATGTAAATGTCGACAAGTACAACGCAAAGTACGACGAAATGGCGGCGTCTAAGAGCGGCAAGCAGGCGGAGAACACGCAGAGCAAGCAGAAGCTCAACCAGAAATCTCAGCAGTACAGGAAGAACTCCCGCAGAGGTTCTTACGGCGTGAAGCGCGAGACAGAGGCGGAACGTTTGAAGAGAATCAAGCTCGAGAGAGAGAAGAAGCAGCTTGTAATTACAGTTCCCCCCGAAATTACCGTGGGCGATTTTGCCTACAAGCTCAAGGCTACCGCGCCTGAGGTAATAAAGGTGCTGTTCATGATGGGAGTAGTAGCTTCTATCAACGAAACCATTGATTACGACACCGCGTACCTCGCGGCGAGCGAATTTAACTGCAAGGTCGAGCCTGAGGTAATTGTCACAATCGAGGAGCGTATCATCGACGACAGCGAGGACGAGGAGGGCAACCTTGTGCCGAGAAGTCCCGTAGTTGTCGTAATGGGTCATGTTGACCACGGTAAGACCTCCATACTCGACGCTATCAGAACTACCGCTATCACAGAGACAGAGGCGGGAGGAATCACACAGCATATCGGCGCGTACAGAGTTAGGGTAGGCGACGGGGAGATTACCTTCCTCGACACTCCCGGACATGAAGCCTTCACTACAATGAGGGCGAGAGGCGCGCAGATTACCGATATAGCCGTGCTTGTTGTAGCGGCGGACGACGGCATCATGCCGCAGACCATAGAAGCTATAAACCACGCAAAGGCGGCGGGAGTATCCATAATCGTAGCTATCAACAAGATGGATAAGGAAGCGGCTAATCCCGAGCAGATAAAGCAGCAGCTCACAGAGTACGAGCTTGTCCCCGAGGAGTGGGGCGGCGACGTCATATGCGTTCCTGTGTCGGCTAAGACACAGGAGGGAATACCCGAACTCCTCGAATCAATCCTCCTTGTAGCTGATGTGAAGGAGCTTAAAGCCAACCCCGACAGAGCGGCGAAGGGTACGGTCATTGAGGCGCGTCTCGACAAGGGCAGAGGTCCTGTGGCTACTATGCTTGTGCAGAACGGAACACTTCGCGCCGGCGACATAGTTGTCGCGGGTACGGCTGTAGGTAAGGTCAGAGCTATGACCAGCTACAGCGGAGAGAAGCTGCTTTCGGCAGGACCTTCCGTGCCGGTTGAGATTACCGGACTGAGTGAAGTACCCATGGGAGGCGACGTATTCAACGCCGTATCGGACGAACGCCTTGCGCGTGAGCTGGTCGAGCAGAGAAGGAACGACGCGAAGGAGGAGCTGTACCAGCAGCAGGCGAAAATTACTCTCGAGAATATTTTCGACAAGATGCAGTACGGCGACATCAAGGAGCTTAAAATCATCGTCAAGGGCGATGTAGTCGGCTCTGTGGAGGCTGTCAGACAGTCCCTCCTCAAGCTGAGCAACGAGGAAATACGCGTAAACATAATCCACGGAGCGGTAGGACCTGTCAAGGAGTCCGACATAATGCTCGCTGAGGCGTCAAACGCCATTATCGTGGGCTTTAACGTCCGACCCGACCCCGCTGCGGCTGACCACGCCGCAACGAGAGGTGTTGACATCAGGCTCTACAGGATAATCTACGACTGCATTGAGGAGATAAGCGATGCTATGAAGGGTATGCTTGACCCGAAAACACGCGTTATCGACCTCGGCAGAGCGGAGGTTCGTCAGGTGTTCAAGATTACGGGAGCAGGAACTATCGCGGGCTGTTATGTTGTTTCGGGAAAGATTCAGCGTAACGCGCTTATAAGGGTAGTACGCGACGGCATTGTCATAGCGGAGGATAAAATTGACTCCCTTAAAAGATTTAAGGATGATGTCAAGGAAGTTGCACAAAATTATGAGTGTGGTATCGGACTTGAGAAATTTGGGGATATTAAGGAAGGCGACTTCCTTGAGAACTTCATAATCGAGGAGTACCGCGACTAAGTGAAATAACACTCAACTAAAATCTGTTGCCAAGGATGATAGCTGTTCCGCTTGACATTTGCGGCTTTCTTGACGGTCTTTTTGCCGCCAAACCGCGTTGTCCTTCTTGACTTGCGCGGGCAAGCCTGCGTCGTCCGCCTTGTTTGACAACAAAAATCCTCGTCAATAAAACCACATATGCCAAGCGGAACAGCTATAGAGTTTAGGTCAAGCCTTTGCAAAGGCTTGCGGGTTCTTAGGACGGCGTCCTAAGTCGCCCTCCGCAGAGGGCGAAACTCTTTTATCGTCAGAAAAACGCAGGAGGGGGTAGAAAAAAATGTCCCTAAGGACATTTTTTTCGCAGGGGAACCCTCGTCGGGGGTTCCCCTGTATAGGTCGCCTTGCGACCTATAGGGTTTCCCTCGATTTTCCCTATGGCTATCGTTTGTAGCTAACCCTCGTCGGAGTTCCCCTGTGTAGGTCGCCTTGCGAACTACTTGTACTGAAATCCAACTGTATTTAAATGATTGCAGCTTTACAGATTTCAGTTTAATGTTAATTTAATAAAAATGTTGCTCCCAGAGCAACGGAGGAAAGAAAAATGCCAAATCACAGAATAGACAGAATAAACGGCGATATACAGCGCGAGATGAGCGACATAATCCGTGAGCTGAAAGACCCCAGAATCAGTACTCTCCTGTCTGTTGTCAGAGTGGAGGTCACGAGGGACTTGTCCTACGCGACCATTCGCGTAAGCGCGATGGAGGGCTTCGAGAAAACAAAGGAGTCGGTAGTCGGGCTTAAATCGGCGGCGGGATATATCAGACACGAGCTTGGAACGCGGCTCAGACTGCGCCAGATTCCCGAGCTGAGATTCATTGCGGACGACTCAATCGCCTACAGTGCCGAAATCAGCGAAATGCTCGGAAAGCTTCTCCCCAAGGAGGAGCAATCGGAGGAGACGGCGGAGGAGCAGGACGGAGACGGCGAGGAGGAGTAATCCTCCCCACCTACCTGTCCCGCGAGTAAGGATAAATTAAACTGCGAGGTGCTTTACGGCATGAAAAACATGAATACAGAGCTTACAGCCGAATGGCTCTTGTCAAACGACGATTATTTAATCCTCTGTCACAGATACCCCGATGGAGATACAATCGGTTCGGCGTTCGCGCTTTGCCGCGCGCTTATCGCGCTGGGCAAGAACGCGGCTGTCATCTGCTCTGATTTAATACCGTCGAAATACGCCTACATCTACGACAATCTCAACCTCCCCGTTTTCAAGGAGAAAAACATAATTGCCGTTGACGTAGCCGACCCAAAGCTCCTCGGTATGCTCGAGGAGGAGTACGGCGGCAAGGTGGATTTGTGTATCGACCACCACGGCTCTAACCTCAAGTACGCAAAACGCCTCCTGCTTGACCCGAAGGCGGCGGCTACGGGGGAGATTATCTACAGACTTATTCCCGCTATGGGCGTCTCCATAGATAAGAAAATGGCGGAGGCTCTCTTTACCGCGATAGTGACCGACACAGGCTGCTTTCGCTACGGCAACACTACTCCCGAAACAATGAGAATCGGCGCGGAGCTGATGAGTATGGGAGTTGACCACGAGGCTATAAACAGGGAGATGTTCGACACCAAGTCCCGCGAGCGTATGGCTGTGGAGCAGGCAGTGCTGTCCACACTCGACTACTGGTGCGGCGGCAAATGCGCCGTCATGTACCTCACCGACGAAATGATACAAAAGACCAACGCCAACGAGGGCGACTTAGAGGGGCTTGCCCCCATGCCCAAGCGCATTGAGGGAGTGAAGATAGGCATTACGCTCCGTCAGGGAGACGAGGGCTACAAGGTGTCGGTGCGAACAAACCCCGGCATAGACGCCTGTCAGATATGCAAGAAATTCGGCGGAGGAGGGCATACCGCCGCCTCCGGATGCTTTATCAAAGGCACGCTCAGCTCGGTCAAGGAGGACTTGCACATCGCCATATCAGAAGTGTTGGGAGAATAGCGCAGTATGGAGAATGCAGCCCCGCTCAACGGAATAATTATAGTTGACAAGCCTACCGACTTTACATCATTTGACGTATGCGCGAAGCTCAGAGGTATGCTTAAAACCAAGAAAATCGGACATACGGGAACTCTCGACCCCATGGCTACGGGAGTGCTTACCGTTATGCTGGGAAACGCCACAAAAGCCCTTGACTTAATTCCTATACACGACAAGGAGTACATTGCGGGCTTTAAGCTGGGCTTGACCACCGACACCCTCGACATATGGGGTGAGGTGAGGGAGAGTAGAACTCCTTTCGTAAAGGAGGACGAAATTCTCTCCTCCCTGACACGCTTCACGGGGGAGATTGAACAGATTCCCCCCATGTATTCGGCAGTAAAAATTGACGGGAAACGCCTATACGACATAGCGAGGAGCGGGGAGACGGTTGAGCGCCCCTCCCGCACGGTTACGGTATACAGCTTAGAGCTTTTGTCCTTCTGCGAGGAGACGGGGGAGGGCGAGCTTAGGTGCAGCTGCTCGAAGGGCACGTACATCCGCACTCTGATTGCCGATATGGGCGAACTGCTCTCCTGCGGCGCGGTCATGACCAAGCTAAGGAGGACGAATGCGTGCGGCTTCGGTATAGAGAACGCATTTACGCTATCTGAACTCCAAAAGCTCAAAGACGAGGGGAGTATATACAAAGCGATAATCCCCACCGAAAGGCTCTTTGATTCGCTCAAAAAAGTGGGCATTACCGCCCCTCAGGCGGTGAGATACAGCAACGGCGGGGAACTTTCACTCGACAGGCTGAACCGTCCTCCCGCTGATTTTGCCGATGGGGAGCTTGTCACGGTCTACGGCTCACCGACAGGCGGAGAGCGGCAGTTTATGGGGCTTTCCGTTGTCTCGAGGGAGAAGGGTATGCTGCTTGTCAAAAAGCGATTCTCGTAGAGGGATTGTTCGCGAGGAGAAGCAGTTTCGTATACTCCGCACTTAATTAATTTTCACACAGGAGGGGGAAATGCAGGATGGAAATAACCTCCGATATATACTCACAGCGAAGCACTTCTGTCGCGTTAGGACAGTTTGACGCACTGCACAAAGGACATATAGAGGTAATAAAAGCCGCGAAAAAAGACGGTATCGCGCTTGCGATTTTCACCTTCAAGCGCGGCACGCTTGTAAAGAGCGTTCCGGGGAGCGTGACTACCTCAGGCAAGCGGATTGAGATACTCGAAAACCTCGGCGCAGATTTGCTGTGCGAACCCGATTTTGAGGATGTACGAAATCTTACTCCCGAGGAGTTTGTGAGAAATATACTTGTTTTAAAGCTTAAGGCGCGTTTTGTCACCTGCGGCTACGACTACAGGTTCGGCAAAAACGCCGAGGGCACAGCGCAGCTCCTCTCCGAGCTGTGCAGGAGACGCAACGTGCAGTGTACTGTCGTTCCTCCCGTACTCGAAGGAGGAGTACCTGTTTCGAGTACGGAGATAAAGCGGCTTCTCGATTTGGGAGAACCCGACACCGCCGCCGCTATGCTGGGGCGTTATTTCTCCTACGACTTCACTGTCGTGGGAGGACAAAGGCTGGGGAGGACTTTGGGTTCTCCCACCATCAATCAGTACTTCGACGACAATCTCATCATACCGAAATTCGGCGTGTACGCGTCTATGGTGCAGGTAGAGGGGAAGCATTATCACTCGGTCACAAATATAGGGGTACGCCCTACAGTCGGCTCTGGCAGACCGCTGAGCGAGACATTCATCGCCGATTTTGACGGCGATTTGTACGGACAGAGGGTGGAGGTTTTCCTGCTTAAGTACATGAGGGATGAGCGGAAGTTTGAATCTCTCGACGCTCTGAAAAATCAAATTGCCCTCGACGCGCAGACATCGAGGGAGATATTTTCGGGAAAGCAGTAATTATGCTGCTTGACAGTATAATATCTTGTGAAATACATTGTTTGAAAATATAACTGCCGTGTGGTAGAATATATATATATTATCTATACAATTTTAGTTTGAGAGGGAGATAAAATCATGAACACAGATAAAAGCACAAACGACCTTTACAGCCTTTGGCTTACGAAGGCTGAGGATAAAGAAGTGCTGGAGGAGCTCAACTCCTGCAAGGGCGACGACGACGCCATACGCGACCGCTTTTTCAGGTATCTCGAGTTCGGCACAGGCGGCTTACGCGGAGTTATCGGCGCGGGAACAAACCGCATGAATATCTACACTATCGGCATGACGGCTCAGGCTCTTGCCGACTACCTCATCAGCGAGGGAGCGGAGAAGTCCGTAGCCATCGCACATGATTCGAGGATAAAATCCGACGTTTTCGCGAGATATGCCGCCTGCGTGCTTGCGTCAAACGGAATCAAGGTGCATCTCTACGCCGAGCTTGCGCCTACTCCCATGCTCAGCTACGCGGTGAGGGAGCTTAAATGCGGCGCGGGAATCGTCATTACCGCAAGCCACAATCCGGCGGAGTACAACGGCTTTAAGTGCTACGGCTCAGACGGCTGTCAGATGACCGACCACAACGCGAACCGCGTCTACTCCTTCATGCAGAAGCTTGATATTTTCGATGATGTCAAGACGGGAGATTTTGACTCTCTGATTGACAGCGGCGCAATCAGCTATATAGACGAAAGCGTGTGGGAGAGCTACTACGAGAAGGTAGTTTCCTGCTCCGTCAACCCCGATGTGTTTGAGAAGGCGGACTTGAGCGTCCTCTACACGCCTCTGTGCGGAGCAGGCAACAAGCCTGTGCGCGCAGTTCTCGCAAAAGCGGGAGTAAAGAATATCTCCGTTGTAAAGGCGCAGGAGCAGCCCGACGGCACATTCCCCGGCTGCCCGTTCCCCAACCCCGAGATAAGAGAGGCGTTTGCCTACTCTCTGGAGCTTGCGAAAACGCTCTGTCCCGAACTGCTCCTCGCCACCGACCCTGACGGAGACCGCGTAGGCATAGCTGTCAGGAAGGACGGCGACTACGTCCTCATGAGCGGCAACGAGGTGGGTGCGATGATGATGGAGTACCTCCTGTCAAAGAGGAAGGAAAACGGAACTCTCCCCGCCAATCCCGTAGTGATAAAGACCATAGTCACAAGCGACATAGGGCTTAAAATAGCGCAGTTCTACAAAGCGGAAATCAGAAACCTGCTCACAGGCTTTAAGTACATCGGGGAGCAGATAGGGCTTCTCGAAGCGGCAGGAGAGGAAAACCGCTTCGTCATGGGCTACGAGGAGAGCTACGGCTACCTTGCGGGAACTTACGCGCGTGACAAGGACGCGGTTGTCGCCTCCATGATTATCTGTGAGATGGCTTCATACTACAAGCTTCAGGGAAAAAGTCTTCTGGAGGTTATGGACGGCATCTACGAAAAGTACGGCTACTTCTGCCACAGGACTTGTGATTTTGTGTTTAAGGGCGAGAGCGGCATGAACAAAATGGCGGAGATTATGGAGAGCCTCCGTCAGAATCCTCCCGCTGAAATCGCGGGGCACAGGGTAGCAATCAGAAGGGACTACGAAAGCGGCGAGGAGCTTCTCATTGATTCAGGAGCGGTGAACAAAATTACACTCCCGCAGAGTAATGTCCTCTCATATATTTTTGAAAATGGCGGTTCATTTATCGCAAGACCCTCCGGAACTGAGCCTAAGATAAAGTTCTATCTCACCGCTAACGCCAAAAATCATGAGGAGGGCGAAGCCGTCCTCGACGCTCTGGCGGCTGAGGCGAAGAAAATAGCGGAGTAAAATAGGATGGTGTGGACGCAAGTACACACCATCTATCACAACAAAGCTGAAAGGATAAAGATTTATGTATATCATGAAGCTTACTCCTGCCGTCAAGGATTATATTTGGGGCGGCAACAAGCTTAAAGAGGAGTATTCCGTCAAGAGCGACAGCGAACGCACAGCGGAGGCGTGGGTTCTATCCTGCCACCGCGACGGGCTGTCGGTAGTCGAAAACGGGGAGTTCGCCTCCCGCACTCTTTCCGATGTACTCTCGGAACACCCCGAATTTCTGGGAACAATCGGCGGGGAGTTCGAGCGGTTTCCCTTCCTCATAAAGCTGATTGACGCGAAGGACGACCTCTCCGTGCAGGTTCACCCCGACGACGAGTACGCGCTTGCCTCCGAGGGTGAGCCGGGAAAAACAGAGCTTTGGTATATCCTCGAGTGCGAGGAGGGGGCAAGCGTAGTCTACGGCTTTACCGAGGAGCTGACAATGGAGCAGTTCCGAAAGGCTATAGGAAACGGGACGCTTCCCGACTACCTTCACCGATTTGAGGTGAAAAAAGGCGACGTATTCTCCATCGAGGCGGGAACTATCCACGCCGTAGGCAAGGGGATTGTGCTGGCGGAAATTCAGCAAAACTCCAACACCACCTACCGCGTATTCGACTACGACCGAACGGACGCCGACGGCAACAAGCGGGAGCTGCACATAGAAAAAGCCATTGACGTCACCATTACCGCGCCTCCGACGATTAAGCCCGGGGCGAGCGGAGCTGAAACTAAAGTTGACACTCGAACCGAAACACTCCTATCTTCAAATGAGCATTTCAAGACAACGCTTGTGTGCAACAAAAACATAAGCGAGTTTACCGTTGGTGAGCAGTCCTTTGCCTCCGTTGTCGTGCTGGAGGGCACAATACAACTCAACGCAAGCGACAGCTCCGTTACGTTGACCAAGGGGGAATCGGCGTTTATCCCCGCCGGAAGCGGGCTGATAAAGATGTTCGGAGCAGCCGATTTCCTTCTGACTACAGTGTAACCGAGAAACTTTTTAAGGAGTTTTTATTATGCCGTCCTTACTTCCCATCTCCGTTGTAATACCAACATACAACCGCCCCGATTCGCTCAAGCGGACTCTCGACTGTATGCTCTCGAAGGAACACATTCCCAATCATATAGTCATCATAGACCAGTCGGCAGAGGAGGAGGTCAGGCGGCGCAACCTCGCTTCCATAGCCAATCACACTGAAAAAATAGATACTAATATCGAGTATATATATCAGGACAAGCCGTCCTCCACAGCCTCGCGGAATACGGGATTTATGCGTGCGTACAACGAGATTGTCGTCTACTCCGACGATGATGTTGATGCCTGTGACGATACATTTTATAACGTGGCGGAGCTTATGTTCGACGGCGGAGTTTCGCTAATTGCGGGAATTGACGACAATACTCCTCCCTCCGCCTCCTCCTTGGGCTACCTGTTCGGCACGAAGTCGTACAGGCAGCGTGCTATCGGTCACGTCACCGCCTCCATGCTGGGAAGGTATCCCGATTCTGTCAAAGGAGAAGTCAGGACGCGGTGGGCAATGGGATACTTTTTTGCTGTAAAAAAGAGTTGTGCCGAGCGATGGGGAATACTCTGGGACGAGCGTCTCACGGGCTACGCCTATGCGGAGGACTTGGACTACACCTTCTCCTACTGCAAGCAATCGGAGGAGGAGAATCTGCGCTGCATCCTCTCGGACAAGGTGCGGGTGCGGCATCTCGCCTCAAATGAGCATCGCACTCCGTCACAGAGGAGTACATACGCCTACGTCATCAACCGCGAATACCTCAGCGGTAAGCACAAAATGGGTGTTCGCTCCTATCTCGCCATGAGGTGGAGCAATTTCGCGCATATGCTTCTGCGCCTGCTCAAGAAGCAGAACGCAGGGGATTTATTGAGGGCGCAAATTAAGTGCAATCGAAACAAAAAACGCATACGACGAGGGGAAATAACTCCCGATTTGTATGAGGGGTAAAAATTATGGAAATAAAAATCATCAAGCACCAAAAAGCGCGTCAAGTGCGGCAGTTCGCGAAGGAGGCCGCCTCGATACACGTCAGAACCTTCACGGGCTTCTTCCTCACATTTTTGGGCGAGGGCTTCCTCACCCGCCTGTACGAGGGTTTCGCCAAGCACAGCGATTCATGCCTGATTCTGGCGGTGGAGGAGGAAAAAGTAGTGGGTTTCCTCGCTTGTTCGGAAAATCTCAGTGATTTCTACAAGTATCTCATCAAAACAAGCTTGATTCCCTTTGCCTACTACAGCGTTATCGCATTCTTCAAAAAGCCGTCCGCTCTTTTTCGCCTCCTCCGTGCTTTGACCTACCCAAGCGAAACAAAAACCGAGGAGAAAATCTTCGAGATATCCTCGATAGGAGTACTTCCGGAGGCGAAAAACAAAGGTGTGGGTTCGATACTCCTACGCACCGTGCAGGAGACGGTAAATTTCGATAAGTTTTCCTGCATACAGCTTGAGACGGACAGGGATAATAACGACGCTGTCAATAATTTCTACAAGAAGAACGGGTTCGTCCTGCATGAGACATACGAAACTCCCGAGGGGCGAAGGATGAACCGACTTAGATACACACTAAATTAACAAGAAAACACTCAAGCCTCCACGGGAGAAAACCACACAAACCAAAGCTTTTCTCCCGTGTTTTCTTGGTGTTTTCTAAAGTTAATTAACTATACACTAAATTAACAAGAAAACACTCAAGCCTCCACGGGAGAAAACCGCACAAACGAAAGCTTTTCTCCCGTGTTTTCTTGGTGTTTTCTAAAGTTAATTAACTACACACTAAATTAACTAACCACACCCCAAACTGCCGCGAGGAGAGCTGATTTGTGAAAATACTACAGCTTATGCCCTACTATAATCCCGAGCAATTTTCCAGTGCACACCTCTTCAACGACTTGGAGCAATCCATGGCGGAGTTGGGGTTTTCCCTTCACGTCATAACCCCAACTCCCACAAGGGGCGTATCAAATGAAACCCGCGCGGAGTACAAGAAGCGGCGTACTGAGCTAAGGCACGGCGGGGCGGTGAGAATTGCGCGCTTTTCGCTGTTCGGGGAGGGGAAAAATGTGTTGCTCCGCGCAGTGAGATACCTCCTGTGCAACGTGATTGAATACAGCAAAGCTTGCCGCATAAAGGATGCGGACGTAATTTTTTCGGTAAGCACTCCGCCTACTCAGGGACTGCTTGCCGCGATGGTGAAAAAACGGCTGAAAATCCCGTTTGTCTACAACCTGCAGGACGTTTTTCCTGACTCGCTTGTGACTACAGGTCTCTCGAAGGAGGGGAGTTTTCTGTGGAAAATCGGGCGGAAAATCGAAAATTTCACATACAAACACGCCGACAGAATTGTGGTAGTCAGTGAAAATATGAAACAAAACCTACTCAATAAGGGAGTTCCCGAACACAAGCTCTCCGTTTGCTACAACTGGGTGGACGACAGCGCGGTCACTCCCGTGTCGGCTTCGGATAATCGAATTTTAGACGAGTTGTCACTGGATAAGAGTAAGTTTTACGTAACCTACGCCGGAAATCTCGGAGAGTCGCAGAATATTGAGGTTATGCTGGGTGCCGCCGCACTCCTTCGCGGTAGGAGTGACATCTCCTTCTTGATATTTGGAAGCGGCGGCAACGAGGAGAAATACAAAGCGGAGGCGCGGCAAATGCAGCTTGACAATGTGCGTTTCTTTCCGATTCAGCCGTACAACCGAGTTTCGGAGGTGTACAGTCTCGGCGCGGTGTCGCTTGTTTCGTGCAAAAAAGGCGCGGGCAAGTCCGCCCTCCCGAGCAAAACGTGGAGTATCATGTCGGCGGGGACGGCTGTCCTCGCCGCGTTCGACAAGGACAGTGAACTCGATGAGATAATAACTCGCAACAACTGCGGGATATGCGTAAACCCCGACGACCCTGAGCGGCTCGCCGAGGCGGTGGAGGAGCTTTATCGAAACTCCTCACTGTGTGTGAAGATGGGAGAAAACGGCAGACGGTTTGTGACAGAACACCTCGGAAAAAGCGCGGGAACTGGGCATTATATTGATGTGTTTAATTCTTTGTTGTGAATGCTTGTCAACTCCAATTTTTAAAAAAAGGAGCGTTACTGGGATGAAGGTGCTTTTTCTGACCAATCTGGCATCCCGATATCGGGTTGATTTTTTCAACGAGCTGGGAAAGCTGTGCGAGCTTACCGTGTGGTATGAATACCGCGACGCGTCAATGGAAACCGAAAAGCGCGACGACAAATGGTTCGGCTTGGAGGCGGAAAATTTCACGCAATCCTATGGCGTTTCATTCGGAGAATATAAAAACTTCGATATTGTGATAATATGCGGCTTTTCAACCAAAATGCAGATACTCTCCATCCTTTATCTGTCCGCTTTGAAGATACCATTCTACATCGAGGCGGACGGAGGAGTAATCCGTGATACGGGGCTGCTCAAACGTACGCTCAAAAAACTCCTTCTCAAAAACCCTGCCGGCTGCTTTACCCCAAACGGCGCGACAGATGATTTCCTGCGTTATTGCGGCTACAGCGGGGAGGTTTTCTACCGATACCCATTCACATCGCTTAAAAGTGCCGATATTCTCCATGCTCCGGTGGCGGATAGTGAAAAAACTCAGCTCAAACAGCGGCTTTCTATGAAGGAGGAGAAAACTGTGCTGTTCGTAGGCAGTTTGATTCACCGAAAGGGCGTGGACATACTCATTCGCGCGGCGGCAAAATTTGATTCCTCCGCCGGAGTGTACATTGTGGGAGGACAGCCCACCGAGGAGCTTTCGGAGCTTTGCAGGCAATTGAAGCTGTCAAACATCCACTTTATCGACTTTAAGGAGAAGGAAGTTCTCGCGGATTACTTTAAGGCGTCCGACGTATTTGTCCTCCCAACGCGGACTGACATCTGGGGGCTTGTTGTGGGGGAGGCAATGAGCTTCGCTCTCCCCGTAGTCACAACCGATATGTGCGTTGCCGGCGTGGAGCTTATAGAAAACGGAGTAAACGGATTCATTTTTCCTGTGGACGACACCGCAGCCCTATCCGATAGCGTAAACCGCATACTGCGCGACCGCGATCTGCAAGAGAGTATGGCGGCGGCGAATCTCCGCAAAATCTCCGCGTATACGATAGAGAATATGGCAGCGGCTCACATTACGGCATTCGAAAAGATAATGGAGGAGAAGAAGCGAGGCGGCTGAGGCGGCTATAATTATCTTTGCTAAAAATGTACGCAAAAAATTTGCATAAAATAGCTATTTTGACAGTGCGGATAATTGACATTTCCTATATAATCCTTTATAGTTACCTATAGTTTGATTATCCTAATTTACTGAAAAGAGGAGTGTTTCCGCAATGAAAAAGCTTGGTTTTG
This sequence comes from Oscillospiraceae bacterium, assembly GCA_031262985.1. Lineage (GTDB taxonomy): Bacteria > Bacillota > Clostridia > Oscillospirales > Acutalibacteraceae > JAISGQ01. The sequence continues at coordinate 45,726 of JAISGQ010000003.1, forward strand.
GATTTATGCGTCTGCCCGTAATGGATGGAGACTGGAAGAAAATAGATATAGAAATGGTCAAAAAAATGGTGGATATTTACATGGAGCGGGGCTTTACATACTTCGACACCGCCTACGTCTACCATGAGGGGCTGAGTGAAAACGCACTCAAGCAGACGGTAGTTGACCGCTATCCAAGGGAGTCGTTCGCCATTGCCGACAAGCTGCCGATTTTCTCTATGAACAGCGCGGATGACTATCAGCGTTATTTCGACGAGGAGCTGAGCCGCTGCGGAGTGGAGTACTTCGACTACATACTCCTCCACGCAATCGGTAAGGATTTGTACTCGAAGCCCTTCATCGCAAAGGACGGCTTTGAGTTCATAGCGAAAATAAAGGCGGAGGGGAAGGCGAAAAACGTGGGCTTCTCCTTCCATGACAGTGCCGAGCTTCTCGACACAATTCTCACCGAGCATCCCGAGGTGGATTTTGTCCAGCTCCAGATAAACTATGTTGACTGGGAGGACGATAACGTCCAGTCGAGACTGTGCTACGAGGTGGCGACTAAGCACAACATTCCTGTGATTGTAATGGAGCCTGTAAAGGGCGGCGACCTTGCGAATGTGACAGCGGAAGCCGACAAGCTTTTCAAGGAGTATCACCCCGATATGAGTACTGCGTCGTGGGCGGTGCGTTATGCCGCCTCCTTCGAGAATGTGTTCATGGTACTCAGCGGCATGAGCAACCTCGAGCAGTTACTCGACAACACAAGCTACATGGAGGAGTTTGCGCCTCTTAACGACACCGAACGCGGCATTATCTCCAAGGTGGAGGACATAGTGAGAAACAGCATTGCCATACCGTGCACCGCCTGCAAATACTGCGTGGAGGGCTGCCCGCAGAACATACCCATCCCCGATTACTTCGCTCTCTACAATAAGCAGAGCCAGTTCGGGCTGACACAGGCGTACCGCGACCGCTACGCGGAGCTTATCTCCAGCGCAGGCAAGGCGTCCGACTGCATCTCCTGCGGACAGTGCGAACAGCATTGCCCACAGCACCTGTCTGTCGCGGAGCTGCTCCGCGATGTAGCTGAGAAATTCGAGTGAGATTGATATACGCCGTTAAGTGAATTACATAAAAACAGGGGTTACTCTGAAAATCCGATAGAGAGAAACGAAGTAAGAGAATAACAAATAAGCCTGCTAAAAAGCGGGCTTATTTGCATATTAGGGAAATAAATTTTGTTGAGGTACAATAGATAAGTGAAAGAAAAAAGGGACAAGCCGCAAAAGATTTGGTAAAATGGTAAGTGAAAAGCAAACCATAACCAAATCAAAGGAGCGACTTGTCATGATAAGCATAACACAAAAAGCGCGATGGTGCCACCATTTTTTAAAGAGGATAGAAAAAGCACGGAAAAGAGGAGATAAACATTCGGTATCGCGGATAAGCGGATACTATCGTGTGCCGGTGAAATCGGCATATGACTGGCTATATAAATGGGATGGCACATGGAAAAGCCTAGTTTGTAAGTCGCACCGACCGCACTCACATCCTAAAGCTCACACTGTAGAAGAAACACAAATGATGATAATGGTAACTCGGGAATGCGGTTTTTTAGCACCACTGCTGATGTTTCAGGAACTCATCGAGAGAGGATATGCCCGTAGCTACGGCGGCTTCAAACGGTTTTTTCGTCGCCACTTTGCTCCGCCTACGGCTCCGCGCGTGTCGCCGGAAAAACCGAAGGTATACCATGGCGGTTCGTTTCCGGGAGAAAGAGTTCAGGTTGATGTAAAATATGTGCCACGGGCTTGTTTGTACGGCGAGAAGCTGTACCAATATACCTTGGTAGACGAGTATTCTCGTTGGTGTTACCGCGAAATTCATGCCGAACACAGTGCCTACATATCAGGCTTGTTCCTACGGAGAGCAGTCAAAGCAGCCCCCTTCGCCATCCACATGGTGCAGACCGACAACGGTCACGAGTTCACCAACGCCTTGTTTGGACAAAAGAAAGAGGAGCTGACGCGATTCGAGCAAGCACTCGTTGAACTTGGCATAGCGTATCGAAGGATTCGCGTCGGAACTCCGAAACACAACGGCAGAGTTGAACGCCAACACGGCTTAGATATGAAGCGGTTCTACAAACGGCAAAAATTTTCCTCTCTTGAGGACGCTCAGCAAAAAATAGCTGATTACAACTCCTGGAGCAATACACGTATCAAGACTTGTTTGTCTTTTCGCTCTCCCATCCATATCATTGAAAGCTGCTCTGCTTGATTTTTTTCACTCATCATTGACACCCGAACACTTAGTTTTTTCTTAGTGGAAAGAGCGGATGCACATGTTGTTGGTTATAAAGACTTTTGCCTCGCCGGGGTCAATATTGTAAAGGTTTCGACAGCTTATGTATCGCCGATTTTCCACCCTCAAAAAGATCAAGATTAGAAATAAGATCAAGATTAGAAATCATTGCGTACCAATCCGGCTCGGATAGCGTTTTGGTATTACGTTTGCAATGCTGTAAAAACAGTCATTGTTCTTTTTCGAGTTTCGCACCCATGAAAGTGGTGTCTTTTTGTCAGAAAAAACACGAAAACATATCTTTTCTGCGGGTTCAAAAAAAGGTACTTAAAAACTCATCGGGTGATATGTTAAGTCCTAAAAGGTTGTAGCGTGAATTCCACCCGACTTTGAGAAAACACACATCAATGGCTTGCATTAGAAACTTATTTTTAACTGTAAATTTTTTAAAAATCTTAGGCAATTAACCTTGCAATTTTCCATCGAAAAAAGTAGCTCTTGCCTTGTTGCAAAAAAGTTACAAATATGTTATAATCCCTGTTGTATCTTCAAAATCATAAAAAGCAGTCAAAATAATCGTATTATTATGTAAGTTAATGGAGGGAGTTTCTTGAGTTTCAAACGCTTGATTTCCTGTGTTTGTGTGCTGTTCTTTGTCTTTTGTATGTCCGCTTCCGTGTTCGCCTCGGATAACGGACAAACAGGCACTACTACCACAGCGGCAAATGAAAACGGCGCAACGCTCGGCACAGTCCTGTTCAAGGCGTCTAACAGCAAGCGCGTGCCTGTAGGAAAAACCACCGTCTTATACCTCACCATAAAGGATATAAGCGGAGTTATCGATACGGAGTTTTCAACCTCAAATTCCGCTGTCGCTTCTATCGAAAAGATAAACAACACCAGTGTCCGCGTACTCGGCTTAAAGACGGGAGAGGTTATCATCACTGCGGTAGCAGGAGGAAAAACGGCGAAATACACGCTGAGAGTGGGCAACTCCACCGCGCAGACAACGGAAAATCCCGTCAGCAGTGAGCAGTCCGGCGGCGCAGGAGGTGCAGGTGCGGTTGACGACCCGAATGAGGGTACTCCCGACGATGGCACAGAGCTTGATTTGTTTTCCTCCACCAGTGACGAGCTGGCGGAGTATATAGAAAACAGCCGCCAGTCTGACGCGGGGAGTATCCTCCTCGGATTGGTTGCGTTCGTCGTCATTTTCGGAGGCTTCGGCTTTGTCCTCTCCGTGATATTCAGGAGCAGAACGCCTAAATTCAACCTCTATCCCGGTTCAAAGCGGAGGTTTAATACCTCGAACGCCTACAGGGGGAAGGCGCGGAAACGCCTCCTGCCCGACCACTACTACCGCGCCAACAGAAAATACTGAGAAAACGGCAATATTTATTACTCCGCACCACTGATGGCGCGGAGTAATAAATATAACTATAACTAATAAAAGGGTGATATTTTGTCAGTCTCGCCTGAGTTGATAAGAAATTTTTGCATAGTTGCACATATAGACCACGGCAAGAGTACGCTTGCCGACAGAATACTCGAGCTTACAAGCACGGTGAGCAAGCGCGAGATGGAGGACCAGATTCTCGACAACATGGACCTCGAGCGTGAGCGCGGAATCACCATAAAGGCACACGCCGTTACGCTCAACTACGAGGCGCAGGACGGAAAAACCTACGTCTTCAACCTCATCGACACGCCAGGTCACGTGGACTTCAACTACGAGGTTTCGCGTTCTCTCGCCGCCTGCGAGGGAGCGGTTCTCGTTGTGGACGCAAGTCAGGGAATCGAGGCGCAGACCCTCGCGAACACCTACCTCGCGGTTGACGCGGGGCTGGAGATAGTTCCCGTAATCAACAAAATCGACCTCATCTCCGCCGACCCCGAGAAGGTCATTAAGGAGATTGAGGATGTTATAGGAGTTCCCGCTGAGGACGCTCCCCTCATTTCCGCTAAAGTCGGAACTAACTGCGAGCAGGTTCTCGAGCGAATCGTGCGAGATGTTCCTCCTCCCGCCGCAGACAGGGAGGCGGAGTTGCAGGCTCTCATTTTCGACAGCTTCTACGACAGCTACAAGGGCGTAATTGTCTATGTACGCGTAAAGCAGGGTACGCTCAAAACGGGCGACACCATAAAGATGATGAGCAACGGTACTACCTTCGGCGTGGTGGAGTGCGGGTATCTCCGCGCCTCCTCATTTGAGCCTACCGCCGAGCTTGCGGCGGGGGAGGTGGGGTACGTCGCCGCCTCCATCAAGACCATAACGGATGCGAATGTAGGCGACACAATCACCAACGCAAACCGTCCCTGCGAGTTGCCGCTCCCCGGCTACAGGAAGGTAAACCCCATGGTTTTCTGCGGTATTTATCCGGCGGACGGCGCGAAATACGAAAATCTCCGCGAGGCACTCTCCAAGCTCAAGCTCAATGACGCCTCCATCTCATTCGAACCGGAGACCTCAATAGCTCTCGGCTTCGGCTTCCGCTGCGGCTTCCTCGGACTGCTCCACATGGAGATTATTCAGGAGCGTCTGGAGAGGGAGTATCTCCTCGACCTCATTACTACAGCTCCCAGCGTTATCTACAAAATCACGAAGCTGACGGGGGATGTTGTGTATATCGACAACCCAACGAACTACCCCGACCCGTCACAGATAGCGCAGGCGGAAGAGCCTATGTGCAGTGCGCATATCTATACTCCCAGCGAACACGTGGGGAATATTATGGATTTGTGTCAGGACAGGCGCGGAGTGTTTAAGGGAATGAACTACATTGATTCGGACAGGGTGGATATTCACTACGAACTGCCTCTCAATGAGATAGTGTACGACTTTTTCGATGTTATTAAGAGCCGCTCGAAGGGCTACGCCTCCTTCGACTACGAGCTTATAGGCTACAGGAAGTCCAATCTTATCAAGCTGGATATTCTGCTCAACGGCGAGTCGGTTGACGCGCTGAGTTTTATTGTCCACGCGGACAAGGCATACTCCAGAGCCAGAAAGATGGCGGAAAAGCTCAAGGAGAATATCCCGCGCCAGTTGTTTGAAGTCCCGATTCAGGCGGCTGTGGGAGGAAAAATTATTGCCCGCGAAACGGTCAAGGCGGTTCGCAAGGACGTACTTGCGAAGTGTTACGGCGGCGATATTACGAGAAAGAAGAAGCTGCTCGAGAAGCAGAAGGAAGGCAAAAAGCGTATGCGCCAGTTAGGCACGGTTGAAGTGCCGCAGGAGGCGTTTATGGCTGTGCTGAGGCTCGATTCGGATTAGGAGTTATCAAACAAAAGCAAGGAGTGTGTATGATATGAAACCCGTAGGAATATACATACACACTCCTTTTTGCGCGTCCAAATGTCCGTACTGCGATTTTTACTCCGGCACGCCGTCAGCAGGCGCAGTAGCCGCGTACACCTCCGCACTCCTACGCGAAATATCGCGCTACAAGGGACGGGGGATTGCGGCTGATACCGTTTACTTCGGCGGGGGTACTCCTCCCTTGCTGGGAGCGGAAAATATAGTTAGAATCATAGGCGGGATAAGCGATGCTTTTAATATCAGCGACGATGCTGAAATAACGCTGGAGGCAAATCCCTCCTTCTCACTGTGTGAACTGTTCAAGGCAGTCTCCTTCACCCAAACCCCGCACTGCGTCAACCGAATCTCCCTCGGTATGCAGTCGGCGAACGAACACGAACTGCGCTTTCTGGGGAGGAGGCACTCGAACTCTCAGGTATCCGATGCCGTTCTGGCGGCGCGGGAGGCGGGGATAGAGAACATCTCCCTCGACCTCATGCTTGCCCTCCCCCGGCAGACAGAGGAGGAGCTTGCCGCCTCCGTTCGCTTTGCCCACTCCCTCGCCCCGTCTCACATATCGGCGTACATCCTCAAGGTGGAGGACAACACGCCGTTTGGACACGCAGGGATTGTCCTCCCCGAGGACGATTCTGTGTGTGGCTTATACACAAGCGCAGTTCGGCTTTTGGGCGAAATGGGCTACGCGCAGTACGAAATATCGAATTTCTCCAAACGCGGCATGGAGAGCCGCCACAATCTCAAATACTGGAACGCCGAGGAGTATATCGGCTTCGGTCCGTCCGCTCACAGCTTTTTTGAGGGCAAAAGGTTTTTCTATCCCCGCGATACGGAGAGCTTCATCTCCTCCCCGCAAGCGATATTCGACGGTGACGGCGGGGGAGAGGAGGAATACATCATGCTCCGTCTCAGATTGACAGAGGGGCTTGTGTTTTCCGACTACCGCGACAGGTTCGGTGAGGACGTTCCCGCCGATTATCTGAAACGTGCGGGAGAACTGTCCTCCCGCGGATTGCTTTCCATAGACAGCAGGGCTATCCGCCTGACGACAGAGGGATTTTTGGTTTCAAACAGCATAATAGGGTATATACTCGGATAACCCCCGAGTATATACCCTATAAATTTGCGTGATAGTGCAGGCACTGCTAATACCCTAATTTTCCGCTCAACGATTCGTCGTAGTCAATCCACTCGTGGACGTTTACAGATGTGAACTCCTCAGGCGTGTTTCTTATGATTACCCTGACAATTCCGGCGTTGATAATCTGGCGTTTGCACATACTGCACGGTGCTGCCTCCTCCACCAGCTCGCCCGTAGAACACTCGATTCCCACGAGAAAGAGCGTCGAACCCACCATATCGCGGCGGGAGGCTGAAATAATGGCGTTGCACTCGGCGTGAACCGAACGGCAAAGCTCGTACCGCTCGCCTCTCGGCACATTTTTCTCCTCGCGGACACAGGTTTTCAAATCCACGCAATTTTTTCTCCCTCTGGGTGCGCCTACATAACCTGTTGATATTATCTCATCGTGATTTACAATAATAGCTCCGAATTTCCTGCGAAGGCAGGTGCAGCGCTCCGCCACGGTCTGCGCAATGTCGAGGTAGTAGTTAATTTTATCACGTCTCACAAAACAAAACTCCCTTTCAAATTCCGATAAAGCGTAAAGTTTAAACCAATAGTTTAAGTGTAGGAGCAATATTGCTTTTGAGCAGTAACTCCCTCCTACATGATACCAAATAATACTCCCTCTTTCAAGTGTTTTCGCAAAAGAACGCAGGAGGCTGTACTCCTTTCTGCACCTTGCACAGGAGTTGCAGTTGGTAATGTTACTCAAAAATCACGTTCTCTTTTTGTGCATATTATCAAGGTTATTTTGTTGACAAAAGGATATATTTCTGATATTATTGTAACCGGCAAATGTTTTAACGCGCAAAAGCTTTAAAGCACAGAAACTTTAAAGCGTTTATGTGCGAATACGTTAAAGTGGGAGAGTTCATTATGGATAAGACAGTGACCATAGCCGTTGTAGTCGGCGTTTACGCGGTAGTAATGCTGATAATCGGGCTTGTCAACAAGAAAAATTCGGACAGCATGACGCAGTTTACCGTGGGGAGCAGAAATGCGGGAGCGTGGGTCTCTGCTATGAGCTACGGCACGGCGTATTTCTCCGCCGTTATGTTTGTCGGCTACGCCGGCAAGACAGGCTGGGGCTTCGGCGCGTGGGCAGTAGCGGCAGGTATCGGCAACGCGTTAATCGGTTCGCTTCTCGCGTGGCTCGTTCTTGCAAACAGAACAAGAGACGTAACCCGCAGGCTGAAGATAAAATCCATGCCGCAGTTTTTCAACGCTCGCTTCAAGAGTGAGCCTATGAAGCTGTTCGCGGTGGCGGTAATTTTCGTATTCCTGCTTCCATACTCGGCGAGCGTGTATAAGGGACTTACCAGCGTCTGCTCGGTTCTCTTGGGTATAGACGAAACTCTGTGCATGATTCTCATCGCTGTGGCATCGGCGGTAATTATCGTACTTGGCGGCTATATAGCACAGCTTAAAGCCGATTTCGTGCAGGGTATAGTGATGATATTCGGCGTATCACTCTTGATTATTTTTGTCATAAAGAGCAACGCGGTGGGAGGACTGACGACAGGTCTCACAAGGCTTGGTGGCGTGACGGAGCAGCTCGGACTTACGGGAAAGCACCACATCTCCCTCTGGGCAACCGTGCTCATGACCAGCTTCGGCACATGGGGACTGCCGCAGATGATTCACAAGTACTATGGAATCAAGGATAAGAGCGAGGTAGTAAAAGGCACTGTCATCTCCACTCTCTTTTCTCTCCTCATAGCGGGCGGAGGATATTTTATCGGCTCTTTCGGTCACGTATTTTTCAGCGAGCTTCCCGAGGGCGGCGTTGACTATATCATTCCTAATATGCTCATAAACGCCAACCTCCCGAACATCCTTCTGGGAGTTGTGCTTGTACTCCTCATATCGGCGTCGGTATCCACACTGTCGTCTATCACAATAACAGCCTGCACTACGCTCACCATGGACCTTGTGAAGGGACACATCAACAAGGACATATCTCAAAAAGCGCAGGCGGCACTCACAAAGGTGCTGTGTATCGTGTTTATAGCACTGAGCTACGTCATAGCAAATTCGGATACTCCAATTCTCGACATGATGAGCTACTCATGGGGCATAATCAGCGGCTCATTCCTCGCGCCGTACCTCATCTCGCTCTACTGGAGAGGGCTTAACAAGGCAGGCGCGTGGGCAGGTATGCTCGGAGGTTTTGCAGTAGCGGCACAGCCTGTTGTGGCAAAGCTGTTTATCCCCTCCATGCAAGTGCCGTTCGGACTTGGCAATATGATGGACAACGGCTCGCTTTACGCCTGCTTCGCAATGGTGTTGTCGCTCATTCTCTGCGTTGTCGTTAGCCTTGCTACAGGAGGCAACAGCGAGCGGTCGAAGGCGAAGTACGCCCACTTCTACGACAGCAATATTTCGGAGGACAACACTGTTAGTTCTGCCGCTGCGGACGCGGTTTCGCCTGTGGAGGCGGCGAATTAGCAGAGTAGTCATATAATATGGTTGATTCGGTTCAACTATGGTTTGTATGCGGGAGGAGTAATTTCCTTCCGCATACAAATTTTTAACATTTGTAATCCTTTAATTTTAAGAAAACATATGGTATAATTACCGACAATGATATTCTGAGGAGGTATTGCCGTGTTAGGTGTTATCGGAGCAATGCAGATTGAGGTCGATAAGCTGATAGATACCATGTCGGTTGAAGGTCAGTTTGAATACAGCGGATTTAAGTATTTCAAGGGTAAATTCGGGCAGACAGACACTGTTGTTGCACTCGGGGGTATAGGGAAGGTTAACGCCGCCCTCTGCGCCCAGATTATGATAGACAAATTTTCCGTAGATCAAATAGTCAACACAGGAGTTGCGGGCGGCTTGTGTGAGGAGATGTCGGTGTTCGACATTGTCGTCGCGGAGTCGTTCGTACAGCACGATATGGATGCTTCCGCTATCGGCGACCCTGTGGGGTTTGTTTCGGGAGTAAACAAAATCAATTTCATGTGCGACACCGAGCTTTCAGACCGCCTTGTAGGCGCGGCGAAGGAGACAAAGGAGAGCGAAATTTTCACGGGAGTAGTAGCTACGGGCGACCAGTTCATCAGCAGCAGGGAGAAGGGCTTGTGGCTCAGAAGGAGCTTTGGCGCGGTTGCCTGCGAGATGGAGGGCGGGGCGATTGCCCACGCGTGCTGTCTTGCGGGAGTAAGGTTTGCGGCTATACGCTGTATATCCGATTCCGCGAACGATGGCGCAAATATGTCCTACGAAGAATTTTCGGGAGTTGCCGCCAGACTTTGCTCCGAGATAGTTCTCAGAGCTTTTTGGACAAACGACTGAAAACGACCTGTTTTCGTGAATTTTTCGGGACGGGCTTGTATATAATTATTTGTATATATTGAGTAAAAATTAAGAAGAATGAAATTATTTTAATTTAATGCTATTATTAGCCTGTCGCAAGTAGGTCGCAAGGCGACCTACACAGGGAACCCCCGACGAGGGTTCCCTACGGAAAATGTCCAGCGGGACATTTTCCTACCTTCCTGCGTTTTTTGACGATTAGAGAGTTTCGCTCTCTGCGGAGAGCGACTTAGGACTCTGTCCTAAGAACCTGCAAGCCTTTGGAAAGGCTTGACCTAAACTTTTGCCGCTTTGGCAACAGATTTTAGCCTGATGAAGGGAAATAACAGTACATGAATATTCTTTGCATAGGCGATGTAATAGGCACTGTGGGCAGTGATTTTTTACGCGCCAACCTAAGCGGACTTAAGAGGTTAAAAGGCGTGGATTTTGTCATCGCCAACGGAGAAAACTCCGCCGACTCCAACGGAATCACCCCCGCCTCCGCGCAGTTTCTCTTCGATTCGGGCGTGGATGTTATCACCACGGGCAACCACTCCTTCCAGCGCAGGGAGATGTACGATATGTACGACAGCGACAGCGCAGTTATCAGACCTGCGAATTTCCCAAAGGGAGTGCCGGGCAAGGGAGTGTACATAGCCGACCTCGGCAGGGTTCAGATTTGCGTAATCAACCTCATGGGCGTGGTTTCTCTCTCTCCGCTCGATTGCCCCTTCGAGACGGCGCAAAGGATAACGGAGGAAAACGACTGCAAGATAAAGATAGTTGATATTCACGCCGAGGCTACAGCCGAAAAACGTGCGCTGGGATTCTTCCTCGACGGGAAGGTGAGTGCGGTTTTCGGCACTCACACTCATGTGCAGACAGCGGACGAGCAGATTATGAAAAACGGCACAGGCTACATAACAGATGTCGGAATGACAGGACCAATAAACTCCTGCATTGGAGTAAAACCGGAGCTGGCTATCGAAAAAATGAGGACGAAAATGCCCGTTCGGCTTAACTACGCCGACGGAGAGTGCATGATGAACTGCGTGATTTTTTCGATAGATGAAAAGACAGGATTGTGTACGGATACGGAACGTATAGATTTGCGATAGGAGGCTGATTTAGCTTGTTTCCTTTAAAAAAAGCGATAAGAAAAGCAGTTGCGGCGGGAATGTCAGCGGCTATAATAGTATCGGTTCTCTCCTCCTGCTCCTCAGGCTACAACGAGGAGCGGCAGACACTGCACGAGGAGTTGTACGGCAACGTGGCGATTCCGACGACAAGCGCGGCGGATGTAACCATATATGAGGCGACCACACGGAACTTTACTCTCGCCTACTCAAAGACAGACTCGCTCAATCCCTACAAGTCTAAGTCGACGCTCAACGCAGCGGTGTCCAATCTCATTTACGACAAACTCTTTGTGCTTGACTCCAACTTTGATATTGAGTATACAATAGCCAAGGACATAAAGCAGGACGGCAAGGAGATAGTAGTTACATTAAAGCCGGGTATCGTCTTCTCCGACGGCACGCCCGTAGAGCCTGAGGACATAGGCTATTCTTATGTTCAGGCGAAGAAGTCGGGCACTAAATATGAAACTCAGCTGGCGAATTTCAGGGGCTACTCCTCCAAAGGCGCGACTATCACCTTCGTAATCAAGGAGAACGACCCGATGGCGCACCGTCTCCTCGATATTCCCATAATAAAGCGCGGAACTGACCGCAACAACGCCATGCCGGTCGGGAGCGGGCGGTATGTCTACCTCAATGATGTTGACCACGGTATGTACTTACAGCGCAACGAAAAGTGGTATAATAAATCAAAGCCGCTTATTGAGAGAATATCTCTTTCGGCAATGCCCACAATAGAGAGTATAGTACACAGCATAGAAATAGGAACTATAAGCTACTATTACACCGACCTGCGCGACGGGTATCCCTCGCGTATAAACGCCGATTCCTCAATTGTGGATATAAACAATCTCATATATATGGGTATCAACACCGCCGATTCGCGGCTGGCGAATTTCAAACTCAGGAGAGGGCTGTCGCTCGCTCTTGACAGGATGGAGATTGCCTCAAAGGCATATGGAGGACGCGCCCTTCCTGCCACAGGTCCGATAACTTCCTCATGGGCAACTGTGGCGGATGCTCAGTCGGGTTCTCCCACAAGTGATTCAGAAGGAGCGAAATATGAATTTGACTCCTCCGGATTTGTCAACGCAGATGAAAACGGGATTCGCTACGACTCCCAGTCAAAGAAGCTGGAGTTTTCGATTTTGGTGTGCAAGGAAAATCAATTTCACATGAGTACGGCGGAGGCGGTATCCGACCAGCTTTCCCTCATGGGCATAAGCACGGTTATATACTCCGTCCCGTTTGAGGAGTTCAAAACCCGCCTCAAGGAGGGGAAATATCAGCTCTACATCTCCGAATACGCGGTTGAGAACAACATGGATATATCGAAGCTTTTCCTCAGTAAGCACGGTCTCTACTACGGCCCTCTGCCCGCTATGACAGTAAACGCCTACAATGAGTACTTAGCGGGGCGGGCAGAGCTGACGGCTGTGATAGACGCCTTTAATGAGGAGCTTCCCTTCATTCCCATTTGCTACAGGCTTGGAATGGTGTGCTATACTCGTTCGCTGTCTGCGGCAGTAGACGTGTCGGAGAGCGACCCCTTCCTCGGCATGGAGCGGTGGGAGTCTACAGCTACCGTAGCCGAACAGGAGGATAGCAGCTCGGCTGAATCTACGGAATCGGCGGAGTAGGCGAGGTAGCCCGAACCTCCCAAACTGTCGGAATAGCTTGAACCTCCCGAATAGAGTGGACTATTCCAACTCCATATCGTGAGATTTCACAAATCTCATGAAAATTGCACGGCAAAGCGGATTGTTTTGTGGCATTGTGCTATTGTATAAGTTGTGCGATTATGTTATAATCCGATTGTTGTGCAAACGGATATGCTCTGCCTCGGAGCAGTAGTATACCGAGTTTTTGCAATTTGTTTGACATTTTCGTACATTTAGGTTATTATTCTTTGTATAAAAGTACTTTCAATATTTTAAGGAGTGTTGCATAGTGATTAAAGGCAGTGAACTGAGGGACGCAATAATTTCAGGGGCGAACTCAATTGCGAATATGCGCCAGCCGGTTGACCAGCTTAATATTTTCCCCGTACCTGACGGAGACACGGGAACAAATATGTCGATGACCATGTCGGCGGCAAAGAAGGAGCTTCTCCTCCTGCCGGACGATGCGGATGTTACGACAGTTGCGGATAAGGCGGCTTCAGCACTCCTGAGAGGAGCGAGAGGAAACTCAGGCGTAATACTTTCCCTTTTGTTCAGAGGCTTCTCCAAGGGGCTCAAGGAGCTGAATGAGGCGAACGGAGCGGACCTCGCCTCCGCGCTCGCGATAGGAGTAGACGCGGCGTACAAGGCTGTAATGAAGCCGACTGAGGGGACAATACTCACAGTTGCGAGAGTTGCGGCAGAGAAGGCGCGTGCCGCCTGCACCGTCAACAACCGCGCTTTATATGTGTGGGACGAGATTTGCAGAGCCGCCGAGGAGGCACTGGAGACTACTCCCGAGCTACTCCCCGTCCTCAAGAGAGCGGGAGTGGTAGACGCGGGAGGCAAGGGTCTGTGCATCATTTTCAGAGGTATGCAGTCGGTGTTCTGCGACGGCGTGATAGTAGAGCATAAGCTCTCTGACGGCGAGGAGGAGGTCGACGCCTTCAAGAGTATCGTCGCGGAGTTCGACGAGGTTATCAACTTCACCTACTGCACAGAGTTTATAGTCGAGAAGGAGAATGAGCTTGAGGCGAGTGAGCTTCGCGCATTCCTCGAAACAATCGGCGATTGTGTCGTAGTAGTAGACGACGATGAGATTATAAAGGTACACGTTCACACAAATACTCCGGGTGAGGCTATCACAGCGGGACTGAAACACGGTCAGCTCATCTCGAATAAGATAGAAAATATGCGCGAACAGCACAAGAACGCGGGAGACGGTCGTCCTGCGCCTAAAGCGCTCACGAGAGTAGAGCCGGAGGAGGGTGTCACAGGCTTTGTCGCGGTTGCGGCAGGCGACGGACTTATCTCCCTGTTCGGCGACTTAGGGTGCGAACACGTTGTTTCCGGCGGTCAGACCATGAACCCGAGTACGGAGGATATTTTAGCGGCAGTCCACGCGACGGCTGCCTCCACCGTATTCGTACTCCCGAACAACAAGAACATCATCATGGCGGCGGAGCAGGCTGTGCCACTCGCCGACAGACGAGTGGTAGTACTCCCCACCAAGACAATCCCTCAGGGACTGACGGCTATGCTCTCCTACGATTCGGAAGCGGGGGAGGACGAGAACGCGGTGGAGATGTTCCGCGCCGCCGAGAGAGTGTCCACAGGACACGTCACGTTTGCCGCCCGCGACTCGGAGTTTGACGGCAACAAAATCAAGGAGGGCGAGATACTTGCTCTCGAAAACGGAAAGCTTGTGTTTACCGAAAAAGACCCCCTCAAGGCAATCACAAAGCTCGCCAAGAATATGATAAAGAGGGATACCTCTTTTATAACACTCATTTACGGCGGCGACACTACGGACGCACAGGCGGATGAGGCGAGAGCCGCGATTGAGCAGAGAGCTAACAGAGTGAACAAGAATATCGAGGTCACGCTGATAAACGGCGGACAGCCGGTTTACTACTTCATCATCTCTGTAGAATAGTATCTGCTCACGGAGCGAGAGAATGCGGGACATTAACGAACTCAGTGTAAACTCAATAAAGGGTGTCGGCGATAGACGCGCAGGGCTTTTAGCTAAGCTCGGCGTTACTACCGTCGGCACTTTGTTGCGTTTTTACCCTTACGACTATGAGAACTGGAGCGAGGGGGAATGCCTCTCCGACGTGCAGTTAGGTGAGGTAGTCATAATCAAAGCGGTCATGGTGACGGCTATGTACGACAGATACATCCGAAGGGGGATGACTATTTACACAGGCAACGCGTGTGACGACGAGGGTACTGTGTTTAAAATCACCCTCTTTAATAACCCCTACGGCGCAAAACTCCTCTCGGAGGGGGAAAGCTACCTGTTCAAGGGGAAGATAACGCAGAGCTTCAACTCATTTGAGATGTCCTCCCCCATATTTCAGAAGGAGGACGAAGCACGCCGCTTGTTGCCGAGATATCGGCAAACGCAGGGGCTGACCTCGCGTGTCATATCGAATACGATAGAGGAAGCACTTAAACTTGCGGATATTGCAGGTGTTGCTGAGCCCCTGCCTCCCGCCCTGCGGGAGAAGCGGCGGCTGTGTACCGCAAGCTACGCGCTTCACCAGATACACAACCCCGACGACGAGCACGCTCTCGAAACGGCGAAAAAACGCCTTGTTTTCGAGGAGCTTCTCATACTGCAAATCGGGCTTACGCTCCTAAAGCAGAGGACGAAAACAAAGACGTCGGTGAAGGTGGCGCGGTCGTATGTCGAGGAGTTTTGGTCATTGCTCCCGTTTATTCCGACTGCCGCGCAAAAAAGAGCGGCAGAGGAGGCAATGAGCGGCATAATGTCGCAGGAGTACCCAATGTCGCGCCTTTTGCAGGGAGACGTAGGCTCGGGTAAAACGGCGGTGGCGGCGGCTCTTTGCTACTGCATGGCGAAGAACGGAGTGCAGAGTGCACTCATGGCTCCCACTGAAATTTTAGCGGAGCAGCACTACCGCTCGCTCTCCGAACTGCTTACTCCGGCGGGGATTTCCGTAACCCTCCTCACAGGGAGTACAACTCCCGCGAACAAACGGAAAATCAGGGAATCACTGAGGGAGGGAGCTTGCAGTGTCGCGGTAGGCACTCACGCGCTAATCTCAGAGGGAGTAGAGTTCTCATCCCTCGGACTTGTAATTACAGATGAACAGCACAGGTTTGGAGTTTCGCAGAGAGCGGCTCTCATAAATAAGGGCGACAATCCCCATATGCTCGTTATGTCGGCCACTCCCATTCCGCGAACTCTCGCGCTTATCGTTTACAGCGACCTCGATGTGTCGGTGCTGGACGAAATGCCGAAGGGCAGGCAGAAGGTGGATACATACCGAATCGACAGCCCGAAGCGCACACGTGCCTACAACTTCATCAAGAAGCACCTCGACGAGGGCAGGCAGGCGTATATCGTCTGCCCGCTGGTGGAGGAGGATGAGGAGAGCGAGGCGGGGCTTATGTCCGCAGATGCTCTCTACTCGCACCTGTCTGAGAGGGAGTTTAAGGGCTACAGCGTAGGACTGCTTCACGGAAAGATGAAGGCGGCGGAGAAGGAGTCGGTGATGCGCCGCTTCTCGCAGGGTGAGGTGCAGCTTTTAGTCGCCACTACGGTAATCGAGGTAGGAGTAGACGTACCCAACTCGGTCATTATGATGATAGAAAACGTCGAGAGGTTCGGGCTTTCTCAGCTCCATCAGCTAAGAGGGCGGGTAGGACGCGGTGCGCATAAGTCCTACTGCATACTGGTGAGCGACGCGAGGGGAGAGGGGACGCGGGAACGCTTAGGAATAATGACTAAGACCAACGACGGCTTTGAAATATCAAGAAAGGACTTAGAGCTTCGCGGTCCTGGCGACTTCTTCGGCAGTCGTCAGCACGGACTGCCGGGGCTGAAGCTGGCAGATATAAGCGCGGATATGCAGGTTCTCATCGAGGCGCAGGACAGCGCGAGGGAGATTCTGCGAGCTGATTTTAATTTGGAACTGCCTGAAAACAGCGGGCTTAAATCGGCGGTAGACAAGCTGTTTGACAATAATGACACGTTTAGGTCATATTAGACAAAACTAAAGGTTGTTGCCAAGGAGGCAAATCACACTACTACAGTCTGTTGCCAAAGAGTTAGAGTTTGGGTCAAGCCTTTGCAAAGGCTTGCATGATTCACATTCTAAATTAACTAACAAAACGATGCAAGAAAAGCCCAAAAAATCCATATACGAAAGCTTTTTCGCGCTTTTCTTTGTTGTTTTCTAAGTTATTGACACACCAATTAAACCTTGCCAAAACCGTGCAGATATGGTAAAATAATCATATGGAAAAAGAATTAAAAACAAACGATGTTCATTTGAGCCCCGAAGGGCAATACGAAATTCGCAAAAGCATCATCCGACTTGTCAAAAGCGGCAAGAGCAATAAGGAAATCGCGGAAATTCTCGACGTTAGCGAAAGGCACGTGCGAGCAACCAAAAAGGCGTATGCAGAGAACGGAATTGCGGGAATTAAGCCGAAAAAGCGAGGTCGCCGTGTGGGTGAATGTCGAACCCTTACACTTGATCAGGAGAAAGAAATTTCCAA
>JAISGQ010000032.1 GCA_031262985.1 Oscillospiraceae bacterium
TGAATCATAATCGGGAATGGGGAAACGCCTCCTTCCAAAATGGCAATAAAAAAGAACCGACAATCGGTTCGTCATCTATTCGAACGAGAGACAGCCCCGAAGCGGGGTTCTCTCGGTTATGTTCAGTTTTATTTTGCGACTGCGTACTGCTGTGTCAACCGTTCCCGTGTTGCCTCAAACTTGAGGTAGTTGCCGAGGTATTTGGCGTTGTTGACGCCCACCCAGTCGGCGAAAGCGTTGTCGTCCTTCAGCAGTTCGGGTTCGCGCACGGTATCGTCGTATACCACCCGCAGTGCATCACCGGGCAATGTTCTTCCGTATCCGTCGTAGCCGCTCACTTCGGCGAGTCCCTTATTTTTAGTGGTGTAAAGCATCGGTTTCATGTTCTATACCTCTTTTCTAAGGCTTGCGCCTTTGTTTTTACAATCACATGATACCTCTGAACCGACAGAACATCAAGGCACAGATGATGGAGGAAATGCCTTGTTTGATTCAATTATACTTCTCTAAAACGATGGCGTAGACCGCCTTGACCTCATCGACAGGTTCAACGTCCCAACCCCTGTCGTAGTTGCAGAGGTCGCGCTTCTCGCCGACCTTGCGGATTGTCAGCTTGCTGATTTTACCGCCGTCGATACCGAACTCCGAGCCGTCCTCAAAATGCTTGACCCAATATTTGTAGCTCACGCTCGTTCCGGGGATTGTGATAATTCCTTCGCTCCACATGGTTTTATCCTCCTTAAGGTTTCTCGACGAGCTTGCCGTCAATCAGAATGTAGCGGTGTTCAAAGCCCCGCTCGTCTTTGGCGATAATCCGAAGCTCGCCGTTCTCGAAGGCGTTGTACGCTTTTACGAAGGTGTAGCCCTCGCCGAGCTGCTCTTTAATTATTTTGCGGTAGTCCATTTTTGTTTTTCTCCTTATCCCGCAGGGCTTTTTGCCCTTTGCGTGATACCATATTCGCTCTTTTTAAGAGATATATCAAGTCATAATATATGGGTGTTTTACAATTCGATGATGTCCTCGTCCGCAAGTTCCCCCGTGAGGATTAGCTTGGAATATGCGGGCGTGTTCATAAACATAAAGTCGCATAATTCTGAGAAGCCCATCTCGGCGGCGATGTCGAAAGCCGCCCGAACGTCAAACATATTTGTTCGCCCTGTTTTGGCGACGGCTCGGCATTGTTCCTTGACGACTTCCGCTTTGGTGAGCTTGCGGAATCGGTCAGCCGAGGGGATGAGCTTCAGCGTAGAGCCGCTGTCCCATTCGCAGAGTAGGTCGCCTATGTCGTCCACACCGACCACCGTGGCACGGTCGCCCGCCGTGAGTTTGGAATACGGGTCTTCCATCGAGATAAGCTCCACACGTGTGCCGTTGGGGTATTGGGAGCGGGTACGCTCGACTTGTTCTTTACTCGGAAACTGCATTGTCGGTTACCTCCTCGGTGTATTTCTTGCCGCCGTGCTTTGCCAACCACTTGGCTTTGCTTTCGGGCGTGGCAAATGCGCTGTCGCCCGTCAGGTTCTGAAGCAGGGTTTTTCTGTGAACCTTGTTTGTGATGTCGTTCATGCCAATGCGTACCAAGAGTGTCCGCATAGCGAATTTCTCATTGTCGGTGGCGGTTTCTTTCGCCGTAACCCGCTGTGCTTTTTTGCAGAATTTCCAAAGGGCAGCGACTAAGGCGACAACCGCTTCTTTGAGTTCCTGCGGAGCGTCGGCAAAGAGCCAAGTGAATGTGACCGTGGTTTGACCGTCCTCTTCGCCGAGGGCAATCGGCAGGTCGTCAAGGGCGTATTCACCAAGGGCGTTGCTGATGAGTGCCTCTTTGGCGATGACCAGTTTGACGAGCCGTGCCATTGCGTCGGGGTTGCCGTCGTACGACAAAAGAGATGCTGTTGTTCCGGTCTGGGTTGACGTGTTGATGAAAAATTACTTTTAACATTTTCTTGCCCCGGTTTCGAACAAATCCCATATCGCCACCCGTACCATTAAACAACATCAGAGCCGATAGAAGGTAAACCCCCTTGATTTCAAGGCATTTACGGGCTATCGGCTCTGATTTTTTATTTTCAAATTACCGTTCTCATATGCACACCCCTCTCGGAAACCCTGAAAGATGCACCAAACCTGAGAACGCTAACGAAAATGCACCAAAGTTGAGAACGCTAAGGGCTTTTAGCGTTCTCAACTTTGTCAAATAGGAAATTCATCATTTTCCGCTCACATCCACGCTGATTTCCGTGCCGTCACGAAATAAAACTGCCACGTTGCCTTCGCCGTAAACCGTGAACCTAGTCGGGAGTGGCAGGTATCGCATAGCGACATGAGATTATCAGAATATCATAGAAACCATAGGCAGTGACGCGTTGAGCATATCAAGAAGAATGAGCAGTCCGACTGCCACTGCGTTGACAATGGCATGAACCAGCATAGAGCCGTAGATATTTCTCAGCTGATGGTGTGCGAATGCCAGACCTATCGACGTGGGGAGATACATGATGATGTAGATAAGCTCGGCGGGGTCGCTAAGTGCCGCCTGCCACACGTGGAGCAGGGCAAAGAGCAGTGCGGAGACGGAGTACGCCAGCATCGTCGATTTGAGCGACAGAGGACGGAAGAGAACTGCGCGGTAGAATGTCTCCTCCACCAGCGGAGCGGCGATTACGGTCATGAGCAGCATGACAATGGGAGTGTTTCCTACCATCTCCGTTACCGCCTGATTGTTTTCGCTCTGATTTGAGCCTGTGATAATCATGCAAATCATGCTTGCGACAAAATTTCCGCCGTAGGTTATGATAAGCGACAGTATGGGAATGTAGAGCCATTTTGCTGACATCTGAGTTTTCAGTGCCTTCAAACTCGCGAGTAGGAACTTGCCGAAAACCGACAGCACTATAACAATCATAACCGAGAAGTAAACTATGTTCAGAAGCTCGACTGTCAGAGTGAAATTAAACCATTCGCCCAAATAGTAGAGCAGATATTCCAGCGCAAGGGGCAAAATAAAGAGGTAGACAGGGATAAGGAGCAGACCGATAATAACTCCCTTTTTGTTGAGTATAGGCTCGTCCCACAGGTAGCCGAACATATTCATTTTGCCGAAGGACGGCTTCTCCTGCGGAGGAGCTGGTTGAGGGGAAGTGGGTTGAGGTTGGTACATGGGTGGCTGGTACATCTGGGGCTGATATGCCTGCGGGGGATACATGGGCGGCTGGTACATCTGGGGTTGATATGCCTGCGGGGGATACATGGGCGGAGGGTACATCTGGGGTTGATATGCCTGCGGAGGGTACATCTGGGGAGGAATTGCCTGAGGAGGTGTCTGTACTGTCTCCTGCTGTGTTTCTGCGAGAGGTGTCTCCTGCTGTGGAGTTTGGTTTTCTGTGAGGTTGTTCTGATTTTCCATTGATAAAATCTTCCCTTCTGTAATTTATTGTATATATGTCACTGCTGTACTACATCACCCATCCGATTGCTCCTCGGCTTCTATCAGCCCAATCGCCGCCTCACGCAGTTTGTCCGGAGTATTGCTCACCTTCTCCTCCACTACCATGGAGAGCAGAGCAGTCAGTATCTCCCCCACGCGCTTGCCGGACGGCACTCCGAGGGAGATGACGTCGCGTCCTCCTATCGCGAGCCGGCGAAGGGAGAAGCACTCGTTCTGCTCCACTATCTCGCGGAGCATTGCCCCGCACTCGCGAAGCCTGTCTATCCTCTCGTGATATTCGGGGCTTTGCGCCAGCGCGTCGGCTTTCTCAAGCTCAATCAAGTCGGAGACGAACTCCTCCCCATGCCGAAGCAGCATACGTTTAATCTGCTTATGGTCGGGGGAGATGGGGGCGTCGTGGTATTTTATCAGCTTAATCACGCGTTCCTTTGTGAAATTATCGGTAGGAAGCCGCCTGAAAACCTCCCGCGCTATTTGCACACTCTCCTCGGCGTGTCCGTAGAAGTGACCTACTCCGTCTGCGTCCTCAAAGTAGCAGGCTGGCTTCCCCACATCGTGAAGTAGTGCGGCAAGCCTGACGCACAGCCGAGGCTCGGCGCGTTCTACCGCAACGGCGGTGTGAGTGAGAACGTCGTAGATGTGGTAGGGGTTATTCTGCCGAAAGCCCGCCATATCGGAAAATGAGGGAATAAATTCGCTGAGTATATCGTGATATTGGAGTATAATCTCCCGCGCGTTTTCGCCCATGAGTATGCCCGAAAGCTCCGCAAATATCCTCTCCCCCGAAATGTTAGAGAGGAGGGAGCGGCACAGGTGCATATCGTCCGAGGTCTGCCTGTCAATCTCAAACCCAAGCCTTGAGGAGAAGCGCATAGCACGCAGTATTCTCAGTGAGTCCTCCTCAAAGCGGCGACGCGGGTTGCCCACTGCGCGGATAATCTTATTCTCTATGTCGGACAAGCCGCCGAAGTAGTCGATTATCCCGCTCTGCGGGCTGTAGGCAATGGCGTTGCAGGTAAAATCCCGCCGAGAGAGGTCCTCCCGCAGAGTGCCGCAGAAACGCACAGAGCTTGGACGGCGGTTGTCGAGATAGTCTCCGTCTGTGCGAAATGTCGTCACCTCCACGGGGCTGCCCGCGGACATTACTGTGACTGTGCCGTGCTTAAGCCCAGTTTCGATTACGGTAAAACTCTCGAATATGCCGACTACCTCCTCGGGGCGGGCGGAGGTGGTTATGTCGTAGTCCTTAGGAGACTGCCCTAACACAGAATCTCTGACACAGCCGCCGACGATGTAGCTCTCGAATCCGCTCTCCATAAGCCTGTGGAGGACGATAAGTGCGAATTCGGGAATGATGATGTTCAACTAAAGCTCACCTCCTACGGGTGAAAATCTGCTACTATTCTGCTACTATTATAATGTGTTCTGAAAGATTAAGCAACTAATAATTAAAGCGGTGAATTTCTCCTTGTGCAAAGAAATTCACCGCCGATACTTATATTAACTATATACTGCGCTTGCAGTATTACTTATTTTCCGCAGTTTTTTGCCTTCCCTCAAGTCGGGATTTGAGTACATACAGCGGCTTGCTGATTGCCGTTCCCAGAACAGTACACACTACTGCCTCAATCAGTCCGTTTATTCCCACAAATACAACAACGAACGCAAACACGTTGCTTGCCCCCGAAGCAGCGACAAACTCCTGAATATAGCCTGTGTTGTAGAAGAGCAGTACCAGCGTGCTCATGAAAAGCACCGTGTTGAGCAGTGCCGCACTAAGGGAGGTTACGGCGAAGGACACAATTTTAGTCTTATCCACCTTGTTTAACGCCTTAAATATAAGCCCTACAAGCCAGCCCATGAGTGCGCGGGGGATTACCATAAGTATGAATGTATAAAGGGGATTTATACTCATGAGTGCCACTCCGAACGGGCTGAGACCGAACGCCTGAACGAAGCTGCTGAAGCCGAATGCCGTACCTAAAACAAGTCCGGCTACAGGACCTCCCATTATCGCGCCGATAATTACAGGTATATGGATAACCGTTATCTCAACTGCTCCTGCCTTGATATAGCCGACAGGAGTAAACGCCATAATCCAAATCATGGCGAACAGTAGGCTCATTAACGTCAGATTGAGTGTCTTTGTTTGTCTTTTCATAAATTAAATATCCTTTCGTTGCTGCTGCTTCCTTATACTGCGTGGGCAGTATAATACGGAATGCAGCGCATTATTAAAAAACAGTGACCGCACAAGAAATCACCTGTTTTTTTCAAAAATTATCTTCAGCCCCTCCAGCACAAGATTCTCGTCGTAGATGAAATCCACGAAGCAGTGGGGAATTATCTTGCGGGAGAATCCGCCGGTCGCGATAGCCGTGACTTTCTGCCCAAGCTCACGCTCTATGCGGCAGATAAGTCCGTCGAGCATTGCCGCCGCGCCGTTAATCAGCCCCGACTGCATACTCTCTATTGTGTTTCTCCCCACAACCTTATCGGGAGCTTCAAAGCTTATCATCGGGAGCTGTGCCGTCTTTTTCGCCAGCGCCTCGAAGGAGGTACTAAGTCCCGGGTAGATAACTCCTCCTATCATACAGCCCTCCTTGTCGAGGACGAAAACCGTGCTTGCAGTGCCTAAGTCGCAGACGACATTCGGGCAGGGGTACTTTTCCAGCGCAGCTACCGATACTGCCACTAAATCCGCGCCTAACTGAGCGGGGTTGTCTATCTTTATGTTAAGCCCCGTTTTCACTCCCGGACCGATTATGAGCGGCTTCTTCCCAACTACCTTCTCGACAGCCGAGGCAATCGCCTCAGTTATGGGAGGCACTACGGAGGAGATGACCGCGCCCTCGAAATTGTCCTCGCTCACATTGTAAAGCGAGAGGATGTCCTTTATCTCAATGGCGTACTGGTCGCTCATTCTGGTCATATCGGTCGCGAGGCGGGAGGTAAAGACAAGCGTGTCTCCGTCATACGCGCCAAGGGTGATATTAGTATTGCCCATATCTACGGCTAAAAGCATTTTTGAGCCTCCAAAACATATATTAACAATTATATTAATAATTATTTTACATTTTTAATTTTGTTAAGTCAATATTATTATCCCAATTTCTCAAACAATATGATATACTAAATTATTATAATTACTTAGTAGTTTGGTATATTGAGGTGAAATATGTTTTGACTGATAATTTTCTGTTTTCCGCTCTCGATTCCTACAGGGAGGATATTTTATCCGATTTGAGCGGCTTGATAAAGATAAAATCAGTGGCGGATAAAAACGCCGTCAGCCCCCTATTCGGCGAGGAGGCGCAGTCCGCGCTCTCCTTCATCCTCTTAGCCGCCGAGCGTCTGGGGTTTAGGACAAAGAATTTCGGCGGTGTCGGCTACGCTGAGTACGGCGAGGGAGAGCAGTACGCCGCCGTCCTCACTCATGTGGATGTAGTCGAGGCAGGCGAGGGGTGGAGCAGCGACCCATTCGAGCTTACCGAGCGAAGCGGCTTCCTTTTCGGGCGTGGAGTA
Organism: Oscillospiraceae bacterium; assembly: GCA_031262985.1. Taxonomy (GTDB): domain Bacteria; phylum Bacillota; class Clostridia; order Oscillospirales; family Acutalibacteraceae; genus JAISGQ01. The sequence continues at coordinate 6,972 of JAISGQ010000032.1, forward strand.
GTAGACGACAAGGGCGCGGCAGTAGTTTCGCTCTACTGCATGAAGGTGCTGTCCGACAACGGCGTAGTCGGCAATCGGCGGCTTCGCTGTATATTCGGCGCGGGAGAAGAAATCGGCATGGAGGACATGGAGCTTTACTTCTCCTCCGAGCCGCCGCCTGAGACGGCGTTCACTCCCGATTCCGACTATCCCGTCTGCAACAGGGAGAAGGGTATTCTCCAGTTTGAGGTTTCGATTCGCGTGGACGATCGCTTCCCCCTCTCCGACCTCACGGCGGGAGGAGCAATCAACTGCGTTTGCGAGAGTACGGCGGCGAGTTTTAGCCCCGATTTTTCGTATGATTATAACAGCTTTGAGGGGATTTTCAAGGGGGATAATGTTTCCTCCTCCCAGACTGAGGAGGGAGGAGTACTCCTCAAGGGCAAGTCCTCCCACGCCATGAACCCCGAGTGCGGAGTAAATTCGCTGGCGGCATTGCTCCGCGTACTGTCAGCAGTGAGCGATTCCTCCTCACTGCAAAGCGCGGCGGAGCTGTTCGGCTGTGATACGAACGGCGGCGGTCTGAGAGTGCAGGCGAGTGACCTCCAGTCGGGCGAACTCACGATGAATTTAGGCTACGGCAAGCTGTCGGAGGGGCTGCTCACGCTGGGAGCGGACATACGCTATCCCGTAACCATGGACGGAAAGCGTCTGATTGAGGATGTGGAGAATGTACTCGCCGAAAACGGCTACTCCCTGAATATTTTAGAACACAAGCCGCCTGTGTATATGGATGAGTGGAGCGAGCTTGTTACGCTGCTCTCGCGTTGCTATGAGAGAGTGACAGGCGACACGCTCAGAACCTACTCCACGGGAGGCGGCACTTACGCCCGCTCACTCGGCGGCAGGGGGCTTGCCTTCGGTCCTGCTTTCCCCGATGAGCCTCCGACAAATATCCACGAGGCGAACGAGAATATATCTGTGGAAGGGTTTTGGAGACACGCGCGAATCTGCCTACTCGCCATGAAGGAAATGATTATGCTTTAGCCGGTGTCCGCGCCGGCGTTCCGATGAGGAGAGCAGCTTGATGGAATATTCACTCTTGCCCCTACATAGATATATAAGGAGGTTGTCCGTTTGGTAAAAAAGGGAGATATTGTGCTTATATCGCTTCTTCTGATTCTGTGTGTGATAGGACTTGTTGTCCCCGCCGCGCAGAAGGACAACTCCGACACGGTTATTGTGACGGCAGGCGGGAGTATACACGGAGAGTATCCCTTGGGCGAGGACAGGGAGATAACCGTCAGCTACGGCGGACACACCTGCGTTATTGCCGTGGAGGAGGGGAATGTCCGCATGAAAGCCGCCGACTGCGAGGATAAGCTGTGCGTGAAGCAGGGAGCGGTACACTCGCACAACGAGATTATCGTGTGTCTGCCCTCCCAGATAACGGTTTATATCGGAAAGAGCGGCGCAGATGACGGCGGGATGGACACGATAGCATACTAAAATCTGTTGCCAAGGAGGCAAAGTTTGGCGTGGCGTTTAGGTTGTTTTAGACGGCTAAAGCCGATATGCAAACTTACCGCCTTTAGGCGGTAGTGGATAAGCTTTTCAACGTGTTAGCAATAAGTAGGTCGCAAGGCGACCTACACAGGGAACCCCCGACGAGGGTTCCCTACGGAGAATGTCCAGCGGGACATTCCCCTACCCTCCTGCGTTTTTCTGACGATATGGGGGTTTCGCCCTCTGCGGAGGGCGACTTAAGACGCTGTCTTAAGAATCTGCAAGCCTTTGAGAAAGGCTTGACCTAAACTTTAACTCTTTGGCAACAGATTTGAGTTTGTTGCGAGAATAAATAGGGGTCTGTTGACACAAGTTAAAACGCTTGGATTTTGAGCGAATTTTTGTGATAGAAAAAGACGGGCGTTGTACACTTGTGTCAACAGACCCCCAACAGAAAGGAAGAAATAACCCGATGAAAAATGACATTAAAAGCTTCTGTTACTACTCCTACGCAGGTCCGTTTTGGCTCATAGGTATGTTCAGCGAACACAGGAGCAACAAGCAGCTCAGGTTTCACATGAATCAGGGAATCATCCTCTTCATACTGGAGGTGGCGGCTCTCGCTGTCTACTTCCTCCTCTCCTCGCTGATAGATGTAATGCTCGTTGCGTGGATTGTCCGCACATTTTTTGGGCTCTCCCTGCTCATTGCGGCTATAGGACTGTCCATGCTCGGGATGTTTAACGTCACAAGGGAGAAGCTTGATCCCCTGCCGTACATAGGTAAATTCAAAATACTCAAATAAGGCGGTGTATTTTTATGATACGAAAACTGCTGCTCCTCCTCTCTGCGGTGCTGATACTCTGCTCCTCTCTCATTTCCTGCAAGGGAGAGGACACCCCGACTGCGGACTACGTGACCATACGCACATCCCTCTCGCTGACTAATCTCCAAGCATACGGCACTCTGCTCAGTGAGTTTTCAAAGAGCAACACAGATATAATCATAAGGGATAAGAGTACCACGCCGTCCGACGCATACAAGCTGGGGCTTTCCCTCCCGCAGACATACGGGCAGGAGAACTCGCCCGACATCATCTTCACCGACACCGCCTCCCTCGGCGATTCGGTCATGGAGAACTTCGCCGCAATAGACGAAATACGTGCGACCTACCCCGATTTTGCGGGGAGCATACACCCCTTTGCCATAGCCTGCCTCAGCGGTGGGCGTGTCCCTGCGGCAGTGCCTGTAGGAGGAAAGTTCCTCTCCCTATTTGCAAGCCGCAAGCTCGTAGCCGAGGCGGATATGCCAAAGATGTGGGAGGAGGTCACGGCTCTGTCGCAGAAACTCAGCGGAGATGGAGTAAATCTCTTCTCGGGAGACGAGCAGTCGGTCATACTCCTCTTTGAGCAGCTGTGCGTGCAGACTACAGGCAAGTCGGTCGCGCACAACAAGCCGTCGGAGGAGTGGCTTTCGGCACTCCGAATGATTGACGAGCTGGCGAAAGCGAGTGCCTTCTCCAACTCTGCGGAGGATAGGTTCGCGCAGTTTAACTCCGGCAAAATCGCCATGGTGTTTTCGGACAATCAGAGCCTTTCGGGCATTACGGACAAGGACAGCACCGTGTGCGTGTTCCTCCCTTCTATCGGAGGGAGCGGTGAGAAGATAATGCGCTGCACCTACGAGAGCGGTCTCCTCATTACGAAAAAGGCGATGGAGGACGGCAAAAAGAGCGGCGCAGTTATTGCTCTTGCCGATTATCTCCTCAGCGATACCAACCTCCCGAAGCTGTGTGAAGAGGAGGAGTACTCCGCGCTTTCGGCGAAGGAGGACGCGTCTGCGCTGGAGAAAAGCATCGACTTAGCCATGCGGGAGGCGACGAAGGTTGTCCCCTCCGAGTTTACGGGCAAGACGGATTTCGGCTCATGGAGCGATGTAGGGGAGCATTTATCCGAGCTTATCGGCGGGCTTTCCACTCCTGAGCAGGCGTTGGAGCTTATCATGAATCCTGAAAAGACGCTTTCTGATTTACTGGTGGTTTCGAACACGGATTTGGCATTGCCGGAAGGTACTACAGACAATACTACAGACTAAAATCTGTTGCCAAAGAGGCAAAGTTTAGGTCAAGCCTTTCTCAAAGGCTTGCAGGTTGTTAGGGCAGAGCCCTGACTCGCCCTCCGCAGAGGGCGAAACTCTTTAATCGTCAGAAAAACGCAGGAGGGGTAGCTACAAATGTCCCTAAGGACATTTGTAGCGTAGGGGAACCCTCGTCGGGGGTTCCCCTGTGTAGGTCGCCTTGCGACCTACTTATAACTCAAACTCCCCCGTGATTAACTAACCACAGGGGAATTTGAGCAACGGATTTTATACAGCTCCGCACTTAATTACATTTTGGGCAACAGATTTAAGTCCGAGATTAATTGCTCCCCGTACTTGAGGACACAGCTGTGATTCTCCTGATAATCGGAAACGCGGCTAAAACAAAAGGCACAGCGAGAGCGAGCTGCTTGAGTACTATAAACCAAGCGGTGTCGTCGTCAAACAGCATAAACTTAATTGCCTCCCAAACCGCCGTGAAGAAATCGGGTATCAGCAGGCAGGAGAAAAACACTAACGACCCGACAATCAGCACCGAATAAGTGATCCACTTCCACCGCGATATGCACGCTCCGACAAAATAGCCTATAGCGGAGAAGCAGACGAAAACAGAGAAGCTCACGGCAAAAAACACCAAGACATTGTCCATATCGGGTGCTATTGCTGTCTGCAAATCGAAGCGGAGACCCGTCCACTCTGTTCGGGAGAGCGTAGAGCCGAGCAATCCCGCAGCGTACAAGGTGATAATTTGCAGCACCGCCATAAAGGCGGAGAGGGGAAGCATGAACAGTATCTGCGACACGAATATTTCCTTCCTCGACGCCGAACGCGCAATGAGCATACGGGAACTTTTCTGAGGTGCGGTGAGGTTGTAGACAACAACAAAGAAAAGGAATCCTACTATGCTTACGGTGTTATGCGGGGTGGACGGAGATGTCGCCGCTATCGTTACATTCGAGATTACCGTTCCCACCATAAAGCAGGAATAGAAAACAATAACGGCAAACCGCGCCGTTATAAGATTGTATTTCATTAATGGTTTAATTCTCATTTTACTATGCCGCCTTTCACCAGTTGTTCGTGTATCATGGGATTTATAAGCTCCACAAATAGCTTCTGCAAGGACATCGGCTGAACCTCCGCTCCCTCTGTGGGGGCTATTTCTTTTTCTGAGTATACCGAGAGAGTGAGCGAGCCGCCGAATCGCTCCTCGCTGAGGACTACCGCGCCCTCTGCCGCCTTCCGAACGGCTTCCTCCCTGCCGCTGAGGTAGAAGCCCTTCGATTTAAGCTCCGCGCAGTCGGCTTTTAGCAGGAGCTTCCCGTCGTTTACGATAACCACTTCCTCAAAGAGCGAATTTACCTCGTCGATAAGGTGCGTGGAGATAATGACAGTGCGTGGATTCTCCGTGAAATCCTCTATAATCTCGCTGTAGAACCGCTCGCGGATAACCGCGTCAAGCCCAAGCGACGGCTCGTCAAAAATTGTCAGAGGAGCGCGAGAGGCAAGCCCTATGACAAGCCCCAGTGAGGACTCCATGCCCCGTGACAGCTGTCTGTACTGTTTTCTTGTGTCAAGCTCAAACAGTAGGAGAAGCCGCTTCTCGTACTCCATGTCCCATGTGGGATAAAGCCCTCTGACCACAGAGAGAATATCGGAGACCTTCAGCACTCCTGAGTAGAAGCCCTTCTCCTCAACGTAGCAGATTTGCTTGAGGATGTCTACGTTCTCATAAACGGGAGAGCCGAAAACCTTAACATTGCCCTTGCCCGCATCCGCAAACAGCCTCCCTGTCAGTATGTTTAGGAGCGTGGTTTTGCCTGCTCCGTTCCTGCCCAGCAGTCCGTAAATCTTGTTCGGCTCGAGTGAGAGCGACATATTGTCGATTGCTTTGTGCGAGCCGTAGGTTTTAGTCAAACCCTTAATTTCTATCGCGTAGTTATTCATTTGCTCACATTTCCCTTTCTATTATTTCTATGATTTCCGCTTTGGATATGTCCAGCTTTTCCGCCTCCGACAGCAGTTCATTTAGCTTATCGCGGATAAAGGCTTGCTTTCGCTTTCGGCGTATTTTCTCCCTTGCTCCCGCCGCCACGAACATTCCGATTCCGCGCTTTTTGTAGATTATCCCCTCGTCCACGAGGAGATTTACTCCCTTCGCGGCGGTGGCGGGGTTGATGGAAAAGTGCTTCGCGAACTGGTTCGTGGAGGGGACAGGCTGCTCCTCTCCTATTTCCCCTGTCAGGATGCCGTCCTCAACCGCCTCGCATATCTGTATGAATATGCTCTTACTGCCGTCTAAAATCGCCTTCAAGCTATCACTTCTCCTGTGCTTTGGATTTTGAAATTCATATGAATTATGAGTAGTCCTGCCTCGCATGGTTGAGTGGTTCGTTACTCATGTAACTAACTATATAACCAAGAGTAGCATTTGTCAAGTACCTTTTTGAAAAAATTTTTGAAAAAAAGCTATTGAGTAGGGCGCGTAGCTGCCGAAGGAGCTATTGCAGGAGCTGTCGAAGGAGTTGCCGTATTGTGCAAATTCATCTGAAAAAACACCTCTTTTCGGAAAAAATTTCCCGTTTCATCTAAAAAGTGTTGACAATCTTGTCCTTCGGGTATACTATATCTTGTGAACAAAGGCGTTCAATACACTCAGTGTGCCTTTCACTGGGTGTACATAATTTGTCATATCGACTTGTTGAGCGTTTTTTGTTTTTATCCTAAACTATAAAAAGGGAGAATGAAAATGAAAATCAACAACGAGTATTTGCAAAAGGTATATGACGACACCTGCAAAAAGAACGCACACGAGGCGGAGTTCCTTCAGGCATTAAAGGAAGTCCTCGAGACACTTGTTCCTGTAGTAGAGGAGCATCCCGAGTATCAGGCTAACGGCTTGATTGAGAGACTGGTTGAGCCTGAGCGTTTTATCCAGTTCCGTGTACCGTGGACCGACGATCAGGGCGGTGTACACGTCAACCGCGGCTATCGCGTGCAGTTCAACTCAGCTATCGGTCCTTACAAGGGAGGACTTCGTCTTCATCCGTCCGTAAACTCCTCAATAATTAAGTTTTTAGGATTTGAGCAGATTTTCAAGAACTCCCTCACAGGGCTTCCCATGGGCGGCGGTAAGGGCGGTTCCGACTTCGACCCCAAGGGTCGTTCGGACAGAGAGATTATGCGCTTCTGCCAGAGCTTCATGACTGAGCTTTGCAAGCATATCGGCGCGTGGACAGACGTACCCGCAGGCGACATAGGCGTAGGCGGACGCGAAATCGGCTTCATGTACGGTCAGTACAAGAGACTTCGCAACGAGAACACAGGCGTACTCACAGGAAAGCACCTGTCAGTAGGCGGCTCGCTGGTTCGTACAGAGGCTACAGGCTACGGACTTCTCTACTTCGTAGAGGAAATGATGAAGGTCATGAAGAACGAGTCCTTAGCGGGCAAGAAGGTTGTCATCTCCGGCTCGGGAAATGTTGCGGTTTACGCAACTCAGAAGGCACAGCAGCTCGGAGCTACAGTGCTCACAGCGAGTGACTCCTCCGGATATGTATACGACGAGGCCGGTATCGACTTCGACACTCTCTATCAGGTCAAGGAAGTGGAGCACCTGAGAATAAGCGAGTACGCGAAACGCCGTCCCTCGGCTAAGTTCTTCGACGATTTCAAGGGTATCTGGAGCGTCAAGTGCGACGTTGCTCTTCCCTGCGCCACACAGAACGAAATCGACGGCGAGGCGGCTCAGATGCTCGTCAACAACGGCGTAATGGCTGTAGGCGAGGGAGCTAATATGCCTACCTCACCCGAAGGCGTTGCGATTTTCCAGAAGAACGGCGTTATGTTTGCTCCCGCTAAGGCTGCAAACGCAGGCGGAGTTGGCGTAAGCGGACTTGAGATGAGCCAGAATTCGGGCAGAACTCAGTGGTCGTTCGAGGATGTTGACAACAAGCTCAAGGCTATAATGCACGGCATCTTCCACAACGCGTTTGAGACCTCGAAGAAGTACTCCTTCGAGGGCGACTTGGTTGCCGGCGCGAATATCGCAGGCTTCCTCAAGGTCGCCGGAGCTATGCTCTGGGAGGGCATTTCCTACTAAGAGCGGCTCAATAAAGTTGACAGGTGACAGTTGACAAGTGACAGTTATACGGCTTTGCGCCGTGTGTAATCTTCATTTATCGCGGTTTACTTAAGTCTCCCTTTGTGTAGGGAGTATAGTTAATTTAGTATAGTTGTATAGATACAAGCTTATTCGCCCAAAAATCCCGCCCCTGCATAATGCAGAAGCGGGATTTTTGTTGTTTGCCTAATTCATCTATCTTAATCACAAACACCGGAAGGACGTTTTACGCGTCTTTGCCGTGAGTGAATTAATTTCCTTGCGGTAAGTAATTAAAATTAAGCTCCTGCTTAATTTGTCCACAGAAGAATTTCCGCAAAGGGAGGAGGGGGAGATTACTCCGCGTCAAGTGACTTGTAGAGCTTATACTTGACGAGAATTGTTTCGTCCTCTATGTTGTCGCATACCAGCGAGGCGTCTGCTACGATTCCGCCCTCAATGAGCTTCGAGAGACCGACCAGCTGACAGAGCGTACTCTTGAGGTTGAGCTTATCTCCCTCCGGAGTGACAAGATAAAGGTTGCCCTTGCATGAATTGACAATGCTGAGAAAATCGTTGATATCTACGTTTTTAAGTGACCATACTGTACTCATAATAATCCATCCTTTCATAATTGCACATCGTGGTGTGCCGTAAACTTTTACTCTTACTTCTTCTTACTTCTTCTGTTTATCTCTGTGGACTGTGGCGGTGGAAGTTCTTTTCCCTTCCACTGACAACAGTATAGCACAAATTTTGGCAATGTCAACAGTTTTAAGTAATGTTTTTTGTAACATCAAACAAACTTTAAGTTTATTTGTACAAGCTAATAGCGTATTTTTTGTGCAATACTCACACAGGATTTTAGTTAGTAAAAATTAATAAACAAAGCTGTCTATACATAGTGTACTCAATTACACCGCGTATAGACAGCCGGTTTGTATATAAATACTGATTTAGGTCAATTTCACAAATTCAAAGTTTGGCACTACTACGCCGCCTCGTTCTGCTTGCGGTAGAAATCCTCCTCGTAGGCGCGAAGCCACTGCTCTATAGGCGGGGGATATATGCCGCTCGAGGCGGAGAACCTGCTGTTCGTGGTGTAGTAGAGCATCTTCTCCCCGCTCATTACGAAGCTGACAGTGCCGTCCTCGTAGCAGATTATGACAGCTCCGTACTCGTCGTCGGTCATCGAGCCTTTATGAACAGTTGCGTGGAGGGTGTTGTCCTGCTCTATTGTAAACCGCTGGAAGCAGTCCATCATGCGAAGGTACTGAGTTTTGTTGAGCATCTGCTGAATCATCTCGTCAAACTCCTCGGTTAGTACTCCCATCTGGAAGAGGCTGGTATTGACGTAATCCACCGCGCCTTTTTCGTACAGCCCTATCATTGACGTGCCGAGAGAGAAATCAAAAACATCCGACTCGAGGTACTCCATGCTCTCGAATATTACGTTAAACTCGCCGTCTTCCTGAATGAAGCGAATCACCGCGTCGGTGTCCTTGACGGAGTACTGCGCCTCGGTTTTGTCGGAGTTGACGAATGTCGCTCTGTAGTTTTCGATAACTCCGGAGAGGTTGCCGTTGTAGACGTTGATGGAGAAGTTAAAGCCCCTGCTGTCCGCGTCTGTTATGTAGAGAATTGAGCGGGAGTAGGTGGCATCTCCCACGCGATTCCACTCGCCCTCCCAGTCGGCGGAGGAGGCGCAGGAGGAGAGCAGGAGGAGAGATGCGAGGAGAATCAGAAAGAGCCCCGCTGTTTTGATGATGTGGTTAATGCTTGTTTTCAAGATTACCGCTCCTTTCGTGTTTCCTAATCCGTAATCGTTCTGCCGAACCGCGCCGCAATTTCTCCTCCCAGCGCATCGAGTAGGGCGGAGACCGACCGCTCCGGCAAGTCTATCCACGCGCCTCTCTCGTTCATGTTTTCGAGATAATGCGCGTCACTGCTGAGTATGTGAGGGAGGTTCTTTATTTCGGGATAATCATCGCAAAGTACCTCAATATCGCCGTTTTTGGTAATCTCACACGCGGCAAATCCGCTCCAGTAGGGGAACGCGCCGAGTGTCGAGATAACCGAGTAGCTCGCGCGGTCAATATGCGCGGGGTACGCTACTCCGCCGAAGAGTGCTGTTTTTTTGACCACATCATCAACGCTTATGTCCGAACCGAGCGTGAGCATATAATCAAACTCCCCGACAGGTTCGTCCGCACTGTTCATAATTATCTGGTCGCCAAGCTTCTCTTTGTCGTTGGGGATTTTCATCGCGGTTTTCCAGATAAGCTCATCGAACTGCTCCGCCGCGTCCACAGTGGGAAAGAGGCACACGATATGCGCCTCCTCCGAGGTGCAAAGCTCCATCCCCGGCACAAACAGCAGGTCAAGCTCCTCGGCAGCCTCAGCCGCAGCTCTGCAATTTTTCGCGGAGTTATGGTCGGTCAGTGCGATAATATCCTGCCCCAAAAGAGCCGCCATGTTGACTATGTTGTTAGGGGTCATATCATTCGAGCCGCATGGGGAGAGGCAGGAGTGAATATGCAGGTCGTAGAAAAACTTCATTCTGTTTTCATAAGCGTGTCAAGCTCGATTATCATCTCCGCCGCCCGTCTGCCTGTTTGCAGAACCGGCATGGAGATGGAATCCGCCTTCTCCTTCGCGTTAGCGTCAAGTACCGCGTTTTCGACCAAAATAATGCAGGCGCAGTCGGCGAGGGAGGCTACCGCAAGCGCGTTGATGTTCCCCATGACGGTAAACCACGCGTCCCCCTCCGATGCCTTCGCCATGACCCAGCTCAGGAGGTCGCCTGTGTAGATGTGCCGTATGTCGCGGCTGAGGGAGGTTTTGTCTCCTCCCGCGAGGATTTTCATATTAAGAGCCTTTGCGGCTTCACTCACTGTCATATTGTCACTGTCCGTCCTTTCACGGCTAACTATTCATCCCTGTCGCTCTTCTGCATAGGAGAAGGCATCCGCATCATCTTCTCCTGCACGGAGGCGAGGGGGTTACTGCCCATAGAAGCCAGCGTTGTGCTGATGTTGTGGATTCTCTCGCGCAGGATAAACACGCAGTCGGTTATCTGTGCGCCGCCCTTAACTATATCCTCCGCAAGACAGCGGCAGGAGGGCGCACCGCATGAGCCGCAGTCGAGACCGGGCAGCAGTCCGCTGATTCTGTCTATCTCACTCATCATCTTCATCGCCTTCGTTATGTCGCTCGAAAGCTCCATGACAGGAGAAAACTCCAGCGAGTGTTCCCAGTTCATGTATTCGGGAATGGCGTGTGTCGGCAGATGAGAGCAGGAGAACGGCAGATACTTCCTCAGCCTCTGCACTCTCGCTCTTGCTACATAGGGATTTTCCACAGTCAGAACTCCTCCGACACAGCCGCCGGAGCAGGCGGAAAGCTCGATAAAATCAAGTCCGCGGAACTTTTCGTCCTCCAGCCCCTCAAGAACCTGTATGACATTCTCGATGCCGTCAGCCGCTAAGTGCTGTTCGTTGAGCAGAGCCGCCGACTCTCCTCCTATACCTGCCCAGCTCACGCCGATAACTCCCGATTGGGAGAGCGGTTCGGTCTCCCCCACCTTGTTCATGAGGGAGGCGAGCTTTGGGAAAACCTCGCTTATGGCAAGTACCCCCGTCACGGAGGACTTAGCTTTTCCTATCGGCGATTTTACGTCCGTCACCTTAGCAGGACACGGGGAGATGAAGAAAATGCCTATGTCGTCGTCCGAAAGTCCTGTCTCCTGACGCGCCTTTTCGCGGGCAATCATAGCCGCCGCCTCCATAGGCGAGACAAAGGGGAGGACGTGTTCGCACAAATCGGGGAAACGAACTGCGATAAGCCGCAGTACCGCAGGACAGGCGGAGCTGATTACAGGCCTTTTTATGCCTTTTTTCGACATATAAATCCTCGTAGCCTCCGAGATAAGCTCGGCGGCGGCGGACACCTCCGCCACGTGGTCAAAGCCCAGCCCGAGAAGCCCCGTGAGGATTATATCAATGTCATCGAGGTCGTTGAACTGACCGTACAGAGCGGGCGCGGGCAGTGCTATCTTATATTTGTAGCTGTCAATCACAGAGAGCGGGTCATAAACCGGTCGCTTGGCGTAGTGAGGGCAAATGCGTATGCATTGACCGCAGTCTATGCACCTGCCGGAGATAATCTGCGCCTTGCCGTCGCGAACGCGTATTGCCTCTGTGGGACACCGCTTTATGCAGTTTGTACAGCCGACGCATTTGTTGCTGTCGAGTGTAACCGAGTGGAATACCTTATCCATAGAAAATCATTCCAATATTATGTATTTGTTTTGGGAGTAGGGGCAAGCCGTCCTCCCTCACCGAGCCGCCGTAGGAGTAGGGGTAAGCCGTCCTCCCTCGCTAAGCCGTCGCAGGAGCAGGTGCAAGCCGTCCTCCCTCGCCGAATCTCCTCAGGAGTTGCTGCCGCCCGCATTGACCGAGAGGAACATTTTTGTCCCCACGCCGATTTCTGTTTCAATACGCATGGAGTCGGTGTACTTCTCTATATTCGGAAGCCCCATACCAGCCCCGAAGCCGAGCGAACGCACATTGTCGGGAGCGGTGGAGAATCCGGCGGTCATGGCTTTTTCCACATCCTCAATGCCGGGTCCCTCGTCGGTGAGTACAATATCCACTCTGTCGGGGTAAATCTCCACATCGGCAGTGCCGCCGCCTGCGTGTATGACCATGTTTATCTCTCCCTCGTACATGGCGATTGCTACGCGGCGAATAGCGTCACTGTCATACCCGATTTTTTTGAGCGTTTTCTTGACCTGCGTGGATGCCTCTCCCGCGCGGGTGAAGTCGTCGCCCGAAACATCGAAATGCAAGGATATACTGCTACTCATTAATTACACCCCCGCTAAGTCCGTTGGTGTAGAGCAGTCCGCAAGCCTCAAACATACCTAAATTTGTGCGAAGAAGGGCGATTCCCCTTTCTGTAGCAAGCTCGATAATACCCGCCTCGGGCATCTTTCCTCTGACGAAAATTATACAAATCATGTCCATCATGTCAGCTGTCCGCACTACCTGAGGGTTGATAAGCCCTGTGAGCAGTACTGATTGCTCCTTGACATAAGCCAATACGTCGCTCATCATGTCGCTTCCGCAGGCGGTTTTTATCTCCTGCTCACAGCAGTCCTCACCGGCGATAATCTCAGCGTTAAGAATGGAAATAATATCTCTTACTGTCATGTGTAAAAACTCCTTTAAATATGGCAAAGTTAATATCGCAAATCTATGGTTGCACTTTTGTAATTATATCACCGCACGGACTGTTTTTCAATAATAAAAACTTGGCTTATGTTAATTTATTGTCATTGTGCAGACAATGCCTGTTAGTTTTTTTCAGAATACACTAAATTAACTTGAACAATAAAAGCACCTTCAATCCCTGTGTTTTCGGGATTAAAGGTGCTTCTTGTGTTTTCGCTTAGTTTTCTGTCTTAATCTCTATCCAAAGAGTATCCATATATCTGTTGATATCGTCGGGGAGCTTGAGGAAAATCTGCGTTTTGCTGAGAATATCGTCGCCCGGGTAAAATATCTCGTTGTTCTTGATTTCCTCGTCAAGCTGCTCAAGCGCGCCTGTGTTAGGTGTTGAGTAGCCGATGTACTCCGCGTTCGCGAGAGCTATATCGGTTTCGCACAGGAAGTTGATGTACTTCTCGGCAAGTTCCTTGTTCTTAGCTCCCTTAGGAATACAAATCGCGTCAACAAAGCGGTTTGTGCCCTCTTTGGGAACTGCGAAACCGAGGTCCTCATTGTCGTCGAACATGGTCAGCGCGTCGCCCGAATAGTAGGGAGCAAGTGCCGCCTCCGCGCCTGCCATCTTGTCAAATATCTGATCCATGACATACGCCTGAACCAGCGGCTTCTGCTCCTTGAGGAGGTTCGCCGCCTCGAGAAGCTGAGCTTTATCAGTGGTGTTGAGAGAATAGCCCAGTTTGAGGAGAGCTATGCCGAAAGCGTCTCTCGGATTGTCGAACATGAGAATCTGCCCGCGGTACTTCTCGTTCCAGAGAATATCCCAAGACATATCCTTTACATCCTCTTCATCCACCATCGTCTTGTTGTAGAAAATACCGACAGTACCCCAAGTGTACGCAACAGAATACTTGTTGGAGGGGTCGTACTCAAGTCCCTTGAACTGATCGTCAATCAGCGAAAAGTTGGGGATGTTGCTCATATTGAGCGGCTCGAGCATATCCTCTTCAATCAGCCGTGCAATCATATAATCCGAAGGGATTATTACATCGTAGTCTGCACTGCCGCTTGTGAGCTTGGCGTACATCGACTCGTTGTCGGGATAGGTTGTGTAGTTGACCTTAATGCCGGTTCTTCTGGTAAACTCCTTATTTACGTCAAGAGAACCGTCCTCGCCGTTGGAGATGTACTCCCCCCAGTTGTAGACGTTGATGACCTCTCCTGTGAGCGGTACTGCGTCCTCCTGTTTGCACCCTGCAAGCGATACTATCGCCGCAAGCATACACACTGCCAGAATTACCGAAAAAAGCCTTTTTTTCAATTGATCATTCCTCCTAATTATTTTATAGCCTCACCACCGAAAAACAGTCTCATCTTTTCGAGAAGAAAATCTTTCGCCTATTTCCCGTAGGTTTAACTATTTTTATTGACAAAACAGCGGTTATTATTTCGCCGTTTCAGCCTTTAATATTTACCCTTTAACCTGTTCCTTCTCCCTCTCCTTCGCGCTGTCTCGTATCTGCCTGAAATTGATTATCACAAGCAGGAACAGAACAATCAAAAAGAGGATAGTGGAGAGTGCGTTGATTTTCGGACTGACGCGCTTTCGCGTCATGGAGTATATCACAACAGGCAGGGTCTGAGCAGACGAGCCGCTTGTAAAGTAGCTGATTATAAAGTCGTCAAGCGAAAGAGTGAACGCCATCATCATGCCTGTGATTATTCCGGGCATGATTTCGGGAACTACCACCTTCATGAACGCCCGCGCGGGAGGACAGCCCAAGTCCTGCGCCGCCTCGTAGATATAGGGGTTCATCTGTCGGAGCTTCGGCATAATCGACAATATGACATACGGCACACAGAAGGTGATATGCGAAAGGAGGACAGTACCGAAGCCCGGCTGGAGCAGTCCCGTAGTTCTGTACACCACAACAAACAGAAGCATGAGCGACACACCTGTCACAATTTCGGGGTTTACCATAGGTATATTGTTGAGCGACATCATGAAGTTGCGGAGTTTTACATTCATGCTCTTTAGTCCGATTGCCGCCGCCGCGCCGATTACGGTCGAAATAATCGCCGCGAGTATTGCTATAATGAAACTCAGGAGCAAGGCATCGAGTATCGCCTGATCCCCGAAAAGCTCCGCGTACCACTTTGTGGTAAAGCCCTTCCACACCGTGCGGCTCTTTGAGTCGTTGAAGGAGAAGATTATCATTACTACTATAGGAGCGTACAGAAAGAGGAATATAAGGATGTTGTAGATTTTCGACAGTGTTTTCATGCTATCAACGCCCCCGTTTCTTCTCCGTCGTCGAACTTATTCATCACAGCCATGCACACTACAATGAGAATCATGAGTACGAGCGACAGTGCCGAGCCTACGTTGTAGTTGACAGCCGTTCCGGCGAAGAGCATCTCTATGAGGTCGCCTATAAGCATATCCTTTCCTCCGCCGAGCAGCTTCGAGATAACGAAGGTACTCACGGCAGGAACGAACACCATGGTGATTCCCGTAATAATCCCCGGCACTGAGAGAGGGAGTATGACGCGCCTGAACACATTCAGACCGTTCGCGCCTAAGTCCTGCGCCGCCTCGATAGTGTGCTTGTCTATCTTTGTCATAACAGAATAGAGAGGAAGAATCATGAAGGGGAGGAAGTTGTAAACCATACCGAGTACAACTGCGCCGCTTGTGTTAATCATACTCAGCGGACCTATGCCGATAAGCCCTAAGAATTTATTTATAAGCCCGTTGTTTTCGAGCAGTGTCATCCACGCATATGTCCTAAGGAGGAAGTTCATCCACTGAGGGAGCATTATGAGCATGACCATAGTCTGCTGTGACACGCCCTTAGCGCGTGATATGCTGTAGGCTACGGGATAACCCAAAATCAGGCACAGGACGGTGGCGATAGCTCCAAGCCATATTGACCTGAGCAGCGTGCCTGCGTGCTGTCCTATCCCGAGCAGATTGTCAAAGGTAAAAGCTCCCGCGCTGTCGGTAAGCGCGAAGTAGACCACCACTCCAAGCGGTATGAGCGTAAAGAACGCCATCCACACGCCGAAAGGCGCGGCAAGCCACGAATTTTTCTTTTTTGCCATGCTGCTCTCTCACTCCTTCTCGTTATTATAATGGAGTACCAACCCTGTGTATCTACAGCGGGAGTACCACCCCTGTGTATCTACAGCAGGAGTATCCCCCGTGTGTATCTTAGCAGGAGTACCATCCTCGTGCGTATCTACAGTAGGAGTACAAACCCTCGGTATCTACAGAGGTAGTCCCACCCTCGTGCGTATCTATAGCGGAAGTACCACCCCTCGGTATTCGCTGAGTATTAACCCTCCGCTGAGTCGGCGTACTCCTCGTCTCCTGCGTAGTCGCCTGTGTACTTCTTCATGATGTGGATGTTTTCAGGCTCTACGGTCATGCCTATCTCCCTGCCGACCTCCTGCGAGACTGTGCTCTGGATAAGCCAGTCCTCATCCTGATTGGGTATCTCCACTATCATCTCGTAGTGTACTCCCTTAAATGTGGAGCTAAGCACCGTTCCGCAGAACTTGGCATCGGTTACAGGGATTACCACTACATCCTCGGGGCGGATAACCACGTCGATTTCCTCTCCCTTAGCAAAGCCACTGTCAACGCACTTAAGCCTCGCGCCGCAGAACTCAACGTCGTAGTCGTCGTGCATGATGCCGTCAACTATGTTGCTCTCCCCGATAAAATCGGCAACAAAGCCGTTCTCCGGCTCGTTGTATATATCAACGGGAGTGCCAATCTGCTGAATCTCGCCGTGGTTCATCACGACGATTATATCAGACATAGAGAGCGCCTCCTCCTGATCGTGAGTGACGTAGACGAAGGTAATGCCCAGCTTCTGCTGGATTCGTTTCAGCTCCACCTGCATCTCCTTTCGGAGCTTTAGGTCGAGTGCGCCGAGAGGCTCGTCGAGGAGCAGCACCTTAGGGTCGTTGGCGAGGGCGCGGGCGATGGCGATACGCTGCTGCTGTCCTCCCGAAAGGGTGCTGACAGAACGCTTCTCGTAGCCGCCTAACGCAACCAGACGGAGCATAGCCGTAACCTTGTCCTTTATCTCGCTCTCAGACTTGCCCTTTATCCTCATTCCGAAGGCTATGTTCTCGTAGACATTGAGGTGAGGGAAAAGCGAATATCTCTGAAAAACCGTGTTCAGCTCGCGTTTGTGAGGCGGCAGGTCGTTAATCCTCTCGCCTGAGAAGAACACATCTCCCGAATCAGGCTCGACGAATCCGCCGATAATCCGAAGCGTAGTCGTCTTTCCGCAGCCGGAGGGTCCGAGCAGGGTGACGAATGTTCCGTAGTCAATATCGAGATTCAGATTTTTCAGTATGCTCTCTCCGTCAAATGAGACCGATATATCTTTTAAACTGATAACAGAATTACTCAACTCAATCATCCTCCGATTAAAAATTTCAATTTGTCATGCGGCAGTATAATTAAACCGCTTTTATGATAAGTAATAGAACGCACCACACATAATATATTTTCTTTGGAAGCAAATGTCAAGCAAAAAATTACGATTTTTCACGATTTTTCACGATTTTTTTGATATTTACTCATATTAACCCGATATGACAGTGATTTTACTCCGAAATTCTCTCATATCCTCTTGTTTTCTCTTTATTCCTCTGATTTTGTGGTTTGGTTTTATTGCGAAGGAGTTTTTTACTCCTGTATTTTGTGCATATTTTCGATAAATAGACTAAAATCCAACTTTATACCATGAAATATGACTAAATTTATGAAAAAATCGGGGAGCTGAGGAAGTTTTGCAAATTCGGGGTTGTGCGGCGGAGGTCGAAGAGGAGTGAGGAAGTTCGATTTCTTTCGAGAATTGTTGAATTTTTAGGGATGTTGTGATACAATAAGTCAAAAACAGGAAATAAATGTTTTCGATTGAAAAAGGACGGTGCAGGGTATATATGTCGGAAAATTTTGGATTTGAGCCGTATGAAGGCAAAGAACCGTTTATATTTATCTGCTATAAAACTGAGGACAAGGCTGTCGTCTCTGAAATTGCGACAAAATTGAAGGATAAAGGAGTAAGAGTTTGGTACGATAGAGGTATTAAGCTCGGTCAACGCTGGCGATCGGTTATATCCGAGCATATTCGTGATTGTGCCGCCGTGTTGGCTTTTACTTCTCCGAATTTTTATAAGCTCAAGAGCAATAACGATTCGGAGACACTGTCGGAATTAGAGTTAGCAAAAAACAACTACGGAAAGCCAATTTTACGCATCGAAATTGAGCCGGAAGATGTAAACAAGCATACGGATTTTGTTTTTTATTTATCTAATAGCAGACAATTTTTAAGGTGGAACGGCAATGATGATTGCTTAAATGAACTTATCGAAACACTTGATAGTATGAAATGTGTTACAACAAGCAGTGGTTCATTGCTTGTTGAGCAACCCATTTCTGTGCAACTGGTTTCTGCACAATCCGTTTCTGTACAGCTTGGCAAATCGGTGAATTTTGAAGAACTTAAAGATTTTAAATGCAAGAAAACGAAAGATGGTAAAGGCTGGAGACTGGTTCAATATACAGGTGTTGAAAAGAATGTTACTGTGCCGGAAGGGATAACGGAGATAGGTGATGAAGCTTTCTTGGGTTTCTCCTCCTTAACGCAAATCACCATACCAAACAGCGTCACATCAATCGGATGGTGGGCTTTCTGCGATTGTTACTCTTTAACACAAATTAACATACCAAACAGCATCACATCAATTAGCAGATGGGCTTTCTGCGATTGCTCCTCTTTAACGCAAATCAACGTACCGAACAGCGTCACATCAATCGGACATGAGGCTTTCTGCTATTGCTCCTCCTTAACGCAAATCAACATACCGAACAGCGTCACATCAATTGGCAATGGGGCTTTCTGGGGTTGCCCCAATCTTACCATATACACCGCAGCAGGCTCATATGCCGAGGATTATGCTAAATGGAATTATATAAACTGCCACCTCATATAACCCCCTCCCCCCCTCCATTTCAGGCAGCACGGTACTTTCGCCTCGCTGCCTTTTGTGCAATATCTGTGCAATTTTCGGGTTCTCCCCCATCCAAAACACAAGGCTCACGGAGGAATCTCCCTCGTGAGCCTTATACTTATTCAATATCCCAAACTCCGCTCTGCCTTAGAACTTTCCCGAGCAGAAGTCCTCATTGCATCCGTTACGGAGTGCCTCCTCAACCGCAACAGCGCAGGCGACAGTCGCGCCTACCATCGGGTTGTTGCCCATTCCGATAAGTCCCATCATCTCAACGTGAGCAGGAACTGAGGAGGAGCCGGCAAACTGCGCGTCTCCGTGCATTCTGCCCATGGAGTCGGTAAGTCCGTAGGAAGCAGGTCCTGCAGCTACGTTGTCGGGGTGGAGTGTACGTCCTGTTCCGCCGCCTGAAGCTACGGAGAAGTACTTCTTGCCGTTCTCGTTCGCCCACTTCTTATATGTTCCCGCAACGAGGTGCTGAAATCTGGTGGGGTTAGTGGAGTTGCCTGTGATAGAAACGTCAACTCCCTCAGCCTGCATAACAGCCACGCCCTCGAGAACGTCGTTACAGCCGTAGCAGCGAACCTTCGCCTTGTCTCCGTCGGAGAAGGCGACCTCGCGGACGACAGAAAGCTTGCCTGTGGAGAAGTCGTAGTCGGTCTCCACATATGTGAAGCCGTTGATTCTCGAAATTATATAGGCGGCGTCCTTGCCAAGTCCGTTGAGGATAACACGGAGCGGCTCTTTTCTCGCTCTGTTAGCCGTGCGGGCGATACCTATAGCACCCTCTGCGGCTGCGAACGACTCGTGTCCTGCAAGGAAAGCGAAGCACTTTGTGTCCTCGCGAAGGAGCATAGCTCCGAGGTTGCCGTGACCGAGACCTACGTTGCGTCTGTCCGCGACAGAGCCGGGGATACAGAACGCCTCAAGTCCGATACCTATAGCAGCGGCGGCGTCCGCGGCGTTTACCGCGTTCTTCTTTATAGCTATGGCACAGCCAAGTGTGTACGCCCAGCCGGCGTTCTCAAACGCGATAGGCTGAACTCCCTTAACGATAGCGTTAACGTCAATTCCCTTTTCGAGGCAGATGTCGCGTGTTTGCTCAATGCTCTCAAAGCCGTACTCCGCACAGCAGGCATTGATTTTGTCTATGCGTCGCTCTCTGCCCTCAAATCTTACTTCATTAGCCATTTTTAGTATCCTCCTCTCTCTTATTCTTCACGCGGGTCGATGTACTTAGCGGCGTTGTCAAATCTGCCGTACTGACCGATGTTGTTCTTGTATGCTTCGTCCGGAGACGCGCCGTGGCGGATATCCTCAAGCATCTTGCCGAGCTTTACGAACTGATAGCCCGTAACCTCATCGTTCTCGTCGAGTGCCAGCTTGAGGACGTAGCCCTCAGCCATTTCCATATAACGAACGCCCTTCGCGGAGGTGGAGTACATAGTACCTACCTGCGAGCGAAGCCCCTTGCCGAGGTCCTCAAGTCCCGCTCCGACGGGAAGTCCGTCCTCAGAGAAGGCGGTCTGTGTTCTTCCGTATACTATCTGGAGGAAAAGCTCGCGCATAGCTACATTAATAGCGTCGCACACGAGGTCGGTGTTGAGAGCCTCCAAAATAGTCTTTCCTGTGAGTACCTCAGCCGCCATAGCCGCCGAGTGTGTCATGCCGCTGCATCCGATAGTTTCGACAAGAGCCTCCTCGATAATGCCGTTCTTGACATTAAGAGAGAGCTTGCAAGCTCCCTGCTGAGGGGCGCACCAGCCTACTCCGTGAGTAAGACCGCTGATGTCTGTAACCTCGTATGCCTTTACCCAAGCACCTTCAACAGGTATCGGAGCCGGGCCGTGCTTAGGTCCTTTTGCGACCGTGCACATTCTTTCCACTTCATGGGAATAATTCATAATAGAAATGCTCCTTTCGCGTAATAATGTCGAATCAACAGGATTCATTCACCGCAAAACAGTATACCAAATATTGTTGATTACCGCAAGGACAAAACGTAAAATTAGCCTTTGTTTTCTGTTAATTATTTGTCATGCAATAAAATCAGGTGAGAACGCGGCATTTTTCTGTGTAAAAAGTCGAACCTGTTGAATATATTAAAAAATAATTAAAATGCTATTGACAAACAATTATAACTGTGTTATCTTTTTAGCAAGATAGCAAAGACGCTGCAGACGAAAAAAAGTTTGCGGCGTCTTTTGTTATCACCGTAGCTGTGATAAGCCGTATCACACGTTAGGGGTTTATGCAATACCGATTTGTAATAAAGACATTCTGAGGATTTGCCGGTTATTTAATTGACCGAAACGGACTGTTGTGGAAGAAGAGTTCGTGTCAATGATGACAGTGCAGGAGAAAATTAAAAACGACAGATGCTTGATGATTTTATTAAAAATCAGTATCGCACAAAGGTGTGTGGATCTTTAAAGGGAAGAAGATTCACGCGCTTATTTTTATAAGAGGAGGAAATTGTAATGTATTCATCAGTTGACACAATTTGGGTATTACTCGGCGCAGTATTGGTATTCTTCATGCAGGCAGGCTTCGCGATGGTAGAAACAGGACTGACCAGAGCTAAGAACGCAGGTAACATAATCATGAAAAACCTGATGGACTTCGCTCTCGGCACACTGGTTTTCTGGGCGATAGGCTTCGGCATCATGTTCGCAGGAGACGGAGCTTTATTCGGAGGCTTTGATTTCTTCATTCAGGGCGATTACGGAGTAGAAGGCTCATATCCGTCGGCGGCATTCATCATTTTCCAGACAGTATTCTGTGCTACAGCGGCGACAATCGTCTCCGGTGCTATGGCTGAGAGAACTAAGTTCTTATCGTACTGCGTATACAGTGTAGTCATCAGCACAGTTATCTATCCTATATCAGGACACTGGATTTGGGGCGGCGGCTGGCTCTCACAGCTCGGTTTCCACGATTTCGCAGGTTCTACGGCTGTTCATATGGTCGGTGGTGTCGCGGCATTCGTCGGCGCGGCTATCCTCGGTCCCCGTATCGGCAAGTACGACAAGAAAAAGAAGGCTAAGGCTATTCCCGGTCACAGCCTCACACTGGCGGCTCTCGGCGTATTCATTCTTTGGTTCTGTTGGTTCGGCTTCAACGGAGCTTCTACAGTCTCTATGACAGGCGATGCTATAGAGGGTGCGGCGAAGATATTCGTAACAACTAACCTTGCAGCGGCGGCAGCGGCGTCAGTAGTTATGATAGTCACATGGGTTATCTACAAGAAGCCCGACGTCTCCATGACACTTAACGGCGCACTTGCAGGTCTCGTAGGTATCACAGCAGGATGTGACGCAGTTTCTCCCGTAGGCGCAGTTTGCATCGGTGCTATCTCAGGTGTTCTCGTAATAGTTGCTGTTGAGTTCATCGAGAAGGTTCTCAAGGTAGACGACCCCGTAGGAGCTGTTGCAGTTCACGGCGTGTGCGGCGCGGCGGGTACAATCCTCACAGGCGTATTTGCTCTCGAGGGCGGTTTGCTTTACGGCGGCGGATTGGAGATGCTCACAGTTCAGGCTATCGGCGTAGGCGCAGTTATGGCTTGGGTTGCTGTAACAATGACTGTTATCTTCTTCCTCATCAAGTTCACAATCGGTCTTCGTGTCACTAAGGAAGAGGAGACTATCGGTCTTGATGTTGAGGAGCACGGCTTAGTAAGCAGCTATGCGGACTTCATGCCTGCATACGCTACAGTAGGTGCTGACGCTTCTCCGGCAGTAGTATCATCGACTGCTGTTTCTCCGGACGTTGCTGTTCCTGTATCTAACAACTCACAGCCGGGCGCTAAGATGTACAACGCGGTTATCGTCACTAAGCAGAATAGATTTGAGACACTCAAGGTTGCTCTCGAGCAGATCGGCATAACAGGAATGACTGTATCGCAGGTTCTCGGCTTCGGTATGCAGAAGGGCAGCAAGGAGTACTACCGCGGAGTTGCGGTTGAAACCTCACTCCTTCCTAAGATTAAGGTTGAAATCGTTATCTGCAAGGTACCTCTCCAGACTCTCGTTGACACAGTAAAGAAGGCTCTTTACACAGGCGAGATAGGCGACGGCAAGATCTTCATCTACGACGTTGAGAATGTTATCAAGGTTCGTACAGGCGAAGAGGGCTACGACGCTCTTCAGGACGAGGAATAATCCCTAATTTTAAAAGTTCTCAGAAACTCACTAAAAAAACGAATCAACTCAAAACAAAATAATTCCCTGACCGTTTTGAGTTGATTCAACCTCACTTTCACTATCACTATAACAAAGCCTCCTCGGTTATCTGCTAATAACCGAGGAGGCTCTTATACTAAATGACAACCCTTTAAAAACCTTGCCATTTCTGGTCGGTCTTTTTACCGCCTTGCATCGTTATCGTCCTTGCCAAGCAAAAGCAAAGCGGCGTCCTCTGCCTCGCAAGACAGTAAAAATCCTCGACCATAATCTGGCAAAGTTTAGCCGTCGAAGCAATAACTTAGAAAACACCAAGAAAATACGGGCAAAAAGCTCTGATTTGTGTGGTTTTTGCCCGTGAAGACTTGATTGTTAGGGAGTTAATTTAGTATATATCTCCTTAGCAGTATTCTCCTCGCTCCACCTCTGCATTTTCGCGTATATCACAGGCAGAATTTCGGGATATGTCAGCTTGTCAGGATATTCGGAAAATTCCCTGACCTCCTCCATCTCAAACTCCGGCGGCAGTTCGCCCAATTGTTCTATGCAGGCGTAAAAAACCTGCCCGCACATACTGCCGGACACGGTTTGCACCTCATAGTCAAAGGCGGGAGTTATGCAAAAATCCACCGCGCCTGTCTCCTCTTGCAGTTCGCGCTTGGCGCAGTCGAGAGGCGACTCGCCTTGCTCGATATGCCCGCCTGCCGTCTCCCATGTGCAGCGGTTTTTGTGGCGGCAGTACAGCCACTTGTCGCCTGCCGCGCCCAATTTTGCAAATATCACAGTGAAGGTATAATTTTTCAGCGTGTCAAGCTCGTGGGTAATAACTCGTGTTATCGGCTCTACCATGTCAATCCCCTTCGTTTGCAGATGGTTTTGTGAGTATAGTTAATTATACTTCTCCTGCATGATTGCTGTTATCCTGTTTTTTGTCAACATATATTGAGAATATTTAACACAATATTAATTTTTATCCTATATGGAAATAAAGTGCTTGCCTTTTTGTGTGAATTATGGGAAAATGTATAGCATAATACGAGAATGAGGATGGATTTAAGCTTCCGCGGCAGTTAGAACAGGAGCTTTATGTTTTACGCTTTCCCCCTCCTCTACGAAAGGATGAAAACACAACATGGCAAATAAAGTAAACAAGGACGATTTCGACTTCCTCTCCGATATAGATAAATTTATCGGCGGAGAAGAGCAGGCGGAGGATGAACTCGAGGATACAGCTGAGTTCGACTCTGAGGATTTTGACGGAGATATGGAGGAGTTTGATTACGACGAGGATGAACTTGATTCCGAGGACTTTGACGAGGATGAGCTTAACTCCATATTCAAGTCAAGGAGCGAGCAGAAAAAGGAGTCAAAGCTTCGGAGCATCTATCTTGCCTCCCGCGAAAAACTGTCTGAGATATTTGCACCTGTCGTCAAATTCTTCAGCGTCAATGTGAGCGTCAAAATTTCGGTAATCGCCCTCTCTGCGGCGGCAGTGCTCGCAATTTCCGTTGTTACTGGATTGTGGCTGTACGGCACAGTAAACAAGCTGACAACCGATATAACAATAGAGCAGTTCCAATCGCAGTTTAACGCTGTCTCCGCCTCCGACGTTTCAACGGAGGACGGTTCGCAGTATCTGCTGTTCGGGGAGATGATGAAGGATACTACTCACAACAAGATTGAAGATGAGGACGTAGCCGCGCTTCGCAAGGGCGAGGACGTCAAGCTGTTTGACGATTTCATGACCCTTCGTGCGGATATAAAGGGAGATAATATTGTGTCCCTCAGCCTTTTCTGCAAGTTTGACGAATTTGTCGCGAAATACACAAAGCCTGAGAATCCCTACGCCAACATATATTTCGGCGATGAGGTGACTATGCGATACTACACATACGCCGGAATGATTCTTGCCGGCTTTGTGGAGACTGAAGAGCAGGGTACAGCTATCACATCTGCGTACAGCGGAGTTGAGTCCGCACTTAGCATGGCTCAGTACGGAACAAAACAAGAGGACGGCTCTATCACATACAAAATTAACGGTCTTACTTACATATTTATGGTAGACCCGACCACCAACAATGCAAGCGTATCTGTTGAGCTTCAGCAAAAGACGCGATACACCGCCGATTTCTCGTGGTTTACGGATATATTTAAGGCGGAGGAGAAGCCGGTGATTCCGGTCTCCGATACGAATCTCTCCGGTTCGGATCTTTCGGCAACCGACGCGGAGTAGGAGCAGCTTTTTAGTTGACAGTTGACAGTTGACAAGTGACAGTTATCCGCCTCGACGGCGGGGATTTCAAACGGAAAATTATCTGACGACAACAATCGGGCTTTTTTCAGCGAAAAAGAATAGTAAAAAGGAGCGGCTTGCCGCTCCTTTTTACTATTAATTGTCACTTGTCACTTGTCAACTCAGTCGTCGTCAGACGCCGCTGTTTCCGACACAATATACCTCGGGCGGCACTTTATCTCCTCGTAGATTCTGGCGATGTAGCTGCCGATAATCCCCAGACTTAGCATAGTAGCCGCGCCGATAATCAGCTCAATAATAATTACCGTAGTAAATCCGCCGAGAGCCTTCCCCGAAAACTTCATGTAGAGCGACTGCACGCCCAGCACCAACGCTCCGATAAAGAACAGAACGCCGATTACCCACACAATCTGCATGGGAGCGGAGGTGAAGGAGGCGATATTGGTCAGCGCGTACTTCATGAGCTTCCATGTAGACCACTTAGATTCGCCCCTCGCCCTCTCTGCCACCTCGAACGGCACGGAGACTGTGCGAAACCCAATCCACGAGGAGAGGGCGCGGAAGAAAGCTCCCCTCTCGGGCATTTCGATAAGCGCGTCCACTGCGCGTCTGCCCAGCAGCTTGAAGTCGGAGGCGGAGTTCATATCCACCTTAGTCGCCGCGCTGATTGCGGAGTAGAAAAGCTTCGCGCTCATCTTATATAGAAAGCTCTCCTTTCCTCTCGAGGACTTCACTCCCTCGACTACCTCAAAGCCGTCCTCCCACATATTGTACATGGCGATGAGAGTTTTCGGAGGGTGCTGCAGGTCGCAGTCCATCACGGCAACGCAGTCGCCCTTCGCGGATTTCAGCCCCGCGAAAATCGCCGCCTCCTTGCCGAAATTGCGGGAGAACCTAAGCCCCCTTATGTGCGGGCTGTTCTTCGCCTCGCAGGATATGCCAGTCCACGTCCCGTCAGTCGAGCCGTCGTCCACGAAAATAAGCTCATATTCTATCCCATTGCTCTTGAGGACGTCCGATATTTCAAATGCCGCGAGGGCAATCATCTCCTCCTCGTTGTAGGCGGGAATAACTACAGACAGCATAAATAAGCCTCCCTGTGTATGTAATACTAATATTATACACACAGGGAGGTGTCTTTATCAATATCTATTATCGAAAATGCGGGTGGATTTTTTCTCGCTTCGGGGGAGTTCGCCTATCGCCACGCTTTTCGGCACTACGGTCAAGCCGACCTTAGCCTTAAAGAAGGTCTGTACGCTCGACTCCAAATTCTCCTTCGAGTAGCCAAGCTCGCTCTCGAACAGCAGTGTCATGATGTCGCGTCCGTTGAGGTGGTCGATAATCACCTGATATTCGCTGGAGACGCCCTCCACCTGCCGCAGTACATCGTCAATCTGCCCGGGGTAGATGTTTATCCCCTTGACCTTTATCATGTCGTCGCTTCTGCCTATGATAGTGGCTATTCGCGGGTACTCAGAGCCGCATTCGCACACGCCCGGAATGATTCGCGTGAGGTCGTGAGTGCGGTATCTGATAAGCGGCGCGCCCTCCTTGCACATGGTGGTTATGACAAGCTCGCCCAGCTCGCCATCGGGGAGAACCTCGCCCGTCTGCGGATTGATAATCTCGAAGTATACATAGTCGTCCCACATATGCATACCGCACTCGTAGTCACAGCTCATGCCTATGCCCGGACCGTAGATTTCGGTAAGTCCGTAGATGTCGTAGAGCTTAACTCCGAGCTGGTCGGCAATTCTGCGGCGCATTTTCTCGCCCCACCGCTCAGAGCCGATAACTCCCTTTTTCAGGTGGATTTCGTTTCTCACTCCGCGCCTCTCAATCTCCTCCGCGAGGAGAAGGGCGTAGGAGGAGGTACTGCACAAAACCGTACTCCGCAAATCGCGCATCATCTGAATCTGCTTGTCGGTGTTGCCCGGTCCCATGGGAATCGCCATAGCACCCATAAGCTCCGCACCTGCCTGAAACCCGATTCCCGCAGTCCACAGCCCGTAGCCGGGAGTGATGTGAATCCTGTCGAGATTGGTTATCCCCGCAAATTCGTAGCAACGCGCGAACATAATCGCCCAGTCGGCTACGTCCTTCTTTGTGTAGGGGATGATAATCG
Organism: Oscillospiraceae bacterium; assembly: GCA_031262985.1. GTDB lineage: Bacteria > Bacillota > Clostridia > Oscillospirales > Acutalibacteraceae > JAISGQ01. Next base: position 34,480 of record JAISGQ010000032.1, read on the forward strand.
GAAGTCCCGTAGTTCCCGAGGAGGAGTGAATACGCACGATTTCGCTGTCGGGTGCAGCCTGAATACCGAGAGGGTAGCCCTCCCTCAGCTCCGGCTTATCGGTAAACGGGAGTTTTTCAAAATCCGCCTGTGAGGCAAGCTCAAATCCGAAGTCGGCAAATTTCTTCGCGTAGAAACCGTCCTTCACGTTCTTTAGCTTAGATAAAACTCCGTTGATTTTTTGCAGTTGTTCCTTTTTCATTTCCATTTTCTGCCGCAACCTTTCATTATAGGCGGTTTTTTTACACTTTGCGCCTTGCTATGCCTTGTATGCTATCACCTATTTTTTCCTTTGTCAATACCTCCCGTAGTTAATTGCGCGGGCTTTTCCTTCTTTATAATGTGAAGTTGTTTCACGAGATTAAAGCCTGCACTCCCTGTCGAATCACTGCTATGAAACATTTTATCTTAAACATGGTTTCGTGTAGGCATCAATAGTTTTTTAACATTTGAAAATATACTCAAATCAACTATAAAAATTGCACTAAAACCTACATATAAAATTAAATAAATTAGATATATATGACATTAATTCAAGTTGTCGGAGCATATATATTTAACTGGGTTAAATATATAATCAAAAAAGTACCGAAAAAATCGAATTATCGGCGGCATAATAATTGACATATTTCGACAGAAGTGATAAGATGTAGCCGTAGAAGGAAATATAGTTTTTCGGGAGTTGATTTTGCTTTGTGCAGCCCCCTGATTTTGCTTATTTCCGGAGTTTAATTTTAAGTATATGGTTGAAGCTGTGAGCGACCTTAACCATACCATATTAAAGGAGGATTCATTAATGAAAAGGAAGAATTTGGCGGTTTTTCTGTCCATAACGCTGATTTTTACCATGATAGCGACTACGGTGTCGGCGAGTTTGCTCGGGAAAGAAAGAGATGAGAACAATTTCGCCATAGAGCAGGAAGAAAAAACCGGCACATACTACGACACTCCGTTCTATAATCCGTACCATATCCTCAGCGCGGCGCAGAATTTCCACGTTTTCGCCGAGGAAACAGCGGAGCTTAAGGTTCACACCAACGGAAATGTGGCGGCGTCTTCTTTTACGACAAACACCAATTTCGGAACAAACCAGCAGCCCGACGAGATAATTTATCTTAAGTCGATTATCAGCGGCGGCACTTCGATTAGGTCCAGCTCGGCAAAGCTTATTGTCGGAAGAGATAACGATGTCAAGATTATCGATAACGGACAGTACTACGAGATTAACTCACGCAAAGTTGATAATAAGGATACCAAAGTATACATTGAGGATTTAGGTGAAGACGGTCAGCCGATTCCCTATATTGATTTCGCAAAAGAATTTGCGTATTTGAGGGAACTTTCCGCTGAGTTTGCGTTATTGGAAAATAAGACAGATGATATCGAGGCAGGCGAGTTTGTAATAGCGAATGACGATCCTGAGGTATTCTCTGTAGCAGGCAAAAAACTCACAGTTAATATGAAACCCGATGTAATGAATGTGCTTTACCTTACTCCCGATGATTATGGACTTGGCAGTGCCGGAACAAGTTCCGATTCCAAAATCGAGCTTTATATCAACGGAATCCAAACATCCACAGAGTACGCAGGTCAGCCTGTAGTATCCTCCACGCAGAGCTTGATTATAAATATTGACCTCGCGGGATATTCAGACTTCAATTTTATTGCAGAAACATTCTGTAAGACAGAAGACGGCAAGTCTCTCAACAGTGCAGAAGATATGGCATATTCCGGAAATAATATTCTTTTCAACTTCTACGACAGTTCAAAGCAGGATTTGCTTTACACAGGCGACCTCAGGAACACCTACTCAATCGTAGGTACATTCCTTGCTCCTTCCGCCGACGTCACAGCTAAGGCTTTGAACGGTTCGGCAATCGGCAAGAATGTAACTACAGACGGCGGCGAAACACATAAGAGCTTCTTCACAGGCAAGGTTGTTGAGATTGAAGTTCCTCCTACAGTTGAAAATGTTGAGGATTATGCTCCTCCTGTGCTTGACCCTAATGCTCCTGCCGCTACACTGGCGACAGATGCAAATCCGACAACAACAACTACTACGACTACCACAACGGAAGCACCTACAACAACTACGACTACTACTACAACAGAAGCTCCTACAACAACTACAACGACTACCACAACAGAAGCTCCCACAACTACTACGACAACCACTACAACGGAAGCTCCTACAACAACTACTACGACTACTACAACAGAAGCACCTACAACAACTACGACTACCACAACTACCACTACTACCACTACTACCACAACAACAACAACAACTACGACAACTACAGCACCTACTACTACAACTACGACCACAGAACCTACAACTACAACAACCACAACGGAGCCTACAACTACTACAACGACCACAGAACCTACCACTACAACCACAGAACCAACTCAGCCAACTCCAACTATACCCGATCCTGAAAACCCAACTCCGGGAGCAATCGTTTCGGGAGATGAAGAAGGCGAGGGTACTACAACAACCACAGAATCTACGACTACTACAACTACAGAAGCAACTACTACAACTGCAGAGCCAACTCAGCCTACCGAGCCTGAGTCTGAGCCGACAACAGAACCAGCAACAACTACAACCCCTGCACCTACTACAACTACCGAGCCGGAGATGGACTACTCTGAGATTATCGACGACTACAACGTCGTAATCGAGAAGATCAACGACAAGGAGTTCACCAAGGAAGAGATAAGCGAAGTTCTCGGAGCTATCGAGCGTCTCAAGAGGAGAAGCAATCTCTCTTCTGCAGAACTCGTACAGCTTGCCGAAATGGAAAAAATCCTCTCCGAGGTTCTCGGCGCGGCGGACTACTACAGAGCTGTGGGCAACAGCGCGGGCAATCCTACTGCCGCACCACAGCAGAGCAATGGCGACAACACCGTAACACCGAGTACGGGCGACGAAACCGATAACACATGGATTATAATTGTCGCAATTATCGGTGGAGTTACAGTTATCGCGCTTCTCATCTCGATTATCGCGAAGAAAAAGAAGAAGTAGTCAAGCAGTCAACCTAACAGATTAGCACTAACCCCCCGCTGTGAACGCAGTTTACAGCGGGGGTTATACTATATATATAATATTCCGTTTATTCCGTTGTTTTTTCCATTTTTCGGTGGTATAATTTATTCACAGCAATAACAAGGGAGGACTACTTTGTGGATAAACGCAAGCTAAAACACATGATTTACGCTATCATCGATTTTATTCTGGTAGGAGTAATCGTTTACGGAATGTCGAGCCTCGCCTACGCGGGCTACCCCTCGTGGGTGCCGTATGTTCTGATTATTTTCTTTTTGGGCATGGCGATACTTCGCTGTTACCAGTTCTTCTCTGCCGTCAACGCCCCTGAAGCAGAGGACAACGACTGACCCCACAATATAGGAGGAGTACGCCGTGAACCTTAAAACAAGCCTACAGTACGGAATGCCCACTTTAATTGAGCTTGACACACTCGAGGAGACTGCCGCGCTGTGCCGCAACTTGGGGCTGTCCTTCGTGGAGCTGAACATGAACCTCCCGATGTATCAAGCAGAGGAGCTGGATACTGTCCTCCTCGCCGAACTGGCGCGGGAGTACGGCATCTACTACACCATTCACCTCGACGAGGCGTTCAATCCCTGCGATTTTAACAGCAGAGTAGCCGAGGCGTACACGCAAACTGCTCTGAGCACAATCGAAGCGGCGAAGGAGCTGTCCGTTCCCGTCATCAATATGCACCATCAGGAGGGGATTTACTTCACACTCCCCGACAGGAAGGCGTTTCTGTTTGAGCGGTACAAGGAGGTTTATTTCGAGAGCCTTCGCAAGTTTCGCGACTCCTGCACCGCCGCTATCGGGAGTGCCGACATAAAGATATGCGTGGAAAACTTATTCGGCTGGCAGAAGGCTTCGTTCCTCCTCGAAGGGATTGACCTCCTGCTCGAAAGCCCGAATTTCGCCCTCACTCTCGACATAGGTCACAACGCCGTAACGGACGCAGGAGACGAGACTGCCATACTCCATCGCGGCGAGAGGCTGTGTCATATGCATATGCACGACGCAGTGGCGGCTACTCAAAAAAACCACCTGCCATTAGGCGAGGGGGAGCTGGACATACTCCGCTATCTCGGCTTGGCGCGGGAGCATAACTGCCGCGTAGTACTCGAGACGAAAACCGTAGCCGGACTGCGGCAGTCGGCGGATAAGCTCAGGGAGATGGGCGTGCTGTAGTGTCTGCTCCCTACTCCTTTTGCTATTGTGCAAAAAAGCGAATCGCCCCCTTTCTCTATGAGCAAAGATTGTCTAAAATGATATTTTTGATTTATCGCGCTGATTGCTATTGACAGCTATACTTTATTGTGCTAAACTACGCATTGGAAAGAACAAAGGCGTTTCTTCCCCTCTCGGGAAGCGACGCCTTTGTTCTTTCTATATTTTAGTAAAGGGGTCTTTTTAATGTCAACGTCAATGATTATTGACACCTTTTGGGTATTCCTTTCGGCAATTTTGGTTTTCTTTATGAATCTCGGATTTGCGTCAGTTGAGGCGGGTTTTGCCCGCTCTAAAAACACGGTAAACATTCTCTCGAAGAACTTTATCGTATTCGCTATCTCGTCTCTCGGCTTCATGCTCCTCGGTTGGGGCTTCATGTTCGGAGGAGACAATCCCATCATCGGAACTGAGAACCTCTTTATCTTAGGCGGAGCTGACCTCAGCTTCTATGAAAACACACTCACCTCCAACGTTCCGTTCTGGGGAAAATTCTTCTTCCAGCTTGTCTTCTGCGGAACAGCGGCTACCATAGTTTCGGGAGCAGTCGCGGAGCGAATCAAGTACATCTCCTTCATCGTTTTCTCATTCATACTTACACTGGTTATCTACCCCATCGTAGGTCACTGGATTTGGGGCGGCGGTTGGCTTGCTGACCTCGGCTTCCTTGACTTCGCCGGCGACACTGTTGTTCACTCCGTAGGCGGCTGGGCGGCTCTCGCGGGAGTTATCGTCTTAGGACCGAGAATCGGAAAATACGGCAAGAACGGAAAGGCGAAGGCTATTCCGGGACATAATATGTCGCTCGCAGTTATCGGCTTGTTCGTCCTCTGGCTTGGCTGGTTCGGATTCAACCCCGGCTCTACAATGAGCTTCCAGAATCCGGCAGACGTTATGCACATCCTCATGACAACAAATACAGCGGCTATCGCAGCTATCGTCACCTCCACCATTACGGCGTGGATTTTCATCGGCAAGCCCGACCTCGGCATGACAATCAACGGCTGTCTTGCCGGTCTTGTAGGAATCACAGGCGGCTGTGCCTTCGTGAGCATTGAAAGCTCACTCATCATAGGCGCGGTTGCAGGTATCTTCGTTGTGTTCGCCGTCGTCTTCTTCGACAAAATCAAGATTGACGACCCCGTAGGCGCAACCTCCGTTCACTTAGGCTGCGGCGTACTCGGAACTATAGCTGTAGGTCTGTTCGCTCAGGAGGGCGTAACAACTCTCTCGGCTACAAACGGTCTCTTCTTCGGCGGCGGAGCTAACCTCCTCCTTGTTGAGCTTCTCGGTGTCGCGGCAGTCGGCGGATTTACATTCTTAGCTTCTCTCCTCGTGTGGTTTGTCCTCAAGCTTACAATGGGCATCCGCGTTACAAGAGAAGAGGAAATCGAGGGTCTCGACATAGGCGAGCACGGAAACACAGCTTATCCCGACTTCGTGCCTTCAACTCCGATATTCGACCCCACAATGGATACAGGCAAGAGCGGCGCAGTTCTCCCGAAACCGCAGATTGCGGCTTCATCTACGGAGATTGTCGCTCCCGAACAGGCTGTTACTGTTGTTAATACAGCGAGAAGCGGCGCGAAAATCACAAAGGTTTCCATCATCACAAATCAGCACAAGTTTACCGATCTCCAGTCTGCTCTCGATGAAATCGGAGTAACCGGAATTACTGTAACCAATGTTTTGGGCTACGGTATGCAGAAGGGTCATGAGGAGTTCTACCGCGGAGTTGCGGTCGATACTCGCCTCCTTCCGAAGGTTCAGGTTGACATTGTTATTTGCAAAATCCCGACAAACGTCCTTATCGACGCTGTGAAGAAGGTTCTCTACACAGGCAACTACGGCGACGGCAAGATCTTCATCTACGACGTCGAGAACGCAGTCAAAATCCGTACAAACGAAGAGGGATATGACGCGCTTCAAGACGAGGAATAAAATTTGCTCTACTCCTTTTATTGACATAGTTGAGGGCGAAAGCGGTTTGGCGAAATGCCGAACCGCTTTTGTCAGTTGACAGGTGACAGTTAATGCGCGGCAGGTGTCCTATTCAGAACAGCTTGTGGTTTTTCATTGGCAGTCGTAAATGTGGAGTAGTATTTAGTAAACACTCTCGTTTATTTTATTTCGCATATCAGTGCAGTTTGCATAATTTGTTGTTGTATGCACAAACTACGGGTAATAATGCACAATATAACACAACACTGGAGGAATAAATAGAATGAAAGTATTTGCGGAGTTTTTATCGGTAGAGGAAGCGGAGCTTGCCTGCGGACGCGTCAAGCGGCAGTGCGAGGGCGAGTGCGCTATACGGAAAATCGACTGCGCCAAGCTGGTCAACCGAAGCATGACGTCTCCGTCGGATTTTTCCAACTCCTATACGCAGTCCATAGCCTACACGCCGTATCCCGTACTCCAGCCCGGCGCGTCGGTTATATCAATGGGCAGTAACCACAGCGGCGAGAGCCAATTGCCGGAGGTCGCAAGGCGGAGGTCCTGCCTCATGTGCTTCTCGGGAGACGACGAGCAGGTGTGGCGTGCCTCGCATATGCTGCGCGGACTGGGCGGGTTGAATATCAATGTCAGCGATGCTGCGGGCAAGTTCACGGGAGACTACGAATAGCGACAAAAAGAGGTGGCGAGTATTGATACTCGCCCTCTTTAATATTCTCCTGCACCTTCATCTTTACAAACCTTCCCCAAAATTTATCTCCCGCAGTAATTACAGCGGATTTCTCCGCATATAGATTACGGACAAGGGAAGTTTTTCGTTCCCCAAAATAAAGGGAGGTTATATAAATATGAGCAAGTTTTTGCCTGAGGGGAAGCTTATTGATACAGCGGAAAACGCCGCCGCTATGGCTAACGCAGCCGCTCTGTCCAAAGCAATGAGCGAACACAAGCTGCTCGAGGCGCGTGCGGTCATATGCGACAGTCACCACAACCTGATTGTGGATTTGGGCTGCATGAAGGGCGTTATTATGCGAGAAGAGGGCGCGAAGGGCATTGCCGACGGAAGTGTACGCGATATTGCCATAATATCGCGGGTAGGAAAGCCTGTGTGCTTTTTTGTAAAGAAGATTATGACCGACTCCCACGGAATGCCATTCGCCCTGCTCTCGAGAAGGCAGGCGCAGGAGGCGTGCGAGGAGCAGTACATATCCAAGCTCCGAAGCGGAGACATAATAGACGCGACTGTAACTCACCTTGAGCCATTCGGCGCATTTGTGGATATAGGATGCGGAATTCCGTCACTTATAAGCATAGATTTAATCTCCGTGTCTCGCATATCTCATCCCTCTGACCGATTTACTATCGGCATAGACATAAAGGCGGTAGTCAAGAGCGTGGAGGAGAAAAACCGCATTGTTCTCAGCCACCGAGAGCTGATGGGTACATGGATGGAGAACGCTCAGCTCTTCAACGTGGGAGAAACCGTTACGGGCATTGTCCGCTCGGTTGAGGACTACGGAATCTTCATTGAGATAACTCCCAATTTAGTGGGGCTGGCGGAGCGGCGCGACGGAGTTGCCGTAGGCAGCTACGCGAGTGTCTACATAAAGAGCATAATCCCCGACAAAATGAAGATAAAGCTCGTACTTGTGGACACCTTCCGTTCAGATGCGCCGCCTAAGAAGCCGCGCTACTTCTTCTGCGGCGACCATATGGATTGCTTCTGCTACTCCCCCTGCGACAGCGAGCGTGTTATAGAAACAATATTTGATTAGATGATGACTAGATGGTGTCGACACAAGTGCAGAACGCCTGTATTTTGAGCGTTTTAGCTTGTGTTGACACCATCTATATAATAAGAAAATAATTGTCTGAAGTGTTTTATATTCTATAATTCAGGAAATAACATTCCGTCGGACATAACGAATGTTTTATCACACATTTGAGCAATTTCAGGGTTGTGTGTAACAACAACTATTGCCTTTCCCTCATCGCGCAGCATTTTAAAGATTTGCATTATTTCTTTTGATGTAATGCTGTCGAGTGCTCCTGTGGGTTCATCGGCAAGTATTAGTTCAGGATTATTTATAATCGCTCTGGCTATAGCTATTCTTTGCCGTTGTCCGCCGGAAAGATTGCAAACAGGTACATTCATTTTGTCTTCTATCCCAAGTTTTTTCAGGCAATCAAAAACAGCACTTTTTCTTTGAAGAGGGCTTATTCTGTTTCGAGAATAGTTAAGCGGAATTTCTATATTTTTTTGCGAAGTAAAGTTTTCAATTAGCGCAAAATCTTGTACAACAAAACCGAAAAATGAATTTCTCAGTTCTGCTTTGCCTTTTTCGTTTAACTCGTCTGTTGTTTTCCCTTTAATAAAATATTCTCCTGAAGTTTTTTCATCCAGCAAACCCATAATATTGAGGAGTGTGGATTTGCCTGAGCCTGAAGCTCCGATAATGGCTACCATTTCAAATGGCTTAACAGTAAAATTAACCTCGCGAAGAGCAACAACGCTTGCTTCTCCTTTACCGTAAATCTTGGTTACTTCCCGCATCTTGATAAGACTTTTATTTTTCAAGGCTTATTCGCTCCTTTTAATCATTTGAGGGATGCTTAAACGACTAAGTTTAAATAGAGGTAACACAGATATAACAATAATTGTAATTAATTCAAGCAATAGGGTATAAAGCGTAGAGGCGGAAAAACCGGCAAACAAAACACATATAAAAAATGCTGTAAACATAATTATTGCTATCTGCAAAATAAATCTAATCGCTATATCCGTTTTTCTTGCGCCGCACAGAATATGAACACCAAAATCCCTTTGTTTTCGTGTTATAAAGGCGGAGATATGAGATATGATTCCCGCACAGGCAAAAATCAATATGATAATTGCAACAACAAAATTAATAGTAATTTCCGATACAACCATATCGGTATAATTGTTGATAATATCATTCACCGACACAAATTGAATGGAGAAAAGCCCCTCATGCGCAGACCATTGAGCCAGTTCATTCAGCGAAGCCTTGTCCGACGTAGTTATTATGGTGGATGTTATTGCCATATCAAAATCTTCAAGTTTATAATATTCGTCAATTGCAAATTCAGTAATAGGGAATATAAGGGATGAATCCAGAGATTCAGAAACAGAAGCATCCCAAATTGACGGGCTGGAAGTGTTTAACGGAAGAATTCCCACAACCTCGCATTTTAGGCTGATATCATTATTGGTGTTTAATGTGTATTCAGCACCTAAAGGATATCTATCTTTTAAACCATAGCCCACAATAATCGGAATGACATCAGACTGATTGAAAAAATCTTCTTTTGTGAACAAGCGTCCCTTATAAGCATTTATATTAAATGTGTCAAAAAAACCATAACTTATATTTTTTTCATGTACTGTAAGCCCGCTTTCATCTTGAGAATCATAACCAAACAGAGAATACATATTTTCACAATCGGTATTTATCAGCTTTTTATAAAATTCCCTCTGTTTAGGCAAATAAATAGCTTCGTTTGAAAAAATCTCCTCAATCCTTTCATCTGAAGTACTATCTACTATCTTATAGCTTTCGGTGGCTTTTAATTCATCAAGGGTTTTTAGTGACTTATTCAAATCCAAAGCTTGATTAATGGAATAATTCGTAAGAAGTATTACAACAATCATTTGAATTAAAAATATTATTGTCGCTGTTTTTCCTTCAATTAGATCAAGAATAGGATAGATTAATTTTCTCATAGTTATCACCTCGTCATTTTAGATATTTCGCCTCTTCTGTTATATGAAAATAAAACGGGCAACATAGAAGAAAACCCCGCAAATAAAGTCAGTCCATAGGCAAAAACCAAGGTAATAACAGAAAAATCAAATCCGTCGAAAAGTATAAACTCAATATTGCTGATAATGTAAGAAAGCAAGAACGAAAATACATATGACGCTGTAAGAACAAGCCAATAATCACGAATGAGCAGCATATTTATTTGAATGGACCGTGCACCCGTAAGCTTTCGTATAAAGAACTCTTTCCTGCGTTTTTCTATCCAAAAAGCTGAAACGCTTATTGAATTAAGTGCAATCATTAAAGCGATTAATACAATTACGATAAGAGAATAAGCCTGTGCGGAAATCGCAATTTCAAGGCTGTCCCATAAACCTGTTGTATATGGCATATCCGTTGAGACATTTCCCAATTCACTTATATCGGTTACCGTGTTTTTTATCGGCTCAACTGTATCAATTATATATTGTCCATACGCGTTGTTTTCATAGTTTAAAACGTTTTCAGAAAATAGGTTATAATAAATTTCAGCGTCACGATTAATTGTATTTGGGTTTTTCTGGAAAACTCCAATAACCTCATAATTAATGTTGTTCACCGAAATAATTTTAATTCCATCTTCTTCTGTGCAATTTGATTCTGCTTCAGAGGATACCAAAGCCACATTTTGGTGATTTATAAAATCATCTTCATTAAAATTTCTGCCGTCTATGATATTAGGAGAAAAATCGTTTCCGTTAAAATAAATACCGCAATATGGGAAATAGTCTTTTTTTATAAGGGCGAATGGCACGTCATTGTTAATTTGAGAGATAAGGTCAGGTATAGTGACGGCTTGGTTGCTGGTTTCATCAGCTCTTTTAAGAGTGAAAGAGATACATTTATCGCTCAATCCAAAAGGAGCATTCCGTGCATCAATAAATGATCTTACAAGTCCCGAAAGACAAAGTGTCAGCAGTGTACCGATAATCACATTAATAGTTATCAAATTAACTGATTTTGAAAGCAAATATTTTATGATAGTCACATCCTTTGAGAAGGCATGCTACTCAAATATTTTACAAAAGAAATTTTGAGAAGCATGCCTTAATGTATAAAAGTGAAATGCCAATTACAAGCTTACCATTTTATAAGTCCGTAATTTGTGTAATTTAGGCTACGTCAATGATAAGCTACGTTATGTGAACTTGTCAACATAAAATACACACAATATAACAAATATTTACAGAATAATAGTGTGGTATAGTCACAGCGAGGTCGTAAACCTTCTTTTTGCGCATAACCGTTTCCAATTATTAATAAAACAGTTTCGTTCCTGCGAAGCTGTTTTTTCTTGCTTTTTCGCGCCTGTTGTGGTAGTATTCAAGTATATTATCAACAGAAAGGAATGGTCGTTGAAGTTGAAAAGGATATGTGTCGTTTTGCTCCTAATCGCGGTTATTTTTTCCTCCTTGCCGGTTATGTCCGGCTGCGGCGCGGCTGTGGAGGACTTCCCCGTCGAGGCGGGAGGAGTTTTGATTGAGGAAGCACCTAAGAGAGTGATATGCCTGTCAAACTCCTTTCTGGAGATTGTGTTCGGGCTTAGATACAACGCGCAGATAGCGGGCAGGGCATTCGACTGCAAGCTGCAGGAGGCGCAGGAGATAGCAGTCTGCGGAACTGCCGCAAGTCCGGCTATCGAGGCGATACTCGGCATGGAGAATATCGACTTGCTGATAACCGATACCACCACTCCTCAAGAGGAGCTTGACAAGCTGAAGGAAGCTAAAATAAAGTGCATGGTACTCGACAACGCTGACAGCAGGGCGTCTCTCGAGAAGCTGTACAAAACTCTCGGCTCTGTTTTCGCGGGCAACGCGGCAGGAGCAGAGCGGGCGCAGGAGTACTTCCTTGAGCTTTTCGTCCAGCTTGACGACATAGCGCGTATGGTCTCGAAGGACGAATCGTACTCTGTTTGTATCGTTATGGACAACAGCCTCGAGAAATGCGCCACAGGCGACACCCTCGTCAACAACCTCATAGAGCTTGCCGGCGGCTTCAATGTTGCCGTCCAGTCGAGCGGCTGGGCATTTAACACATCGGACATAGCCGCCGCCGACCCCGAGATAATCTTAGCTCCCGCCTCCGCCATAAGCAGGATTAACGGAAAGCGCGAGATTCAAGGCACTGCCGCTATGATAAATCAGGCGGTGTACGAGTTCGACACGACAATTTTCGACTGTCAGGGCGAGTCGATACTCGCCGCGACATGGCGCATAGCCCATCTCCTCCATCCCACAATTGTGACGAAGGAGGTTGTTCCGCCCAAGTATTACTACGAGGTGGAAGAGCCGAATTATGTGATGACGAGGGAGGAGTACGACGAGTACCTCCGTCAGCAGGAGGAAGCGGAAAACGGCGAGGACGAGGAGTAGTCCTAATATGAGGTGAACAAAGATGGATGAACAAAGACAAAGAAAGCTCGAACGAGCAAAAACCTATATTGATAAGCTTGCCGACGGGTGCGACCCATTTACGGACGCGCCGTTGGAGGACGACTCCGTTCTCAACAACGTGCGTCTGAGCAGGTGCTTTTTCTTCGTCTCCGAGGTGTTGCGCGAGGTCATAGACAACGGCGGAGTTGCCGTCCGCGGCGGCAGCGGCAGTTCTAAAAAATTGCCGAGATTTGAACTGACCGCCGAGCAGTACTCCCGAATTGAGCTGTCGGAGGACGCGATACAGATAACCGACCTGTGCCAAAGGATTAACGCAGTCGCCGACCTTGACACAATGCGCAAGCTGAAGGTGACAGCCTTCGGGGCGTGGATGCTTGAAAAAGGCTTCCTTACCACTGTCACCGTAAATGACAAGAAGCACAAAGAGCCTACTCCCGAGGGCAAGAATATCGGCATTACCTCCGAGTGGGTGGACTATCAGACCGGCGGCTACTACCGCTTGAAGTACAGCAAGAATGCACAGCAGTTTTTGGTAGATAATTTAGAGGGTATTATGAGAATCTCCAACGGAGAGTAAATCTCTCCTCCTCTTGATACATCACGGCGTTTCACACCTTTTTTGCGCCTTTTGTGCTTTTGTCGAATTGATTGTTGATTTATTAGTATAAATATGTTACAATGAACACAATATATAGTACTGCATAGTGCGTGATAGGAGTGTTTTTATGAAATGTCCGTACTGTTCCTACGAGGAGAGTAAGGTTATAGATTCAAGACCGACAGATGAAGGCGAGCGTATACGCAGGAGAAGAGAGTGTATAGGCTGTGCTAAGCGTTTCACCACCTACGAGAGCATTGAAACGCTCCCCATAATTGTGGTCAAGAAGGACAAATCGAGGGAGAATTTCGACAGGAACAAGCTGCTGGCAGGTATGCTTCGTGCCTGCGCTCAGAGACCCGTACCGCTCGAAACCTTGGAGAAAGCGGTCAGTGAAATTGAGGCAAAGCTTCAAAATTCCCTTGACAGGGAGATAACCTCCACGGTTATAGGCGAGTACGCCATGGAGCAGCTCAGGCAGATTGACGAGGTGGCATATGTGCGATTTGCCTCGGTATATCGCCAGTTCGCCGATATAAATACATTTATGGACGTAATCAGCAAGCTTATGAACGACAGGTAGTATCGTTACTGCGTGTGATGACGGTGGGATTAGCCGATTGTCAATGTGCATGACAGTATAAAGAGAGCGCCGTAATTCATACTGCACCGATTGGAAGTGAGCGGAAATGAAAATACAGGAATCGGCTGAGGATTATCTCGAAACCATACTCATTCTCGGCGATGGAGGAGACCCCGTGCGTTCTATTGACATTGCCGTCAAGCTTGGCTTTTCAAAGCCGAGCGTCAGCGTGGCGATGAAGAAGCTGCGCGAAAACGGATACATTTCGGTGGATGACAACGGGCTTATCACTCTGACTGAGCAGGGGAGAGACGTTGCCTGCAAGGTCTACGACCGCCACACATTTCTCACCTCATGGCTTATTTCTATCGGAGTAAGCCCCGATACTGCGCGGAATGACGCCTGCCGTATTGAACACGTTATCAGCGAGGAAAGTCTCGTTAAAATAAAGAAATTCACCGAGGGGAAAGATAATTCATAATTCGTAATGCGCAATTAAGGTACGGTATTCGGATTGATGGAAACACACAAGGGTCAATATATAAATTAGTTTTTGCCTTTGGCAAAAACCGCCTTTAATTCAGCATTATAAAAAAGAGGGAACAAGTAAAAAATGTCTTACTACGAAAACCAAAACCAAGAGAAGGAACAACCGCGCGAACAACAGCCGATAGCCGCAAAAACATCAATTACGGGAGATGGGAGGATTGCCGGCAATCCTCTCGGAAATGCTCCCGTAATTTCGCTTATTCTCAAATTTTCCATTCCGTCGATTATCAGTATGCTGGTGTCGGCGGCGTATAACATCACCGACCAGATTTTTATAGGACAGCTTTTCGGGATAAGCGGCAACGCCGCCACAAACGTAGCCATGCCGATAGTCACCATCTCCATGGCACTCTCTCTGCTGATAGGAGTGGGAGGCGCGGCGAACTTCAACCTCAACCTCGGCGCGAAGCGGCAGGAGGAGGCAAGCCGCTACATCGGCAACGGGATAGTCCTGATTGCCATAGCGGGAGTAGCCGCCTGTGTGCTGTCGCTCATATTTTTGCGTCCTCTGCTGATTGCTTTCGGAGCAACACCCGAGGTACTGCCGCTCTCACTTAACTACAGCGGAATTACCGCGCTGGGGCTTCCGTTTCTCATTCTGACAGTGGCGGGCAGTCACTTCGTCCGCGCGGACTCACGCCCTACAGCCGCTATGATATGCACAATAACGGGAGCTTTAATCAACGTAGGGCTTGACGCGCTGTTCATGTTTGTCTTCAACTGGGGCATAGCGGGTGCGGCGTGGGCTACGGTCATAGGGCAGATAATTTCGGGGATACTCACAGTCGGCTACCTCCTCAAATTCAGGAGTGTGACACTACGCAGGCGGCATTTTCGCCTCAGCGGCAGATTTTCCGTCAGTATCGCACGCCTCGGCACTACCAGCTTTGTCAACCACTTCATCATGATGGTAGTGCAGATTGCGATGAACAACACACTGCGCTTCTACGGCGAGCAGTCGGTTTACGGCAGTACAATCCCCCTTGCCGTGGTGGGAGTAGTGACCAAGGTAAACCTCGTGGTTATCGCCTTTATCGTAGGCATAGCGCAGGGCTGTCAGCCGATATTCAGCTTCAACAGCGGCGCGGGCAACAACTCCCGCGTGAAGGAGACGTACAAGAAGGCGTTCGAGGGGATAGTCGGAGTTTCGGTAGTGGCTTTCCTCCTATTGCAGTTTTTCCCCGACAGCATAGCGGGCATTTTCGGCAGTGATTCGGACGCTGGCGCGAGGGAGACCTACTTCATGTTCGCGCGGAAGTATATGCGGGTGTTCATGTTCGCGGTGTTTATAAGCGGAATACAGCCGCTGTGCGCGCATTTTTTCAACTCCACGGGCAAGGCGGCGAAGGGGATTTTCCTTTCTTTGACAAGGCAGGGGCTGTTTCTTGTGCCGCTTATATTGATACTCCCGCTGTTTTTCGGGATGGACGGAGTGCTCTATGCAGGACCGATAGCGGACATTGCGGCAGTCGCGGTGTCGCTGATTATGGTTTCGCGCGAGATGAGAAAGATGAATACGGAAGATAAACTAAAATCTGTTGCCAAAGAGGCGAAGCACACGCTAAAATCTGTTGCCAAAGAGGCAAAGCACTAACTTAAAACTGTTGCCAAGGACTGAAAGTTTAGGTCAAGCCTTTCCAAAGGCTTGCATGGTTCACATTCAAAATTAACTAACAAAACAATGCAAGAAAAGCCCAAAAAACCCATATGCGAAAGCTTTTTCGCGCTTTTCTTTG
>JAISGQ010000041.1 GCA_031262985.1 Oscillospiraceae bacterium
TTTGCCTTATAGTTAATTAACTTAGAAAACAACAAGAAAACACGGGCGAAAAGCCCTGATTTGTGCGGTTTTCGCCCGTGGAGGCTTGATTGTTTTCAAGTTAATTTAGTATATCTATCCAAAAATTCGCTCAAAATCCAATCATCTTAACTTGTGTCAACAGACCCTAATTTAATTCAGTGCGTTGATGTGAGGATTGTATAAAATTTTTAAGTAACCATTGTTTTGTCGTTTTCTATAGTGTATAGTTAAACCATCGGGAAAATTCGCCGTTTTCTCGGTGGTTTAACTGCGGAGCAGTATTAACCGAAAGGGCGGTGCATTTACTCAAATGGACGATTACAAGCGGCATTTGAGGGTGTGGAGTTTTTTTCGAAAGCTCCTCTCCCCTTTTGTGAGGAGGAAATTCAACATCTCCTTTAAAAATATGCCCGACATACCATCGCCGTATATTATCTTGTCGAACCACAACACCGACTGGGACCCTCTCCTAATCGGTGCGGGGATAAAAAAGCACACATATTTCGTGGCAAGTGAACACATATTCAGGCACGGGCTGCTCTCGAAGCTGCTCATACGCTATCTTGCTCCCATATCGAGGAGGAAGGGCAGTACCGACTCGGCTACTGCCATATCCGTACTGCGGCATCTGAGGAAAGGACACAGCGTATGTATCTTCGCGGAGGGCAACCGCTCCTTCTGCGGAATAACAGAGGAGATACACCCCTCCACCTGCAAGCTTGTGAAAAGCGCGGGAGTTCCTCTTATCACCCTCAAATTTACAGGCGGGTATCTGACCTCCCCGCGATGGTCATTCACCATGAGAAGGGGGAGAATGACGTGTGAAACAGCGGGGATTTATACTCCCGAACAGCTAAAACAGCTCTCGCCTTGCGAAATAGAAGATATAATCCGCCGCGACCTCTATGAAAACAGCGACGAGCGGCAGAAATCCGAGCCTGTTGCGTTTAAAGGAAAGCGGCTGGCGGAGGGGCTGGAACACGTCCTCCACCTCTGCCCTAAGTGCGGCAAATCGGGAAACCTTTTTGGGAATGGAGATATATTCTCCTGCACCTGCGGGCTTTCGGTAAAATACACAGAGTTCGGCACTCTCCAATCGAGCGGCACGCAGTTTGAAACTGTAGCACAGTGGGACAAATGGCAGACCGAGCAGATATACAGAGCTGTGGAGCTTGCTACTGTGGGGCTGGACGCTAACGGGCTTGCCTCTATGGAATCTACCTCCTCCAAACCTGCTAATGCGGAGCTTACCTCCGCCCCTTCCGCTGACGGACTTGCCTCCTCTGAGCCTACTGACACGGAGTTTACCGCAATCGAGCTTGCCTCCTCCCCCGCCTTTTCGGATGAGCCTGTAAAGCTGATTGAGCTGACAGGCAATCACGGGGAAACCGAGCTGCTCACAGGCAGGCTCTCCATTGACCGCGAACATCTCCTCTGCGGAGATATGAACTTTCCGCTGTCGGAAATATCGGACATCAACATCTACTCGCGGCGAAACCTTATTTTTACGCACAGCGGAAGGCATTACGAAATTCACTCCGACCAATGCTACTGTGCGAGAAAATACATTATCTACTTCAAGGCAGTGCAAAAATACAGCAAAACGAAAGGGATGTAAAACATATGGACTATTCGGCGGCTAACTCCTCATTGTGGAACATTATCATTCAGCTTGGCGTCATGGCGGGTATGATTATCCTCGCCACTCTTGTAAGGAGGAAAGTCCCCTTCATCAAAAAGAGCCTCATGCCCACCGCGGTTATCGCGGGCTTCCTGCTCCTCATTCTGAGAAACACAGGACTGCTGAGCATTGACACGAACGTGCTTGAGATGATTACCTACCACGGCATAGCTATCGGCTTTATCGCGCTTTCGCTTCGAGTTCCCACTAAGGACTCGCAGGAGAGCGGCGGTCTTACTGGACTTCAGTCGGGAGCGGCGATAGTCAGCACCTATCTCATTCAGGCAATAGCCGGTACTGTTATCGCGATTGCCCTTATCCTCACGATTATGCCCTCCTTCTTCAGCGCGTCGGGAGTGCTCATAGCCATGGGCTTCGGGCAGGGTCCGGGTCAGGCGAACAACGTGGGCACTACCTACGAGCAGGCGGGGTTTGCAGGAGGACACTCCTTCGCACTCGCCATTGCCGCTGCGGGATACCTCTGCGCCTGTATCGTGGGAGTTATCCTCGTCAACATACTCAGCAGAAAGAGGAAGGTTAAAAACCTCGGCGGAGAAGAGGTTTCAGGCTCTGTGACGGTCGATTCCTTTCAGGATAACGGAGAGATACCTATATCGGAATCTATCGACAGGCTGTCCGTTCAGTTCGCGCTGGTTCTCCTCGTCTATCTCTTCACCTTCCTTGTAACTCACCTTATCACCTCCCTCCTCGACACACATCTGCCCGGAGTGGGAGCTTCCATATCTCCCCTTCTGTGGGGCTTTAACTTCATCATCGGCTCTATGCTCTCCATGCTTGTGGGCAGGGTGATAAAGGGACTGCAAAAGAGCAAGGTTATAACACGGCAGTATCAGAATAACTATCTTATGAGCAGGATTTCAGGTCTCGCCTTCGACATAATGATTATCGCGGGTATTGCCTCGATAAATATCGAGGATCTTTCGGGACTGTGGCTTCCGTTTGTCCTCTTCGTTCTCGCGGGAGGAGTAATTACACTGATTTACCTCGCGATAATCTGCAAGAGAATCTACAAGGGCTACTACATGGAGGGGCTTGCCTCGATGTACGGTATGCTCACGGGAACTATCAGCTCGGGAGTACTTCTCCTTCGCGAGATTGACCCCGAATTTAAAACTCCCGCCGCCAACAATCTCATTACAGGCAGCAGCTTCGGCATACTGCTCGGCGCGCCGCTGCTTATCCTCATTGGAATGGCACCATCGAATATCTACCTTGTACTCGTGCTCATGCTTGTCTACTTCGCCGCGCTCCTGCCTATCATCATGATAAAGGGGAAGAAGAAGCCGTCCTCCTCAGACGCCGCGCCTAAGGGGGAGCAAGCAGGGGAAGCGGAAGTGGCACAAGTAGTAGAAGTGACGGAGGAAACGACGGCGCAATAATCGTCGGAGCTGTAGTCGCAGTGAAAAGCCCTATCCGACGGTAACACCGTCGGATAGGGCTTATGTTATTATTGCTCCGACAACCCTTTAAAAACCTTGCCATTTCTGGTCGGTATTTTTACCGCCTTGCATCGTTATCCTCCTTGCTTTGCGTCAGCAAAGCGGCGTCCTCTGCCTCGCAAGACAGTAAAAATCCACGACCATAATCTGGCAAGGTTTAGCCGCCGAAGCAATAACTCCGTTCAGCATATACACTAAATTAACAAGAAAACAGTCAAGCCTCCACGGGCGAAAACCGCATAAATCAGAGCTTTTCGCCCGTGTTTTCTTGGTGTTTTCTAAGTTAATTAACTATAATATACCGAGAGAAAGGCAGCACAGCTATGAGCAATACTACGAGCAAAACTTTGCGTGAGGCGCTCGCCGAAAAATACGGCGGCACATACGACATTGTCTCCTCGGAGGAGATTTATTTTCCTCCCATCTGTCCTGAGTTCGGATCTATCAGGATTTTCGGCAACATCGACAACGAACTCGATTTGAGCGGCAGAGATGAATATTATGTTTTGTATTCCGAAAAAACTCACGAGCATATTGACACTGGGAGCGAGCTTATCGAAACTCTCGACGAGATATTCGAGGACAGGATTTTTTATGTGAAATCGTGGTGCTTCGGAGGGTTTCATTCACGGCAAAAGTGTGATACAATATTAAAGCACCACAGGAAGCTTAAATGCTACTCGTGGCATGGGAGGTATACACTAAATTAACAAGAAAACAATCAAGCCTCCACGGGCGAAAACCGCATAAATCAGAGCTTTTCGCCCGTGTTTTCTTGGTGTTTTCTAAGTTAATTAACTACAACCCCTATAACTCTTAAATTTGTATCACGGAGGGAAACTCTATGCAAAATCAACCGAACATCCTCTTAGTGGAGGACGATTCCATCATTGCCTCGGGGCTGGTTTACGCACTCAAGGGAGAGGGCTACGCCGTCACGCACGCCGCGTCCGTCTCCGACGCGCTGTCCTTCGCCTCTGCGGGGAGCTACGACCTCGCCGTGCTGGACTTGGGACTTCCCGACGGAAGCGGATTTGATGTGAGGGAGCGGCTGGGTGATACCTCCGTCATCTTCCTGACAGTGGTGGACGACGAGGGGAATATCGTCAAGGCGTTGGAGGGCGGCGCAGAGGACTACATCACAAAGCCCTTCCGTTTGCGTGAACTCCTTGCACGAATTAAGGTGGTACTGCGCCGAAAAACAGGCGGAGGAGAAGCTCTCTCTATAGGCAAGGTTTCTATTCACACCTCCGAGGGGAAGGCGTATATAGAGGGAATGCCCCTCGACCTCACCGCACTCGAATACCGACTACTCCTCACGTTCGCGAACAACAAGGGGAAAATCCTAACTCGCACGCAGATTTTGGACAGCATATGGGACAGCGCGGGCAGCTTTGTGGAGGACAACACTCTCACCGTGTACATCAAGCGACTGCGCGAAAAGCTCGGCAGCTCCGCCGATATAGAAACCGTTCGCGGAGTGGGATATAGGGTTAATGCGTAATTAAGATGTTTTTGTGATTTGATAATAGGAGGACAAAGCAAAATGATTATAGGAGTAACATTTTATGCCAAAAAACATGGAAATTTTCTGTTATGGGAAATTTTAAAATGTGTGGATATTGAAAATTATGTCTGGTATGTAGAGCAAGATGAAGCATACACAAGACCTCCAGATGAAGCGTTTTTTGAAAAAGATTCATATGATGGCAACGAGTTTGCGAAGCTTGTTCTCGCTGACCATTACATAATTTTTCTTAAAGCGGGAGCATATTTGAAAAATGGTAGTTATTTTGATATAAAAACTTATGAAGATTTTGTGAAAAGCGACTGCCGGTTACTGCTTTTAATTTGCGATTGCACATATGTTGACATTTATGCTAAAGATGAAAATATATCTAAAGCGATTTATGAAACTGCGATTGCCAACGGTTATAAAGATGTCGAATATGTTACCGAAAAAAATGACGGCAGAACACGCATGGATATTTGATAAAGTTATAAAATTTTAAAAAAGGACGGATTTTATTATGAAAAAAGAACGCACAGGAACAACTTTATATTGGGGTATTATTATTGTGAATTTAACTTTATTTGTTTCCGGTATATCTCTGATGATTTTTCATTTTAATAAATATGCTCACGTAAATAACTGGAAAGCATTTTTGATAGGATGTGTTGTGGCTACCTTGCCCGCAATTTTATCCGGAATATATTTGGTTTTCAGAATAGCTTTAGAACACACTTGTTTTATAAAAGCCTTAATTTTTATTATTATGCCCTTTAGTTTAGCTTCTATGTTATTTATTGGTTTTATCTTTAATTCTCAGACATCAGACATCAAAAACTATTTGCAGTTTGACGACACTGTTGAGTTAGTATCAGATTACGAATTTTTCCCTGAAAAAATACCTGAATCAGCGGAAAATACAGAGTATTTTTATAGATATGTAGATTTTTGGTGGAGTTACGATATTTATCTCAAGGTAAAGCTGTCTGAATCCGATTTTGAAGAAGAAAAGCTAAGAATTGGAAAACAATATCCCGAAGCTGAGATTGTCAACAATAATGGAGCAATTGAGTATCGCATTAAATATTACGATGGTGATTATTTCTACAAATTCGTTTCATTTTCCGAACAAGATTTAACAGTGACATATATTTGTTCATATTCAGTTGAGGGCTATTCAGGGGGAGACACACCGTATTTTGAAGAGATTGCGAAATAGGATAATACACATTATCCTGCACTTTCTCCGCGGAAAATATTTGAGGTGATAATCGTGACAGAATCCATGACAAATGAGGAAAAATTAAACTTTCTCTATGAGTTAGAGACCGGCGAATGTTGCTCAACTGAGAATAAACAGAGGTTAATAGAATTATCAGAAGATTCTGATGAGGAGGTTCGTATAGAAGTAGCCGCTGTTCTTGCCTGCATTGATATTCCTGAAAAAGACGATATTTTAGTTAAATTGTCCTGCGATAAAGACAGTTTAGTAAGAGTGAATGCGTGCGACTCCTTAGGCACAAGTATTTCTCCTAAAATTATTGAGGTTTTAAAAGAAAGAATAATCAGAGATAAAGATAGTTTGGTAAGAAGCTATTCTGTGCTTTCGATTTGCGACATTGCAATATCTGCAAACCTAAATTATTCTCAAATAATAAAGTTTCTTGAAAATAGACTTGAAAAAGAAAAAATTATAAACACAAAAATTTCTTTTTACAGAAGCCTGTATTTGCTCGGCGAAGAGAAGTATTTGGATGAAATTATCGAAACTTCACATAATCGAAATTATAGAAATCGTTGCGCGGCTGTTAACGCCTTAAAGGACATTGCAAATATTGACAATTCAGACAAAATTCGTCTCGCTGTACTTAATTTAAAAACACACGAGAAAAGTTTGGCTGTATTGAGTTCCTGCGACAATGTGCTGCAGCACATCTATAATTTTAACGACTAAGTATAGGAGGAGCTAAGTTTGGTGAACAATAATAAAAAGAGGAGAGCCGTATTCCTGCTCCTGTTTTTCCTGCTTCTGGCAGTCGAAGTAGTCATAGCCCTGTGGGTGCGGGACGCATTCGTTCGCCCATATCTTGGAGACGTCATCGCCGTGTGGGTGCTATACTGCCTCGCACGCGCCGTCTCTCCCCGCAAGCCGCGCCTGCTGTGGGTGTGGGTGCTGTGCTTTGCGGTGCTGACTGAAATTTTGCAGCTGATTAATATCGCCGCGATTTTGGGGCTACCGCAGGGCGGCGTACTGCAAATTATCATAGGCGGCACGTTCAGCGTGATAGACCTATTGTGCTACCTTGTTGGCTGTCTGACGGCGGCGGGGTTGGAGTATATGGCGGCGCGGCGTGACTGTAATAACAGAAAAAACGGAGGCAATCGGAGTAAAAATGATACTGTCTGAAAAAGAAATAGCGGAGCTGTCCGAAAACATACGAAAAATTATAGACGGGCAGAAGATTGACCTTCGCGATAACCGCGAGGGCAAGTTCTCCATGCTGAAAAACGACATCCACACTCTGGCTAACAGGCTGACCGAGCAGGCGGACAACTCCGAGCGGGAGAAGGAGGCACTGCGGCAGACCTTGGCGGACATCTCGCACCAAATCAAAACTCCGCTGACCTCCATCTCGATTATGGTGGACTTGCTCGCCGACGCGCCTTTTGATAAGCAGGCGGAGTTTATCGCAAATATCAAAACTGTCCTGTCGCGAACGGAATGGCTCGTCTCCTCCCTGCTCAAGTTGGCGAAGCTGGAGTCCGGCTCGGTGGTGTTTTCGCGCAACAAAACCACCGTTGAGGAGCTGTCCGAACTCGCGCTCAAGCCGCTCCAAATACTACTCGATTTGAAGAATCAGGAGGTAGAGATTAACGGCGGCACGGCTTTTATCTGCGATACGCGCTGGACAAGCGAGGCTCTGACCAACATCATCAAAAACGCGTCGGAGTACTCACCCGTCGGCGGCAGAATAATTATCGGCTCGGGGGAGAATCCTATCTGCAAATGGCTGTCTGTCACCGATTCGGGCAAGGGACTTCAAAAGGAAGAAATTGCCACGCTCTTTCGCCGCTTCGAGGGCTCACGCAGCGAATACGGCATAGGAATCGGACTGCCGCTCTCACTCGCCATTATGCGGCGGCAAAACGGCGACATCGAGGTGGAGAGTACTCCAGAAGGCGCGAAGTTTACCTTAAAATTTTATTTTAATTCTTAATTACGCATTAAGCATTAAAAAACGCATTCTTACAAAATTGTCACTCAAGCAGTCACCGCAAAGTCACTTTCACTTGCTACACTGTTGTCAACCTAATTAACCAAAGGAGAAAAAATATATGAACATTCTGCAAGTGGAAAATCTATCGAAAATCTACGGAAAAGAGGGAACGCAGGTCAAGGCTCTTGACGGCGTGTCCTTCAGCGTCAAGAAGGGAGAATTTGTCGCGGTAGTAGGCGCGTCAGGCTCGGGAAAATCGACGCTTCTGCACCTGCTCGGCGGCGTTGACCGCCCGACAAGCGGCAAGGTTTATGTTGACAGCAAGGATATCTACTCCATGGACGAATCGAAGCTCGCCATCTTCCGCCGCCGCAATGTGGGGCTGATTTATCAGTTCTACAACCTCATCCCCACACTCACGGTGGAGGAGAATATCATGCTCCCCCGCCTCCTCGACGGACGTGAGGCGGACAAGGACAAGCTGCGTGCAATACTCGAAACTATCGGTCTTACCGACCGCCGGAATCACCTCCCCGGTCAGCTTTCGGGAGGACAGCAACAGCGCGTATCCGTCGGGCGTGCCTTAATCAACGACCCCGCGATTATTCTGGCGGACGAACCTACAGGCAACCTCGACTCGAAGGCGAGCAGGGAGGTAATGGAGCTTCTCAAAGCCGCGAACAAGAGGTATAACCAAACTCTCCTCGTAATTACTCACGATGAGAAAATCGCTCTGCAAGCCGACCGAATTATAACAATCAGCGACGGCAGGATTATCAGCGACGCGGAGGTGAGATAAATGAAGCTCACCGCAAAGCTCGCGCTGTCGCAGCTTAAAGCCAACCGCAGACGCACTGTCCTCACACTGCTCGGTATCGTTCTGTCGGTATCCATGATTACCGCTGTGTTCGGGTTCGTGGCAAGTGCGAGAAACGCCATATTTGATACTATTCTCAAAGGCGGAGATTATCACGTCGCCTATGAAGGGCTTACTCCTGAGCAGGCGGACATACTTGCCGCCGACACCGAATTTGAGAGCAGCTACACAAAAGAGGCATATGACGGCGAACACGTCGCTCTCTACTGCCGTCTGGCACAGCCCTCCGACGACGTGTGGAAACAGATGGCCGATATAGCAGGTAAGTACAATATAGGGCCATTCACCTCTCACACAAACACAGAGCTGCTCATGCTCGAGGGTTATGCTCCGGATGAGTACAGCATGATACTCTTTTCGATAGGAACGGTGCTGTTTCTCGTCATAATGTTTGCCTCCATTATCGTTATCTCCAACGCATTCCGTGTCAGTGCGGGAGAACGCACCAAGCAGTTCGGTATTCTCAAAAGCGTAGGCGCGACATCTCGGCAAATCCGCTCAAGCGTTGTGTACGAGGGATTGCTCCTCTCGGTTATCGGGATTCCCGCCGGTATCGCTGTCGGATTTTTGGTAGAGGCGGCGGGCTGTGCGTTAGCGGAGTATTTTTTCACTGCGCTCAACGCCATTAACAATAACGGGATTCATTTGAAATTCACCGCCCCGTGGTGGGTGATAGCTATAGCGGCTACGCTGGCGTTTGTGACGATCTTCCTCTCGGCGTATCTCCCCGCGCGGAAAGCCTCAAAAATCCCCGCTATCGAAGCCATTCGCGGCAAGGGAGAAATAAAGCTCAAGGCTAAGAAGGTCCTTGCCGCCAAGCTTATCCGAAATTTATTCGGCATGGAGGGCGAGCTTGCCGCGAAGAGCATGAAGCGCAGCAGCCGAAGCTACAGAGCCACGGTAGTCGCTCTCGCCTCAAGCGTTGTGCTGTTTTTGGTAGGCGTGTCGTTCGGCGACTCAATCATGACAAGCATGGATATGCTGTATCCCGGTATAGAAGCAACGGCGATAGCAAGCGTTTCGTCCTACCGTGTAGTAGATACTTCAACATACGATATAGAGGTATCCGGCAAAAAACAAGACATACCGCCTGTTCCCACCTCCGCCGAGAAGGCTCGGGAGGCAACCGAAAAATTGGCGGAATATGACAAAAATGCTGACATCAGGATGATTGGAATGAACAGCGGAGAGGTAATGCAAACTGCTGACCGCGCCATCCTTAACTCCGAGGGAGAGCAGATTGATCCTTGGATTCAGAAGGAAGCTCCCGTGAAGGTTACGTATATTCTGCTCGACGATGTGTTCTACGCAAAAATGTGCAGGCAGGCGAACGCGCCGTTAGGCTCGAATCTGCTCGTAACTCAGCTCATGACGAGAGTGGACGGCAAACAAACTATAATCTCTCCTTTCCGCGAAAACATAACGGAAATTGACGTGATTTCACGTGATTTTGACGGCAACTCAGTCGGCAGTGAAACAATTCCAATAGGTGGATATGTAAAAGCTTTGGAGTCCGAGCTTTTGTGGATTACAGGCAATTCGCCTGCGATTTACATTATCACGCCTGACAGGGGGATGAACTCCCTTCAGTGGCTCGTAAATATTGAGGACTCGGCGGGCTTTGCCAAATATGCGAAGGATGTGCTGAGAGATACAGTCCCGTTGCCCGCGACAGGCAATCTCAGCTACTCGTCTGATGATATAAGAGCCTCAATCGCCGCTCAGCAGGGGCTTGTAAACCTCGTAATGGTGATGATTTACGGGTTTATCGCCATGCTTACACTCATAGGGCTTACTAACGTAATAAGCACTATTTCTACAAATATACGCTTCCGTCGCCGCGAGTTCGCAATGCTTGTCAGCATGGGAATGACGGCGAGGGGCATAAAGCGCATGATTAACTACGAGAGCCTTCTGTGCGGTATAAATTCACTGCTTTTCGGTCTCATACCCGGGCTGCTTCTCTCCTACTTCATGTATGCTCAGACGACCGACCTCGCCAACTACCCCTACGAATTTCCATTTGTACCCGTGATAGCGTGTGCGCTGGGGGTTTTTACTGTTACC
Source organism: Oscillospiraceae bacterium (assembly GCA_031262985.1). Classification (GTDB taxonomy): domain Bacteria; phylum Bacillota; class Clostridia; order Oscillospirales; family Acutalibacteraceae; genus JAISGQ01. Next base: position 10,835 of record JAISGQ010000041.1, read on the forward strand.
TTCATTACGATGAGGTTCTCCGCCTCAAGAGTGCGGAGTGAAAACATTATCGAAGCTATCGGCGGAAATGAGTAGTATTATAGTTAATTAACTCAGAAAACATAAAGCCTCTCCGAGCGAAAAGCTTTGATTTGTGCGGTTTTCGCCTGTGGAGGCTTGATTGTTAAAGCAATAATTGCACATTCTTACTAAATTGTCACTCAGGCAGTCACCGCAAAGTCACTTTCACTTGCTACACTGTTTTCAATCTAATCAAGCAAGAGGGGAAAAGCCATATGAACACTTCGCAAGTGGAAGGTCTATCGAAAATATACCAAAAAGAGGGAACGCAGGTCAAGGCTCTCGGCGGCGTCTCCTTCTGTGTCAATGCGGAGGTGAGATAAGTGAAGCTCACACAAAAATTGGCGTACAGCCAAATAAAAGCAAACCGCGGGCGTTCGTTTTGGACGCTTGCAGGAATTGCGCTGTCAACGGTTATGATAACCGCCGTATTTGGTTTTGCGGCAAGCGGTGATGTTATGGTTAAAGAATTGATTGGCAGCAACGATTTTTACTTAAACTCCTACAGAACAACACTCTTTGGCATAAGCGCGGTTTTTATCTCCATAATCGTAATTACCTCCGTTATTGTTGTGTCAAACGCCTTTCGCGTCAGCGCAGGAGAACGCACTGCACAGTTCGGCATTTTGAAAAGCGTCGGCGCGACAAAAAAGCAAATAGCAAAAACCATCATGTATGAAGGATTGTATCTGTGTATAATCGGTATTCCCGTAGGAATTGGCTTGGGATTGCTCGTTAATCTTTCGGGTATTCAAATCGCAAACCATTTTCTGGCTCGGATAAACGAAGCAGAAATCGAATTAAATTTCGTTTTTGCTTGGCAGGCAATCTTGCTTTCAATCATTGTTTCATCCGTTATGGTTTGCTTGTCGGCATGGCTTCCTGCCCGTAAAGCGGCGAACATCTCCGCTATTGACGCTATTCGCAAAACAGACGAAGTGAAAATCAAGGCGAAACAAGTCCGCTCAAATTGGCTTGTCGGCAAGCTGTTCGGGATTGAAGGCGAGCTTGCCTCCAAATCATTAAAGCGAAGCGGCAGAAATTTTCGCGCAACAGTAATTTCTCTTACCATAAGTATAATGCTGTTTATCACCGTAGGCGCGTTCGGAACGCAAATAAATACAATGGCGGACTTATTTTGGATAGGTATAGACGCAAATGTGGGGGTTGCCTTTAACTCCCCGATACAAATAACGCGCGAAGATGAAAGCAATGAAATAACGGATTGGCAAACCGATACAATCGAAAGCAGTTTGGCAAATGATATAACAGAAAAACTGCGGGAGTATCCCAATACAGAAATATTCGGAGCGGGCAGCGATGATTTCGGCGGCTTCACAATGTATTATACGGTTTTGCCAAAAGAAATGCTGACTGCTAAAATGCAGGAAGCTCATGCTCCTCCCCCCGAATACGCCGCGGACATAAAGGCATATAGCTTAAGCGTTCGGCTTGTCTCCGTGGATGCGGAAAATTACGCCCTATTATGTAAGAAAGCGGGAGTTCCTGTAGGCTCTAATCTTCTCGTCAATCAATATACATGGTATCAAGACAGCGGACGGACAGTTTTTGCTCCGTATGTGTTCGAGGAGCAGACATTGCGGCTTACGAACCAATTGGACAACAGGGAGTTTGATTTGCCCTTGCACGGCGAAATCAGTGAGCAGGATATACCAAGTGAGGTTATATTTGCCGCTTCGGGAGATGTTTCGGTGATTGTACCGAATATGCCGGTTGCATATTATTGCTGGTTCGCGTCTACGGATGATAAAGACGGATTCGCGAAGTATGCAAGTGAAGTTATGAATGAATATCTCCCACAGGTAAAAAAAGTCAAAGATGTCGGCGAAGTCGAAGCTACCGTAGAAATAATGGACTTAGAGGCAGATACCTCATCTATGCGAACAACAGCAGATATGGTTATGGTTTTCATCTACGGTTTTGTAGGATTGCTCACGCTGATTGGCTTGACAAATGTAATCAGCACAATATCCATGAACGTGCGTACACGCTCGCGTGAGTTTGCGGTTTTGCGAAGTGTAGGCATGACGAGCGGCGGATTAAAGCGAATGCTAAGCCTTGAAAGCATACTGTGTTCCGTAAAATCACTTGTCATCGGAGTGCCTCTTGGGATTATCGGTGCGTATATCAGCTATACCTCCTTGGATTTGCCCGCGGAGTTTGGCTTTGCTCTTCCGTGGCTTCCTATTTTGGAGTGTGTGATTGGCGTTTTAGCTGTAACATGGGTCACTATGCGTTTTTCGGCGAATCAAATACGACACGGAAATGTGATCGAAGCAATTCACCAAAACTAATCAGGTTCTCGAAGCAATAATAGTTGCAGAAAGGAAATAGAATGGAACAGCTGACAAAAAAACAGATAAAACGCAGGATTTCAATAAGCCTTTTGGCGATATTACTCATTGGTCTGTTGGCAGCTGCCGCAGTGTACGGCGTTGTAACAGCAAGAAACCTGTCGATTTCTTCTGATGTGAGAAAAACGCACAAAGCAATCGAAGACAAAGTGAACGGCTATATCCTGATTCCGTTCAGCGAGCCCGCAGGGGCGGAATTTTCCGAGGAAGACTTTATCGAATTCAATCAAAATATAGATGAAATTTACGAGTGTGCGATTGACCTGTATAAGCAGACGGTGGATAATTATAACGGTATTCTGATTGACGCATACAATTTTGAAACAGACGGAGTTGACCCAACTTTATGTGAACAATTCGGACAGGACTGGGTTATTATAAACACAAATTATCTTGACTTCAATCCTGTCTACGCCCCCGATGGAACCATTATCACAAGAGAACAGCTTGTAACCCAAGAAAACATCTTTAATGTAATTGTTCCTATCAGCAAAAAAGATAAAGTGGCTGAGATTGTGGATTTCCGCGTGGCAGGATATGGAGAAGGCGGTCTTGACTTGGGGTTGACCGAAGATTTGGTCAATGTGGTTTTTTATGATGACAGTAAAAGCCGGATTCAAGCCTATAATCCTCTGGTTGCCGGAAACGAAGGGATTATTGAAAGTCCTGTTCTCGAAATTTGGAACGAGCAGTATTTTGGAATGCAAACCGGCAACGCACTCGCACGAGGATATTTCATAAATGCCGAAACGCGCGGAGATGAACTACGGTCTGTTATTGAACTATGCGGTCTGTCGAATGAAATAAATCAAACTCCGACTGTATCGGATACATTTGAAGAGCGGATATCAAGCATCAATACGTTTATCTTCTTGTACGGCTCAATCGGTTTGGTGCTGCTTGTTGGTGCTGTCATTGTAGCTATAATAATTCGTAAAATAGTCATGTTAAGAGCAGTATAACAAGAGTGCCGCGCCTCTTTTTCGGGAGGTGCGGCACTTTTCTTCTACTGCATTTATTATGTATTGATATTAGGGCGAAAACGTGATAATATTACACTGTACTTACAGCAGAGAGGTGGGTTTCGCAGTATGAAAATCATGACATTCGGGGAAATTGTGTGGGATGTGCCTGCCCGTGAAGGCGATGCAACCTTAGGCGGTGCACCGCTCAATTTCAGCGCGCATCTCGCAAAATTAGGCGCAGCGGTTCATCTTATCTCAGCAGTAGGCGAAGACGAGTTGGGCGAAAAGGCGTTACAAGCCGCAAAAAATCACGGCATTGGCTGTGATTTTATCAGGGAGAATGGCTTTCCTACCGGCGTAGTCGAGGTCAGCGGAGACGAAGGAAACCCTCAATACTACATAGTCCCGAATGCGGCTTACGATTATATAGAAGTTCCCGACAACCTTCCGCAGGATTTGAGCGAATACTCCTTCTACTTCGGCACGTTGGCACAGCGCAGTTCGGTATCGCGGAATACTCTTTCAAGCCTCCTGTCGTCTAACAGCTTCAAAAAAATCTTCTGTGATATTAACATTCGTAAGAACTCCTATGACGAAGGCTCTCTGAAACTCTGCCTACAGCACGCAAATATACTCAAAATCAGCCGAGCGGAGATTGGTGTTTTCCCCGACTTGAAATTAACTGCTTCTGCGGTAGATAAGCGCAGTGCAAACGAAAATGACTACATGGATTTTTGCCAAGAAATCTGCTCGAAATATCATGGAGTAGAGATAATCATCATCACTCTCGACAAGGACGGCTCAATGCTTTATGACAGAAAACAGGGCGCAATGATTGAGTCCGAAAAGCCGCAGGTTGACAGCATAGTTGACACAGTAGGTGCGGGAGATTCGTTTGGTGCGTGCTTTTTCTACAACTACTTAGGCGGAAAGCCGCTTAAGAAGTGCATTGACAGGGCAACTCTTTTAAGCAGCTATGTCATAACTCAGCGCGGTGCTGTATGTGATTATCCCGATGAACTCAAGGAGAAAATAGTAGATTAACACACAAAATAGTATCTATATAAGCCCAAGTGCCGCGCCTCCCGAAAAGAGGTGCGGCACTCGTCTTATATCACTATCATCAATTGTCGTTGTAGCTTCCCAAGAACACAAACTGCTCCGGTCCTGCCTCAAATTCGGAGAGGAGGTTGAGTACGCTCTCGGAGTAAACCGACGCACTCAAATCGAAGTAGAACATAAACTCGAAGTCCTTGCCGGCAATGGGGCGGCTCTCGATTTTAGTGAGGTTGACTCCCAGCGCGGCGAACTTAGATATAACCTCGTATAACGCGCCAGGGCGGTGAGCAGTCGTAAGCATGAGGCTGATTTTGCCTGCTCCCGGGTATATCTCCATGTGCTTTGATATGCAGATAAATCTCGTGTAGTTATTTTCGCTGCTCTGAATCTCGTCCGATACTACCGATAAGCCGTAAAGCTCGGCGCAGTTCTTAGAGGAGATGGCGGCGACATTCTTGCTCTCCGACTCGGCAACCAGCTTTGCGGCTACCGCTGTATTTTCGCACACGACAACCTTGATATTCGGAAGAGCGTCAAGGAACTCACTGCACTGCCCTATCGCCTGCTCGTGGGAGAATATCTCCTCTATATCACGAAGCTCAGTACCCTCCTTTGCCAAAAGGGTATGCCCTATGTGGAGCTTAATACTCCTGACAATGTAGAAGTGGTGCTTCCTCATTAAGTCGTACACCTCGTTGACAGAGCCGTATGAACTGTTCTCAATAGGGAGTATGCCGTACTTGCACAGCCCCTTTTCTACTGCACGGAAGACCCCTTCAAACTGACCGAAATACATAATATCCCCGTTCGGAATCAGCTTATCCGCCGCAAGCTGGGAGTACGCGCCCTCTATGCCCTGACAGGCGACTGATGCCTTCGTCGGAAAAATCTTCTCTGTATTCTCGATAGCCGACTGGATTTTCTCCTTGAGCTTTGACTGAGCTTTTGTAGCCGTAGTCTGATATGACTTACTCAGGTCGAAAAGCGCGGAGAACAAAATCCGCACATATCCCTCTAAGTCCTTATCAACCATCTGAGTTACCTTAGAGAGGACCTCGCGCTCTCTGCTCTTATCGACTACCGCCATCTTGCTCTCCTTCTTGTGCTTGGCAAGCTCGCGGGAAATCTCCATTCTCTCGGCGAAGAGCTTTGTCATCTCCTCGTTTATTTGATCTATACGCTCTCTTAACTCTGCAATTTTTACATTCTCCATGACTGAGCAATCCCTTCATTAATTAGTTATTTAGGTGGTGTTGACACAAGTTAAAATGCTCGGATTTTGAGCAAATTTTTGTCTATACAAGGCAAATTTTTGAAAGCATAATTGGTTTATGGTAAGAAAATTTAACGAAGTATAGCCAAACATTCGCCAAAATACGGGCGTTGTACACTTGTGTCAACACCACCCAATTATTCTACCACCCAGCGACTTCATATCCTCAAAGAATGTGGGATACGATTTGTCGGCGGCAGTGCTTCCGATTATCGTGACCTTCTCCCTGCATATGACTGAGGCGATAGCCGCCGCCATAGCTATGCGGTGGTCGTTGCAGGAATCAACCGTTCCTCCTCGCAGAGGAGTGCCTCTCCCCTCTATCACAAGTCCGTCCTCGGTCTCTGTGCAGACGCCGCCCAGATTGTTTATCATATTCGACACGGAGGACAGCCTGTCGCTCTCCTTGATTCTCAGCCGCGCGGCGTTGTATATGCGCGTCACACCCTCTGCGGCGGCTGCTGCCACCGCAAGCACGGGAACGGCGTCGGGTATTTCCGATGCGTCTATTTCTATTCCTCTGAGTGCTTTCGGAGATACCGAAGCCTCGTCCTCCCGTATGCTGACCTCCGCTCCGAATCGGGACAGCAGTTCGCATATGCTCCTGTCGCGCTGGAGGGAGCTGCCGCTCAGTCCTGTCACCGTGACGGGGCGTCCTATCGCCCCTGCCGCAAGCCAGAAGGAGGAGTTCGACCAGTCGCCCTCCGCCGCTATCTCGCAGGGGGAGATGTATTTCTGCCCGCCCTCGATGAAGTAGCCGCTTTCCGTCCTGACTGCCTCTACGGAGAAAAGGGAGAGCGTTTCTATTGTCATGTCAACATATCCCGCCGAACAGAGCGGAGAAGTGAGCACTATCTCGCTGTCGCCCGAACAGAGCGGGAGTGCGAACAGCAGTCCGCTTATGTACTGCGAGCTGACATCCCCCCGAAGGCGGTACACTCCGCTTCTCATGCCGCTCATGACGGTTAGGGGCAGTCTGTCGCCCGAAAAGGACGCTCCGTTTTCCTCCATCGCCGCGCGAAGGTCGGTTATCGGGCGGTCGGGGAGCCGTCCTCCCCCCCTGAATTCAGCGCGATTACAGCAAACGGCGGCTACGGGGAGCAAAAACCTCAGCGTAGAGCCGCTCTCTCCGCAATCGAATATCTCCGTGTGCGGCGACTTTGACGGAGTAATCACCGCCTCGTACTCTCCCTCAACCTCTACCCTCGCTCCCAGAGCCTGACAGCAGGAGAGCGTTGCTTTTATGTCATTCGAGAGGGAGGAAAATTTCACCCTGCACTCGCTGTCTGACAGTGCCGCGCAGATAAGCAGCCTGTGTACATCCGATTTTGAGGAAATCGCCCGTACCCGTCCGCTAAGAGGCGCAGGAGTTATAGTTACGTTCATTCGCTTCCCTCCCCCATTCCCTGTTTGAAGAAATCCGCAGTCTCCTCACACCGAATCGGTTTTAGGAAGCTGTCGCCAACGGCACGCACCGCGACTACGGAGATACTGCCTCCGATTCGTCCGCTAAGAGGCGCAGGAGTTATAGTTACATTCATACGCTTTCCTCCCCCATTCCCTGTTTGAAGAAATCCGCAGTCTCCTCACACCGAATCGGTTTTAGGAAGCTGTCGCCCACGGCACGCACCACGACTACGGAGATACTGCCTCCGCGCCGTTTTTTGTCCGAAAGCGCGGCGGCGGCAAGCTCCTGCGCCGTAAATTCACACTCTACGGGGAGGTTGTTGTTTCGGAGGCACGAAATCAGCTCCGACGGCAGAGACTGCTCCGCAATGCCCATCGCGGCACACGCCTTTGCCACTATCGCCATGCCTATCGCGACCGCGTTACCGTGAGTTATTGTCATATTGCTGCATTTTTCTATGGCGTGTCCCGCCGTATGCCCGAAGTTGAGCAGTTGTCTTATGCCATTATCCCGCTCGTCGTTTTCGACAAAATGCGCCTTTATCTCCACACAGCGGCGTATTATCCGCTCGTACATATCGCTGTTCGCGCCGCCTGCTACAAAGGAGAACAGCTCCTTGTCGTAAATCATGCCATACTTTATGACCTCCGCCATGCCGTCTGCTATAAATTCGGCGGGTAGCGTAGAGAGCGTGTCGGGGTCGCACAGCACAAGCTCAGGCTGGTAGAACGCACCCGCCAAGTTCTTCCCTGCAGCGAGGTCTACCGCCGTCTTTCCTCCCACAGAGGAATCAACAGCGGCGAGGAGGGTAGTGGGTATCTGAATAAACCTTACTCCGCGAAGGTACACCGAGGAGACGAAGCCCGCCAAGTCGCCGACTACGCCGCCGCCGAGAGCTACCACCAAATCGGTTCGGCTGAGCTTTTGCTCCGCTAAAAATTCGAGAGCTTTGCCGAATGTGGCGAGGGTTTTCGACTGCTCGCCGTTTTGAAAGACAAAGCTGACGGCTGAAAATCCGCTTGCCTCAAGCGACTGCACTACTCGCTCTTTATACAGCTCGCTTACTATGTCGTCCGTAATGACGGCGCATCTGCACGGCTCTGACACCTCCCGAAGCCGCTCTCCGACAGAATCGAGTATCCCCCTGCCGATTAGAACGTCATACGGCTTTGAAACATTTACTCTTACTACATCCACCTTCTACAGCACCTTTCCGTCCGCTTTCTCTTTCTGCTCCCTGCCCTCTCTGAGCATAGCCGTGAGTGCGTCTCCGTCGCCCTCAGCTATGGCATCGCGAAAGGAGGTCAGTTTCCCGATAATGCCATCCAAATCGGGGAGCAGACACTCGCTGTTAGAGAGGAACAGCTCCGTCCACATATATTCGTTGAGAGTGGCTACTCTCGTCATATCCCTGTAGCTCCCCGCGGAGTAGCCTTTGTGGCTCAGTGCTTTCGGCGACTGCACGAACGCGCTCGAAACCACATGAGCAAGCTGAGAGGTGTAGGCTATCATCTCGTCATGGTGACGGGGAGTGGTTATCACTACCTTGGAAAAGCCTATCTCCGTGCAGAGCTTCTTGAGCTTCTCCATGACATTCAAGTTTATCTCCCCCGGAGGAGTGAGTATCATGGAGGCATTTTCAAACAGGCTCTTAACCGACGAATCAAAGCCGGAGTGCTCCAGTCCCGCCATGGGATGCGCCCCAATAAAGGTGAAGCCGCAATCGTTTGCTACTCTGTCGAGCCGTTTGCATATGGCGGTCTTAATGCCGCCTGTGTCTATGACTATAGCGTTGAGCTTGATAAGCTGACTGTTCTCCTCCACATATTTGATGACCGCCTCGGGGTAAAGCGCGACGATAACCACATCGCACTCGCCGAGGTTCTCCTCGCTCAGTCTGTGGTCTATCGCGCCTGTAAGCTCTGCTCTGCACATGACCGTCTCGCTTATATCCATCCCGAAAACTGTGTGGGAGGTCTTTGCTTTGAGCGATTTTGCTATTGAGCCGCCTATCAGCCCCAGTCCTACTACCGCAATATTCATAATGATACCCCTTTTTAAGTTTAAATTGTCGCCTGTAGTGAATAGTTAAGGGCGAAACCGTACCTTAACTGTCACTTGTCAACTGTCAACTATCCCCTGTCCCCTACCCTCTGTATCCTATCTCATTCATCCGCCTGACATTCTCCGCCACATCGGAAAACTCCTCGGGAGTTATCGACTGCGGACCGTCGCACAGCGCGTGCTTCGGGTCGTTGTGTACCTCTATGATAAGTCCGTCCGCGCCGCACGCCGCCGCCGCCATAGACATCGGCTTTACGAGAGCCGCAATGCCGGAGGCGTGGCTCGGGTCTACTATAACAGGCAGATGTGTCATCGACTTGAGCATAGGTATAGCCGACAGGTCGAGAGTGTTCCTTGTAGCTGTCTCGAAGGTGCGTATTCCGCGTTCGCACAGTATTACATTCTTGTTTCCGCTTGCCATAATGTATTCGGCACTCATCAACAGCTCCTGTAGAGTATTTGCAAGTCCGCGCTTGAGGAGTATCGGCTGCTTCGCCTTTCCTATCTCCTTGAGCAGCTCAAAGTTCTGCATATTTCTTGCACCTATCTGAATTATGTCAACATCCTCGAACATATCTATTTTGGATATATCCATAATCTCCGAAACGATGGGAAGCCCTGTCTCCTTCTTCGCAAGGGAGAGCAGTCTGATACCGTCGCCCGCCAAGCCCTGAAATGCGTAGGGGGAAGTTCTCGGCTTGAACGCGCCGCCGCGCAGGAGCTTTGCTCCCGCCGCCTTCACGCTCCTCGCTATGCTCATTAACTGCTCCTCCGACTCAACTGAGCAAGGACCTGCGATTATCGGACACTCGCCGCTGCCGAAAGCCGCCTCCCCTACCTTGATAACCGTGTTTTCGGCGTGGAACTTCCTGTTCGCGTCCTTGTACGGCTCCTGTATGCGCTTGACCGCCTCGACTATGTCAAGAGCTTCAATAAGGTCGGTGTCTATCCGCGTGGTGTCGCCTACCAAACCCATGACAGTCTGCATACTGCCTTCCGACATATGGATTTTTATGCCCATGCTCTCTATCCATGAGGTGAGGTGACGAAGCTGCTTCGGGTCGGGATTCTTTTTGAGTACTACTACCATAATGTTCTCTTCTTTCTTCTTTTTACTTTTTGCAGGAGAATAAAACAAAACAGGCTTCACAGTGTGTCTCACTGTGAAGCCTTCATTTTACACCTGAAATTTACTCACTCAAGGAGATTGTAATCAGCGAACCATGAATCTTTTTACAGCAAAACACAAATCAGACCTGCTAAAGTAAAAATAAGCAAATCCAAAAATAAAATATGAAGCTGTAAACAAAGATACTGTAATTGCTGTCATTATTCGAGTTCTCCTCGCCAAACTACAGGAGATATGCCCGTAGTTTTGATTTGTGTTATTGTACCATATCGGCACATCAAATTAAAATAGTAATAATACACAATGTTTCGCCGTAATTTCTGTGCATTATGTTTAAGTTGTGGTGGAGCAGTAACCCCTACCTCTCTCCTACTCCCCTCCTGCCGCTATCGCTTCCTCCTCATGAGAGAGCCTGAGGGGAGGACAATATCGGATTTTATGCGAATGGGCATCATCGCGTGAGGAGCAGACATAATGGAGTTGCCCTCGCCGTCCTCCAAGCCTTCCGCGCGTATCAGGCACGGCTTGCCCCTCGGCGGCAGTACGTCAAGCAGGTCGCCCGCGCTAAACTTATTCCGCTGCGTGGCGTAGATATAGCCGTTTCTGCACTCGGTCACGACTGCCGACACCTCGTAGTCGCGGACATAGCCGCCGTCGTTAATCTCCTGCCCCGGCTCGTTACCGAAGTAGAAGCCCTCAGAGTACTCCCTGTGGCTTACCTTGGAAAACTCCTCCTTAATCCAATCCTCCAAAACGTAGTCGGGAGAGGGATTCTTAAAATATCCGTCTATCGCCGCTCTGTAGGCGTTAGTCACCACCGCAACGTAGTAGGAGGACTTTGCCCTCCCCTCCACCTTAAAGCTGCCGATACCCGCGCCGACAAGCTCGGGTATATGCTCCGCAAGGCACATATCGCGGGAGTTGAGTATGTGTGTGCCGTCCGTGTCCTCGAAAATCGGGAAGTACTCGCCGGGGCGTTTAGCCTCGCACAGCGCATACTGCCAGCGGCACGGCTGGGCGCATTCTCCCTTGTTCGCGTCCCTGCCGGTGAGATAGCTCGAGAGCAGACACCGCCCCGAAAAAGAAACGCACATAGAGCCGTGGACAAACGCCTCTAACTCCAGCTCCCGAGGGGTTTTCGCCCGTATCTCCGCAATGTCGGAGATGTTAAGCTCCCGTGCCAAAACCACACGTGACGCACCCATTTCGTAAAACTCATTGGCTGTGACATAGTTTGCCACTCCCGCCTGAGTGGAGATATGTATATCTGTATTCGGCGCGTACTGCTTCGCCATGCGAAGTACGCCTATATCTCCCACTATGACCGCGTCCGCCCCGAAGGCTTCGAGCTTTTCGAGAAATTCGGGGAGCTGCTTTACGTCCTCATTTCTCGGCACTATGTTGCAGGTGACATAGACTGAAACGGCGTTTTTATGCGCCGTTTCGATAGCTTTCTCTATGTCCTCGTCTGTGAAGTTGCCCGCTCCCGCTCTCATTCCGAACCGCTTGCCGGAAAGGTAGACGGCATCCGCTCCGAACAATATCGCGGAGTGAAGCCGCTCCATATCTCCCGCCGGAGAGAGAAGCTCTGCTCCTGACGGGAGTTTGTTTTGATTACTCATACTGAGGTTTAGCCCCCTGCTCTTGCAATGTTATCCTGATGCTGTGCGTAGGTGTTGGCGTAATAGTGCTTTCCGTCCTTTGCGGTGTAGAAGAAGTAGTGGTTGGTTTTGCTCGGATTGAGTGCCGCCGTGATGGCGTTTTCGCCCGGACAGCAAATCGGACCGCTCGGAAGCCCCTTGACTACATAGGTGTCATACGTTCCCTTGTGGTTGTCAACCCAGTCTATTATCTCATTTTCGGAAAGTGTCGTACTCGCGCGAAGGGCAGTAGAGGTTGCGTAGGGATACCACCTCGTCGCGTCCGACTCAAGCTTTCCGCCTGTCCCCTCGTGGTTGGGGTTCTTCATTCGGTTGTAAAAAACGGAGGCTACATTCTTCATCTCCTCCTTATCGGGAGTTTCTCTCTCGATAATGGATGCGAGTATCATAATCTCGTCGAGAGAACGCTTGAGGCTCTTTGTCCTGCCTGTTACATTAAGCTTTTCGTTATTTATTACCTTCGCTTCGTAGTTGTTGAGCATCTTGTTTATCGCGTTCATAGAACCCTCCCACATGAAGAATTCATATGTGTCGGGGAACAGATAGCCCTCAAGCCTGTATACTCTCTTGTCGCTTTTGGGTATGTCCTTCACAAACGCCTGAGAGAACGAACCGTTCTGAATAGAGTTGAGGAAAGGCTCCTTCTCGCACACGCAGTTCTCCTCCAGCAAATCGCCTATCTGCTCAATGGTAAGTCCTTCGGGGAAGGTAACTCTCACCAAGCTCTTGTCGGCAGTGGCGGGACGTGTCAGCTTACGGATTATCATGTCGTAGTCGGACTTTACGTTGAGTGTGAATGTTCCTGCCTTGAAGGATGTGTCGTTCTTAAACTGAGCGTACATCTTAAAGAAGAAGGGATACTCCACAATGCCGTTTCTGTCGAGGATGTCGGTTATCATGTCGAGGTCAGCACCCTTCGGGACCTCCACAACAATCTCGGCTTTGTCCTTTACCAGCCCGAACATATCGTTAAGCCCCACTATCATGTAGAAGGACAAAAGCGCGGAGATGGAACACACTATGGCGGCATAGGCAAGAGCGACCGCGCAGCCCTTGCTCCGCGCGTTCTTGTTGGTCTGCCGAACAATTTTCGGCGGCAGTGCAGTTTCGTCGGGAATCTCAAAGCGTTCGCCGCGCTTGGTCACTACCGTTCGCGTGCGTGTCATTTTGGTATTAGGCGACATGGGCGGCTGCGGTCTCCTCTGCGGAGCTTGCGGCGGTCTGCCTCCTCTGCCGCGGTTGACTGAGGGACTTGCTCCTCCCCCGCCGCCTCTCACAGTAGGTACGTTGCCGTTCCGCCTGACCGCGGGAGTATTGTTGCCGCGCACCGTCTCCCTGCCGCGTCTCCTGTATTCGGAGGAGTAGTCGTAGGAGTCGTAGTCCTCATCGGATATGTTGACCTCGAACCGTCCTCTTGAATTTCTGTTTTGGGGATTGTTTCTGTCTGTGTTCATAAGCCTTCTCCTGCCTTTGAAAAAATTCTATGATACATATTACCCCGCACTCGAACAGTAGACAATTCAGGCGGCGTCTTTTTTCGCCACTCATCGTTGTCGTCCTTGCAACCCGAAAGGGTTCCTGCGTCCTCAGCCTCGATTGGCAAAAAAATCCTGCCGTCTGATTTTGCCGACTGTTCGAGTGCGGGGTAATACTATGTGTTGTACTTATTCATGCCTATGGGTTTGCGCCTATTCTGCACCTACGTGTTGTCTCTTCGTTTTCTGAAGCCGTTCTTTCGCTCTGGAGGGTTGTCTCCATAGCAACGCCGCTTGTATTTCTCCGTGATGAGAAGCCCGATGGAGCGGTCATACCGCCCGTGAGGCAGTCTCCTGAGAATACACTCGCTGTAGCAAAATCCTACCGTGAAGCCGTTGTAGCCGGCTAAGAACCTATCGTAATAGCCCTTGCCGTAGCCCAGACGAAAGCCGCTGTAGTCAAACGCCAAGCCGGGTACTACACACACGCTGTTTTTAAAATCGGTAACCTTGTTTTCCTCCTTCGCCGCCGGCTCGAGAACCCCGAATGTGCCGGGAGACAAATCCTCTATGCCGGAGATGAAGTAGAAATCCATCAGGAAGGTGTTATTGATACAGCGCGGACAGGCTACTCTCTTACCATCTGAGAGGGCGGCTTTGATGACCGCCTTTGTGTCCACCTCTATATCTGTGGAGACGTAAACAAGCACCATTGAGCTGTGCTTGTAGGCGTAGCAGTTGAGAAAATCGCTGAGTATGCTGCTGTCATACTCCGTCTTCTCCGCTTTCGGCAGCTCTCTCCTGTACGACTTCATTCTCTGCCGCAGATTATTTTTTATGTGCCTTATATCAATCTTCATACCTGCATCATACCGTTGCTTACTTCTTTCGAGAGTGCATCTCCTTTTAGTACTCTCACCAGCTCGATTCCGAACGCCAAGGCGTGACCCGCGCTTTTCGCAGTTGTAATATTTCCGTCGGTTACAACAAACTCGCCGCTTGGGATTACCGCACCCTCTAATTGCTCCTCAAAGCCGGGGAAGCACACTGCCCTTCGTCCCTTGAGTACGCCGCACTCACCTAAGACCGACGGAGCGGCGCATATTGCCGCCATGTGTTTGCCGTTCTCAAAGCAGTGGGCAATCGCTCTTTTCACCGTATCGCTCCTGCCGAGATTCTCCGTTCCGAGACCTCCGCCGGGAAGGATAATCATATCCATGGAGGAGAAATCGACCTCGCTCTCCCCTATGTCCGCGGTTACCTTAACTCCGTGCGCCCCTTCTATTATAATACCTCCGACGCCGACTGACAACACCGAAATATTCGCGCGTCTGAGTATATCGAGAGGAGCAAGAGCCTCCATCTCCTCAAAGCCGTTTGCCAGAAACAAGTATACCACAATAACACTCCCCTTTTAAAGCATTGTGCCGCCGTTTTTTGAAAATATTACTCCGCAGTTGCCACTCCTGCGCCGACTAATCGAGAGGCAGTCCCATATACGGAAAATGGTTTTCCGTCAGCGTCAGCAGTGCGGTAGGCTGTCTGTCCTCCGCGCTTCGTATCATGGCGGACACCTCTACATCTCCATACGCAGAAAAAAACACGTTGCTTGTCGGCACTCTTATCGAAAACCGCTCCGCAGAAGGATATTTGTCGAGTATCACCCGCACCAGCTTCTTCGAGTTGCCCTCAGTTCCGACAAATTCGGAAATACGCACCGTCTCCTCCTCCTGCTCGCAGAAGGCGTAATCGGCGTCGGTGTTTGTTATGACCGCCAGCACCGAACCGCCCGAAACCTCGTGGACACGCATGGCGTAGCTCACTGCCTGATAACTCCACGAGATGTAGCCCTCCCTGTCAATGAGACATTCCCTTCGTATGGTGAATATCTCCTTATCGGTGAATTTGCTCGTCACATTTTTGCCTTCTCCTCTGTGACTTTTCCAGTCGGAGATAATCTCCATTTCTCCCCTTGACATATTGATTACTCTGTTTTTAAAACAGCGGTAGTATTTGTGCTTTTCATAAAATTTCATGAGAGAATACGAGCCGGGAGCAAGCACCGTGTACCGTACTCCTCTCGCCTTTGCGAACTGCTGTGCCGCCCTGAGGAGCTTTCCCATGTAGCCCCGCCCTTGGTGGTCGGGACGCGTAGCCGCGGCATACAGATAATGCACGGGGACAATGTCGTAGTCCTCGGTTATATTAGCGTCGAACAGGTGAATCATGGCAACGGGACGCCCTACCTCCTCATCGACGTAGACAATGCACTTGTTGGGGTTGTATCTGTTATCAAAGAAAAACTTAACGTACTCAAGAGAATCACTCGGGAAGCACAGCCTCCATATTCGCTCTAAGTCGTTTCTCATTCCGTCGCGGGCAAGAGTTATCACAGCGGATTCACAGCTCCTTGATGTAGTATTTGTTTACCAAAAAAGCGGGATTATATGAAAGCTTCGCCTTGCGTAAGCCCTCCATGCCTAAATCTTCTTCCCTGTTTATGTATTTGTACTCCTTCAGCCGCCGCTCTGCGAACGACTGATTGATTACCGTATACGCCTCCCCGAAGTCGGGGATTGCCTTCTCAAAATGCACCACAAATGTATCTTCATTGAGCCGCTCACCCAAGGTGAACGCCACCACACTGCCGGACACTCTGATAAGTCCTCCTATTATGCCGAGCAACTCCATATCGGCAAAGCACCGCCTGATTGCCTCGTATTCGGGATAAATTTCGTTTGTGTAGTCAATCTCCATGCCGTCGCACCACTTACGCAGTACCTCCATACATTCGGGGATTGAGCTTTCGGTTATATCCTCATATGTGTAGTTTTCGTAATTTCGCTTGAATTTCGATATGTGATTCCTCTTGCCGTGATATTTCCTCCCCGCAAGGTCAATGAGGTCGGAGGAGTTGTAGACGTAGTCGCAGTCGTCGCGGCTGAGTACGCACTCAAACCGTTCGGGGAACGCCGCCTCCAGTTCCTCCTTCTGCCACTCCTCGGCTATTATGGTAAGCTTATCTATACCCCTGCTCGCCGCGTCCTCGGAGATGAGGGAAATCGCCTCGCTTACATCATACTTTCCTACGGGGTATATGTAGTAGGATTGGTCTTTTCCGCCTCGGCTGAAAAGCATATCCTTGTATCCTGCTATCTCTGTGTTGTACCTCAGTGCCCACGAATACATCGTGGCGAAGGTGTAGTAGCACCCTTTGTGCTTTGAGTGGCGGAGTGCAGAACGCACCCACTCAATATCGCCGAGCTTCGGCGAGTGAAAATCTAACATAAATGAAGTTCCTGTCCTTTCAATGAGGGGTCTTTCCCTATGGCTGTTCCCTAATACTATGTAGCCCTGTGTGTCCCCCGTTATCCCCAACAATTCCGCTTGCCGTGGCGTGAGGTCTATGCCTCACTATACCAGCCCGCTTGCCGCGACTGTGAGGTCTACGCCCCACTATACACCAGTCCGCTTGCCGCGACTTTGAGGTCTACGCCCCCACTATACCAACCCGCTTGCCGCGACTGTGTCATATACCTCTCTGCTTATCTCCTCCACGGAGCGGAGTTCCCCGTCCTCTGTGCAGCAAATTTTACTCCACCCAAGCTTCTCGCAGGCGTACTCAGCCGCCTCGTAGCACTCAAGCTGGTAGGACACATCGCTCTCGTGCAAATCCATCTTCGATTTGTCGCCCTCATACCGCTTATTCATGAGCTTACGGGCGAAATCGGGCTGCATGGAGAGATAAATCACAAGCGACGGAGAGGGGAGCATCAGTTTATTATACTCGAAATCATTCTCAAATGCAATAAAAGCATCCCACTCCTCCCTTTTCAGCTTCGGGAGCTGGAAGGGGAAGTTGGAGGTCGCGTATCTGTCGCAGATTATCAGCGTGTCGCCGAGGTAGTCCTCCTCCCACCCTGTTTTGTAGGAGGCGTAGCGGTCTACCGCAAAAAAGCAGGAGGCGGCATACGCGCCTACATCTGCGGGCTTTTGTCCCAACTGTCCGCCGAGATACATCTTAAGCGGAGCGGAGGCGGGAGACGCGTAGTCAGGAAAGCTAACTCGCTTTACACTCGCCCCGCTGTCCTTCAGTTTTTCCTCGAGCAGAGCGGTTTGTGTCGCCTTTCCCACTCCGTCAAGCCCCTCAATTACAATCAGCCTGCCCATATGCTACTCCCCTACTCCAAAGCTTCTGCGAACCTCGCTCATCTTGCCGCAGGTCATCTTCCCCTCGGCGCATTTGCCGTACAGGCAGGGCGGTCCGCACCGCTTGAAGAGGGCGGGAGCTACCTCCAGCACGAGCCTTCGCATGGAGCAGGCAAGCTCCCGTATCTCCCACTGGGCGCGGTTGCAGCAACGGTGGGCGAAGAAGTTATGTAGACTGCGGGCGTTCATTGTGACAATCATCTTCGTGACACAGGCGTTCGGGAGTACAAACCGCGCGTCCTCTATGGCTGATTTTTCAGCTTTTCTCTCAATTTGAGCCTCGGGTACGCCCTCCTGCCTCAGGCTCGCGGAGTGCTTCTCCTTGAGTATCAAGACAAGCTCGTTGTAGTGATTTAAATCCTCCTCCATCGCCTGAAGGAATACCTCCCGTGCCTCGGGAATCGCGTCAATTTCGGGAGGAATCACATATTCAAACTCCGTCTCGCTCACATATCTCTGGCTCTGCACGCTGAAGGAGGCAATCCTGTGGCGCGTAATCTGCGCCAGCAGAGAGCGGGAAACGCCCTCAATCCCGAAGGTGAAACTCGCGTGTTCTATGGGGCTTTCGTGTCCTATCTCCGATAGCATATCGAGGAAGGACTCGGTCTTTTCGCTTGTCAAGCCGCTCATCAAGCCGTCTATGGAGGAGGGCGAGTAGCACAGCTTCGCGGCGGATGCCACTATCTGCTCAGGTAAGTGGGTGTGTGCCAGTAATGTGACCTTCAAAATATCATCTCCTGCTGTATGTTATACTATGCGGTGCAGACACCATCTAACCGCCTTCGTGGTGGTCTCTCTTATAAACCTCCCACAGGGGGTTGCCCTGCGTTGCGAGGAAGTAGTAGTTTCTGACAATGCTTCCGTCGGCGTTGCTGTCCGCCTCCAAATCGAGGTAGTACCGCGTGCCGTTGAGCATGATGGAGTTCCACCAATGCTCGACATACTTCTCATACGATGTGCCTCTGTTCATGACAAAGCTTCCGCTGACAGTGGTGCAATCGTAGCCGAGCATACGGTAGACCGCTCCTAATACTGCGGAGTAGTGTCTGCTGTCGCCCTCGCCTGTTTGTATGAAGTACTTTATCATGTCAATTTCCGTTTTGCTCTCGAAATCGGTATGCGCGTACTTGAATTTTGCTCCTACTGCCTTATATATGCTGTAAAGGTACTCGGCTTCACTCTCCTCGCCCTTTGGAACGGACTCGATAAGAGCGTTTATCCACGCATCTGCGATAGGGTCGTTGGTGGGTTTAGGCTCTCCCGCTGTCATCTTTATCTCCTCGGGGGGAGTGTAGACGGGTTCTTGCGAGCTTAAAAACAGCTCATAGTAGAGAAGCGGTTCGGAGGACACCGCGACGTACTCCGCCTTCGCCACTGACGACATCTCCCGCTCGGAGGCAAGCCGCGACTCGTAAGCCGCTCGGCTGGCGACCCGCTCCGCCTCGCTTGTGAGACGGTCTATCTCCGCTTGGTCAACCGACACATCCGGCGCAGAGGAGAGAAGATACTTGCTCTCGTCGATAAATATCTCCTCCGTAGTCAGCACGCTGACTGCGCTGTCGTCGTTTATCGCACGAACGGCAAGGTACACTCCGCCGCCCAGTACTCCTATGATAGCAAGCGCGGCAGCGGCAAGCTTTAGTATTTCGGAGAGCGACATCATGCTCAAATCGGAGACGTATCTGTCCTTCACAACTGAGAAGATGGAGGACTTTCCCGGAATGGGGACTAATCTCCACGGGTCAATGCTCCCCAGCTTGTTGATTTTGCTCCAGATATTCTCCCTCTGGTATTCGCTGAGGGGTTCGGGTTCTTCTCCCGCCTCCTTCTCGTGAATGAGAGAGAGCCGCTTGCTCCTCATAGTCTCCCTGAAGGAGGCGTCGATGCACTTCCTCT
Source organism: Oscillospiraceae bacterium (assembly GCA_031262985.1). GTDB lineage: Bacteria > Bacillota > Clostridia > Oscillospirales > Acutalibacteraceae > JAISGQ01. Next base: position 30,409 of record JAISGQ010000041.1, read on the forward strand.
GCCACGCTTCGACTGAGGCACTCTTTCTCAAATCGGAAAGGTGGTTGTACATATAGACATAGGCGTTCTGCGTGACAATTATCGCATCATCGTGATTAAATGAATACTCAAACGCGTGGCGGTAGGTCTTATCGCAGGTTCTGTTGAAGAACTTCATGAAGGTCTCTTTTTTCGGCACTGCTTTTTTATAGACAGGCGCTTTCTTACCTAATGCCATATATCATTCATCCTTTCCGTGTAGTGTTAAGTATCTGCAAATTCTATCCCTCTACCCGAAGTATCTAACTCCCGACTCGAATATCTTCTGGTCCTTCTCCCCCGGAACATTCTTGTAGAGATTATCTCCCATTCGCTCCGAGTGTGCCATCTTGCCGAGTACTCTGCCGTTTGCGGAGGTTATGCCCTCTATTGCGGCTACAGAACCGTTGGGATTCCACAGAATATCAGATGAAGGAGTTCCGCTCGGGTCTACATACTGCGTGGCTATCTGCCCTCTCTCAATGAGAGTATTAATAACTGCCTCGCTTCCTATGAACCGTCCCTCGCCGTGCGACACCGGCACTGCGTGTATATCTCCCACATTGCAGCCGGAGAGCCACGGAGAGAGAACGGAAGACACCTTAGTGTACACCATCCTCGACACGTGACGACCGAGTGTGTTGAATGTGAGCGTGGGGAACTCCGGCTCTATGTCGGTAATCCTGCCCTCGGGGAGCAGTCCGAGCTTGATGAGTGCCTGAAAACCGTTGCAGATTCCCAGCATCAGCCCGTCTCTCTTCTCGAGGAGATTAGTGACGGCGGCGGCAATCATCGGATTTCTGAATGTAGTAGCTATGAACTTGCCCGAACCGTCCGGCTCGTCTCCTCCCGAAAAGCCGCCGGGAATCATGATAATCTGGCTGTTTTCAATTATCCTCGTCATCTCTCTTATGCTGTTTTCAATGTCGGAGGAGGAGAGATTCCGCACTACAAAAATCTCAGGCACTGCGCCTGCTTTACTGAAAGCTCTCGCCGTGTCGTACTCGCAGTTTGTTCCGGGGAACACGGGGATAAACACCCTCGGCTTTGCGATAGCGGCGGGACGCGAGGGCATAGCCGCTCTCTCCTTATGTTCGGGAACAGTGAGCATAGTCGGCTCGGAGGACGGCTTATTGGGGAACACGTTTTCTAATGTACCCATCCATTTGTCCTTTATGTCGTCAACATCAATAATTTCGCCGCCTATTCTCAGCAGTCCGCACTTCTCCGTGCAGCCTATTTCTACAAAGTGAACGCCCTTCGGCAGCACTGTGTCAGGTGCAAGCGCGGCGACAACTCCTCCTGAGAGAGGTGCAAAGAGAAGCTCTCTGACCTCGGGAGTGTCTACGGAATATTTGGGTGCGAAATCGAAGCCTATATCGTTGCCGAAGCACATCTTGCAGACAGCGGCGGCAACTCCTCCCTCCTTGACGACTGACGCTGAGAGGATTTTTCCGTCCTTAATAAGCTCATACACCGCGCTGTACATAGCGCGAAGGCTCTTCCACTTCGGCATACGTGTCTCCTCGTTTTCGGGGACAGGGAAGAACACTACCTTTAAGCCGCCCTGCCCAAACGCGGCGGAGATTGTCTTCTCCGCGCTTGTCATTGAGATGGCGAAGCTGACAAGTGTGGGAGGCACGTCAAGCTCGTCGAATGAACCCGACATGGAGTCCTTCCCTCCGATTGAGGGGATATTAAGCTTCATCTGAGCCTCAAGCGCGCCGAGCAGTGCCGCGACGGGCTTTCCCCAACGCTTGCTCTTGCCGCGCAGACGCTCGAAGTACTCCTGAAATGTAAGCCGCGCGGTGAGCGGGTCTGCGCCTACCGCAAGCAGCTTCGACAGAGACTCCACAACTGCGTATGCCGCGCCGTGGTAGGGGCTCCACTTCAATATGCCCGGAATACCGCCGTAGCTCATGGCAGTAGCGCAGTCGGTCTCTCCCTGCTTCAAGGGTATTTTCGCGACCATCGCCTCCTCAGGCGTAAGCTGGTTCTCGCCCGCAAACGGCATGAGAACGGTAGCCGCGCCTATGGAGGAGTCGAACCGCTCGGACAAGCCCTTCTGCGAACACACCTCCAAACGCGACATATTCGCCGCGATTGCTTCTGAGAGCGGTTTATCCGCGAGTGACGCGGGAACTGCGTGCCTGTAGTCCTCCGCCTTAGACGGGGAGACAAGCTTTGCCTTCGCAAGCTGCTTTACTCCGTTTGTGTTGAGAAATTCGCGCGAAATATCAACTATCACACTGCCGTTCCACTTCATTTTAAGGCGGGGATTTTCCGTAATCCACGCGACCTCATACGCCTCGAGGTTCTCCTCGTTTGCGTATGCTATGAACTTCTCGGCATCCTCTTTACCGAGGACTACCGCCATTCTCTCCTGTGATTCGGAGATTGCCAGCTCCGTGCCGTCAAGTCCGTCATACTTTTTCCGAACGTCGTCGAGGCGTATACTCAGCCCGTCGGCAAGCTCGCCTATAGCGACGCACACGCCGCCCGCGCCGAAATCGTTGCACCTCTTTATGAGTACTGTCACCTCAGAACGAGTGAACAAACGCTGGATTTTCCTCTCTGTCGGGGGATTGCCCTTCTGCACCTCCGCACCGCAGGTTTCAAGAGATTCGCCTGTATGCGCCTTGGATGAGCCTGTAGCTCCTCCGCAGCCGTCGCGTCCTGTCCTGCCGCCGAGGAGAACCACGACGTCGCCCGGCTTAGGCTCTTCTCTCCTCACGTTCTCCTTAGGAGACGCGCCGACAACCGCGCCTATCTCCATGCGTTTCGCGGCGTATCCCGCGTGGTACAGTTCCGTGACCTGCCCTGTGGCAAGTCCTATCTGATTGCCGTAGGAGGAGTAGCCCGCCGCCGCCTTGGTCGTAATCTTCCTCTGGGGCAATTTGCCCGGAATGGTGTCTGCTACAGGGACGGTGGGGTCTGCCGCGCCTGTGACGCGCATTGCCTGATAGACATATGCTCTGCCTGAGAGTGGGTCTCGTATCGCGCCGCCGAGGCAGGTTGCCGCTCCTCCGAACGGCTCTATTTCTGTGGGGTGATTGTGGGTTTCGTTCTTAAACTGAATGAGCCACTGCTGTGCCTGTCCGTCGATAATTACAGGCACTTCAATGGAGCAGGCGTTAATCTCCTCACTCAAATCAAGGTCGTCGAGGAGACCTCTCCTCCTGATTACCTTAGCTCCGATTGTGCCCATGTCCATCATGGTGACGGGCTTGTACTTATCGGTGTAAATCTCTTTTCTCGCGGCTAAGTAGTTACTAAGTGCCTTTTCGAGGGTTTTCTTGAAATCGCCCTTCGTCACCTTTATCTCCTCAAGTATGGTGAGGAAGGTAGTGTGTCGGCAATGGTCGCTCCAATAGGTGTCTATGACCTTGATTTCCGTTATGGTAGGGTCGCGCTTTTCCGTATCGCGGAAATAGTCGCGGCAGAAAATCAAGTCATTCGCGGTCATGGCAAAGCCCATCTCCGCGTGATACTGCTCAATCTCCTCGTCCGAGCGGGAGATAAAGCCGGTGAGAGTTTCGACTGACAGCGGAATATCGTAATTCTGCAAAAGGGTGTCGGGCTTGTCCATTAAAGCCTCTCTCGACTCAACGGGGTTGATTATGTATTTTTTGATTTTCGCCGTCTCCTCCTCGGTCAAGCCGCCGGAGAGGATGAATACCTGCGCGGTGCGAATGAGCGGTCTCTCCTCACAGGTCAGGAGCTGCACGCACTGCGCCGCCGAATCGGCTCTCTGGTCGAACTGCCCGGGGAGGTACTCGGTCGCGAAGGCTATGTCGCCCTCTGCGCACTCGAAGCACTCCTCATAGACGTCGTCGGCATTAGGCTCGGAAAATATTGTGCCCTTTGCCATGGCGTACTGCTCGGCGGTCAAGCCCGATATGTCGTATCGGTTTAAAAGCCGCAGCGACTTGAGTGATTTTATCTCCAGATTATCCCTCAAATCGCTGAGATAGCTTTTAGCTTCAACATCGTAGCCGCTCTTTTTTTCAACAAAAACTCTAATTACCAAAGACATTTCCAAAAAACCCCTTAACCAAAATAAAATTTTATAAAATAACGCTTTGTCTAACAACCAATTTAAATTTATTGCCAAGGCGGCAAATCACCAAACTCCAATCTGTTGCCAAAGAGGGGAAATTTAGGTCAAGCCTTTTTAAAGGCTTGCGGGTTCTTAGGGTAGCACCCTAAGTCGTCATCCGCAGATGACGAAATCCTTTATCGTCAGAAAAACGCAGGAGGGTAGAAAAATGTCCCGCTGGACATTTTTCGTAGGGAACCCTCGTCGGGGGTTCCCTGTGTAGGTCGCCTTGCGACCTACTTGCTCAACCGACTAATACTAACACCTAATTTGCGTGATTGGAGTAAAACATAAGTATTCATCTCGAATAATACCCTAATATTGTAACACAATTGAGATATAATAACAATTAAATTTTTGCAAACATGAGGAAGAAAGCAACGAAAAATAATATACACTTGAAAGTCTTATAAAAGTCTATGAATTTCAGTAAAACTCTTAGCAATAAGTAGGTCGCAAGGCGACCTACACAGGGAAACCCCCGACGAGGGTTTCCCTGCGCTACAAATGTCCTTAGGGACATTTGTAGCTACCCCTCCTGCGTTTTTCTGACGATTAAAGAGTTTCGCCCTCTGCGGAGAGCGACTTAGGACGCTGTCCGATTCTAAATTAACTTAGAAAACAACAAAGAAAAGCGCGAAAAAGCTTTCGCATATGGTTTTTTGGGGCTTTTCTTGCATTGTTTTGTT